>JBGQCJ010000001.1:0-137903 GCA_041495285.1 Verrucomicrobiia bacterium
ACTAACAGTGGTATCGCCGGTGTAAGTATCAACATTCGAGAGAATCAACGCGCCCGAACCGGCGCCCCCCAAGGTGAGTTTGCCGGACCCAGTAATGACGGCGCCGAGGTAGACGAAGCCGCTACTGTCAATGTTGATGATGTTATCAGTCTGATTGCTCAGAATCACAGTCATATCGCCGGTTTGCCTGGCTTGGAGCGTTATGGTCCCAGTACTGTTGTTTCTGATGATGACGTTCGCCACGCTGTTGACCGTCGCGCCGTACAATCGAAGATTTCCTGCGGTCGCACTGCTATCGCCGACGCCTGTAGCTATCGTCCTTGTTGAATCAGCCACGATGGCACCAAGGTTCAACTTGGCAGTGCCCATGTTGATGCCGTATGAGGTCGCGGTACCAGCACCATTGGCCCACGTCGCAACGTCGTTGTTCAGTGTTCCCGGTGCGTCTCCCTGAGTGCCCGGAAATGCGCCGCCGGCCCAGTTGGTGGCGGTATACCATGCGGTGCCGGCGTTTGCGCCCCATGTTTGGCTGGCGGCGTTCGCGTTCGTGCCGGCAATCAGCAGCGCGAGCGATACACCTCCGGCGAGCAACGTGTGACGGATAAATCGGAGTCGGCTCGATTGGCGGGGTTGGTTTGAAACGGGGTTCAAAAATGGCAGGCGCGGCTGATGGGTGGTCCGCATAAACTTTAGCTCTCCATAGGGCTTGGCCCTACTACCTCACCGGTTGAAGGAGTCTCCGCTCCTTCGTTTAGAGCTTGCGACAAAGGTGACCGAGCAAGCTCTCCCTTTTCCGTCTTGTATAGGACAGTATATTTTCCCGTCAATAAATAGCAAGTGAAAAATTTCACTTTCTGAGCGACAGGCGCGGCCGTAACCGGGGCAATCCAAGGACGATCCGGTGACGATTCGGCAACATCAAGCCGCTGGTAGTCGCCGGGCCGAATGACACCACCCATGGGGGCCGTCGGAGGGACGCGCTCTGTCGCGTCCGTTGCCGAGAGGCGGCCACGACGGAGCGTGGCCCTCCAAATGAGGGTTGACCGCTGCGCGAGTAAGTTCCGGCGCGGTCGGGACTCGACGCGAGGAGAGGCCGAGGGGTGATGGCGGCAAACCGGCGTCGAACGAGTAGGAGGGCCACGGTTGCCGCGAGCACGGCGTCGCGGCGTCTCGCGGACTCGGCTAGTCGTGGCCACGTCTTGACCATTGCAGATGCGGCGGACGCGACGGAGCGCGTCCCTCCAAGCGGCAAATTGGGACACGACCCGTAATTCCGCGGCGCGGTGGTTATTTCTTCAGCGCCCGGGCGCGGCGTCGGGCGGCGTACACCGTGGCGATACCGCACACCCAGAGCAAGATCACGCTGGGTTCTGGTACGGCAGACACTTGCTCGAGGGTCAACTGATGGAGTTCGGCGTTGCCGAGTAAGCTGATGTTGGCCATGCTCCAAGCGTTGGAGTTGACGAAGTACAGGACCGTATTGTTGCTAAGGATCAGTTGCGAGGAGCCGAGCAGCCAGAGGTCGTTGACGAACAGCGCCGCATTGGTGCCGTCGGACGGGAACGAGTCGAACAACTCGAGGATGCTGTTGGTGCCGAGGTTGCCGATCTCGAGGCGATCGAGCGCGAAGTTGTCCACAAAGCCGGTCACGGCAGGGAAGCTGGTGACGAACTGCACGCCGTTGGACAGCGGGCTCGGTGTTCCGCTGAAGCCGCCGGTCAGTTTCAAGCCGGCGGTGAAGAACTGTTGCGTGTAACCGCTGGAGGACACGGTATTGGTGCCGTCGAAGATGAACTTCGTGCCGGCGGCGCCGCTGCCGCCCGGCGTGGTGTTCATCGTGTCGTACGTCGTGTTCTGTGTGCTCTGGTTGACGAAGTTGCTCTTGAAGATGTACACGTCGCCCGCCGAGGCGGCAATGAAGCCGCTGGAAGTCTCGGTGTGATCGCCGTTGAAGATGTTCGTCGAAGGATCGGTGATCCACGCGCCGGAGTTGACGACGGTGCCGAAGGTGCCGACGCTGTTGATCATGGTGAGCGTGCTGCCGCTGGCGCCGGTGTAGGCGCCGCCGACGATGACGCGCGATGTGTTGACGGTGACGACGCCGCCGACCAAGGTGTTCAGGTCGGCCGTGTTGACATACGTGCCGCCGCCGACGACGGCCAGGGTGCCGGCATTGATGAACACGCTGCCCGCGTTGGTCAGCAAGCTTTCCACGCGGATCGTGGCGCCGGTATTAAACAGACTGCTGATGGAACCACCGTCAACGAAGGTCAACGTCGCGGCAGACGCACCCGCCCGCGCTTCATACGTCCCGGGGCCGACGGCCACGCTTTCGAGCCGCAACTGCCCATTGGTCGCTACGACGCGGCCGGTGCCTTCATTGAAGAGCAAGGCATTGGTGATCACGCCCAAGCCGCGGATTACGCCGGCAGTGACGTTGCTCAAGGTGCTCCGGCCCGGCGTTTGGAAGGTCAGCGTGCCGCCCGACATGACGACAACGCCGGTGTTCAACATGCTCAATGGAACGTTAGCGCCGGCGCTGTTGGTGCCGCTGGCAAACCGCAATTCCGAGGCGCCGGTGCCAACAATGATTGTGCCCGCGTTATAAATATTGAAGGTGTTGGTCTGCACATCCACGGTCACGATGTCCCGGAACGCGAGGCCGCCCACGTTGGTGACGGTCAAGAGCCGGCCATTCAACACGGCCAGCGTGCCCGTATTCAAGTTGTCGAGCGGGTGACCGCCCGTGCCGATCGCCAGATTGAGCGTGCCGCTGCCGGCGATGCTGCCGCTGTTGGCAATCGTGCCGCTGTTAAGGATACCATCGCTGGTCGCGCTACCCACGAGCACCCGACCCGTGGAGAAGTTGGTCAAGGTGTTGCCTGAGGCTCCGGCGCCCGAATTCAGCAGGTTGATCGTGGCGCCATTGGAGACGATGATGTCGCCCAAGTTGAAGATGTTGCCCCCGTTCGCCTGAATGCCCAACGTCGCCGCGCTGTTGGTATTGATGATCGTTCCGATGGTGGTGTTTGTAAACGCGGGCAGAGTGCCAACGGTGCCAAACACGCCATTGCCATAGGCCGTGATGACCCCGGCATTGTCCACGCCGCCCGTGGCCGTCGCGCCGCCGCTGCCATACAAGACGGTGCCGGAATTCACGGTGATCACCCCGGTGGGCGCATTGCTAAAGACGTGGCCGACGCCACGCGCGCTGATGGTGCCGGTGGTAGCGTGAGCGGAGTCGAACGTGCCCGAGTTGACAAATTTACTCACGGAAATCGTGCCGCTGTTGAACGTGAAGATTCCCGCGTTCGAGAAGTTGTTCGACGCCCCCGAGTCCGCGCCACTGGTCGAGAATCGCAAGTTGGTGCTTGTGGCACTGACGATGTAAGTGCCGCCCGCCGCGTTGGTCACCGTTGAGCCGGCAGAACTTATGATGATCGCAGTCCCGGCCGAGTTGACTGTGCCCTGATTGACCACCTGACCGCCTCTGATCGTTCCGTCATTGATCAGGACCCGTCCAGTGCTGGAATTCGTCCAGGCGGCGGTGACCGTATAATTAGAAAGGGTGGAGCTGCCGATATCAATGGTGCCGTTGTTCTCAAAAAAAGTGCCCACGATCGCGTTGACGCCGTTGGTCACCTTGATTACTCCCGTCGTGGTGTTGGTGAGCGTGTTAATATCGAGATTGCCGCCGGCGAAGAGGATCGTGCCCTGGTTCGCGAGAGTGTTGGCCCCGCCGGCCGCTGTCCGGTAGAGCAAGGTGCCGGAGTTGATGACGTTCGTGCCGAGGTTGACGACGGTGTCGGCCTGGATCAACAGATTCGTCGGGCCGGCCCCGGCGACGATGACCTGACCGCCCAAGGCGTTGCTGAAAACGTTGCCAGCCGCAAGGTCGATGATGTTGGCAGCTCCAGCAACGCTGTCGCCCGAAATTGTTCCCAAATTCACGATGTCGGCCACGTTAGTCAAAATGTTATACCTCTCGGTACCCAACTGAGCTGACATTTTGATCGTGCCGGTGCTGAGGTTGGTGATGGCCGCGCCGGCGCCGTTGCCGGTCACAAACACCATATTTGTGGTCCTGGTGTTAGTGGACCTGTTCGTGATCACGAATGTGCCCGCGTTGACCAACTGGTTGGAGAATACATAAACGCGGGCGCCGTTGCCGCCGCCGCCCCCGACGCCGATGGTGAAGGTCCCCTCGTTGCGGAATGTATTCAATGCGCCGGCTGTACCCACTTGCACCACCAAGGCCGTATTTAACGCGCTACCTGAACTGATTCCACTGAGGTTAATCGTGCCCTTGTTGGTCACGGGCGCGTTGGCGGTGAATAGCAGCCGCACCATTCCGCCACCGTTGGAAGTGTTGTTGGTGATCGAAGTGTTCACGTCGTTGCTGAAGGCGCCGGCCACGATGAGATGGTTGGTCAACGAGCCGATGGCGGTCTGGCCGTTGAACACGATTGCGGCATTGGCGGTCAGAAACAAATTGTTGTTGGAAAATATGGACGTAGATGTGGCGTTGTTGGTTATGCCGATCTGCACGACGGAGTTGTTGCCGAGTTTAGTGGTGCTGGTGACGCGGAAGGTGGTGTTGCTGAGCAGCAGCGTGTAAACACCTGTGCTGTCATTGAAAACCGTCAGGTTCGCGTTAGTTACGATGCCGAGGCCGACGGTGGCGGTGCCGTTGGTGATAGTCGCCGTGACCGAGCTGGCGCCGATGTAGTTCGTGAGGAACGCATTGTCGCCGGTTACTGGCGGCCCCAAGGGAGCCCAGTTCGTGGTGTTGGTGTAGGCGATAGGGGTGACCGCCGTGTTCGTCCAGGAAAAATCGGTCGCGAAAGTTTTCGGGGCGGCCAGGGAGAGAACGACAAAGAGTAAACCGAGCGCGGCAAGGGGACGGCGACAACTCCGCCGGGCCGATTGACGAAGGTTGGTTGAAAAGGAAAAAGTCGAAACGACTGTTTTTACTTTTGGCCTATTACCCACAGTCTACCTCACCGTTTCCAGGAGTCTCCACTCCTTTTGTTACTCGCTTGAGAGCCTGCAGGCGAACGCGACCAGACAAGCCCCACTCACACCGTTGGGCTATACATTATAGATACTGATTTTCAATGCAAGAAATATTTGAACATTTTTGTGACCGGCCACAACACAAATCAGGCATTTCAAAGACGTTAGAGTAAAGGGTTCACAAGATATGGGGCTTTTACGAGCGAAAACGTAAGGAACATGCTTGGAATTGTGGATGGAGGAAGGTGGTTGCGCCCCGGTGTAGCGTCTCTGTTGTGCGCAGGTCTTTGACCGCGCACAACGGGGGAGACCTACGGTCGGCCCTTCGGCGCGGTCGGGACTCGACGCAAGGAGAGGCCGAGGGGTCACGGGCGGCAAACCGGCGCCGAACTTTCGGTACAAACACGCGCGGAATGGTGGGTGGAAGCACATGAGCGCATCTCCACCCTGCCACGAAATTGTAGCCGCGAGCCTGCTCGCGGCACGTCGTCAGGCGATCATCACCGAGGACCGCGAGCAGGCTCGCGGCTACAAACCCGTTGACGGCCTCCCGCCGCGCGTTCAAGGTGCGCGCGATTTCGATGTCCGCCTCCAGCCCGCGCAAGGGATCAACAGTGTCCAGTGCTCCCAACACGCGCGCCTGCTGCCAGAGCGATTCAAACAACCGCAGCGCCTGCTCGTAGCTCAAGTCGCGTCCGGGCCGCCGGGCTTGGTCGCGCTCAAACTGCGCCAGCCGTTCTGCGTCCTTCACCATGAGAACATTCTACAGCAAGACCGGAAGCAAATGAAGCCAATTCCCTGCCACGAAATTGTAGCCGCGAGCCTGCTCGCGGCACGTCGTCAGGCGATCATCACCGAGGACCGCGAGCAGGCTCGCGGCTACAAACCCGTTGACGGCCTCCCGCCGCGCACCCTACACTCGCCGTCGCCATGCGCGACACCGTTCACGTCCTCAATCATCCGCTGGCGCAATCGTTTCTCACCGACATCCGCGACAAGAACGCCAGCGGCGCCATCGTGCGCAACCGCATCCGCGCGTTGTCGGTCCTCCTCTTCTATGAAGCGACGCGCGCGTTGCCGCAGGAGCCGGTGACGGTGACGACGCCGTTGGCCGAAGCGAACGGCTCGCACGTCGGCGCGTCGGTCGGACTGGTGCCGATCCTGCGCGCGGGATTGGGAATGGTGGACGGGATTCTGGAGTTCCTGCCGGAAGCGCGCGTGTTTCATCTCGGCTTGTTCCGCGATGAAAAGACGCTCAAGCCGGTAGAGTATTACAGCAAGTTTGCCGGGCAGAAGCCCGTGGACATCGCGTTCGTGCTCGACCCGATGCTGGCCACGGGCGGGTCGGCGAGCGTGGCGGTGACCCGGTTGAAATCGTGGGGCGTGAAGACAATCAAATATCTCGGACTGTTTGCGGCGCCGGAAGGCATCCGCGCGTTGTCCGAAGCGCATCCCGACGTGGAGATTTATCTGGGCGCGATTGATTCGCATTTGAACGAGCGGGGATACATCGTGCCCGGCATGGGCGACGCCGGCGACCGGCAATTTGGCGGGCAGTAGGCTGGTTCGTTGACACCGCCGCTTCTAGCAAATTACCTTTCGGTTGTTCCACAGCACGTCCGTCAGGGCGGTGCGTGGTACGGTTTGCGGGTGAGATAGAGTGCAAGCCGCGCGCGAATCTCGGCGGCGAGATTCGTCTCGCCACGATTCGAAGCCAGTTGCACGGCGCGTTGTGCGAGGTTGGTGGCCTCGCCGAAATTTCCCGACTCGGCATGTGCCGCCGCCAACGTATCGAGCACATTGATGTTCTCGGCACTGCTGATCTGAAATGCGATTGTGGCCCAGCGGAGCGCTTCCGTGCCGTCACGGCGCTCCGCTTCTGGACAAGTGGCCAACAACCACGCGAGATTGTTGGCCGCATCACCGTAATGCGCGTTGTGATCGAGCGCACGGCGGTAGCCCGCAATCGCCTCGGCGTACTGTCTCTGCATCTCCAGCGCCACCGCCAGATCATAGTGTCCGCTGGGATTGTCCGGTTCCAGGCGGACCACTTCGCGGAAATGTTGGATGGCTTCGGGCAGGCGGCTTCTCTTGGCCAGGACGACAGCCAATTGTCTTTGCGCTCTGGCATCATCCGGTTTGATTTGCAACGCCCGCTTGGCGTGGGCGATGGCTTCTTCGTCCCTACCCTCATCGATCAAGGCGCTTGCCAGACTATTACGAGCTTCAACGTAATCGGGCAGGATGAGCAACGCCGCTTTGTAATGCCGGATGGCCTCTTCAATTTTTCCCGACTGGTAAAGGGCGGCGCCGAGGTTGCTGTGCGCCACGGCGTTGTCGGTGGTGACGCTGAGCGCGTGGCGGAAGAGTGTCTCGCTGGTCTTCCAATGCCGGATTTGAACCGAAGATACCGCGACACATGCCGCGAGCGCCGCGACGCCGGCGGCGATCAAGATTCCTTGAGTGCGGCGTTCGAGCAGGCGGGGCGGCACGGCCCAAGCGAGCATGATGAACAATCCAATCGCGGAGAGATAGCTGTAGCGGTCGGCCATGGATTGCGCCCCCGTCTGCACCAAGCCGATCATCGGCACCAGTGTTCCCAGAAACCACAACCAACCGACGACGAAATGCGGTTCGCGCTTCGCCCTGCGAAACACGGCGTATGAGACAAGAGCCAAAACCGCGCAGGCTCCAAGCACTGCCCAAGGTGACCAACTTCGATACGGATAGAACACCGCCAAATCGGCCGGCCAGAGTGTCTTTCCGATGTAGCGCACATAGGCGACCACCGCGTTGCCGACACGAAACTGCAGCGGGATTTTCTCCAGCGAGTTGACCACGCCGCCGACCTTTTGTCCCCAATATGTGAGCAAGCCGGATGCGACCGACAGACAAACGAACGGCAACTTCTCCTTGAGCAATTGGCCAAGCGGAGCTTTGGCATGATCGGCCGCAGCGGATTTGATCCAACGGGTTCGGCCCAGCGGCCAATAGTCCAACAACAATAATACGAATGGCAGCGACACCACTGTCGGCTTGGCCATCAGCCCCAAAGCATACACTCCCAACGCAAGCAGGTACCGCTGCCGGCTTGGCTGCTCGACGTAGCGAACATAGGCCAGCAGGGTGAGCATCCAAAAACAGGCGCTGAGAACATCTTTGCGTTCGGTGATCCAAGCCACGGATTCGACGTGCAACGGATGCAGCGCGAATAACGCCGCGACGAAAGCGCTTGGCCACAGGGCCGCTGTCATCCTCCGAAGAATGTGAAAGAGCAAGAGCGTGTTCGCGATGTGGAACAAGACATTGACCAGATGGTGCGCCCCCGCGTCCAATCCGAACAACTGGCAATCCAGCATGTGGGAAATCCGGGACAGAGGATGCCAGTACGCTGGTTGAGCTGTGGTGAAAGCCCACGCCAGACTGCTCGCCGTCAGTCCAGCTTGCACAGGGGGATTTGCGTATATGTAAAGGTCGTCATCGTAATTGACGAACTCGAAGTGCCGGACCGGCCAGAAAACGGCGGCGGTGACGACGATCAAGCCCAAGACCAGAAGCCACGGTTTGTTCGCGAAGTAGTTCTTCGGTGCGCGAGCCGGCACCGCGACCGGCTGGCGCGGGGCGTCCTTACTTCGTTTGCGTTTCGCCATCGCGCCGATGATAACCGGTCACCTGTCGGCAGACAAGAATCCCCGCAAGGTCCTGGGCCAACCGTTCACTGAGCCGCCCGCGCTCGCGCCAGATTACTCTGCGCGTCGGCATAATCAGGCTTGAGCTGCAGCGCCTCTTCGTATTGCCCAATGGCCTCGTGACGTTTGCCGACTCGCTCCAGTGCAATTCCCAAGTTGTAGTGAGCGGGAGCAAAACCGGGTCTGCTCCGCACGGCCTGCTCCAGGTGCGCGATCGCCTCCTCGGTCTTGTCTGCCTGCAATAGGGCGAGCCCCAAGTTGTTTTGCGCTTCAGTCAAGTCAGGCTCAAGCCGTACCAACTGCTCGTATTGATCGATCGCCTCCGGCACTCTGCGGCTCAGCAACAGCGCGCCCGCCAAATTGACGCGCGCGGCGGTGTACGTGGGACGGAACTGTACCGCCTGCTCGAAGTGCCCGATCGCTTCTTGAATCCTGCCGGCTTGCAGCAGGACAATCCCGAGGTTGTTGTGCGCGAGATAATTCGCCTGGGTCACGTCCAGCGCGTGATGAAACAGCGTCTGGCTGTTTTCCCAGTAACGCATCTGTAGCCGGCAAAGCACAGCGCAAACACCCACTAACACCGCCGCGGCCGCGGCTGCCGTCGTCTTTCGAACAGGACGTTCAAGCGCGGGAACCGGCACGGACCAGGCCACAATGATGAACAGCCCAACAGAGGGGAGATAAGCGTAACGATCGGCCATCGTTTCGCTCGATGGTGACTGAACCAGTCCGATCACTGGCACCAGCGTTCCCAAGAACCACAGCCAACCCGTGACGAAATGCGGCGCGCGACGCGCCCCCCGAATCACCCAACCGGACACACCTACTAAGGCCACAGTGGTCGCCATGACCGCCCAAGGTGACCACATCTGGTATGGATAGAACGCGGCCAGTCCGCTCGGCCAGAATGCCTTCCCGATGTAGTGCCCGTAAGAAGCCATCGCGTGGGCCACGCGCTCGCCAATCGGCAACACATCCCGGGGTCCCGGCCCCCCTGTAATGCGCTGTTGCCAGAACGTCACTCCACACGACAGTACGGTCAGCGCAAGAAACGGAAGCTTTTCCCTCAGCAATTGGCTTGGTGGCAACTTGACCTTTTGACCCACGGCGGGTTCGGCCCACGGCGTTCGCCCCAGCGGCCAATAGTCCAGCAGCAGCAACACGAACGGCAGCGTCACCACCATTGGCTTGGACATCAGGCCAAACGCATACAGCCCCAAGGCAAGCAGAAATCGCCTGCGATTCGGCTCCTCGACATAGCGGCTGTACGCCCACAGCGTGAGGATAAAAAAACACGCGCTCAGCACGTCCTTGAGTTCCGTGACCCAAGCCACCGATTCCACGTGCAACGGATGCAACGCAAACAGCGCCGCGACAAACACGCTCCGCCACAGTGCCGCCGTCATTCTCCGAAGAACGACAAAAAGTAGAAGTGTGTTGGCAATGTGGAACAAGAGATTCACTAGGTGATGCGCGCCAGCGTCCAGCCCGAACAATTCACATTCGAGCATTCGAACCAGCCACGTCACCGGCATCCAGTGGTCGAGACGCATGGCAGTGAACGCCCAAGTAAATCCTCCGAATGACAAGCCATCCCGCACGTACGGGTTCGCAGAGATATAGTTGCCGTCGTCGTAGTTGAGGAACTCGAAGTGGCAAACCTGCCAGTAAACGGCCCCGGTGACCACCACAAGAGCCAAAGCCAAGAGCCAGAACTTGCCCACAGAAGAATTCTTCGGAGGAGCTGCCAGGGTTGGAGGCTGGCGCGGAGCGGTTCCACTTGGCCTTGGCTTGCGTTTTGCCATCGAGCCGATGATAGCCCGTCACCCGCAGGCACACAAGATTGGCCGCGCGCAGCGACAGCCCAGCGATGTTTGAGCAGCTACTCTCACGACTCGGGCGGACGCTGGACAATGCCGGCAGTTCGGCGGGGAGTGAGCGGTATCGGTAGGGCGCGACCGCCGGGCGCGCCGCGTTGAGTTGGAATCTCGGACGGCCCGGCGGTCCGTCCCTACCAACTTACGCGCCGAATTTGTCCAGCCGCTTGGCGTTGGCTTGCATGTGGCGGATGAGGTACTTCGCCTCGAACACGCCGAGCGAGCCGGTGTTGGCGGTGCGTTCGGTGAAACGGTCGAGTCCGTCCCAACCGGCAATGTCGCTGGCGATCATGACCGGCTGTGGATGCCACGAGTGACCTTTCACGGGCACCGGCGTGGAATGATCGCCGGTGACGGCCAGCACGGTCGGCATTTGCTCCATTAATATGGAGAGCGCCGCGTCGGCTTCTTCGATAGCGGCGACTTTCGCCTGAAAATTGCCGTCCTCGCCCGCTTGATCGGTGCCTTTGACGTGGACGAAGACGAAGTCGTACGCCTTCAACGCATCGGTGGCCGCCTTGAATTCCTCTTTGACGGTGGCCGGGCCTTCGATCTTCTTCATGCCGACAAGTTGAGCGAGGCCTTTGTACATCGGATAGATGGCGATGGCGGCCGCTTTCAAGCCGTAGCGTTCTTGAAACGTGGGAATCTTCGGCTGATGGGCGATGCCGCGGAGAAGGAAACCGTTGGCAGGTTTGAGGTTCTTCAGCAGCGGCAGGGCTTGTTTGTACAACTCGGCGACGACCTTGGCGGTTTTGGCGCTCTTGGCGGTCTTCTTGACCGGCTTTGCCGTTCCAACCGGCAATCCTTCGCGATGCGGGTCGCTGTCGGTCAGCGGCCCTTCGAGGCCGGCACCGCGAAACACGACGACGAAACGGTGGCCTTTGCCGGCTTTGATGATCACCTCGACATCGCCGATTCTCTTAATCTTGCCGGCGAGCAGCGCGACTTGTGCCTCGCAGACTTTCGTGTCAATGCGGCCCGCGCGCCGGTCGGTGACGATGCCTTTGGCGTCGAGCGAACAGAAGTTCGCGCGGGCGGCCACGTCGCCGTGCTTCAGATCAATGCCCAGCCCGAGCGCTTCGATGACGCCACGGCCGACTTCGAATTCGAGCGGGTCGTAGCCGAAGAGGCCGAGGTGACCGGGCCCGCTACCGGGCGTGATGCCGGGCGCGACGGGAATCATGCGGCCGAGCGCGGCCCGCTTTACGAGCTTGTCGAGGTTGGGCGTGCGCGCGGCTTCCAGCGGCGTGCGGAAGCCGGTTTCCTCGGTGGCGATGTCGCCCAGTCCATCAAGGACGATGAGCGCCAGCTTGGAATCGTTGGGCACGAGCAGATTTCTGTAGACTTCGTCCAGTGTCATGAAATTTTCCTTGGTTTCGGCTTGAAAACGACCTTGGCTCGCGTCATGTTGGCACACGCACGCGGGTCTTGTCAAAGGTGAAAGCACGCCGGTAACGTGACAGAGTTGCGCAACCATGATTCGCTCCTTCGTATTTAATCAAGGCAAACTCGTCGGCGAAAACCTCGACTTGGACAGCCTGCGGCTGGTGCTGTTCGACAAGGGGTTGCACGTGTGGGTGGACATGGAACAGGCCAGCGACGACGAAGCGAAGATGGTGCTGGATGGCGTGTTCGGATTTCACCCGCTGGCCATCGAGGATTGCCTGACGCGCAGCGAACGCCCCAAGGTGGACGAGTACGAGAATTACCTCTTTCTGGTGATCCATGCTGTGGACTACACGCGCGGAGCGGAGGAATTCCGGACGACCGAGCTGAACATTTTCATGGGCAAGGATTTTCTCGTGACGTTCCATCGCGAGCCGTTGCGCAGCGTGGCGGCGACGATTGACCGCGTGATGAAAAATGCGCCGTCCTGCGCGCGAGCGCCCGACCGGCTGGCGCACACGCTGTTGGATTTTCTTTTCGAGAACTACGTCCCCGTGCTGGAGGAGCTTTCCGCCGAGATCGGCGAGCTGGAGGAAAAGGTTTTAGCCTCGGCGTCCGCCGACGTTCTGGGCGGTGTGTTGAGAGTGAAAACTGAAGTGCAACGGCTGCGCCAGATCATCGCGCCGCAGCGGGACGTGATCGGACGATTTTCGCGGGGCGAGTTCAAGTTCGTGCGGGCGCACCTGCTGCCGTATTACCGGGACCTGCACGATCAACTGGTGCGGATCAGCGACATGGCGGAGAGTTACCGCGATTCGCTGACCAGCGTGCTGCAGGTGCATCTCAATCTCCAGCAGACGCAGGTCAATCAGGTCATCAAGGTGCTCACCGTGCTGGCGACGCTGGCGCTGCCGATTTTTGTGATCACGAGTTTTTACGGGATGAACTTCGGGCATTTTCCGCCGGAAGGCAGCAATGCGCTCACCGCGTACCTGTGGGTGTTCGGCGTGACCGGCCTGTGCACTGGGGCGTTGTATTGGTGGCTGAAACGCAAAGGCTGGCTTTAGCGCGCCATGAAAACCTCATTTCTCGACAAACTCATCGGGCGCATCGAGCGGGTTGATCCGCAAAGCTTGCAGAGCTTCGTGCTGAAGCTTTCGCGCGAGAAAGGCTTTCTCGAAACGCTGTTCAATACGATTCAGGAAGGCATTCTCGTCATCGACGCCGAAGGCCGGATCAGTTACCTCAACGCCGCCGCCAGCGGATTGCTCGGCATTGATCCCGAACGGGGCATCGGCGAGCCGGTCTCCCGTTATCTGCGCGACCTCGACTGGCAAAAAATCTGGTCGGCGGACAAGAATGAGTGGCGCAAAGTGATGAGCCACGAGTTGGAAGTGTTCTACCCGAGCCCGCGATTGCTGAGTTTCTACATCGTGCCGCTGGTGGACGAGGAGAACTCCATCGTTACCGGCATGGCCGTCATTCTCCGCGACGTGACCGAGTCGCGGAAGGATACGGCCAGCGCCATCGAATCGGAAAAACTCTCCGCGCTTACGTTGCTGGCCGCCGGCGTCGCCCACGAGCTCGGCAATCCGCTCAACTCGTTGAACATCCATCTGCAACTCATGGAGCGCGAACTGAAAAACCTGCCGGCCGAAAAGGCCGCCCGGCTACGCGAAGATGTCCGGGTCGGCCGCGAGGAAATCGCGCGACTGGATCGCATCATCAGTCAGTTCCTGCGCGCCGTGCGACCGACCAAGCCGGATTTGCAGCGCGCGTCGCTGAACGAACTCGTCGTCGAAACGCTCGCGTTGCTGGAAAAGGAGATTGCCGACCGGGATATTCTCGTCGAGCGAGAACTCGCCGGCAACCTGCCGCGGATTCTGGTGGACCGGGCGCAGTTGAAGCAGGCGTTCTACAACATCATCAAGAACGCGCTACAGGCAATGCGCGCCGGCGGCATCCTGCGGATTCGCACCGAAGCGACCGACGCCCACGCGGTGGTGTCATTTATTGATACCGGCCACGGAATCTCAGCGGAGCAAATCGGCCGCATCTTCGAGCCGTATTACACCACGAAGGAAGACGGCACCGGTCTCGGCTTGATGATCGTGCAGCGCATCGTGCGCGAACACGGCGGCACCATCGAGATCGAGAGCGATGCCGGTCGCGGCACGACCTTCCGCATCAAGCTGCCCTTGCACGAAAGACGCACGCGATTGCTCGAAGCCGGCAAGAACGGATAATGCAAACGAAGCGACCGACGATCTTGATCGTGGACGACGAGCGCAACACGCGCGAGGGGCTTGATCGCGCGTTGCGCGGCCGGTATGACGTGTTGCTCGCGGAAGACGCGCCCAAGGCAATGGAGACGCTGGAGTCCACGCCGGTCGACATGCTGCTGACGGATTTGAAGATGCCGGGCGCGGACGGCATGAGCTTGTTGCGCCGGGCACTTTCGTTGACGCATCCGCCGGTGGGCATTGTGATGACCGCCTACGGTTCGATCGAGAACGCCGTGCAAGCCATGCAAGCCGGCGCCTATCACTACGTGACCAAGCCGGTCAACCTCGACGAACTCGAACTCGTTCTGCAGCGGGCGCTGAACACGCGGCGCATCGAGGCTGAGAATATCAACCTCCACGAACAACTCGACAAGAAGTTCGGCATGGAAAACATCGCCGGCCAATCGTCGGCGATGCAGCAGGTGTTTGACACCGTCCAACAGGTTGCGCCCTCGCGGGCCACGGTGTTGATCACCGGCGAGACGGGCACCGGCAAGGAACTGATTGCGCACGCGATTCACAATCTCTCGCCGCGCAAGAACGGGCCGTTCGTGGCGGTGCACGCGGCGGCGCTGTCGAGCACGCTGTTGGAGAGCGAGTTGTTCGGTCACGAGAAAGGCGCGTTTACCGGCGCGGTGGAACGGCGCGTAGGCCGGTTCGAGTTGGCCGATGGGGGAACTCTGTTTCTCGACGAGGTCGGCGAGATTGAGCCGGCGATGCAGGTGAAGATTTTGCGGGTGCTGGAGGAGCGGGCGTTCGAGCGCGTCGGCGGTTCGAAGACGTTGCAGGTGGACGTGCGGTTGATCGCGGCGACGAACCGGGATTTGAAAAAGCTGGTCAGTGAAGGGAAATTCCGCGATGATTTGTTTTACCGGCTCAGCGTCGTGGCGGTGAACTTGCCGCCGTTGCGCGAACGCCGGGAGGACATTCCGCTGTTGGTGCGCACGTTTTTGGACGAGTTCAGCCGCGAGAACAACAAGACGGTGCGCGAGCTGACGCCCGAGGCATTGAACGTGCTCATGGCATATGACTGGCCGGGCAACGTACGCGAGTTACGCAACGCGGTGGAGCAAATGGTCGTGTTGGCGCGCGCCGACCGGCTCACCGTGCGGGACGTGCCGGCGGCGATTCGCGGCGGGGCGGACCTGACGAAGATTTCGGTGGTGCGCACCGGCATGACGGTGGAAGAAGCGGAGCGACAATTGATTATTCAGGCGTTGAAGGAAACGGGCGGCAACCGGACGCGGGCGGCGAAGAAGATTGGCATCAGCCGCCGCACGTTGCACCGGAAGCTCAAACAATACGGACTGGAGAATTTGTAGCCGCAAGCGAAACAGGAGCGAACGACCATGGCAGCTTCAGGAAAATCAGCGGAACATTCGATTCAATCCGCCGTGTGGCACATCGAGTTGGGACGCGGCAAGAAGGTTCTGCAGTGGATCGCGGTGGTGTTGCTGGCGGTGGTGTTGGCGATCTGGTACGCCGCCGGGCAGTTCAAGGGGTTGGAGAAACGCGAGGCGATGGACATGGCGCAGTTGGCCCGCAACATCGCGCGAGGCGAAGGATTCACCACTTCATTGATCCGTCCGCTGAGCATGTGGCATCTGGTGGAGAATGTTCCGGCCCAGTGGAACTTGCGTGCGAAAGAAGTTCGCGAGCGGCTGCTCATGCGGCACCCCGATCTGTCCAATCCGCCGCTGTATCCGCTGACGCTGGCGGGCTTGTTCAAACTTCTGCCGGCGTCGGTGTTTGAATATAAAGAGGGCGACCGCATCTACGCGCCGGAGCGCTGGGTGATCCTGCCCTTCAACCAGATTTGTTTGCTGCTGACCATCCTACTGGTCTTCGTGTGGGCGAAACGACTCTTCGACCGTCGCGTGGCGGTCACGGCCGGCTTTCTGTTGCTGTTCTCCGACACGCTTTGGAGCTACGGCGTTTCCGGGTTGCCGACCAATTTCTTGATGCTGCTTTTTTTGCTGGCCATTTATTCTCTGTATTTGGCCGACTGCCGGCTCAACCCGCCCGACATTCCCGAGGCCGAACAAGCCGGCCCGGATCCGCAACCGCTGTCCACGCCGGTGATCGTGTTGGTATTGTTGAGCGCGGTGCTGATGGGGCTGTGTTTTCTGACGCGTTATCTGGCGGCGTTTCTGGTGGTGCCGATGGCGTTGTACGCGGGCCGCATCCTGCGCGGACGCGGTGCCGGAGTTTGGATGGCGATCTACCTTGCGGTGTTCCTGGTGGTGATCAGCCCGTGGCTGGTGCGCAACTACCGGGTTTCGGGCAGCGTTCTGGGGCTTGCCAAATACGGGTTGGTCGAGCAGAGCGGTTCATTTAGTGGCGACACGCTGGAGCGTTCGTATCACCCGGACCTGACCGGCGCGTCTTCGTTCCGGGGTGTTGGCACGAGCCTTTTGACCGGCGCGCGCGCGAACCTGATTGGGTCGTTGCGGCAGGTCGGCTCCGATTTCCTGATCTTTTTCTTCGCGGTGGGGATTCTGTACGGATTTCGCCGGCGCGATGCCACGAGGCTGCGCGGCGCGATCCTCGGCGCGCTGGCGGCCGGTATCTTGGGGATGGCGTTGCTCGGTGCGGACCGCGACATTTGGTACACCGAAGTGAGCGGAAGCAACTTGCTGGTGCTGGTGCTGCCGCTGGTGGCGATTTACGGCGTGGCGTTCTTCTACCTGTTGCTCGACCGCATCGCGTTTCGAATCCGGTTGACGCGCGCGCTGGCGGTCGGCGCGTTTGCGCTGTTGAATGTTTCACCCATCATTTTTACGCTGCTGCCGCCGCGCCGCGGTGCGTTTCCCTATCCACCGTATTACTCTACTATGACGCACATGGTCGCGGACATGTTCGGGAAAAATGAACTGGCGACCAGCGATTTGCCGTGGGCGATGGCGTGGGACGGCGACCGCCGCACGGTCTGGCTGCCGTTGACGGTCGAGGATTTTTATGAAATCAACGATTTCGTGGCGCCGCGAGGTTTTTCGTTCCTCATGTTGACGCCGCAAATGATGGATCGCCCCCTGCAAAGCGTGATCCTCAACGGCGAATTCAAGAACTGGATCGCCGTCATGCGCGGCGCCCTGCCGAAGAACTTTCCGCTCAAGGAAGCCATCCCGCTACCGCCGCAGAACGGACAATTTCTGTTTGCCGACCGGGTGCGCTGGCAGAAGTGGTTGACAAAAGAAGGGCTGGCACAATTGGAAAAGCAGGAAGCGGAAAAAGCGGCCGCGAAACCGGCCGCCCCGCCGCCAGTACCAGCGACTTCCACCGAGAAGGGCGAGGCCAAGCCGGATAAATAGCCGGACTGGCCACGTTGCCGGTGCGGAGCACAATGAAATCTTCAGCCGCATTTGCCTTGGGACTTTGGACGGGCGCCGTCGTGGTGGCCGCCTTGTGGGTTCATCGTTCCGGTGATGTGGAGCGCTTGCCTGCGCCGGTCGCGCCCGAGATGACCATCCAACTGTCCCAGCAAGCTGACAAGATTCGCGAACTGGAGCTGGAAAACGCGCGGCTAACTACCGAGGCCGAGCGCTTGAAGCAAACCGCTGCCGAACTGACCAGCAATTTCGTCGCCCGCGCCTCGGTCCGCCGCATCCCGTTTCAGCGCCCCTCCGCCGCAGCCGATGCCGCTGTTGAGGACTGGATTGAGCAAGCGGTGGCCACCGGCGACAAAGACGCGTTGCCCCGGTTGGAGGAAGCCGCGCTGCAGAACGACGAACACGCGCTGGAAGCGCTCGCGCGCCTGTCCGACCGGGACGCCGGTGCCGCGCTGACACGAGCGTGGAACTCCGGCCAGCTTTCGTTCATCAACAAAGTCAGGGCCGCGCGTTATCTGGGCGAAACGCTGGAGGTCACGACTCAGGCGGAAACGTTGCTGCGCGCGCTGTTTGACGACCCGGTCGCCGACGTGCGGTTGTTGTTCGCGGCGGTGGACGGGATTGCGAACCCAAGGTCGCCGTCCGGGCCGGTCCTGCCGGTGCCGGGCGCGTCGCGTGTCGAGGCGGATTACGCGCAGCGCGTGAAGCTGCTGGACGCCGCGCGCGCGACGACGGCGGATGACCGGTTGCGTGCGCACGAGGAGCAGGCGCGCGACGAGTTGATGGGCCGGTGGGCGGAGGCCGAGCCGGCGGCGCAATAGAGTTGCACCGGCGCGCGGGGCTGTGTCACCATCTGCCGCGACGACAGGGAGGTGCGGTGGATCAATCAATGGCCATTCTTTCGCGCGTGTTGCTGGCGTGGGTGTTGGCGGTGGCCGGCGGCGGGTTGAGCGCGCTGTTCGGATTTTCCCATCAACGGTTGTGCGCATTGATCAGTTTGGCGGCCGGTACGCTGCTGGGCGTCACGTTGTTTTCGATCCTGCCGGAGGGTTGGGATTTGATGAAATGGTGGGAACTGGTGTTGGCGTTGGGTTCCGGCTACGCGGTGTTCTATTTCATCAGCAAATACGTTTATCATGTCTGCCCGGCGTGTGCGGCGAGCCATTTCGACGAAACGACGACGCACCGGTTCAGCGAGATCGCGTCGGCGTTAATCATCGCGCTGGCCGTGCATAGCACGATGGACGGGGTGGCGTTGGCGGCGGGGCATGAGGCGAGCGGACGGATGGATTTGTCGATGATGCTGGCGGTCTGCGTGCACAAGTTGCCGGAAGGACTGGCGCTCGGAGCGTTGTTGATGGGTGCCGGCTTCAAGCGTGAAACCACACTGGCGTGGGTCGCGGCGGTGGAGGCGACGACGGTGCTGGGCGGTGCGATCGGGTTGTTGTTTCTGCGTCACGTGCCGCGGTTCTGGCTCGACGCGGTGCTGGCACACGCGGGCGGCGGGTTTGTGTTTCTGGCGGCGCACGCGGTGTTGGGGGAAATGGTCAAGCATGGACGAACGGTCGTGTTTGCGAATTTCGCGGCCGGTCTGCTAATCATCGGGGCGGTGAATCTGGCGGTGCGGATGTTGTGAGAGCGCGGGTGAGAACTTTGGTCGGAGCGACGGCGATCGCGGTGATCGGCGCGAGCGTCGGGCTGCTGGCGTGGTGGCGCATCCAGGAATCGCGGCACCTCTCGCAGCCGAATTCGGTGGAGACGTACGGCGGAACAAACTATGTGTTTCAGGTGTTGGAAACCACCGTCGGCAAGCTGGATACCGGCTACGTCGTCATCGTGTATGCCCGGATCAGCAACACGAATTCGTACGAAGTGGTGTTGAATCGCAACTGGTTCGTGCTCGCCGACCAGGACAAGGACTATTTTCAGCCCTCGACGACCGGCACGCAAACGGGATTGATCAGATTGCCGCCCAACGGTGTCGTAGAAAAGGAACCGCTGAGTTTCGCGGTGCCCGACGATTCGTTCGCGGGCACGATCGGGCTGCAGATTGGCCGGAACTACTGGATCATGATCAAGGACGAGAAACCGTTCACGCGGAGATTGCAGAGCGGAGAATTTGTCACGTTTCGCAGCCGGAATTGGTAACCCGGTCGCACAACGGCATACATATATATTATATGTGGAAACGCATCAAGTTTTACACCGTGACAGCGGTCATCGTTGCATTGGCGGCGCTGGCGGCGTACTACCGGCTTTTTCCGCAACGCGAGGGCGTCATCAATCGCGTTGTGGACGCGCCTGCACTGGTGAAGGAGATTCAGCGGCTCAACGAACTGGTGACCGTGAAGTACAACATCCAGAAGGTCATCGGGCTGAAGGAGGAGAAGGTGCCGTTCGGATCGGAGTCGGTGCTGTTGATGGTGCAAGCGACGGTGCTCGGCGGCGTTGATCTCTCAACCGTCAACGCGCAATGCGTCGCCCTCGCCGCCAGCAACAGCGTGACAATCAGCCTGCCGCCGCCGAAAATCATGCACGTGTTCATTGACGACAAACAGACCAAAGTCTGGGACCGGTCGAAAACTTGGTGGACTCCGTGGGTGGATTTCAACCCCGAATTGGAGCAGAAGGCCCGGTTGGCCGCGCTGGAGGCCGTGCAAGCCGCCGCTCTCGACATGGGAATCCTAAGCGACGCGCAACGAAATACCGAAACAACCATCCGCGAATTCCTACGACCGCTGGGATTCGAATCGGTCAACTTCTCGCTCATGGAATCAAAATGAAAGTTTCGCTCGTAGCACTCTCTTTGGCAGTGGCGTTCAGTGCTCGCGCTGACGACACAAACACCACAGTCAAATCGCTGACCATCCAGGAATGCATCGAGCGCGCGCTGGCCAACAACCTCGACATCAAACTGGAGCGCATCAATCCCAGCATCGAATCGTGGGGCGTCGTCCGGCAGCAGGCCGCCTACGACCCGATCCTGTCCGGCCAGGTGAATTATGAGGACTCCACGCAGCCGTTGAACCCGCAAAACGCCACCGCGCTGGGCATCACGTCGCTCAAATCAAAACAGTTGGTCTCGGATGCCGGTCTCAGTGGCAAGCTTCCCCCCGGCACGCAATACGGTCTGACCTACTCCGACGCGCGCTTCTCGGGCACGATCGCCTCCAATTTCGTGTACACCGGCACCGCCGCCCTCTCGCTCTCACAACCGATCCTGAGGAACTTCGGGTTCGGCGCAAACTCCGCCCTCATCCGCGTCGCCCGCAAGAGCCGCGACATCGCCGTGCAAAATTTCACGCTTCAGGTGATGACCACTATTCGAGACGTCAGTACTGCATACTACGAATTGGTCTTCGCGATCGAAGATCACAAAGCCAAGCTCGAAGACCTCACTCTTGCCCAACAACTGCTGGACGAAACGCGCCGGCGCGTCCAAGTCGGCGTCTCCTCGCCGCTGGACGTCACGCAAGCCGAAGCCGGCGTGGCCGCGCGCGAACAGGCGTTGATTCTTGCCGAGCGCTTGATCAAGGACAACGAAAACAAGCTCAAGCGCCTGATCTCCCAAAACGTCGGCGAATTTCAGGGCCAGTCGTTCGTGCCGGCTGATTATCCGGTGGTTGAAATGGTGGAAACCGACACGACCCAAAGCATCCGCACGGCGCTTCAAGTGCGGCCTGATTACGTCGCCGCCAAACAGTTCGTCGAACAACAAAACATCTTAGTCAAATATAACCGCAACCAACTCTGGCCGGAGGTTGATCTGCAGGGAAGTTACGGTTACAACGCTCGCGGCGACAACGGGTTCAGTAGCTACAACGACAATCTCGCCCGCGGCGACAACCCGGTCTGGACCGTGGGGGTTACCGCCAGTTTCCCACTCGGCAACCGGCAGGCCCGTGCCAACTACCGGGTTGCTCGCCTCAACGCCGAAACCGCATTGCTCAATCTCAAGAAACTCGAGCAGCAGATCATCGTTGACGTGGACAACGCGGTCGGCCACGTGCAGACCAATTTGAAGAGCGTCGAAGCCGCGCGCGCCTCGAACCGGCTGGCGAGGGAATCATTGGACGCAGAGAAGAAGAAGCTCATCGCCGGTGCGTCCACGACATTTCTCGTCTTGCAGGCCCAGTCGCAACTGGCGACGGCGCAATCGGCGGAAATCCGCGCGCGCGCTGACTATAGCGAGTCGCTCGTCACTCTGTGGCATACCGATGGCACGACCCTGCAGAAGCACAACATCGTGCTCGACGAGAATTTTTAGGGGAACTGCGTGCACCCAATCCTGTTCCGCCTCGGTCCGCTCGACATTCACACCTACGGCGTGCTCGTGGCGATCGGATTCATCGTCGGCCTGTGGGTCGCGTCCCGGCGCGCGCCGCAAGAAGGGATCAACTCCGAGCGGGTGACCGATCTGGGAATCTGGCTCATCGTAGCCGGCATGGCGGGGGGCAAGTTGTTCTACATTCTGTATTTTTGGGACGATTTCATAACCGGCTGGCATCAGGAAGGTCTCCGGTCGCTGCGCGAAGGCTTTGTGTTCTACGGCGGCTTCATCGCAGCCTGCGTCGCCACGTTCGTGTACACTCGACTCAAGCGGCTCCCGTTCTGGAAAATTGCGGACGTCTGCGGCCCGTCGGTGGCCCTCGGTCATGCATTCGGCCGGCTGGGCTGCTTCTTCAACGGTTGTTGCTACGGCAAAGCGTGCTCCCTGCCGTGGGCCGTCCGCTTCCCGCCCGGTCACATCACTCACAACTGGACGGTTCATCCCACGGAACTGTACGAGGCCACCGGCAACCTTGCGATTTTTGCCTCGCTCACCATGTTTTACCGGCGCAAGCGTTTTGACGGCCAGGTCTGGTGGCTCTACGTCCTGAGCTACGGCGTCCTGCGCTTCGTCATTGAATTCTTCCGCGGCGACTATGAGACCTATTACTTCGGCATCTTTACGATAGGCCACGTCATTGCCGCCGTGATGATCGTCGTCGCGTTCGTCGGCCTGAAACTATGCAGACGCACCGCGTAGCCGAAACGCACGCCGGCCAGCGACTCGACCGGTTCTTGCAGGCACAACAGCCGGAGCATTCACGCGCGTTTCTGCAGAAGTTGATCGAGGACGGCCACGTCACCGTCAACGATCATGCGAGCAAGGCGAGCTACAAAGTGCGCGCAGGCGACCGGGTCGGAATTGAAATCCCACCGCCCCGGCCGCTCGAAGCGAAGCCGGAAGCCATTGCGCTTGATGTTTTGTACGAGGATGACGATCTCATCGTCGTCAACAAACCTGCCGGCCTCGTCGTTCATCCCGCCGCCGGTAACTACGAACACACGCTGGTCAACGCGCTGCTCCATCATTGTCGCGGCAAACTCGCCGGCATCGGCGGCGTCGAGCGTCCCGGCATTGTGCACCGTCTCGACAAAGGCACGAGCGGCTGCATTGTGATTGCGAAAACAGATTTCGCTCACCGGTCACTCGGCGCACAGTTCAAATCGCGCGCCGTGAAAAAAATCTATCGCGCAGTATGTTGGGGGAAGTTCGATCGGCCGAGTGGCCGGATCGAGACAACGATTGGGCGCAGCACGCACGACCGGAAGAAAATGTCCGCGCGCGCGCCTCGTGGCCGGGCGGCGGTGACGGAATACCGGGTGTTGAAGCAGCGCGACGACTTCGCACTGGTGGAGTTGACGATTCATACCGGGCGCACGCACCAGATTCGCGTGCACATGGCGCACATCGGTCATCCGGTTGTCGGCGACGCGACGTACGGCAAGCCGAGTCCGCGAGACCTGCGAAGCAAATCCAAGATTGCAGTTGAGCGTCCGTTGTTGCACGCGTATAAACTTGGCTTCACGCACCCGCGCACGCGGAAATTCGTGGAGTTCACCACGCCCGTGCCGGAGGACATGCAACTCCATGAGAGAGATCATTGACGAGGCGATCAAGGCGCTGGAGGAAATGAAACGCTCCGGCGTCACTCACGTCGAAGTTTCGCAGGCGACGTTGGAAGCGTTGGTAGGAGCGGCGTCACCGCCGCGACCGGTCGCCCATCGCGGCGGGGACGCCGCTCCTACCGGGGAATCGGGACTAGCGGCCATCGAAGCGCGCGCGAAAGCCTGCGTGAAGTGCCAGGAACTCTTCCGTTGCCGGCACAATGTGGTTTTTGGCGTCGGTAACGTGCACGCCGAGCTGATGTTCATCGGCGAAGCACCGGGCCACAACGAAGACCTGCAGGGCGAACCGTTCGTCGGTCGCGCAGGCGAGCTGCTCACCAAGATCATCCAAGCGATGGGATTTCAGCGCAGCGAAGTCTACATCACCAACGTCATCAAATGCCGGCCACCCGAAAATCGCACGCCGTTACCGGATGAGATCGAGAATTGTCTGCCGTATCTGCTGTCGCAGATCGAATTGATTCAGCCGAAGGTCATCGTCGCGCTCGGCGCGGTGGCGTTGCGCGGACTGCTCGACGTGCAACTCGGCATCACCAAGATGCGCGGCCACTGGTACACCTTCCGCGACATTCCCATCATGCCCACGTTCCATCCCGCTTACCTACTGAGAAATCCCGCCGCCAAGAAAGAAGTCTGGCAAGATATGCGCGAAGTCGTAAAGAAACTTGGCCGCGAGCTTCCCCCGCACTAGAATGTCATTGTGCAACAAGTCCTAATTACCGGGGGTGCGGGGTTTATCGGCTCACATTTGGCGGAGGCGTTGGTGGCGGAGGACAAGGAGGTTTTCGTCATTGATGATCTTTCAACGGGGTCGATGGCGAACATCGTGAACCTGCAGGAGAATCCCCGGTTTCATTTCACGAAAGCGTCGGTTTCAAATGGCCGGGCGTTGGACGAGTTAGTCGAGCGCGTTGATTTCATCTATCACCTCGCGGCGGCGGTGGGCGTGGAGTTGGTCGTCCGCAGTCCGGTATACACGATTGAGGACAATGTGCGGGGCACGGAGAATGTGCTGGCGGCGGCCAGTCGGCGTGGCGTGGGCGTGTTGCTGACTTCGACGTCCGAAGTGTACGGCAAGAGCGACCGGGAACGGTTCCGGGAAGACGATGATTTGTTGATTGGGCCGCCGACGTTCGGCCGGTGGAGTTATGCGTGCTCGAAACTGTTGGACGAGTTTCTGGCGATGGCATATTGGCGGGAGAAGAAGTTGGCGGTGTTTATTGCACGATTGTTCAACACAGTCGGACCGCGCCAGACGGGCCGGTACGGCATGGTATTGCCGCGATTCGTGGAACAGGCGTTGCGGGATGAGCCAATCACAATTCACGGCGACGGCAAGCAGACGCGCTGTTTTTGTCATGTCAACGATGTGGTGCGGGCGTTGGGCAGCTTGCCGCAGCAACGACGCGCCGTGGGCGAGATTTATAATGTCGGCAGCACGGAGGAGGTTTCGATCCTGGAGCTGGCGCGGCGCGTGAAGTTGCTCACGGAAAGCCGGTCAGAACTCCGTCTCGTACCGTACGAACAGGCTTATGCGAAGGGCTTTGAGGACATGCAGCGGCGCGTGCCGAGTACCGAGAAAATTTATCAACTGATGGGTTGGCGACCGACGATGTCGCTCGATGAGATTCTACGTTCGATGGTGGAACACAAACGGAACGCGAGCCGGTGAGCCGGTTGGCGCCGGTGCGACCGTGAGCGAAATTGCCAATTGAAGTATTGAAATCGAAAAACGGTAGTGCTAGCCTCTGTGGGCTCAATGGTATAGGCTATGTCCAAGATGGAATGCCAAGGGAAGTGCCGTGAGTGAGAAGCGCGAGATGAACGCCGATTCGAAAGAGATGGTCATGAACTCGGCGCTCTACCGCGAATTTTTGGCGGAGCGGGAGGAAATCCTGCGCCACAAATGGATCGAGAGCGAGAAGGCCGGGTATGACATCGGATTCGAGCGCGCGCTGCTCGACTGGATCGTAAAACACCGGTCGAACTGGCGCAGAAGCCGGAAGCAGTCACGGTCGTAAGAACTGGAGAAACCGACGTTTTTGCACCTTTAAGCTGACCCCGCGAGGTAGGCAAGGAGCAGCGTGGAAGACAGTAAAAATGTAGCTTGGCCGTCTGTCCTCACCGGACAAACGGTTTTTTTGTGCCATGAGCGCGACCCCCCTCATGGACGCGGCTGCCATCGAGCGCGCTCTCTTACCCGCATGGCCCACGAGATCGTCGAACGCAATCCGCAGTCAGACAATCTTGCCTTCATCGGCATCCGCACGCAAGGGCGGAGCATGACCGGCAAGCGCTGATCAAAGGGCTCGCCGATGGCACCGTTGAGTGTATTGCGAGCGATCATGCGCCGCACTGCAGTTACGAGAAGGAAGTGGAGTTCGACTTTGCGCCATTCGGCATCATTTGGACTGGAGACGGAACTGGCGCTTTCCATGGAATTGGTGCGCCAGAAGGTGCTCACCCTGCCACAGCTCATCGGAAAATTCACAGTGGGTCCGGCGCGGCTGCTGCGCTTGAACAGGGGCACGCTCTCCGTGGGCGCGGACGCGGACATCACTATCATTTACCCGGGGAGCGAGTGGATTTACGATGTCGCGCAGTCGGCGAGCAAGGCGCGCAATTCCCCCTTCCACGGCTGGAAGTTTCAAGGCCGGGCGATCACGACGATCGTTGGCGGGCGAGTTGTGTGGCGAGACGAAACGAAATGAACGGAGTTTTCGCATTGGAAGACGGTACGGTGTTTCGCGGTGATGGTTTCGGCGCGAAGGCGACGGCCTGCGGCGAGGCCGTGTTCAACACGTCAATTACCGGCTACCAAGAGATTCTTACCGACCCGTCTTACAAAGGCCAGATCGTGGCCATGACGTATCCGCAGATCGGCAACTACGGTGTGAACTCGGCCGATGTCGAAAGCTGGCGACCGCACGTGGCCGGATTTCTGGTCAGAGAACTTTCGGACATCGCATCGAATTGGCGTTCGGAAGCTACTTTGCCGCAATATCTTGCACGGTATGATATTCCGGCGGTTCAAGGAGTGGACACGCGCGCGTTGACGAAAGTCCTGCGCGTGAAGGGCGCGATGAAGTCCTGCGTTTCGACGGAGGGAATCAGCGACAAGGAGGCGGTCGTGCGCGCTCGTGAGTGGAAGGGCATCGTTGGCGTGGACTACGTGAAGGAGGTGACGCATCGCAAAGCCTTCCTTTGGGATCCGGACGACAAACTCAGTCACAACTGGAAAATCGAGCGCGCGCCGGACGGACAGATGCGATATAGCGATGAATTGCCGATCGCCGACTTGCCGATCGTCGCATTCGATTTTGGCATCAAGTACAACATTTTGCGGCGACTGCGACAGCGCGGATTCCGGGTGGAGGTGGTTCCAGCCGGTACGAGTGCCAGTGAGGTGATGAAGTACCGGCCGCGCGGCGTCTTTCTGTCGAACGGCCCCGGAGATCCCGAGGCGCTCGACTACGCACACAAGTCCGTGCGCGAGTTGCTTGGAGTGTTGCCGATCTTCGGAATCTGCCTCGGCCATCAGATACTCGGCTTTGCGTTTGGCGGCCGGACGTTCAAGCTAAAGTTCGGTCACCGCGGTGGCAATCAGCCGGTCAAAGACTTGACATCTGGAAATGTTACAATCACTGCACAGAATCACGGCTTTGCTGTTGATCCGAAGAGCGTCGAGGATAAAGACGTGGAGATTACGCAGATCAACCTAAACGACCAAACTGTTGAAGGGATGCGTCACAAGAAGTACCCGGTATTCAGCGTTCAGTACCATCCGGAAGCGTCGCCAGGTCCGCATGATGCCGGCTTTCTGTTTGATGAATTTCGACGGCTGATCGAGTCGTCTGCCGGCAGGAGATAGGCCTCCTAAGAGGACACCGATGTTGTCTCGCCCGCCCTCTTGAGCCACACGAGCAAGATGGCGACATCGGCGGGTGTCACACCGGAGATTCGAGACGCTTGGCCGATGGAATCTGGTCGAAAGCGGTTTAGCTTCTGGCGAGATTCAAAGCGCAATGCAGTAATCTTGTCGTATTCGACCCAAGGTGGAATCCGTTTGTCTTCGAGGCGCTTGAATCTGCCGATTTGCTCAAAGTCGCGGGCAATATAGCCTTGGTACTTGATCTGCGTTTCAACCTGATGCTGCACATCCTCCGGTAGGGTTAAGTCCGCAACCGCGATCGACTTGTAGGTCACTTCAGGTCGGCGGAGCACCTCTGCATAACTGCACCCACCATCACGGGTTGCCGTCAATCGAGCGATCTCAGCCTCAATGCGCGCGCGCTTGGCAGTAAACATCTCCCAATGCGCACTTGATACTGAGCCGACCTCGCGCCCGATTGGAGTGAGGCGAAGGTCGGCGTTGTCCTGCCGGAGTTGAAGCCGGTATTCGGCGCGTGAAGTAAACATGCGATAAGGTTCGTCGGTGCTCTTTGTAATCAAATCGTCGATCAACACTCCGATGTAACTGTCTGCCCGTGTGAGAGTTACCTGCTGACTGCCGCTCGCTTTTCGAGCTGCGTTGATCCCGGCAACGATGCCTTGTGCGGCCGCCTCTTCGTATCCTGAGGTGCCGTTAATCTGGCCGGCGAAGTAGAGGCTCTCCACCCGTTTCGTTTCAAGCGTTGGATGGAGTTGATACGGGAGGCTGTAGTCGTATTCCACGGCATAGGCCGGGCGCATAACTTCGGCGTTCTCCAAACCGATGATCGACCTGATCATCTCGATTTGCACATCCTCCGGTAGGCTGGTGGAGGCGCCGTTCACGTAGAATTCATCTGTGGCCCGGCCCTCTGGTTCGAGAAAGATCTGGTGCCGCTCTTTCTCGGCAAACTTCACGACTTTGTCTTCGATGGAGGGGCAATAACGCGGGCCAACACCCTTAATCTGCCCGGAGTACATTGGAGACCGGTGCAGGTTCGCGCGGATGATGTCTTTGGTCTTCTCCGTCGTGTAGGTGACGTAACAAGGGACTTGTTCCACGTGGAACGTTGCCGGCGTGCGGTATGAAAAGAACGAGATGGGGTCATCACCGGGTTGTTTATCCATCTTTGAGAAGTCTATAGACCGCCGATTCAATCTTGGCGGAGTCCCGGTCTTGAGCCGGCCCAGCTCGAAACCGAGCCGGCTCAGGCTATCTGAGAGCGAATAGGCGGCCGGCTCACCAGCGCGACCAGATTCGACCATCGTCTCGCCGATATGGATCAGACCACGCAGGAATGTCCCTGTTGTGACGATTACGGCATCACCTTCGTACCGGACCTGCATCTTGGTAGTGACACCGCGCACACGGTCGCCCTGAACGATCAAATCCTCGATCATCGCCTGCTTCACATCCAAGTTGGCTTGGCGCTCGACGATCCATTTAAGCCGAAACTGGTAGGCCTTCTTGTCACATTGAGCACGCGGTGCCCGGACCGCAGGTCCCTTCTTCATATTGAGCATTCTGAATTGAATGCCGGTCTGATCGGTGTTCACGCCCATTTCACCGCCCAAGGCGTCGACTTCACGCGCCAAGTGTCCTTTCGCCAAACCGCCAATGGCCGGGTTGCAGGACATCTGGCCAATCGTATCGAGATTGGTCGTTAGAAGCAGTGTTTCGCAACCCATCCTTGCCGCTGCAAGTGCGGCCTCGGTACCGGCATGGCCGGCACCGATAACGATGACGTTGTAGTGTTTGGGGAATACAAACATGATGAGTTACTTTCCGATGCAGAAGGTGCTGAAAATTTTTTCCAAAATGTCGTCGGTTGCTGTCTTGCCAACGATCTCTCCAACGGCATCAAGCCCGGCACGAAGTTGCTGCGCCAAGACTTCGAGAGATGAATTTGCTTTCATCTGGTCTACAACTTCTGTCAATGAATTTATTGAACGCCGCAAAGCGTCAGCGTGGCGTTCGTTGATTGCGACGCCAAGATGCATTGATCCACCGCAGCCATTCCAAACAAGAGTTTCTATACGATCCTTCAGTTCCTCGATGCCTGTTCCGGTGAGCGCTGATACTTCAACTGTCGTATCGCTCTCCAGTTCGCGTGGAAGCTTGATCCGTCTCGGGAGATCGACCTTGTTACAGACGGTGATCGTGCGCCGAGAATCACAAAGGTTGGCGAGTTCCCGGTCTGCGTCAGAGAACGGTCGTGAGTAGTCAAAAATATGCAATGCCAAGTCACTGTGCTGCAAGGTATTACGACTTCGCCCGACGCCAAGTTTCTCGACCGCACCACGAGCGTTGCGAATGCCGGCAGTGTCGCTCAGGCGCACTGGAATGCCGCGGATGTTGGCGAGTTCTTCGATGGTGTCTCGGGTCGTGCCGGGAATCGGCGTGACGATTGATCGCTCTTGACCAAGAAGCGCATTCATAACGCTGGATTTGCCAACGTTCGGTCGGCCGACAATGGCGAGCGAAACTCCGGCGCGGAGAATTTGGCCTTCGCTGGCTGTGGCGAGGATGGATTTGAGGAAGTCCATGGCCGACTGAAGGTCATGCAGAAGCTTCTCGCGCGTGTTTGGTGCAATGTCTTCGTCGGGAAAATCCAAGTGAGCTTCGATGTGGGCAAGGATCGTGACAAGCCGGTCGCGCGCTTCATTCACTTTGGTCGAAAGATGGCCTTGGAGCGCGTGGATGGCGGCGGACTGCGCGCGCTCTGTGCGTGCATGAATCAAATCCATGACCGCTTCGGCCTGAATGAGGTCCATGCGGCCATTCAGGAAGGCGCGCTTCGTGAATTCGCCCGGCTCGGCGAGCCGGGCACCGTGCTGCAGGCAAAGTGAGAGGATTTTTTTCGCAGGCAGCAACCCGCCGTGGCAGTTGATCTCAACAACATCCTCGGCGGTATAGGTGCGAGGAGCGCGCATGACCGAGAGCATGACTTGGTCGGCGGTTTCGCCGTTCGAGCCGATCGTGCCGAAGTGAATGGTGTGGCTCGCGAACTGGGACGGCGGGCCTTGGCGCGAGTTGAAGAGGGCGTCAGCGACTGCAAATGCGCGCGCGCCGGAAACGCGCACGATAGCTATGCCGCCCTCACCAATGGGGGTAGAAATTGCTGCAATGGTGTCTTCCATCTACTTCTCGCCCTGAGACAGGCGCGAAGTATAGCAGACGAAACCGGATTTTCAACCGGCAAGCTTCACAGGGAAGTGGCGGTGTTCTATGCCGACGCGAGAATGCGACGGGATTCGTCGAGGAAGATGCCGCGGAAATTCATCTTCAAAGCTTCCGGGTTGGTGGCTCGGGCCAATGCGTTCTCTTCGGTGATCATCTTCGCTTTCACCAATTTGAAGAGCGACTGATTGAAAGTCTGCATCCCATCCTCGGTGCCGGTTTCGATGGCGGCGAAAAGCTTATCGAGCCGGTTTTCTTCAATCATCTTCCGGACCGTTGGCGTATTGGTCATGATCTCAACCGCCGGTACGACACCGCCTGCCGTGGCCGGAACGAGTCGCTGACAGATCACGGCGTGCAGGGTGGTGGCAAGTTGGCGTCGGATCTGGTCGCGTTCGTGCGAAGGAAAAAAATCGAGAATGCGTCCTATCGCTTGATAGGCGGTGGTCGTGTGCAGCGTGGTCAGCACCAGATGACCGGTATCGGCGGCCGCCAGCGCGGCCATGAAGGACTGGCTGTCGCGCATCTCGCCGATCATGATGACGTCCGGGTCTTGGCGCATGACGTGGACCAGCGCGCGCTCAAAGCTCAGCGTATCGAGACCCACTTCGCGTTGTTCGATGACGGACTGCTTGTCCTCAAATATATATTCGATCGGATCTTCCAGCGTGATGATGTGACACTTCTCCGTTTGGTTGATGTGCTCCATCATCGCGGCCAGGGTGCTGGACTTGCCGCAGCCGGTCGTACCGCTCACCAATACGATGCCGCGTTCGGCAGTGGCGATCTTGCCAATCTGCTCGGGGAGGTGCAACTCCTCGAACGAGGGAATGTGAGCCTTGACGTGCCGCAGGGCGACGCACAGCAGACCGCGTTGGTAAAAGACGTTCGCACGGAACCGGCCCAAGGATTCATCGAGGTAGGAAAAATCGACTTCCTTCTCGCGTTCGAGTCGTGCCTCCAGATGGCGCGGCAAAATGTGACGCACCAACTCCTCCACTTGTTCCTTGCTGGGCGGATCGACTTGCACAGGAAACAGCTCACCGGCGATGCGGATGGTGGCGTGGTGACCGGACTTGATGTGAATGTCCGACGCGCCCATGTTGACGGCAAATTTCAGGAGGCTGTGGAGATATTCCATTCGTTAGCGTGAGATTGAGATGCTGAGGGGACGAGTATCGGCAGGAGCGGCGGCGAGGTGGGCGTGCGCCCGCTTGGGAAGGTCGAGAAACAACAACGCGACTTCGAACCCCTTCCCTTGTTCTCGCCGTAGACATTGGACAACCACTCCGCGGCAACCGATGTTCTGATCCTTGTGTGCCCCCGTGTGAGGCAAGCGCATCTCCACGCCAACTTCGGTCCATTCGGGCAAGAACGTATCGGTTACGAACGTGATACCCTTGGGACTCAGATGGAAGATTTTGTCGAGAACGGCAGCTTTGCGGACACGTCGGTGCTTCATCTCCGCGTCGAACACACCGGACACATCTCTTTTTGTCACTGCCATAAGTTCTCTCGAAAACCGCGCGGCAATCTAGCACCGCACACCCACGGTGTCAACGAATCGTCCGCTGGAAAACTCACCACTGAATCACGCACGACGCCCAAGTCAATCCGCTGCCAAACACGACCAACAGGATCAAGTCCCCGCGTTGGAAGCGACCTTCACGTGCCGCTTCATCCAACGCAATGGCGACTGAAGCAGCAGAAACATTGCCATACCGGTGCAGATTGACGTAAACCTTCTCCATCGGCGCACCCAACCGGTCCGCAATCGCTTCCAGAATCCGGATGTTCGCTTGGTGCGGGATGACACACTTAATGTCGTCGATCGTCAGATTACACTTTTTAAGCGCCTCTTGAGCCGCAGTTTGCATCGCTATGACCGCGCTCTTAAAGACTTCCTTGCCGGACATTTTCAAGTAGTGCATCCGCCCGCTGACCGATTCCTTCGAAGCCGGATAGCGTGCCCCGCCGGCCGGCATCAGCAGAATATCCGCCTGCGAACCGTCCGCCCCCATGCATGTCGTCAAAATCCCGTGATCTTCTCCCCGGCTGCGAAGCACCGCCGCGCCGGCGCCGTCGCCAAACAACACGCATGTGGCCCGGTCTTCCCAATCCACGATAGTGGAAAGTTTTTCAGCGCCGATCACCAACACCGTGTCGTACGTGCCGGAGGTGATGAACTGCTGGCCGATTTCAAGTCCGTACAAGAACCCAGAGCACGCCGCTTCCATATCGAACGCCGCCGCCCGCTTCGCGCCGATTTTCTGTTGGATGAGACACGCTGTGGCCGGGAACGGCATATCCGGAGTGATTGTCGCGCAGATGATCAGATCAATTTCATCCTCGCGAATCCCCGCTTGCTTCATCGCGCGACGCGCGGCCTCGGTACCCATGTCCGATGTGCACATGCTATCCGGCGCGATGCGCCGCTCACGAATGCCCGAACGCGAGAAAATCCACTCGTCGGTGGTGTCCACCATTTTCTCCAAGTCGGCATTGGTCAGCACCCGGTCGGGCACATACGAGCCGGTACCGACGATGTGCACGGACCTAAGAGGTCGCTTCGACCTGGGATTGTGTAATTGTGTTTTGCTCGACTTTGTCATGGAACTTTCGGACTTCGGCCACGATGTGCTCGTTGAACTGGCTTTCCACAAATTCTGTCGCCAGACGAATCGCGTTCTTGAGTGCTTTGGGTGAACTGGCCCCGTGCGCTTTGATGCAAATGCCGTTGATTCCCAGTAGCACCGCGCCGCCGTACTCGTCAGGATCGAGCTTGCGCTTGAGCGCCTTGAACGCGCCACGCGCGAGTAGTGCGCCGGCGATGCGCATCGGGCTTTTCATCATTTCTTCTTTGAGCCAAAGGGCTACCACGCGCGCTGTGCTTTCGCAGGCTTTCAGGACCGCGTTGCCGACGAATGCATCGGTCACCACCACGTCCGCGATGTCTGCAAAAAGATCGTGACCGTCAATGTTGCCAATGAAATTCAGGTCCGTCTGTTTGAGGAGCCGGTGGGCTTCGAGCGACAGTTCGTTACCTTTCATGTCTTCTGAGCCAATGGAAAACACACCAACGCGCGGGCACTTGTAGCCGAGGATTTGCTTGGAGTACAAGCTGCCCATGATGGCGTACTGCACGAGATTGGACGGATGCGGTTCAAGGTTCGCGCCGGCATCCATCATCACGAAAACATTCTGCGGCGCGGGAATGAGCACGGCCAATCCGGGACGGTCAATGCCTTCGAGCGTGCGCAATTTCAGGTGTGATGCCGTGAGCAGCGCGCCGGTATTGCCCGCGGAAACGACGGCGTCAGCGTCGCCCTTCTTGACGAGATCAATCGCGCGGCACATCGAGCTGTCTTTCTTGCGCCGGACGGCTTGCACGGCCGGATCGTGCATTTCGATAATCTCGCTGGCGTGTTGGACTTCGATGCGGGGGTCAACGGCACCGTGCTTGCGGAGTTCGGCCTCGACGCGCGCGCGATCACCAACCAGAAACAAGCGGACAATCTGCCTGCTGTCGCGGAGAGCGTCCACCGCTCCGGCAACGATGTTCTGGGGGGCAAAGTCCCCACCCATCGCATCGACGGCGATTCTCATTTCAACCGGCCATTACGCGGCGCTTACCGAGATGACCTGACGGCCTTTGTAGTAGCCGCAGGATGGACAGACGCGGTGTGGTCGCACTCGCGCGCCGCATTGCGAGCAGACCGACAATTGGGGAGGCGATTTCGGACGGTTCGCGGCCTTGCGCGTGCGCAGGCGCATCTTGGACATTCGTCGTTTCGGTACACCCATGAGGAAACCAGCCTCCGTTACTTAAGTTTTATCTGATCCAGCGCATGCCAGCGCAAGTCCCCCCGGGACGATGCACACCGGCACGGGCCTTCGTTCAAGTCCTGACCGCAACTCGGGCAAAGCCCTTTGCAGTCTTCTTCGCACAAAGCCCGTTGCGGAAGTTCGAGGATAATATCTTCACGAATACTGGCCGTCAAGTCCACGAAATCCTCGCCGTGCAACTCGTGGTGGAACACAAACTGGCCGACTTGCAGCGGCAGCTTGAATGTTTTCAGGCAGCGGCTGCACCGCAACGTGGCCGGTGTCTCCAGCGTGCCGGTGACCAGCAAGGCATTTCCTTGGATTTGCGCGAGCAACTCGTACTCGACATCGTCTTGAAAGCGTACATCCGGCTCGTCCAGCTCCATGACTGAGCCTGGCTCGCTCCCTTGCAGCGTTTCCCCTTCCGGGGGAATCCGTTTAACGTTGATTCTCATGACTACCTCCGCAACTTGCGCCTCAACGCCCCTTCGACACCGCGCGGCACGAAATCGCTCACGTCGCCGCCCAAGCTGGCGATCTCCCGCACCAGCCGCGAGCTAATGAACGTGTACTCGTCCTTCGGCATCAGAAAAATTGTTTCAATCTTCGAATCCAACTTACGATTCATCAAGGCCATCTGAAATTCAAACTCAAAGTCCGAAATGGCCCGCAACCCGCGCACCACCACCGCCGCTTTCTTTCGCCGAGCGTAGCGCACCAGCAAACCCTCAAAATCATCCACACTCACATTGCGCAGCCTCTTCACGGCGGCCCGCGCCAGCGCCACCCGCTCGCTGAGGTTGAACAGCGGCGTCTTCTCACCGTTGCGTGCGACGGCCACGACGACGTGATCGAACATTTTGGCGGCACGGTGAATCACATCCAAGTGACCGTTGGTGATGGGATCGAAACTACCAGGATAGACCGCGATTTTGGCCATAAACCTCCTTACGCGCTCTGCGCCACGATAATTTTTGTCGCCGGTATTTGCAATCTTTTCTTTTTCCGCCGGCACCGTTACAGTAACCCCCGGCAACGGCATGAGACGCACCAAAATCATCTGCACCATCGGGCCGCACACCGAATCGCCGGAAATGCTCGAAAAAATGATCACCGCCGGTATGGACGTGGCGCGGTTGAACATGAGCCACGCCACGCACGAGTGGGCCCGCGAGATATTTGACTGCCTGCGCGACGCCGCGGAGCGAGTCGGTCGCCCCTGTGCCGTAATGATGGACACGCAAGGCCCCGCCATCCGGACCGGTGACCTACCTCTGCCTCTGCACCTCGAACCCGGTGACGTGTTTGAGTTCACCGTCAAAGGCGCGCGCAGCGAAGAGGAAAAATCGGTGGACGTCAATTACGCCAACCTTGTTAACGACATCAGCGCGGGTGATACCGTGTTGGTGGACAACGGAGTGATTCGTCTCAGGGTTCTGGAGAAACTTCACCGGCGCATCCGTTGCGAGGTGCTGACGGAGGGGGAACTGGGTTCCCGCCGGCACATCAATCTGCCCGGTGTCAACATCAGCATGCCGTCCATCACGGACAAAGATCGCCGTGACATCGAACTCGGTTTGTCTCTCGGCGTCGATCTCTTCGCGCTATCATTCGTTCGGGAAAGCAAGGACATCGAGGAATTGCGCGTGATACTCGCCGAACGCAAGGGCGACCAGAAAATCGTTGCAAAAATCGAGGACCAACAAGCTGTCCAAAACCTCTACGACCTCATCGAAGCCAGCGACGGCATCATGGTCGCGCGCGGCGATCTCGGCATCGAATGTCCGTACGAAGAACTTCCCATCATCCAGCGCCGAACGGTGAAGGCTTGCATCCGGTACGGCAAGCCGGTCATCGTCGCCACACACATGCTGGAGTCCATGATCGAAAACCCGATGCCCACCCGTGCCGAAGTCACCGACGTAGCCAACGCCGTCTTTGAGCAGGCGGACGCCATCATGCTCTCCGGCGAAACAACGGTCGGCGCTTATCCACTGGAATGCGTCGAAGTGATGAATCGGATTGCCGAGCGCATCGAACGCAGCGGCGGCGCCGGTTACGCTGAACGCGCTGAACTACGCGACGAACGTCAAAAAATAGTTCGTTCCGCAGTGGTCATGGCCAACGAATTGAAAGCGAAGGGCATTCTCGTCTTCACCCGATACGGCCATATGGCGCAGTACACATCTTGGTTGCGCCCAGAATTTTCATCGATCTTCGCCCTCACCAATTCCCAACGGGTTCGCAATCAACTGCAATTGCTCTGGGGTGTCACCCCATTTGTGACAGAGTTTAGTTCTGATCCCGAACTCACCATTCAACGGGCCGAGAAATTGTTGCTTGATGAGAAACGCTTGGCCAAGGGCGATCAGGTAGTCATCATTTCCGACATTCTCGCTCACGATAAGCTCATCAATGCCGTTCAGATGCGAGTCGTGGAATGAAAGCTCGCGTCTTGCATCTGCTGGTTGCGCTCGTTGTATCGGCCGGGACCGCACGAGCGCAGTCCTCCGGCATCGATGTGATCTCGGTGGCGCGCAAGGTTCGCCAATCCGTCGTGCTCATCATCATTCTCGACGACGCGGGACGCGAAATCGGCTCCGGCACGGGATTCATTGTGTCCGAGGACGGCAAGCTCATCACCAATCGCCACGTCGCCGGCGCGGGAGCGCGCATGCTCGCCAAAGCGTGGAACGGCAAGCAGTATCCGGTTACCGGGATGCTCGCCGAAGATCCCGAACGAGATTTGGTGATGCTCAAGATCGACTCCGCCAGCTTGCCGGCGCTTCCTCTCGGCTCCAGCGAACGGTTGACTGCGGACACGCCGGTCGTGGTCATGGGCAATCCATTCGGATTGGACGGCACCGTCACGCCGGCGCGCGTGTCCGGGTTTCGCGACTTTGCCGGCCAGCGACGCTGGATCGAACTGGCGACGCTGGAAGACACCTCCGGCGGTTTTCAACAGCGCATCATTCATGGCGACGGACTGCAGGTCACGACGCCGGTGACCTTCGGCTCGAGCGGCTCGCCCGTGGTGAACACGAACGGTGAAGTAGTCGGTGTCATCGCGATGGGCCGGGGACTGGCCCAGAGCCAGGCGGTGCCGGTCGAGTTCGCGAAGCGACTCCTCTCCGGCAACGTCTCTTCCTCGCAACCGAAATCACTCACCGATCTGACCAAACGCAATGCGAACCAGAGCGATCTGTCCTACGATCGCGAGTTCGCCGCTGCGACGCAGGCGCTGAAGACCGGCGACTACGCGGAAGCCCAACGGCTGATGAAGTCCGTGGTCTCCCGGTTTCCCAACAGCGCGCTCGCGCATCTGCTTCTCGGTCAGGCCTACGCGCAGCGCGAAGCTTATGCCGAGGCAACCGCTTCCTTTGAGCGCGCGACCAAACTCCGGCGCGATCTCGCGCCGGCATGGTACGGGCTGGCGGCGGTTTACTACCGGCAGGGCTTGCAGGACAAGGCGCGCGACGCTTGCCGCGAGCTGCAGCAGATCGATCCCAATTTGGCGAATGAATTAAAGAGGTTGATCCCCGCTTTGCAGTCTTCCAGCCCATGATTTTTGGACTCTGCAGGGCATGAGAACTGCTTGAGCAAGAGCCTCGATGCACAAACGCTTCGTCAACTGGGCCATCAACCGCCGCCAACAATCCGTCAGAAACAAGCCGGACAACCCGAGGGCATGGTCGAAACTTTACACGCTGTTCATCGAGGAGAACCGGTTTGCCGATTTCGTCGCCTTCTGCCAAGAGACGATTCGTCAGTATCCGGCCAACCAGCACGCCTGGACCTATCTCGAAGTCGCCAGCAAGAGCGACGCGCATCCGGTGGATTTGGTCGCTTTCTCCCGTGAGATCATCGCTCTCTATTCGGAGAGCGGTTACGCTTGGGGACACATCGACGCCGTGTGCAGCACGCAGGAGGATTTTGCCGAACTGATCGCCATCTGCAACGACGTCGTGGCCCGTCATCCGAGAAGTCTCTCCGCCTGGTTGCGACTCGTTCGCGCCCACAAGAAACTCGGCAACTACAGCGATGCGGCCATGGCGTGCCTTGAACTCATCAAGCTCAATCACGACGACGCCCAGACACGCTGCGATCTGGCCGACGCTTACGCCGCGTTGCGCAAGTACGAAGACGCCATCGCCGAGTACCGCCAAGCCATCAAACGCAAGCCCGGCATGCTCACCGCGTGGAACAACCTCGGCAACGTCTTCCACACGCAAGGCGAATACGAAGAAGCCATCGGGGCGTATCAACAAGCCATCAAGCTCAACCCCGACGACGTGACGCCGTGGGTCTGGCTTTGCCTCGCGCAAACGCACCTCGGCGACAGGGCCAAAGCACAAGAAGCGATCAACAAAGTCCAGAAGCGCCTGCCCCTCGTCGCCGACATGCTCGCCGAAGCCGTCGCGAAAGAATCCGCTTAATTCCCCGACTCTGCGGTCGCTTCGTGTTGCGCAAGAAAACTCACGCGCGTATCCCCGTAAACTGATTCACGAATCAACTGCGACGACGCCGGCACGCTCAGCGCGTCTCGTTTCGCTGATTCGAGAACGAACAGGCCTCCATCTGCAAGCAGTCCCGGTAAGACGCTGTTATCGAGAAGCGACTGCGCGGCATTGCCGTACGGTGGATCGGCGAAGATGAGAGAGAACTTCTCACCTGCGCCGGCAACCTTTCGGAGTTGAGCGAATGCGTCGGCCCGCATGATCATCAACTCACACGAGACGTTCCGGTTCTTCCGAAATGTTTCCAAGTTTTTCTGCAGGCTCGTCAACGCCACGCGCGATTGTTCGACGAATGTCACGGAGGCGGCACCACGGCTGGCCGCCTCCAATCCTAGCGCGCCCGTGCCGGCAAACAAATCCAATACTGTCGCGCCGATGACACGTTCGCCGAGGCTGGAAAAGATCGCTTCGCGGATCCGGTCGGCAGTCGGGCGCACGCCGCTGCGGGGAACGGCCAGCAGCATTCCTTTAGCGGCACCGGCGATGATGCGCATGGTTTACTTGAGCAACTTCTGAAGACCTTTTTCGATCAGTTGTTGCGCGGCGCCTCGCACAATCTTGTCCTTCAAGTCCGTTTGCGGCGCGTCGTACGGACCCCACACGCGGAAGTCGATCGTGAAAAAACCGTCGGGCCGCTCGGTGAAGACGTTGCGAATCTCCGGCGGCACCTTGTCGAGCGTGCCTTTGGCGAGGGCAAGTGTCAGGTCGTGATTCAGCGTGTAATCAGTCAGCGAGACGGCGCCCTTGCCGGTAATCTGCACGAGCGGCGAGAGAAGTCGGATGACCGGCGTCTGCATCACATTGTTCGTCAGCGAAAACTCCAGCAGGCACTCGTCGAACTTGATTTCGCGCAGCTCGGGCACTTGCAGCAGATTGGCGATCAGATTCTGCAGCGGCACCTGCGTCAATGTTCCGCCGACAATCTCCGCGCGACCGTTACCGGCCATGGTCGGCAATCCGCCCGTTCCTTGCAGCGCAGTGGAAACTTGCAGCTTGCCGGTCATCACTCGTTTCGTGCCGGCTTCTTCCAGCAACTTGTTCACGTCCGCGTCCTTGACCTGCAGTTTCACCGCGTAGGCAAAACCGCCTGCCAAGTTCAAACGCAGCTCGCCGCTGATTGAGCCGCCGGCCAGTTGGCCGGTCAGCGGCGTCAACACCACCGCGTCGGCTTGAAACTTCACCGGTGCCGCCAACTGCCGCACAAATAACGCGCCGGCCACGTCCACCGTCTCAATGCGCACGTCTCCGGCGCCACCGAGCGTGTTACCGGAGTAGTTCACGCTGCTGTGAAAATTAACTTTCTGCACCCGGACAATCGGCTTGCCCTTTTCGCTGAGCATGACCACGTCGCCGTCGTTCAACGCGACGCTCGACAACGCGATATCAAACCCGGCCACCGTTTTCTTCGGCGCGGCTTTTCCCGGCTCCGGCGCCCCGCCAATCTTCTCATAGTTCCACTCGTTTTTTTCGTTGCGCGCGAGGTTGATGACCGGCTTGTCCAGCGTGAGCTGTTCGATCTCGACGCGTCGGCGCAGCAATGGCAGCAGCCGGGGTCTCAGCACAAACGCTTCCGCCGTCAGCAATGGACCGTCGAACCCGCGTGGGTTGGCGATGGCGATGCCGCGCAGGCTGATGCCGCGCAACAGGGAAACGTTGAGGTCGGTGATCGTGACCTCGGAGCCGAGCGCGGCACGGGCGGCATCCAGCGCGGCGCGTTTGAAGGCCGGCGTTTGCAGGTAGTGGTTCAGATACAGCACGCCGCCGACCACCAGCAGAACGATCAACGCGAGAATAATCCCCAAAATCTTGAGCGCTTTCATGCACCACCTCCGAAAAGTTCTGGTTTGGCTTGTGCCTCTCCTTGCCATAAGATAATAGCACCCGGCAGCCATGGCCAGAGCTTTCGTCATTTTCAACCCGGCCGCACGCGGCGAAAAATCCCAGCGCGTCCGGCAATTTCTCCAATCAAAAGCGTCCGCCGACCCCGCGCTTACGGTGGCGCCGACGAGCGGACCCGGCGACGCCACGCAACTCGCCACGCGCGCCGTCGCCGATGGCTACGAGTTGATCGTCGCCGCCGGCGGCGACGGCACGATCAACGAAGTGATCAACGGCATCGGCACCAGCGGCGTGCCGTTGGCGATTTTGCCGCTCGGCACCGTCAACGTCTTCGCGCGCGAACTCGGCCTCCCGCGCAAACTCGACGCCGCGTGGCGCGTAGTCGAATCCGGCAAGGTGCGCCGCATTGATCTCGCCTGCGCCGAGGCCGGTGGCACGAAGCGATATTTCGCGCAACTGGCCGGCGTTGGTTTCGATGCTGCGGCGGTTCAGCGCGCGAGTTGGGAATTGAAAAAGAAAATCGGTCCGCTCAGTTACGTCTGGGCCGGTCTGCAGACGTTGGCGCAGCCAGCAGCGGCGATCGAAGTTTCCGTCAACGGCTCCGGGCCGCGCGGACGCGGGCCGGCCGTGTTGATCGGCAACGGACGCTTCTACGGCGGCTCGTTCCGCGTGTTCCCCGAGGCGAAGCTGGACGACGGTTTGCTCGACGTGTGTGTGTTCGAGAACGGCGGTTATCTCGACGTGCTCCGCTACACACAGGGAGTTTTTCGCGGCGTGCACACGAAGTTTCGCGACGTGCATTATTTTCAAACAAAAGAATTGCAGTGCAACGCGCCGGCCACGGTGCTGTTCGAGGTGGACGGCGAACTGGCAGGCGCGGCGCCCGTACGGTTTTCAGTGGCGCCGCGCGCGTTGCCGGTGATGGTGCCCGATCGAGAAGGAGGAATTGACCATGCTTGATGTCTTCATGCAATCGCCCGCATTCGCGATGGCCTGCCAGCAGTACGACCGGGTCGCCGACATTCTGGAAATCCCGCAAGGCGAGCGGGAGCGCACGAAGACGCCGCGGCGCGCGTTTGTCGTGACGGTGCCGGTGCGCATGGAAGACGGTCGCACGGACATGTTCATCGGCTACCGGGTTCAGCATCACCTCTCGCTGGGCCCGACCAAGGGCGGTCTGCGTTTCCATCCGGACGTCACGCTCGGCGAAGTCGCCGCGTTGGCGATGTGGATGAGTTGGAAATGCGCGTTGTGCGGCCTGCCCTACGGCGGCGCCAAAGGAGGCGTTACGTGCAATCCCCGCGAGATGAGTCGTGGTGAACTCGAACGTTTAACGCGCCGCTACACGCAGGAAATGATTCCGTTCATCGGGCCGCACATTGACGTGATGGCGCCCGACGTGGGCACCAACGAGCAGATCATGGCGTGGATGATGGACACGTACTCGATGCACGCGGGTAACCCGGTACCCCAAATCGTCACCGGCAAGCCGGTCGCCCTCGGCGGATCGCTCGGTCGCAAAGAGGCCACCGGACGGGGCGTGGCTTATCTGATCAACCGCACGATGGACAATCTGGGCATCAAGTCCGAGGGCACACGCGTGGTCGTTCAGGGGTTCGGCAACGTCGGTTCGGTGGCCGCCCAAACGCTGGACCGATTCGGCGCGAAGATCATCGCCGTGAGCGATCATACCGGCGGCGTGTTCAACAAGAACGGGCTGGACGTGAACAAGCTCATCGATCACGCGGCGAAACACGGTCACCTCGGAGAGTATCGCGACGATTGCGAGCGCATCACCAACGAGGAGCTTCTCCAACTTGATTGCGAAGTGCTGATCCCGGCTGCGTTGGAACGACAGATTACGGAAAAGAATGTGCGTAAACTCCACTGCCGCATCCTCGCCGAAGCCGCCAACGGCCCGACCACGTTCGAGGCCGACGATGTTCTTCGCGAGTCCGACATTCTCGTGATACCGGACATCCTGTGCAATGCCGGTGGCGTGATCGTCAGTTACTTCGAATGGGTGCAGGACTTGCAGAGCTTTTTCTGGACGGAAGGCGAAGTCAACGACAAGCTCTACCGGATGTTGGAGACGGCGTACCATCAGGTTCTCCAACGCGCGAAGGCGCAGAAGCTCTACACACGCGACGCGGCGCTGGCTCTTGGCATCAGCCGCATCGCGCAAGCGAAACAGATGCTTGGTTTGTTTCCGTGATCTGACGATGTGGACGACAGCCAGACAATTGATCTTGGTTCTGCAGATCGTGACGGTTCTGCAGGCGCAATGGATTTTACCGGTTCGCGCGCCGGCAGTATCAGTCACGCCGCACGCGCCGGCCGATAGGTGCGCGACAACTCATCAATGCGGCTGCCCCGCGGAGTTGACCGCGCATCATGCGTGTTGCTGTTTTGAGTCGTCGGAGCACGCGGAGCACAATGATTCCCCCAAGAAGCCGGTAAGCCCCTTTGAAAAACTTCTTCGCGCCGCGCAGTGCGGCGGGGACCGGCCGGCGCACAACGCTGTCGTCGCCAGTCTGGAGTTTGTCCCCGGGGCGACTGTGCAGGTTGGACCCGTTAACGTCGTCGAGATTCTCCTGCATCCCAGCAGCGAAACACCGGTGAGTCGCTCCTCCGAGCCTCCGGACCCTCCACCGAGATCCGTCTTCCTCGCCTAATCTCAAACTTGTGCTAGCACAGGTGAAGTGTGCCCTTGGTGGCAGCGCTTCACGGCGTACCGGTTTCCATCAATCAACTTTTGCGGAGGATGTTTATAATGAAACGATTGGCAGTTGTTGTAATTCTTGCAGGCTTAACCACAACGCGTGCGCTGGCCTGCGATTTGTGCGCGGTGTACACCGCCACGGAGGCGAAAGAGGCTAGGGAGGGTTTCAGTGTCGGCGTGTTTGAGCAGTTCACGCACTTCGGGACGTTGCAGGAGGACGGAGAGAAGACCGACGACCCGGTGGGGCAGCGCCTCGACAGTTTCATCACGCAGTTCATCGTTGGGTATCAGGTCAACGACCGGTTTGGGTTGCAGGTCAACGTGCCGTACATTCGCCGGTCGTTCAAAAGGCCGGACGGCTTCGCGATCGACGAGGGCACGGTGTCCGGTCTAGGTGACATGTCGCTCATCGGCCGGTTCCGGGCTTACGAACACCTGAGCGAGGACGCGACGTTCATCTGGTACGTGCTTGGCGGGGTGAAGTTTCCGACCGGCAGCAGTGACCGTTTATTGGAGGAAGTGAACGAAGTTCCTCCGCCGCCAGGCGCGCCCGAGAGCGGCATCCACGGACACGATCTTGCGCTCGGCAGCGGCTCGTACGACGGCATCGTCGGCACCACGCTCTTTGCGCGATGGAAGCGGCTCTTCGGAACGCTCGGCGTGCAATACGCGATCCGCACGCTCGGCGACTTCGAGTATCGCTACGCCAACGACCTAACATGGAGCGGCGGCCCCGGCGTCTATCTCTGGCTCGCGCACAAAGGAACATTGACGCTCCAACTCAACGTCTCCGGTGAAACGAAAGGCAAGGACACGTTCCAGGGTGAGAAGGCCGAAGACACCGGCATCACGTCGGTCTATCTCGGGCCGGAATTCGCGCTCACGTGGAGGGAAAACCTGAGTGCCGATCTCGGCGTGGACATCCCGGTTATCATGGACAACACGTCGCTGCAACTCGTGCCGGACTATCGGGTGCGCGCCGCAGTGACGTGGAGATTCTAGGCGCGCTTGACATTTTGCCGCTGGGACGCAAGAGTGTCGGCAGTCGCATGAAAAACCGCCTCAGAGCCGCCATCGTTCTGTTGCTCTACCTGAGCGTGGCGCTGGTGTTTGGCGTTTTGCACGACCACCACGACCACGGTACGCTGCGCGGCCACGACGATTGCGCCGCTTGCAAGTGGCAGATCTCTGCGGTTGGTAACGTGCCGGTTGTATGCGTTTTCGCGACCATTCACATCGTCGCCACGGCAGCGACCACGTTCCAATCTTCGGAACTGCCGGCACCGTTCGTCGCCTCCACCGCCTCTCGCGCTCCTCCCATCGCCTCGACATAACTCGCTGAGGTGTCGTCCCCAACTTAAACCACCGCGCTCGCATTGTCGGGCGCGTTGAAAACCAGCTTTGGGAGGAGAATGTCGTGAAGAAAATTCTTTGGAGTTGCCTTGCCGTTGTGCTGGCGCTCGCGCCCACGGTCACGCGCGCGCAGACGGAAGAGGAGATTCGTAACAAGATCATGCAAGACTTGAAACCGTGGATCGAACAGGAAGTGCAACGCCGCGTGAAAGAAGCGATGGAAGCGGCAAAGACAAACCCGCCGCCAGCAGCGGCCAAGGCACCGGCCGAAGCGGTGACGCCGGAGCAGATGCAGGAGTTGAATCAGAAAGTGGATCACGTTGTCGAAGCACAGAAGAAAACCTTATTGAGCGAGTTCAACCCGTCCATCGGAGTGGTCGGCGAGACGGTGTTCTCGTACCGGTCGCGCGGCTCGGTCGCGACGGGCAGTGACCGACCTGGCGGCTGGGACATAAATCAGCGCTCGGTCGAGTTGAACGTGGCCGGCTCCGTCGATCCGTTTGCGAAAGCTTACGCGGTGATCAACGCGTCAGCCGAGTGGCCGAGCGGCGAGGCAACGCTGGGAGTCGAGGAAGCAGCGTTGCAGACGACGTCACTGCCGTGGAATCTGGAGTTGAAGGCCGGTCGGTTCTTCGGCGAGTTTGGCCGGTTGGAGTACATCCACGATCACGAACTGCCGATGGTGAATCGTCCGCTGGCCATCGACGAGTACATCGGCGGCGAATCGCGCACGGACGGATTGCAGCTTAACTGGCTGTTGCCGGTGCCGCATTACGTGAGTTTGACACTCGGCGTGGGCGATCAGTTCGGCGGCGACAACCCTCCGAATGATCCGGGCGGTTTTCGCAGCATTGATGAGCTAAACTTCTGGGGCCGGTTGTCCACGTACTTCGATCTAACGCCGAATTGGCAACTGGAAACCGGCATCTCCGGTTTGATCAACCCGAGGTCGGATAACCCCAGCGGTGTTGATGCCATTTCCGGACGCGACGGCTTGGCGACTGAAGTCGAGCGTCGCTTGGCCGGCGTGGACCTGAAGCTGAGCTATGTGCCGCTGCAAGACAACCAGTTCCGCAGCTTCACTTGGGGCACGGAGGTGTTGTACAGCGACAACCGGTATGCGTTCGACCCGAATGGCGTCCCCGGCGACACCGACGATTTCACAGCCAACGTCGGCGCGCTCGGTATGTATTCGTACGTGACGTGCAAGTTCAGCCGGCAATGGTCGGCGGGATTCCTGTTCGATTACGTGCAGGACGCGGCCAACGAACATGATCACACCTGGGCGTATTCGCCGTACATCACCTGGGCGCTCAGTCACTGGAATCAACTGCGCCTGCAATACACGCACACCGACCACAACTCAGTGTCCGGGTTGAGGGATGACGACGCCGTGTACCTGCAATGGGCGTGGATCATCGGCTCGCACTCACACGGCTGGCAACAACGTTAAGCAAAGGGAAATCAGAACATGAAATCAAAACTCGCTTACACGTTGTTGTTCACGGTGCTAGCGGTCGTACTGCCGGCGCACGCCGCAAAAATCCGCGTCGTCACCACGCTCACTGACTTGGCCGATTTTACCCGCGAGGTTGGCGGCGATCTCGTTGAAGTTCGCAGCTTGGCGACCGGCGTCGAAGACACGCACGGCGTGCCCATGAAACCAAGCTTCGTCCCAGTCCTGAACCGGGCTGACCTGATCGTGCTGGTAGGGTTTGGTTGCGAGCACGCGTTCCTGCCGGCCTTGCTCGAAGCCAGCAAGAATCCGCGAATCCAGGATGGAAAACCCGGTTACGTGGATTGCTCGAAAGGCATCACGCCGGTGGATGTACCGAAATCCACGGATCACTCCGAAGGTGACGTGCATCCGTACGGCAACCCCCATTACATGCTCGACCCGGTACTGGCGAAAACCGCGATCCAGAACATCTACAACGCGTTGGTCGCATTCGCGCCGGAACATCAAGCTGAGTTCGCCCGCAACCGCGACGCGTACCTTGCCAAACTCAACGCCAAAATCTCCGAGTGGGAAAGCGAGGCCGGTACGCTCAAGGGCGAGAAGTTCGTTTCGTACCACGAACACTGGCCGTACTTCGCCGAACGTTTCGGGTTGAAGTATTTCGGCACGATCGAACTCAAGCCGGGCATTGATCCGACGGCACGCCACATCGAGGAACTCATCAGTTCGATGAAGGCTGAACATGTGCCGCTCGTCGTGCGCGAACCGCAGTTTCCGGAAAAGGTGCCGAGGTTGATCGCGGAACAGACCGGTGCTGCTCTTGTGAAATTGCCGATCATGCCGGGCGGTGTGCCGGGAACGGACACCTACATCGAGATGATGGATTACATCATCCGCACAATGGTCGGCGCGAAGTCGAAGTGACAATGGATCAAGCGCTCATCACACTGGACGGCCTGGCCATCGGTTACGATGGCCAGGCCGTGCTCTCCGGCATTTCGCTCTCGATTGCCCGTGGCAGTTTCACGGCGCTGCTCGGCGCGAACGGATCCGGCAAGTCCACGCTGTTGAAAACGTTGCTCGGCCTCCAGCCGCCGGTGGCCGGTCGCATTCGGATTGAAGCTCCGGTCGTGTTCGGCTACGTGCCGCAAACCATCGTGTTCGATCCGCTCTACCCGCTGACGGGATTCGAGGTTGCTCTGATGGGCGTCTACGGACGCGTCGGGCCCGGTCGGCGCGTGCCGCAGAGTGAACGCGACTTCGTCCGCGAATGTCTGCAAGCAACGGATGCGGAAGAGTTCGCGCACCAGCGATTCGCCAAGCTTTCCGGCGGCCAGAAACAACGGGTGCTCATCGCCCGCGCGCTGGCGACGAAAGCAAATGTACTCGTGCTCGACGAACCCACGGCCGGGGTGGACGCGGCGGCAACGCACGCTTTGTTGGAATTCATCTCGCAGATTCACGAGGCGCGGAAGTTGATGATCCTGCTCGTCACCCACGACCTGCCGCTTGTCCGCAAGCACGCGCAGAAAATCATCTGGCTGCATCAGGGTAAGGTCTTGCACGGCACAGTGACGGAGTTGCTGACACCGGAACGCATGGCGGAAATTTTTGAGATAGAGCTTGGCTGACATGGACGCGCTGCGACAGATTCTTTCGCCCGATTTCCTGTTGCGGAATTCGGTGTACACGAGTGTGCTCATCGGATTCGCGTGTCCGCTCGTCGGCGTGTTTCTAGTGCTGCGCCGTTTGGTGTTCATGGGCGTGGCGCTGCCACAAGTCTCCTCGACCGGTGTCGCGCTCGCCTTGTCATTGCCAATGTGGCTGGGCGTGAGCATGACCGCGCACGGTACGCACAGCGAACACGTGCTGGCCTTTGCCGGCTCGCTCGCATTTTCACTGCCGGCCATTCTGGTGCTGGCGTTTTTGGAGCGGCGCGGACGCGGCATGCCGGAGGGACGACTGGGCACGGCCTATGTCGTCGCCACCGCGCTCAGCATCCTATTACTCGCGAAAAACCGGTACGCCGAAATCGGCTGGCTCGATTTGTTGAAGGGCGAAGTTATCACCATCTCAAATTTTGATCTCACACTGACAGCGGCGGCGTTGGCGGTTGTGCTCATTGTGCTGACGCTCTTTCACAGCGAGTTGCTGCTGGTCTCGTTCGACCGCGAGATGGCGATCACGCTCGGCAAGAAAGTCGTTTTTTGGGACGCACTGCTGTACCTGTTAATCGGATTGACCGTATCGATGGCAGTGCTCAGCGTCGGGCCGCTGATCGCGTTTGGCTTCTTGCTCATACCAGCGCTGACCGCACACTTGTTCGCACGTAACATGCATCAGTTCACGGTGTTTGCCTCGCTAATCGGCGGCGTGGCGGCGTTTGTCGGTTTCTGGCTCGCATATCAATGGGATCTGCCGGTCGGCCCGACCGATGTCGTGCTGCTGGGCACGCTTTACGCCGTCGCGTGGGTCATCGCCAAACTTTTCAAGGGAGGTTCACATGGATAATGCAGTTCTCACTTTGCGCGACGTACGCAAGAGCTACCGGGAGGCGGACGGAAATCTGCTGGAAGTCATCCGTCTTCGCCAGTTTGAACTGGGCGCAGGCGAACAGGCGGTGTTAGTAGGCCAAAGCGGTTCCGGCAAGAGCACACTGCTCAATCTCATTGCCGGTATCCTGTTGCCTGATGCCGGCGAGATCGTCGTCAACGGCACCGGCGTGCCGACGCTGAGCGAAGCGGCGCGCGACCGGTTCCGCGCGGCCAACATCGGGTACGTGTTTCAGTCGTTCAATCTCCTGCAAGGTTTCACCGCGTTGGAGAATGTGTTGTTGGGGCAGATGTTCGGCACCGGCAACGGAGGTGCGGATCGAGCAACCCAGTTGTTGAAGAGTGTCGGCCTCGAACACCGGTTGCATCACAGACCGCGCGCTCTTTCCGTAGGCGAACAGCAGCGCGTTGCCATCGCCCGCGCGCTCGTGAATGCGCCGCCGCTCGTGTTGGCCGACGAGCCGACCGGCAGTCTCGATGCGAAGAATGGCGCGGCGGTGTTGGAGTTGCTCCGGCAGATTTGCGCTGACGGCAAACATACGTTGTTGCTGGTCACGCACGATCCGGCGGTGATGAAGAGTTTCGAGAAAGTCGTTCGCTTGGAGGACTTGCGATGAACCTCCTGAAAATTGTTACGAAGAACATGCGCCAACGCGCGCTGGCGACATGGCTGACCGGCGCGTCGGTGGCGCTGGGTGTGGCGTTGGCGGTGGCGATTCTACTGGTCAAGCAGGGCGTGCAGAAGCGATTCGAGCAAGGCACGCTTGGCTATGAGATGGTTGTCGGCGCGAAGGGCAGTCCGCTGCAACTGGTGCTGAACACGGTCTATAATCTCGATATCTCGCCCGGCAACATCCCGTGGAAACTGTTCGAGCAATTGCGCGATGACAAACGGGTGAAACTCGCCGTGCCGTTCTCAGTGGGCGACAACTATCATGGCTTCCGCATCGTCGGCACGACGGACGCGTTCTTCAAGGATTTCGAGTTCGAACCGGGACGCAAACCGGAGTTGGCAGCGGGGCGCGTCTTCAGCTTTTCTGAAGACGCATTGAAGAGCGCGTTTCAAGAAGCGGCAGAACGGGCGAAAGAGCGTGAGGCGAAGGAACGCGGCGAGGAAATCAAACCGGTAGCTGAACACGAGCAAGACCATGCGAACCGTCCGTTTGAGGCGGTAATCGGCGCGACCGTTGCCGGCGAAACGGATCTGAGGATCGGCCAGACGTTCATTGCCGCGCACGGCGTGCAGCCGTCCGCCGAGGCCAAAGAGCACACCGAAAACCCGTGGACGGTCGTTGGTATTCTTGCACCGACGCACACGGCTGTTGACCGGGCCATCTACATCAACCTCGACAGTTTCTACCACATCGAAGGCCACGAAATCCGCAGTCCGCAAGCGCCCAAGCCGGTCGCTGCCAAGCCAAAGGAGGAAGAAAAAGACAATGACCCCGATCCCGGTCAGGTTTCTTCCATCGTGCTGAAACTGCGCAGTCCGATCCACGCCCTTGCGCTGTACCGTGCGATCAACGACAGTGACAACGCGATGGCGGCGTTTCCTGCCGCGGAGATTCGCAAGCTGTTTGACATCGTCGGCAACATTGACCTCGTGCTCCTGGCGCAAGCGATCCTCATTCTGATTGTGGCCGGTGTGGGCATCGCGGTATCGATCTACAATTCGATGAGCGAACGCCGCCGTGAGATCGCCATTCTGCGCGCGCTCGGCGCGCGACGAGCGACGATATTTTCCATCATCGTTTTCGAAGCGGTGGCGATCTGCACGGTCGGCGCGGTGGTGGGTTTGGTCGGCGGCCATGTCGTCGTCGCTGCTGCCAGCGGCCTTGTGTACAAAGCGTCCGGCTTTGTGATTCCGGCATTTCGCATCAACGCAATCGAATGGCTCGTGCTCGGCGGTTGCGTCGTGCTCGGTGCCGTTTGCGGTCTGGGCCCGGCGGTGCGAGCGTATCGCACGGACGTGGCTGGGAATCTTGCGCCGACAAGTTAGGAGGAAGTTGCCATGGAAATCGCGATCCCGAAGATGAAGAAGTCGAGCATCAGAAAACTTTGGGTGGGGTTGGCCGTAGCCGCGTTGCTGCTCGCGCCCGCATTGGTTCAACAATTCATTTTGGCGAAGAAGACTCAGGCCAACCGCGTGCCTTCAGGCACCTCTCTCGTCGCGGCCCAAGCCACCGTTGCGCTCGGAGCAACGAATGTCGTCAGCGCGGTCACGGTCAAGATAGAAGGTTGCCGCAAACTGACGTTCGACACACTGAAGAGCTGGACGTACGTCGAAGGCAAGACGCCGATTCCGCAGTTCATCAAGGATCTCGACAACAAACATGTGGAAATGGTCGGCTTCATGATGCCACTGACGCAGGTCGAGAATATTACCGAGTTTCTGCTGGTGCCATCGTTGTGGGGTTGCTGCTACGGCCAGCCGCCCGCCGTCAACCACATCGTGCTCATCCAGATGCCCAAGGGTCGCACCTCGAAGTTCTACAACGACGTGATTCGCGTGCGCGGCAGGTTTCATGTTGGCGAAACGCGTGAAGACGGCGAACTTGTCAGCCTCTACACACTGACGCCGGACGAAATCACTGCACGATGAGCATCTATTCACCAACGGCAACCGCTGAACGATCTCAAGACATTCGCCCGCCGCTGACTCCCGCGCTGCAGTCTCTACCGGCGCAGCACACCCACGCACACTTGGATCGATTGAGCATGTGTTTGTCGGGATTGTGTGCAGTGCACTGCGCGGTCATGCCGGTCGTGCTCTTGTTCTTCCCGATCCTCTCATGGATTCGTTGGAGTCGCACCATGGACGTGGCGGCACTCGGTCTTTCCGCGTTGCTGGGCGTGAGCGGCTGTCTGTGGAGCCTGCGTCATCACCGAACCATCGCGCCACTGTGTCTGGTGATTGCGGGCCTGTTGATTAACGCCTTTGGACGTTGGGCGCAGCCGAGGTTTGGCCCGGTCATGTCGCAGACGCTGATTATCGCCGGCCCGCTGCTGATGGCCTACGGGATGTGGCGCAACCGGCAACTCTGCCAATGCAAAGACCGCGCCCACGGCCTATAATGGCCGTGTGAAAATCGTCATCGCCCTCGACAAGTTCAAGGGAACGTTGTCGGCACCCAAAGCCTGCGAGATTGTGGGCGACGCGTTTCGAGAAGTGCGGCCGGATTGGGATCTCGTTGTCAAACCGATGGCTGACGGCGGCGACGGGACGGCGGAGGTTCTTTGCGCGGCAAATAACGGGCAATGGGTTTCGTGCCACGTTACAGGACCGCTTTCCCAGATAGGTGTCAGTGCCACCTATGTTTGGATCGAACGCGAACGGATGGCGGTCATCGAGGTGGCCGCGGCGAGCGGGTTGGTGCTGCTGAAACCAGAACAGCGTAATCCACTGGAGACAACAACATACGGCACGGGTGAGTTGATCCGGTACGCCGTCGAGCGCGGTGCCCGAAAAATTTTGCTTGGCGTCGGGGGCAGCGCGACGGTGGACGGCGGCGTCGGCGCAGCGATGGCGCTCGGCTGGCGGTTTCTGGATGCAACTGGGCAGCCGGTCGGCCGCGGCGGCGGCGAACTGCAGCGGATTGCGAAGATCGAAGTGCCGGTAGGGCGCGACCGCCGGGCGCGCCGAACAGACGGACGGCCCAGCGGTCCGTCCCTACCGGCCATCGAAGTTCTCTGCGACGTGGACAATCCGCTCTGCGGCGAGCACGGTGCCGCACGCGTGTTCGGTCCGCAGAAAGGCGCAACGCCGGAAATGGTGGAGAGACTCGACGCCGGACTGCATCACCTCGCCCGTCTCGTTAAGGAGCAACTCGGCAAGGAAATTCTCAACGTCCCCGGTGCCGGCGCGGCCGGTGGGCTCGCGGCCGGTGCAATCGCCTTCATGTGCGCGAAGTTGGTGCCGGGCATCGACACGGTGATGGAGGCCAGCGGGCTCGAGGACGCGTTGCGCGGTGCGGATTGGGTGATTACCGGCGAAGGAAAATTCGACGAGCAATCGTTGCGCGGGAAAGTCGTTTCTGGCGTGACGAAGTTGGCGCGGAAACACCGAGTCAAGGTCGCCGTGCTCGCCGGCAGCGTGAACGTTTCCAAACCGGAAGGGATCGAGATTGCGCTGGCGACGCGCAAGGAAGGAATGTCGCTCGACTACGCGTTGGCGAATGCGGACAAACTCTTGGCGGAACGAGCGCGGGAGTTGGGTCGGGTTTTGTAGGAGCGGCATTCTTGCCGCGACCGGGCTTCGGCGCGCCCGGCGGTCGCGCCCTACCATCAAAGGTCATCACACCGGCAGCTTCGGCACTGCCGCCAGGAGCGTCCTGGTGTATTCGTGTTGCGGGCTGCCGTAGATCGCCTCGGCGGTAGCTTCCTCGACAATCTTCCCGAAGTACATCACCAGCACCCGGTCACTGATGTGCTCGACCACCGCGAGATCGTGCGCGATGAAGAGATAGGTGAGCTTGAACTTCTCCTGCAGGTCGCTGAGCAGATTGATGATTTGCGCCTGCACGCTCACGTCGAGCGCGCTGACCGGCTCGTCGCACACAATGAACTTCGGCTCGACCGCCAGCGCCCGCGCGATGCCGATGCGTTGACGTTGACCGCCGCTGAATTCGTGCGGATACCGGCGCGCGTGACTTGGATCAAGCCCGACCGCCTTGAGCAACTCGGCAACGCGGTCACGTTCCTCTTGCCGGGTCTTGCAGAGTTTGTGGATGCGTAACGCTTCACCGATTATGTTGCCGATGGTCATGCGCGGATTGAGCGAACCGTACGGGTCTTGGAAAATCATCTGCGCTTTGCGCCGGAACGGTTTCAACTCCGGGCCGTCGACATTGGTGATGTCCTCGCCGTCAAACCAAATTTCGCCGTCGGTTGGTTCGATCAACCGCAGGAGCGTGCGCCCGAGCGTCGTCTTACCGCAACCGCTTTCGCCGACCAGTCCGACCGTCTCACCTTCGTTGATCGCAAAGCTCACGCCGTCAACTGCTTTCACCCATGCAACCGGCCGTTGCAGCACTCCGGCATGAACCGGAAAATATGTCTTGAGGTCTTTGACTTCGAGCAGGCTCATGGCTGAGGAATCCTGTCACCCTGAGCGAAGCGAAGGGTCTCTTTCCGGAACGACAGAGATTCTTCGCTTCGCTCAGAATGACAAAGTGAGGCATTCATATCGTTCGTTTCAACTCCGGTTTGTCCCAGTACGGGCAGCGCACGCGTCGCGCGCCCGACTCCAGCAATTGTGGTTCGGGGTCAGCCTTGCACTCCGCGCGAACGATTTCGCAGCGCGGATGAAACTTGCAGCCGGCCGGCAAGCGCGCGGGATTCGGAACGTTGCCGGGAATCGATTGCAGGCGCTCCCGTCTCGCGCCGAGTTTCGGAATGGAGCGCATCAGCGCGAGCGTGTACGGATGCAGCGGCTTTTTCAGCAAATCGAGCGCAGGGGATTGCTCGACGATGCGACCGGCGTACATGACGGCGACGTTGTCGGCTAGGTCGCCGACGATGCCAAGGTTGTGCGTGATGAGCAGAATCGCCATGCCGAGCTTCGCCTTGAGCTCCTTGAGCAAATCGAGAATCTGCTTCTGAATCGTCACGTCGAGCGCGGTCGTCGGCTCGTCGGCGACGAGCAATGCCGGTTGGCACGCCAGCGCCATCGCAATCATCACGCGTTGCTGCATCCCCCCGCTGAATTGGTGCGGATACTCGCGCATCCGACGCTCCGGCTCCGGGATGTGCACGAGTTTCAGCAACCGCACGACTTCCTCGTCGGTCGCCGACTCTGGCCGGTGCAGTTGGAGTGCTTCCTTGATCTGATAGCCGATGCGGAATACCGGGTTCAACGAGGTGGCCGGCTCCTGAAAAACGTAGGAAATCTTCGCGCCGCGAATTTTTCGCAGCCGTTCCCTGTCCATCTTCAACACGTCTTCGCCATCGAGTAGAATCTCACCGGCCTTGTACACGCCCGGGGGCGTCGCAACGAGTTTCGCCAGCGACAACGCCGTCACGCTCTTGCCGCAACCGCTCTCGCCGACCAACGCCAGCGTCTCGCCGCGCTTGATCGAAAACGACACCCCATCCACCGCCCGCACTTCACCTTCGTCAGTGAAGAAACTGACTCGCAAGTCCCGGACTTCCAAAAGAGTGCTCATGCAGTCTTAGCCTCTGCGGTTCGGAGTTTGGGGTCAAGCGCATCTCGCAACGCATCACCGAAGAGGTTGAGGGCCAGGACGAGAAAGAACATCGCGGCGGTGGCGCCGGCCAGTTCCCACCAGTTGCCGAGCCAGAGACGTTGTTTGGCGTCGTTGATGATTGCGCCCCAACTCGGTTCGTTGGCGACGCCGACGCCGAGGTAGCTGAGAACGGCTTCGGTGAGGATCAGTCCCGGGAAGCGCAGCGAGAAATTGATGATGATGAGATGCGAGACGTTCGGAAGAATGTGGCGAAACATGATGGCAGCGTTGCTGACGCCGAGGGCGCGCGCGGCGAGGACATACTGGCGTTCGCGGTGTTTCAGGTATTCGGCGCGAATCAGGCGGCAAAGGCTCACCCAGCCGGTAAAGCCCATGCCGAAGCAGACGGCAAGCAGTCCGCTGTCGATATATTGAGTGACAGTCTGGAAAACGGGCGAGCGATCAATCGCGCCGCGCACAACATAGGCAATGGCTAGGATGAGCAAGATGGGGGGAACGGAGTCCACGATGGAATAGAGGTACACGACGACGGTGTCCACCTTGCGCCCAAAATACCCAGCCGCCGCGCCCAGCACGAACCCAAGCGGAATGACGATGACGGAGGTGAGCAGCCCGATTTCGAAGGCGATGCGCGTGCCTTGGATCACTTGACCCAAGTTGTCACGACCGGCGTAGTTGGTGCCGAGCGGGTGAGCTGCGCTCGGCGGTTGATTGCGGATGTCGTAATTGGAGACTTTGTAAGCCGGCGTGACGCCGCGCAACCGCGCGCCCCAAAAAACCGTCTCGGCGTACAACCAAATCGCGGTGTAGACGCCCAGGATCACGAGGCAAATCATGGCGAGCCGGTTGCGGCGCAATTGACGCCAGGCGATTCGCCAGAGACCGGTCGGCTGAGCCGGAGTCGCTGTTTGTGGCGGGACGGCCGGCGTCATCGTTGTTGTCGCGACGGTCATCGCAACCGGATCCTCGGATCGGCCCAAGTGTAGGCGACGTCGGTAATGACATTGGCAATAACGAACAAGATGGAGCCGATGAAGACATCGGCGAAGATGACGTCCTCGTCGCCGTTGAACAGCGCGGTGACGGTCATTCGGCCGAGGCCGGGAATGCCGAAAAAGTTTTCCAGCAGCAGCGCGCCGGTGTAGAGGAATGGGATGGCGATGATGACATTGGTGAGGATGGGGATCATCGCATTGCGCAAGACGTGGCGAAATAGGATGGTTTGCTGCGGGACGCCTTTGGCGCGCGCGGTACGGACGTACTCCTGAAACATCTCGTCGAGCATAACCGTGCGGTAGAAGCGGACGCTGCCACCGACACCGGCGACGACGCCGATCAGCACCGGCAAGACAAGGTAATAGGGACCTTCGAAGCCCCACACCGGAAACAGTCGCCACTCGCTCGCCAGCCAATATTGGGCAACCATGATGTAGACGAGCGTGCTGATGCTCATGCCCATCACGGAGACGACCACGAGGCCACGATCCAGCCACGTGTCGCGAAAGTAAGCGGCCAGCAGCGCGAACGTAATTGCGAGGACTAGTTCGATCACGAACAGCGGCACCGTCACGCAGAGCGAGGGAACAAAACCCTGTCGCAACATCGTGCTGACACGTTGTTTCGTGCTCAGCGATTCGCCGAAATCCAGCCGCGCGAGTTGCGCGCACAATCGCGGGAACTGCGCGTCGAGGAGCGAGCGCGGGAAATCCTGAAAGTTCAGAAACAACGGCTTGTCGTAACCGCGTTCGTGACTGATCTGGGCGATGCGGGCGGCCGTGGCGTTCTTGCCGGCAATGCGATAGGCCGGGTTGCCGCCAAGGACGCGAAACAAAAAGAATGTGATCAGGAGCACGCCGAGCGTGATTGGCACAACCGAAAGCAGGCGGCGGATGATATAGGCGCCCATGATTCGTTCTAGTGTGGCAGCACTTTGAAATATTTCCAGTTCGCGTACGGGAAAGCGTGTGGCTTGTAATCCTGAAACCACGGCTGGAACAAACCGTACGCCAGCGGATAACCGATCAACGCCCAAACGCAATCGTTGTTCGCCATCCCGGCCATCTGCTCATACAACGCGGTGCGCTCCGGCGATTCACTCATCGACAGGATGCGCTCGTAACGCCGGTCAAATTCGGGGTTTTGGTAGTTGGTCGCGTTGACGCCGGGACATTTGTTCGGTCCGTAGAAGAGTTGCAGGAAATTCTGCGCGTCCGGGTAATCAATCACCCAGCCGGCCCAGAAGATTTGCGTCTCGCCGTCGTGCTCACGCCGCAAATACTCAGCGAACGTGAGCTGTTGCACGACCAGTTCGATGCCGATCGCGTGCAGTTGCTCGCTGTAGAAATCGGCCTGCTGTCGCGCATCCGTACTGCCCGCGCCCGGCATGATCATCGTCAGCCGCAACGGGCGACCCTTCGCATCGCGTCCGTCCGGATAACCAGCTTCGGCCAGTAGTTTTCTGGCGCGCGTCAGATCGTATTTATATGGATACGGCTTCTCGGTATGCCCGAGCACGCCCGGCGGGATCGGCGTGTTGGCGGGGAGATACCGGCCGTTCGTGATGACCGCAATGTATTTATCGACGTCGATGGCGGTCGCAAAAGCCTGACGCAGTTTGCGGTGCCGCTCGTTCACCGCTGGATCGGCCGTCTGGCCCACGACCGGATCGAGCATGTTGAAGCCAATGTAATAAGTCGCCAACTCCGGCCGCTTGTACAGGCGGATCCCCTTCTTCTTCAACGCGTCAGACAAACCGAGCTGTGGTGTGATCACTTTCTCGAAGTAGTCTTTGTTGATACCGGAACTGAATGTTTGTCCGGCAAGAAACATTTGCCACGCTGTGTAATATTCGTTCACGTCGTACTCCACGATGCGATCCAACAGCGGCAGCGGCTTGCCGTCGTCTTCCAGCAGACCGGCCTCCTTGTCCTCAGGCTCACCTGTGTCGGGATAACGCTGGCCGGAGAACGTCGGGTTGCGTTCGTATTCGATCCGGTAGCTGCGCCGCCAGCGCTTCAGCCGAAACGGTCCGGTGCCGACCGGATGATTGCGGAATTCGCCACCGTAATGCTCCACTGCCTCACGCGGCACGACAAACGCGTACGGCATCGTCAGGACCCACAGCAGTTGCGGATACGGCTGCGTCAATCGCACCTGCAACGTATGCGCATCCAGCACGACTGCCTCCTTCAGGTGACCATCAAAAATCCACGTGCCTTGAGATTGGAGTTTGGGATCAAGCAAACGCTTCCAAGAATAGACAAAGTCCTCTGCCACGAGTTCACGCCCCTTGCCGCCGGAGAAACAAGGATCATCCTGAAACCGGACGCCCTGCTTGATCTTGAACGTGTACGTCAATCCGTCCGCCGAAACTTCCGGCATCACTTTTGCCAACCGTGGGATGGCCCGGTAGGGCCGGTCGAGGTAGGCGTACTCCAAAAGGCCTTCATACACGCGGCTGACTTGATCGGCAGATTCCACGTCGCCGCAATCCACCGGGTCGAACCCCTTGAAATCGCCGCCGATTCCATGGAGCACCAACTCCGAACGCTCCGTCGCCCGGCAAATGCCGAAGGCAAAAAGTGACAGCGCCGCCAAAGTGATTGCAGCCGTGAGTTTGGCCAGCACTCGGCGTGGGAGCATCGTGCGCCAGCAGCTGGTTACGGAGTTTTCCCCGCTGGGGCTGGAGACGGCGCAGGAGGCGGAGTGGTCGCGGGAGTTTGGGACGCAGAGGCGGGTGTTGCGGGCGTCTCTGGCGTGGGCAACGTGGGTGGCTGCGATGCGGACGACGGCATCGATACCGGCTGCTCGATCACCTTCTGCATCAACGAGCCGCTGCCGCCGCGATGTGAGTGTAGCACGGCCAGAATCAATGTCGTTCCCAACATGATGCAGGCGCACCAGATCGTCATCCGCACCAGCGCCGTTGTGGTGCCGCCGCCGAAGACGGTTTCCGTCATGCCGCCGCCGAACGCTGCGCCGACGCCTTGCTCGCTGGATTTCTGCATCAGCACGAGTACGATCAAAAACAGCGCCACCAACACGTGGACCGCCGTCAGTAAACCAATCCAAATATTCATGTCTTACGTTTCCTTCTTCCTCACGCACTTTTCACAATGTTCGCGAACCCGGCCGCATCGAGGCTCGCACCGCCGACCAGCGCGCCGTCAATGTCCGGCTGCGACAGCAACTCGCCCGCATTTGCCGGCTTGACGCTGCCACCGTATTGGATGCGCACCTTCGCCGCCACCGTCACGTCGAACATCCCGGTCAGCAACTCGCGGATGAACGCGTGCACTTCTTGCGCCTGTGCCGGCGTCGCATTCTTACCGGTGCCGATGGCCCACACGGGCTCGTACGCGATTACCGTTTCGAGAATATCAGTTTTCGTGAATCCTGCAAGGCTGCCGGTCACATGATCGCGCACCACATCCTGCGTCTTGCCGGCCTCGCGGTGCTGCAGCGTCTCCCCCACGCAAACAATCGGACGGATACCGTTGGCCAGCGCGGCCTTCGCACGTTTGTTCACGCCCTCATTCGTCTCGCCGAAGAACTGCCGGCGTTCGCTGTGGCCGACGACGGCGTACCGGACGGAAAGTTCTTTGAGCATCGGCGCGGCGATCTCACCCGTGAACGCGCCTTCCTTCTCCCAGTGAACGTTTTGCGCGCCGAGTTGGATGTTTGAGCTTTGAATAATCGTGCTCACCGCATACAATGCCGTGAACGGCGGGCAGACGACGATCTCGACATCCTTCACCGTCTCCACTTCGCGCTTGAGCGCGTTGACGAGCGCCAACGCTTCGGCGGCTGTCTTGTACATCTTCCAGTTGCCGGCAATGATCGGTTTGCGTTGTGAGTTCCTCATGGTTTCACTTGTCCGAGAGCGCCGCCACGCCCGGCAACTCTTTGCCTTCGAGGAATTCCAGAGATGCTCCGCCGCCGGTACTGACGAACGTGACTTGCTTGTCGTAACCGGCCTTCTTCACGGCCTTCGCGCTGTCGCCACCGCCGATGATCGAAGTCGCGCCCTTGTTCCCGGCCACCGCCTTCGCAACCTCGAACGTGCCCTTGGAAAACTCCGGTATCTCGAAGATGCCCATCGGTCCGTTCCAGACAACCAGCTTCGCCCCGGCAATCTCCTTGCTGTAGCGTTCGATGGTCTGCGGACCGATGTCCACGCCGCACCAACCATCCTCGATGCTCGGCCCGTCGGTGATGCGAGTCGTTGCGCCTGCTTCGGGCTTCGTCGCCTGCAAGTGATCGCCCGGCAATAGGAATTTCTTTCCCTTCGCCTTTTCCAGCAGCGACTTCGCCAAATCAAGCTTATCGTTCTCCACAAGGGATTTCCCCACCCCAAATCCTTGCACCTTCAAAAACGTGTACGCCATCGCGCCGCCAATAAGAATCGCGTCGGCCTGCGTCAGCAGATTCTCGATTACGGCAATCTTGTCGGAGACTTTCGCACCACCGAGGATGCAGATGAATGGCCGGGCAGGGGAACTGAGTACACCGCCAAGATACTTCAACTCTTTCTCCATCAAGAAACCAGCCACGCAGTTACCCCCGCGCCTCTTCAGAATCTCCGGTACGCCCGCAGTCGATGCGTGCGCCCGGTGCGCCGAGCCGAACGCGTCATTGACGTAGAGATCGGCGTTCTTGGCGAGTTTCTCGGCGAAGCCGGCATCATTCTTCTCTTCCTCGGCATAGAAGCGCAGGTTCTCCAATAGGACAACGTCGCCGGGCTGCATGATGCTGATGGTGTTGTCCACCTTCTCGCCGAAGCAATCGTCCACGAATGCCACCGGTCGGCCAAGAATCTCAGCCAACCGTTGGGCTATCGGCCGCAAGCTCTGTTTCGGATCGCGCTTGCCTTTCGGTCGGCCAAGATGGGAGCACAGAATCACTTTCGCACCGCCTTTTACGAGGTGATCCAGTGTCGGCACGGTCGCCTTGATGCGTTTATCGTCGGTGATCGCGCCGTTCTCGTCGAGCGGCACGTTGTAATCCACGCGCACCAGCACGCGCTGGCCGCGAAAATCCTGCAAGTTACTAATGGAAAGTTTTGCCATGTCCTAAAAGTTTACCCCGAAGCCATTCGGGGCCTCCAGAACTCAACGGGGCGCAAGGAGAGTAGCGGATCGAGCCGTTGAGTCAAACTGAAAAGGTGCGGCGCTGTTGCGACCACATGCCTTTTTCGCTACACTTTGCCGCATGATGGGGAATGTTTTCCTCCAAAGTATCCAGCAGGCGCGAGAAAAACATTCGCGTGTGGACATTTGAAAACGTCTGGAGAATTGCCGGGGCGTGAGAGCGTTTGGAGTCTCGGGTGTGGTGTCGCCTTGGTCGCCGTGTTGGCGCTGTTTGTCGCCTTGATCGCGACGTATTACGTGCCGTCCTACGGGAGCGGGACCGCCAATGGCTACCTCGTCACGGCGAAGCGACTGGCCACAACGGGCAGCCCGGTGAGACACACGAGCAGTCCTTACGAATTTGTCAACGGTCATTGGGTGGATGTCCGTCCCAATGATTTCTGCGCGAAGTTTGCCATCGGCTACACGGCGTTGTGTGCCGTGGCCTATAAACTGGGCGGACCGTCGGCGGTTTACCTGGTCAGTCCCATTCTGGCGGCGCTGGCCGTGGTCGGAATCTTCCTTTTGGGACGCGAGATGTTCAACGATTTTTCCGGCGCGCTGGCGGCGGTGTTGCTCGCGACGAATCCGGTGCATGGCTATCATGCGTTGGATGCGACCAGTCATGCCGGCTCGGTTTGTTTTGCGGTATGGAGCATGTTCTTCGTCTGGCGCTGGTCGCAACGAGGCGGCCGGCTCAATGCAGTTTGCGGCGGGGCTTTGGCCGGTTATGCCCTGGCCGTGCGGCACACTGAAGGATTGTTGGCGCTGCCGATCCTGGGGATGATTGCCTGGCGGTGGGTGGCGCAGGTCCGTGATGCGCCCGCTGAACAGCGCCGTCACGCATCCACTCGGGTGGCGTCTGACGGAGCACTCATCGCGGCCGCGGCGATCGCGGGAGCTGTTCCCCTGTTTCTGCACCAATGGATCGCGTTCGGATCGCCTCTGACAACCGGCTACGAATTGTGCGGCGAGTCCACGGCCTTCGCCTGGCACTGGTTCCGGGAGCACTGGTGGCTCGCTCTCCGAAAACTGACCACGGCGGGGCTGCTGTGGGTTTTTCCTCTGGGCCTGGTGGGGTTGGGGTGGTTGGCGGCGCGCGATGCGAAACGGGCGCTGTTTCTTGGATTGTGGGCGGTGCCGGGCATTCTTCTGTACACGGCCTACTACTGGCTCCCGAAACAGGACAACCTGGCCTACATCCGTTTCTTTCTGAGTTTCTTCCCGCCGTTGATCCTGGCCGCCGTGGTGTTGCTCGGCGCGCCGGGGCGCCGAAAATCTTGGTGGAGCGCGGTGCAGGGATTGCTCGTGTTGCTGCTCGCCGGCATGAATCTGTCCGCGAGCACGCGCCGACTGGATCAACGGATGAGCGAGTTGCAATTCACCAAGACTACCGGCGAGGCGGTGTCGGCCCACTTGCCGGCGGGCGCGGGCTTGATGGCCACCCCCCGGGTCTTGAGCTATTTGGAATTCGTCGTCGACAACCAACTCTTTAGCATCCGGATTTTCGAGCGCGACTTCATCCAGGGAATCGCGAACGCGGCAAAAAGGGGTGGGCCTTCCATTCTGATTCGCCAGCGTCTGGAACAACAGGTGCGCTTGTTGGGGGACAAGACCGATCAGCAACTCGCCGAACTGCAAGGCGAATTGATCACTGAAACGCTGGCCAGAGGCGGCCGGTTCATGTTGGCCGCAACGGATGATGAGGCGCGCCACGTCCGCAATCGCCTCGCGAAAAAACTCCGATTGCAGATGGTGTCCACCTGGGTCGAGACGCAGGCTGGCCCCGGCGACAAGGTGCGCTGCACGCCATGGGCGTTATACGAATTCAAGCTCGCGGCGAATCCGGAATCGAAATAGCCTTGTTTGCGAACGAAACCGGTATATTTTGCGTCCGGGATGACTACACAAGCTGACATTGGACTGGTCGGACTCGGCGTGATGGGCGAGAACCTCGTGCTCAACATCGAGCGCAACGGGTTTCCCATCGCGGTCTTCAACCGCACCGCCGAACGCACCAAAGCGTTCATCGAGCAGAAGGCCAAACGCAAGAAGGTTTTCCCCGCGTACTCGATCAAAGACTTCGTCGAATCCATCAAACCGCCGCGGCGCATTGTTCTCCTCGTCAAAGCTGGACCGCCCGTGGATGCGGTGATTCAGGAGTTGCGACCGTTTCTCTCGACGGGCGACATCATCGTGGACGGCGGCAATTCATGGTTCGAAGACACCGAGCGCCGGCAGGCGGATTTGGCGAAGAACGGGATTCGACTCATTGGCTCCGGCGTGAGCGGTGGCGAGGAAGGCGCGTTGTGGGGGCCGAGCTTGATGCCGGGCGGGGACGAGGAAGCGTACCGGGCCATCGAACCGGTCTGGACGAAGATCGCCGCGCAAGTGGATGACGGCCCGTGTTGCACCTACATCGGCAAGAGCGGCTCCGGTCATTTCGTGAAGATGGTGCACAACGGCATTGAGTACGGCGACATGCAGCTCATCGCCGAAGCGTACGATTTGTTGAGAACCGCACTCGGGCTCAACGCGAAACAACTCGTCCGCATCTTCAAACAGTGGAACAAAGGATTGCTGCAAAGCTTCCTCATCGAGATCACGGCGAAAGTGCTCCAGAAGAAGGACGACAAGACCGGCCAGCCGCTGGTGGACGTGATTCTCGACGCGGCGCGACAGAAGGGGACCGGCAAATGGACGTTGAAGGTTGCCGCCGACCTCGACGTCGCCACACCGACGATCAACGCGGCGGTGGAAGCGCGCTGGCTGTCGAGTTACCGGGACGAGCGTGTGGCCGCCTCGAAAGTGTTGCCGGGACCGACGACAGCCGCGAAGCGCATCGCGAAAAAGAAATTCGTCGCTGCGGTCGCCGAGGCGCTGTACGCCTCGAAGATTTGCAGTTACGCGCAGGGTTTCGTCCTGATGCAGAAAGCCTCGAAGCAGTTTGGATGGGGTCTGCGTCTCGGCGAGATCGCCCGGATTTGGAAAGGCGGTTGCATTATCCGGGCGCAGTTCCTCGACAAGATCAAAGCCGCATACGCGCGCCATCCCGAGTTGCCGAATCTGCTGGTTGATCCCGATTTCGCCGCGTGGCTTGCGCAGTCGCAGGAAAACTGGCGGCTCGTCGTCTCGACGGCGAGCCGGGTCGGCGTACCGGTGTTGGCGATGGGTGCGTCGCTCTCGTACTACGACTCCTACCGGCGCGAACGCCTGCCACAAAACCTCACCCAAGCCCAGCGCGACTTCTTCGGTGCCCACACCTACGAGCGCGTGGACGAGCCCGGCACGTTCCACACCGAGTGGGAATAGGTGTCCGAACAACCGGATTGTGAGACTGGATTCTTTCCGAAGCTGGGTAACACTCCCAAATGGAAGCGCCGCACGCGGTTTGTTACTTTAGCGGGCCTTCTGGCAAATGCGCCCGTAGCTCAATTGGCTAGAGCAGCTGACTCTTAATCAGCGGGTTCTCGGTTCAAGTCCGACCGGGCGTACCAATTAAACACGATCATGCCTGCTTGGGTTTACGTTCTCCAATCCCAAACCGGGTGATTCTACTATCCACTCTGCCTTCATCTGTCTAACGATCCAGCACGACCGCTAAGGGGCAAGTCCGTCCAGAGGATTCGGTATAAATTGATGTATGAATGGAGACCACTTACGCCAACTGAAGTTGCGAGAGCTTGGATGCATCATGAAGACGAGACAGAATGAGTACTTGTCGGATTTAACATCCAGCTTCGTCCCATAAGCGCCACTTATCTTGTCGCTCCGCAACACCCCATTGATTTCCGCCTTTCTGCTGCTCGCAACCTCCTTGAATGAGTTGAGTTTCTCCCAATCAGTTCCAGCAAATAAACAGTGCGTTGGGTTCAAAATGCCAGCCAAGTCAAAGAAAACCTTCCAACCCTCCACATAGTCGTTCCACACCGGTCGCTCTTTGTTACTAGACATGAATCTCAAGACCAGATTGTGGTAGCAAACAGTCCTCCACAGAGTCTTCTTGTCCTCGTCAGCGTGGGGATTGTCGCCTAGGATGACCCTTTCCAGATTTCGATGCATCTTGCTTTTGGGAGAAAGGCTGAGCCCGAACCATTCACCGATACATTTTCGGGTAAAATCTGGAATTCTTTCGTTCTTCGAATCGTAACAGCTTTCACCAAGAATGATGAGCTTGACGCCTGAAGCTTCATACTTGTCACCAACCCACGGCAACCACGGTAATGGACGGATGTTTACAAGCTCGGAATCGAAACGCGGGTCGCAGTAATCTATGCTCATTTTACCACTCAAACTGCAAGCGAATCAGTTCTTCCCGGGCTCGGCCTTTTCGTCGCCTTCCCAACCCGCGGACTTGGCGAACTTCTTGAACTGCCGCGCAACGAAAAGTGGATCGTCGGAAACTTCATCATGCAGATACTGTGCGATGAAGTCGGTAATCGTCGTTTCAAAGTCCTTCGTCGCATCGCCTTCGTAGAAGGAATCGTCGAGTTCTCGTCTGAGGGTGGCCTCAAGACTGTAGAGACAAAGCTCATATTCCAGTGGGCCGAAGATCGTCGGGTCTTGAAACAACTCACCAATTGTCGAGGTGGGCTTTAGTCGAAGGCGACGGTTGGAGACCGTTTCGACAATCTTCAAGAACAGTTTAACTGGGTCATTCCCATCTAGTCTGTTAGTCGGGAGACGTTTCATTGGGATACAGTCATCAAAGCAGAACAGAGATTCGTTGACAAGCTCCGACTGTCACGAGTAGCCGGTGGAGGTTCTTCGTGTTAGACTTGGCTCGTTCGCATCGGAAACATGGTCGAGTACCTACGTCTGATCAAGACAGATTCGTTTACCAGCATCGCCAATAACTGGCACAGGCCGGAGATGCTGGTCTTGATGGCCATTTTCAGCATTGTGATCACCGCTCCATTTCTGCGAATCTATTTCGGAAAGATCGGCTACCAATACGAGTGGTGCACCGACGCTTGACCACCCTGCAGCCGAGTCGCTGGAAATCGGATTCGTCAACGCGCACGCGGCCTGTTGACAGGGTGAAGGGCGTTGGCCTATACTGCGCATGAACGTTGATTTGGTTGTATGAATCTGACTGAGTTGCTCGACAGGCCCGCGAGCCGTTGGCCCCAGAAACCGGCGATCATTGAAGGCGATACCATCGTCTCCTACGCCATGCTCATCGAGAACGTCGCCGCGCTAACCTCGCAGCTTCAGGCTCTCCAGGTGCCGCCGGGCTGCCGCGTCGGGCTGTATTACCCCAACAGCGTCACCTATATCGCGCTGACGTTCGCCCTGTGGCGGATCAACGCCGTGGTCGTCCCGATCCCCATGGAATGCACCGATGAGGAATTATCCACCATCGCCGCGACCATGCGGTTGCAGGCAATCCTCAGCCAGAAGCCGCACGGGCAAGGCGTGCTGGTGCAGCCGCATTGTTTTCTCAGCACGCTGACCCCGGTGCCTCTGCCGGACAATCACGGGCTGAACATCGCGTTCATCCGATTCACCTCCGGCACCACCAGCACGCGCAAGGGCGTCGTGCTGAGTCATGAAGCTGTTCGCGACCGCATCATGGCTGCCAACAAAGCCCTGCGCATCGGGCCAACCGACACGGTGATGTGGTGTCTACCGATGTCGCATCATTTTCTAGTGACCATCGTGCTGTACTTGAGCCAGGGAGCGACCATCGTGCTGGCACGGCACGTTTTGGCGCGGTCGTTTTTGGAAGCCGCCAATCGCTGGCACGGCACGGTGTTGTACGCCGCACCGTTTCACTACGCGTTGCTGGCGCGAGACGGTTCGGACGTGCGTCTCTCCTCGGTGCGACTAGCTGTGTCGACGACCTGCAGCTTGCCACAGGCGGTGGCGGAAGATTTTCATCAAAGATTCGGCCTGCCGCTGACGCAAGCGTTGGGCGTCATCGAACTGGGGTTGGTCTGCGTCAACGTGGACGACCCGTCTGGCCGCCCGGATTCAGTGGGCCGTCCGCTGCCCGAGTACTCGGTCAACATCCGGGAGCCCGACAGCGATGGTTACGGCGAGGTCGTGGTCACCGGGCCCGGTTTTTTTGACGCCTACGACAACCCGTGGACTCCGCGTGAACAGTTGATGTCTGACGGCTGGTTCGCCACCGGCGACATCGGTCGCATCGACGCGCAAGGGTTTCTGTTTTTGGTCGGACGCAAGTCGGCGGTAATCAACGTGGCGGGACGAAAAGTGTTCCCCGATGAGATCGAACTCGTCTTGAATCGTCACCCGTCCGTGTGCGAATCGCGGGTGTACGGCACGACGCATCCACATCTGGGCGAGGCGGTTGAGGCGGACGTGGTGCTAAGCGCCGCCGTCGAGCCAGACGTTCTGCGCGATTTTTGTCGCGCACATCTCAGCGGGGGCAAGCTTCCCAGCCGCATCAACGTGGTTCGCGCCATCGCCAAAACCGCTGTGACCGGTAAGATCCGCCGCCCGGCCGCGCCTCCGGTTGTATGAGCCAGCCGACACACATTCAGGTGCAGTTGCTAGAGTTTCTGCGCCGAGAAGTATTCAGTCCACAGACCGCCGTCACGGAGGACACCGATTTGATCGCCAGCGGCTTCGATTCGTTGTCGCTGATGAGGCTGTTGCTGTTCATCGAGAAGACCTACGGCCTGTGGATTCCCGAAGGCGAGATCACCGAAACTACGTTGAAAACCACGCGCAGCCTCGCCACGGTCGTCGTTCGCCTGATCGATGAGCGCCACACTCCGTCTTAACGGGTGCGACGCCTTGATGCTGGGGTTCGATTACGAACTCCGCCGTCGCGGGTTTGCAGGCAACTCCTGCCAGATCGTGTTGGAACTGTCGGCGAACATCGATCCTGCCAGCTTGGAACGCCGCCTCGCTGCGCTGGCCCAACAATACCCGATCCTGCGCTCCCGCCCCGCGCGCGGCTTGACACCGTACTGGAAACCGACCCGCGCGCTGCCGCGCGTGCGCGTCCAAGCAAATGCAAACAGGCTTCGACAACAGCTATTCAATGAACCGCTCGACATCCGTCGCGGCGAACTGATTCGCTTCGATCTGATCGAGCGCACGTTGATTTTCACCTGGGCACACGCGCTCATGGACGCCAGCAGCGCCGTGTATTTTCTGGCGCTGGTCGGCAGCGACCGCGAGCCGCCCCTCGAACCGGGCGAAGACTGGTACGCCCGGCGCGCGGCTCTCGCCGGTAATCTGCGCGCCCGTGGCCGCCAAGCATGGCGGTCAATCGATCGCTTAGATCAATTTGAGCGCGCGTTGCCGGTATCCTTGGCGACGCTGCGCCCGCCGGCAACGCGGACCATGAAGTACCAGGTCGTCGCGCTGTCCCCCCAAGACACCGTCCGCGTTCAGTCCCACGTCAGCCGCCTCTGCGGATTTCTGGGCGAAACCAATTTTCACATCGCCGCGACGCTGGTGGAGTTGCATCGCTTGCAGCAGCGCGCGGGTTGTCCGAGCCCCAGCTACGTGCTGCCCATCCCCGTCGGGCTGCGGCCCAAAGGCACGCGCGCACCACTATTTTCCAACCAGGTCACCATGATGCTCCACCAGTTTATGCCCGACCAACTCAGCACGATGGAACAGGCCGTCGCCGCCATCAAAACCCAGAATGCAGACTGTATTCGCGACGGACACATTGATTCCAGCATCGCCCTCGGGCAACTGTTCCGTGGGTTGCCGTTATCGCTGTACATGCGGCTGGTGAAACATCCCCTGCGCGGCGAAATCTGTTCGATGTTTTACGGAGACACCGGCCCTGTGGACGCGGCGCTGGAAAGTTTTCTCGGCGCAAACATTTGCGGGTTCGCCCATGTGCCGGCAGTGACCGTGCCGCCAGGCGTGGGAATTGTGTTTTATCGGTTCCGTGATCAACTGCTCTTCACCGTCGTTCACGCGGATGGTACGCTGACGGACAGCGAGGCCATCGCGTTTGTCCAGCACCTGCGCAACCGCCTGCTCAATCCATGAGTGAACTGTTCGACATCGCGGTTGTCGGCAGCGGTGCCGCCGGCATCGCCGCCGCCATCAGCGCCGCGTGCGCCGGCTGCACCACACTGCTGATTGACAGCCGTGCCGCCGCCGGCGGCACCGGCGGATTCAGCGGGCTGACCACGCTGTGTGGCCTCTACGACCATCAAGGGCGCTTCCTCAACAACGGGTTCGCCCGCGAATTTGCCGAGGCGATTGGCGAGACTGCGCCGGTAAAGATGGGCCGCGTCTGGGTGTTGCCGTATCGCCCGTCGCGCTTTCGGGAAATCGCCACGCGGCTGCTCGCAACGGTGACGACGCGTTGGAACACGCCGCTGGCCGACGTCGTCGTCGAAGGCCAACGCATCGTCCGCCTCAACGGCTTCAACGTCGGCGCGATCATTGATTGCACCGGCACCGCCGAAGTGGCGCGGGCTATTGGCGCCGAATGTCTGGTGACCGACGAAACGACACAAGCGTCGGCGGTTATCTTTCCGTTGCACAACGTGGCGCGCGATTTGAGCACACCCGCCGCCGTCGCGCAGGTGTTGCTGCCACTGGCGCGCGCCGGCCTGCCGCCGCTGAGTTTTCAGCCGAGCCTCGAACCGAACACGGTCGTCGTGAAGTTCACGGGACAGCCCAATCAAGTCCGGCAGGTGATCGAGTTTCTTCAGACGCACGTCAACGGTTTCGAGCGTTGCCTGACGCCTCTGACGGAGTTCACGGCGGCGCGGCGCGCGGGCCGCATGGTGCTCGGCCAATATCTTCTGACGGGCGCGGACGTTCTGGCGGGCCGGAAGTTTCCCGATGCGGTGGCGCGTTGCGCCTGGCCCATCGAGCAATGGAGCGCGGACGGCGCGGCGCGGTTCCGGTACCTGCCCGATGGTGAGCACTACGAGATACCGGCCCGCGCGTTGCAGGCGGCGCGCACGGAGAACCTGTTCATGGCCGGCAAGACCATCAGCGCCGACGTGGATGCCATCGCCAGCGCACGTGTCATGGGTTGCTGTCTGGCCACCGGCGCGGCGGCTGGCAATCTGGCGGCGCGCAGCTTAAATTCCTCGGGCGCGGCCTGAACGTCCTCGGAGATTCGGATTGCTGTGCGTTGGGCTCATCGGGTAATCTTGAATAGAAAGGGAGGACGGATCTATATGAGATATTATCGATCAATTGTTTGTTTGTCTGTCCTGCTCGTCAGCTTGCTCAGTCTCGGCATCCTTGGGGTCGGGGCGCCGCCATGTTCAGCCGCGGAGGAAACACTCAATAACGCTTCGGTCATTGAACTACAGAGCTTGAACCTTGGTGATGCCGTGATCATTGAGAAAATCAAGACCTCGAAGGGCGACTTTGACACCAGCATCAGCGGATTGAAACAACTGAAGGCGGCCAAAGTGTCCGATGCAGTTATCCAGGCGATGATTGCGGCGAAAGCGCCCGCACCGGTCAGTGCCGCCCCGCCCGCCGCCGGCAATCCTGACGATCCTGCCACACTGCACGCCGCCGGTGTTTGGATTTTGAAGGATAAGAAAATGACCCGGCTTCAGTCCGAAACACCGGCGGGGCAGACAAGCGGTGGCGGCGGCGCGTGGGCGATGGGATTTGGCGCCAGCGCGAAGACCGAGGTGATCTTGAGCGGGTCAAAATCCGAAACTCAACTGTCCGAGCGCAAGCCGGTGTTCTATCTCTACCTTGGACACATGCAGCAAAACGCCATGTTGGGCGACGCCGCGATGGAATTCGCCAACACCCAGAATCCGAAAGAGATTGTGATGGCGCAATTCACGGTCAAGACGACCAAGAAACACGACGAACGATTGCTGGTGACCGGCAGCATGAACGCCTATGCAGGATCAACAACTGGCGTCGAACAGAAAGCCGTCCGAGTGTTTGAGTCGGAAAGGGTCGCCGAGGGGATCTATAAGGTCGTGCCCAAGGAAGATCTAGCCGATGGGGAATATGCTTTTTGCGCCGCGATGAGCCTCGGCTATGGCCGGTTCTTCACCTTCGGCATTCAGTCGAAGTAGCGACGGCCATTGCTGATGGCGTGATCGTCCGTTCGATTTCGGAGCCACGGCCTTGGTAACAACCATGGCCCGTAACAGTCTCCGGCGTTACTCTGTCGGCACAGCCCTGTCTGTTTCGCCCCGGAATCCTCTTTCGGCTTGGACACTGGCAATTTGATCGTTCTCTGGTTAGGATGCGCCGCATTGCATGACGCCGAACTTGGAGAAGACACTTCGCTATGCGGCGGAGCATTCACCTTTCTACAGGGAGTTGTTCCGTGAGTTGAAGGGCATTCCACGGTTCGAGGACGTGCCGACCGTGGACAAGGCCGTGTTGTCGCAGCGCAACCTGGATTTTCTGTGCGTGCCGCGCGAACGGGTGGTTGAGATTGTCACTACAAGTGGAACGACGGGCCAATCGCTGCTGTGGATGCTGACGGAAAAGGATTTGCAGCGGCTGGCGTTGAACGAGCGGTTGGCCTTCGAGTGCGTCGGGCTGACGGTGCGCGACACGGTGCTGGTGGCGGTGGCGCTCGACCGTTGTTTCATCGCGGGCCTGGCGTACTGGCTCGGGCTGCGCGAGTTGGGTTGCACCGTGGCGCGGGTCGGACCGGGTTCGCCGACGTTGGTGCTGGAAATGATCGAGCGTCTACAGCCGACGACGATTGTGTCCGTGCCATCGTTCCTGCGGGTCATCGCTGACAAGGCACGCGAGACGGAATTCAATCTGGCCGGTTGCTCGGTGAAAAAGGCCGTCTGCATCGGCGAGCCGGTCCGCGACGCGGCGCTCGCATTGAACGCATCCGGCCACACCATCGAGTCCGCTTGGGGGGCGCGGGTGTACTCGACCTACGGCATTACCGAGTTGGCCGCTTCGTTCTGCGAGTGCGACGCGGGCGTGGGCGGGCATCTGCCGGCTGAACTGTTGCACGTGGAAGTGCTCGACGACGCGGGCCAGCTGATGGCCGATGGCGAGGTGGGTGAGGTCACCGCGACGACGTTTGGTGTGGAGGCGATGCCGCTGATCCGTTACCGCACGGGCGATTACGCGGCGTTGTTCCGTGCGCCGTGCGTTTGCGGGCGCGCGACGCCCCGGATCGGGCCGATCGTCGGGCGCAAAAACCAGAAGCTCAAGGTCAAGGGCACGTCGTTGTTCCCCTCGGCGTTGCAGGCGGTGCTGGAGCAGACTGACGGCGTGGAGGCGTTTGTGATCATCGCCCGGGCGGAAAGTGAGCTTTCCGATTCGGTCGAGGTGCTCGTCCACGGGGCGGCGTCGGTGACGGCGTTGCGCGAGGCGTTGCAGGGCCGGACGAAAATCGCGCCGCAGATTCGCCACACGTCGCGCGAGGAAATCGAGGCGCTGCAGATGCCGGCCAACGCGCGGAAACGTCGCTACTTCGTGGATCTTCGTTGAAGCCCTGCATCGTCATCCCGGTTTTCAATCACGCCGCGACATTGCCCGAGGTCGTGCGCGGCGCACAGGTGCATTGCCCGGTCATCGTGGTGGACGACGGCTCGACGGACAATCCCGTCGTACCGGCGAGTGCAGCGCTGGTTCGCTTCGAACAGAATCGTGGCAAGGGGGCCGCGTTGCGCGCCGGTTTTACAAAAGCGGTGGAACTTGGTTTCAGTCACGCAATCACGATGGACGCCGATGGGCAACATTTCGCCGAGGACTTGCCGGCGTTCTTGGCGGAGGCGAAGCGCCGACCGGAGACGTTGTTCGTTGGCGTCCGCGATTTCGCGACGGCGGGCGCGCCGGCGGGGCGACGCCGGGCTAACGCGTTTTCTAATTTCTGGTTTCGGACCGAGACCGGCGTGCGCTTGGCCGACACGCAGTGCGGCTTTCGTTGTTACCCGCTGGCGCTGACGCAGCGGTTGCGGACGCGCTCGCAACGGTATGCTTTTGAATTGGAGTTCATGGTGCGCGCGGCGTGGAGCGGCACGCCCATCGTGGCGGTGCCGGTACGGTGTAGCTACGCGCCCGAACAAGTGCGCCGGTCGCACTTCCGTCCCATCGCTGACTTCGTACGGATCACGACGATGAACATCGGGCTGGTGTTGCAATCGTGGCTCGTGCCGGCGGAGTTACGACGGACGTGGTCGCTGGGTGGACACAAGACACTCCGGGAAGCTATCCGTGAGTTCTTCACCGAACACGCCCACGAACCGGCGCGACTGGCCGGTGCAGTCGGCTTGGGATTGTTTTGTGGCATCGCGCCGATCTGGGGTTTCCAAATGCTCGCGACCGCGACGCTGGCGCATTTGTGGCGGTTGAACAAGGCTATTGCGTTGCTCGCCAGTAATGTTTCCATGCCGGCGCTCACGCCGTTCATCGTGTACGGCGGGTTGGTGCTCGGGCATTGGTTGCTAACGGGACAACGGCTGGAGTTAGGGCCGCATGACATCACGTGGGCGCACACGTTTGAGTATTTCTGGAGCTGGTTTTTCGGGAGCGTAGTGTTGGCGGTAATCGTGGCGGCGCTGGGGACGATCGTGACGTATGGCGTGGCGCGGTTGGTGAAGCGAAAATGAAACCCGATCTCTACACACGATTTTATCTGTGGCTCGTGGCGCATCGGCGCTGGGTGCTGGGCCTCACGCTGTTGATCGCGGCGGTGAGTGTCGTCATTTCGCTGCGCATTGATATGGACGAGGATCTTCTCGCCATGCTGCCGGAACGCGATCCGCTCGTGGACGAGTATCGCTACGTGCTGCGCAAATTCCGCCAGATTGACCGGGTCTATCTCGACGTGGGCATCACGACCGGAGATGCCGACACGCTGGCGGCAGCCGCCGGCGCGGTTTTCTCCGCGCTATCAACGAATACCGCCTACGTGCGGATCATGTATCGCTTCGAGGTCAGCGGACAGCAGAAGGTGATTCAGTACCTGACCGGCGCGTTGCCGAATCTGTTCACTGACGAGGATGCCCGGTCGCTCGCGCCGAAACTCGAGCCCGCCGCTGTGCGCGATTATCTCACCGCGATGCGCCGCAAACTGGCCGGGCCGGAAGGCATGGTGCTCAAGGATGTCGTCGCCGCCGATCCGGTCGGCATGAGCGGATTGGTCGTGGCCAAAGTGTTGCCGCTGCAAACTGGGTTCGGCGACACGCAAATCGTGGACGGTCGCATCACGAGTGGCGATGGCCGGCACGTTCTGCTCATGGCCGAGCCGAAATTCCGCTCATCAAATTCCCGCGACAGCGAAGCGCTCGTGAAAGACTTATTGCGGACGGCGCGCGAAGTGGAAGGTCATTTCCCCGGCGTTCACGTCGCCATCACCGGTGGGCATCGGATGACGGTGGACAACGCGACGATCATCAAGGCCGACGCGACGCGCTGCATTTCCCTCGGGATGGGAGCAATGTTGATTCTGTGTCTGACAGCATTTCGGCGGCGCTGGCTGGCCGTCCTGGCATTTTTGCCATCGTTATTCGGCACGCTCATCGCGGGCGTGGTGCTCGCGCTCTACTGGCCGCACCTCTCCGCCATCGCGACCGGCTTCGCCAGCATCGCCATCGGCATCACGGTGGATTACGCGATCTATATTATTTATCACCTCGACAACGCCGCGAGTTTTGACCGCGAGTCCGTGGGCCGGCATCTGGGGCGGCTGGTGTTGCCAATCAGCATCGGTGCGCTGACGACTATCGCAGCGTTCGTGGTCATGGCGACTTCGCCGATGCACGGCTACCAGCAACTGGGCGTGTTTGGCGCGGTTGGCGTCGTGTTTTCGGCGGCGTTCGCACTTGTGATCCTGCCGTTGCTCGTACCGATGGAGAAAACTACCGGGCAACCGCCGCTGTGGCTGACACAGTTGATGGAGAAATTTCAAACCTGGCAATCGAACTGGCGATCCTGCGTGCTGATCGCCATGCTCGTGATGACTGTCGTGACCGCGTTCGGTGTACGACGGCTGCGGTTTGAGGGCGACGTCGCCAAGCTGAACGGCATCACCGAATCCACGCGGAGCGATGAGGCGTTGATCAACCAAACTTGGGGCAGTGCGCTCGGAATGACATTGGTCGTGGCGCGCGGAGCAACACCGGAGGACGCCTTGGCGCTAAATGATCGCGCCGCGCAAGCGCTCGCCCACGATCCGAATGTGGCTGCGGTGTATTCGCTCGCAGCGGTTTGTCCATCGAAGGCGACGCAGGTGGCGAACATCCGGCGCTGGCGCGAATTTTGGACGCCGGCACGACGTATGACATTGCGCGAGACGTTGCAGCAGGTCGGCGGCGAACTTGGTTTTCGCGCCGAAGCATTCGCGAAGTTTTGGCAAAGCGTCGAGGGCGACCCGGCAATGCTGACGCTGGAGGCTTTTCGCGGCACGCCATTGGATCAGGCATTGAGTGAGCGCGTCGCGCTGGGCGCGGACGACAACGCGGTGAGTACGTTGGTCAAATTGAAGGATCGCGCGAACGTCGGCAAACTGCGGCAGGCGTTGCCCGGCCTGATTGTGCTCGACCACAAGGCATTCGCCGATCATATCGCCGGGCTGGCGAAAAGCGGACTAAGCCAGTTCGCGTTGTGGACGGCCATCGTCGTGGCCGCGATCTTGTATCTGACGCTCGCGTCCATTGAACTGGCCGCGGTGACGCTGCTGCCGCTGGCGTTCGGTTTGTTGTGGACGTTCGGGGCGATGGGCTGGTTGGGATTGAAGATTGACCTGATGAACAGCGTGTTCGTCATCTTCATCATCGGCGTCGGCGAGGATTACAGCGTGTTCCTCGTTACAAACAAATTGGACGAATGGCGCGGACGACCGCAACGGACCGCGGCCACCACTGCGTCGGTATTGATCTCCGCCTCGACGACGATCTTTGGCTTCGGCGTGCTGGTGCTGGCCAATCACCCGGTGTTTTTCTCGATGGGCACGACGGTGTTGCTCGGCATGAGTTTCGCATTCCTCGCCACCCTGATTTTGACACCGCTGTGCATGGACTTATTGCTGTTCGCCGACCCGCCGCGCGGCGCACCCCGGTGGTGGCATTTACTCGGCACGCTGTGGGGCGGAACACACCTCTTCCTCGGTCAACTGGGTCTGTGGGTGTCTCGTCCGTTTGTCTCGCGCGATCGTTCCCGGCAGATGACGCAAGGGGCAACGCGCTTATTGGTGAATTGGTTTCCGTTCGGCAAACTGGATTGGATCGATACCGGTGCCGAAACATTTCAGAAGCCAGCCATCCTCATCAGCAATCATCAATCCGCCGTGGACGTGCTCATCATCAAAGCACTGTCCGGCAACATCCGCATGACGATCAAGAAACGCGTCTGGGACACGCCGATCCTCGGCCTGACCGCGAAGATGAACGGTGACTTGTTAGTCGACAACGAATCCGACGCCACCTTGGCCCGCTGCCGGCAAGCCGTGACGGAGGGCGCGAGTGTCCACTTCTTCGTCGAAGGTACGCGCTCGCGCACCGGCGACCTGCAACGTTTTCGCCTTGGCGCGTTTCAACTGGCCAGCGAATCCCGGCAAGACGTGTTACCGGTCTTGCTCTGCGACACCAATACCGCCATGCCGCGCGACGCGTACTGGTTCGAGTTGTACCGGGCTGTGGTGCGCGCGTTGCCGCGCGTGACGCCACAGACTTTCGACTACAACCTCGGCGCGCGCGCCTTGATGAAACATTGCGAGGCGCTGATGCACGACGCATTGCAGACCGAATTGGATCGCGTGAACTCGTCGCCGGTATTGCGCCGCAAAGTAGCACGGCTCTACCGGTATCAAGGCAAGTGGGTCGAGCAATTCGTTTACTGGAAGATGCGCACCGACCCGTTCTTTGCGGTGCTCGACAAGACCGTGCCGCGTCAGGGTTTCATCCTCGATCTCGGTTGCGGCTATGGCCTGGCGAGTCACTGGCTAGTCCATAGCAATCTCGACCGGCAACTGCTTGGCGTGGATTACGACGCCGATAAAATTCGCACCGCCCAACGCACCGCCCCGCGCCACGACCGGCTCCGCTTCGAGCAAGCCGACCTGCTCACGTGGGATTATCTTGCCTGCGACGCCATTCTCTTATTCGACGTGCTCCACTACTGGACGCCCGATAAACAAGAACTCATCCTCACCAAAGCCCGGCAAGCGTTGCGCCCGGGCGGACGCTTGATTCTCCGCGATGCCGCACGCGCCGAAACGAAGGCGCACGGGAACGTCGCGTTCTGGGAGAAACTCGCGACCGGCATCGGCCACAACAAGACCGTCGAGGGACTGCATTTCCAGAGCGAGCCGGAACTGCGCGCCGCGTTGCAGCGTGCCGGCTTCGAGGACATCCAACTCGTGCCGTCCGCCGGCAACGATTCCAACATCCTGCTCACCGCGTCGGTCGCTGCGCCGCAATGCTCTGGCGGATAAGTTCGAGGAACTCTTCGCGAGGCAGGGGCAGATAGGTGTCCGTCGCAATCGGTTCGCCGACGTGTACCTCGACCTTGCGCAGCCCCGTGATGAGGTGAAACCGTCCGGTCTTGGTAGAGACAAGCTGCATGTTCTCGATGAACACCGGCACAATTGGCACGCGCGCTCGCTGCGCAATGTAGTACAGGCCGGGCTGGCACGGGGCAACATGCACGCCGTCGCCGCGCGTGCCCTCGGGAAAAACCACCAACTGGAACCGGTCACTGAGACGGCCAAACGCCTCCAACTCACGGATGCGATCGGGATTGATTTTTCCTCGTTCCAGCAAGAAGCCGATCCGGCTGCTCAACGCTCGTCTGATCCAGGAAACCTGCCAAACGGCTTTGTCCCCCAGCACCAGAATCGGATAGCACCCGCACCGCCAAAACAACGCGCCCAACAGGATCGTGTCCAGCAGACTGACGTGATTGGCCACAAACAGATGACGCTGCTCACGACGCAACCGTTCGAGGCCATGCGTCCGTCGCAGGTACGCCAGCGCAAACGTGTAATAGCTGCTCGCACCCAGCAGCGCTTGAATCAACACCAAAGCCCGCGATATCTGGCTTGAATTTGTTGGCTCCATCGAATCAGTTCGAGTGGCCGGCTTGTTCTAACCACTTTTCCAGTTCGCGCTTCTCTTTCAGAAACGCTGGGTGCGCGGCCAGCGCCGCCGCAAACGCGCGCGCCGCCTCCTGACGCTGACCGAGCGCCAACAGAGCACGACCTCGCAACGCCGCATTCTGGTAGAAACCGGGGTTCAACGCTTCCGCCTTGTCCGCAAGCGTCAGCGCGGACGGCGCATCGTTGCTCTTCAAAGCGCGATGGCCATCGTCCAGACATTGCTTGGCCTGCTTCGCCCGCTCGAATTCACCCGATGCCAGTGTCGCGTCGGGCGACACGGTTCGGGCGGGCAATTCGTGATCGAAATCCTGCACATCGAACGCGACGAACTTGCCAATCTGGTGCGGCGGCGAAGCCGCCCAAAAAATGCCGTCAGTCAAATCCATCACCGTGGCGTGTGTGGCGATGAACGCGTTCAGCGAGGCGCGGTGGCCGTTGCCGGCAAACGCGCCGCCGGACAGGTTGCGGTCGCGGAGCAATTCAGCAGCGTGCGGAGCGTCGATTGTGCCGCGCGCACCCTGAAGCAGTTCTGTCATGCGCGTGAAGCGTGAAACCGACGTGGCTTCGTCAATGTAAACCTTGTTCCGCTCGGCATCCTTCAAGCCGGAAGTTTGGAAATGATTCGCGCAAACGATGGTGTCGCCTTCTGGTTCGCGCACCTGCGTTACGTCGGGTGTTTTTTCCACGACCACAAGTTTTCCGTCCGCCCGGCTGCCCACCAGCCAGAGTGTTGAGACAAACACCTTGGCGCGGCGGATGATTTCCAGCGCCTCGGTGAGGTTGTGCGCCTTTTGCAAAACATCGCGCGCCACCATCGCCACGGGGGTGGCGATTTCGCCTGGCAAACTGGACGGCGCGCCGTTGATCGTGACGGAGACGCCCGCGCGGTTCATTCCCGAAACCACTCCCGCCATGCTGGCCCACGATAGTGAAATGAACGGAATGCCGTCATCCGGTTCGCACATGATGACGACACGGTCGCGGCTGAAAACCTCGGCGGCTTCCCAATCGAAGTTGCGCCCGGTGATCAGATGTCCGACGGCCGTCGCGCCGCCCCACGCGCCGAACGCGGTGCAGCCCGCGCGCGCGACGAGCGGGTTGTCAATCATCATATAGGAAACGTCGTGCGCGGCGTGGTAGTTGAGCATCCGGTTATAGAAACTGCCGAGTTCCGGGTGAACGTCCGGGCAGCCGAGAATCACGCCATAAATCTGCTGGCGATCTTCCAGCGACACGAAATCGCCCAGATGCCGGTTGCGATAGATCACATACGCCCTGAGCACGTTCAGTTTCCACTGTTGCGACACGTAGCCGTGGATCATTTCTAGGAATTCATTCTCCAGCGTGTGCATCTGCTCCTGCAACAACACGCCCGACGCGTAACCCATCTCGAACGGGCTGCCTTTGAGCCGCACGACCAGCAATCCCTCGCGTCGGCTCGCCCACGATTTGCCGAGCCACGTTTTCCCATCGTGCGATTCCGGCTTGAGTTGCATGATCGCCACGTCGCGCGGCAGCGGCGGCGGCTTGGCCGTCCAATGCCGCAACAAGCACACCGCCGCGATCCAGGCGATCAGCCCAAGCAAAATCGCCCCAAACAGAATTCTCTTGAGCCATTTCTTCACGGATTTCGTTCCAAAAGTAAAAGCGTCTCCCCCGCCGGCTGTCCGCCGACGGAAAAACTGGCCCGCGCCTCAATCGTGCCGTTCTTTTCCGACAATTTCAAATCCACTCGCACGATCTCGGCCGGTAGGATCGGCCGCCGAAACTTCGCCTTGCAAACCTCGCGGATTGACAACGAACAATCGAGCGCCCATTCCGCCGCCGCGCGCGTCATCTCCAGTTGAAACACGCCGGGCAGCAACGGCCGCGTCGGGAAATGACCCGCAAACGTCGGATCGTCCGCGCCGAACCGGAACTCAATCACCACCGTGCCGTCCGCCTCACGTCGCGGGCCACTGATTTGCGCGGCGGCAATCGAATCGCGCATCGTCATGGTGTCGCCTTGCGCGTCTCGTCAAACAACTCCGGCGGCTGCGGACCGGGCTTGGTCTCCACCGTTCGCACTTCCAGCGTGTAGCCGCGCCGGACGAGCATCACCGGCGACGCCTCGGCCAAAACGCGCTCCATGTCAGCCGCAACGTTGCGTCGAATCCAAGCCGGCCGAAACGCCCGACCTGATCGCATCACGTGGACTGCGCCGTCGCGTTTCACCAGAACGTCCGCCAGCACTGCGCCGAAATTCTCCGTGACGATGAGCCTCTTGCCCCACGCTGCGCTCAGCGCGAGATAGCCGTTCAAGGTGAATTGCTGCCCGTGCACCGTCAACACGGCGCGTTGTGTTACCAAGGCATCGGCGGGAAACAAAGACGGCAAGGCTTGGGGTGGCGGAAGCGTTGTCGCGCAGCCGACCACCAGCAACAGCCACGGGAAAAAATACAAATTACGGCGCATTGCCCACGGCCGCCTTGATCGCGGTGATATCCAGCGGTTTGGCTTGATCAAACGTGCCGGGCGGAAACTTCACCTCGCGCCGTTCCCGCCGAAATATGATCCGCGTCAGGTCGCCGTTGGGTTCGTTCATTACCACTTCGCGCGTCGCGGAAAAATCCGGCTCCATCTTGATTTCCAGCGACGCCAGCATCTCGCGCACGTTGGCGTCCTTCGGCATCAACGTCACGACCGCCACGCTGCCGGTAGCCACGGAGATTGTGTAATCGCTGGTCAACGCATCGAGTTTGCCCTGGTGCATCAAAGTCATTTGCTCCATCACACGCCTGAGCATTTGCGGAAACCCCAGCTTCAATTTCTTCCAGTCGCCGTCCGTGCGCTCGAATTGCGCGACGGATTTGTGGTTGCCGAGCAAAATGGATTGATACGGCGCGGTCGTCTCCCAGCGAATCTGGTCGGGACGTTCGATCAACATCACCCCTTCGCTCTTTAACGGCTCGGCGAACAATTTCAACTGTCGTTCCTGCGTGAACTCCAGATACACCGAGCCAAGCGACGACATCTTGCGCTGCAAGTCTTGCAATACCGGGCGCGGGTCGGCTACCGGCTGCAACGGCGGTTCGGCAACCGCCGCCATCGCGATCATCAACCACGCCATGCCAGCTAATCTTTTCATGTCAGCATCCGATCCAACCGCACCACTTCATACCCCAGCGCCCGCACTGTTTCCAAGAGTGTTTTCACTGTCGCCACCAACCGCTCGGCGGAGATGTTGCCGTCGTGCAACAAGATGATCGCGCCCGGCTCAAGCCGCCGGGTGATCCGCGCCACGATCCGTTCCGGCTCGGTCAGCTTCGTGTCCAACCCGCGCGCGCTCCAGCCCACCACCGTCAACCCCAGCGCCCGCGCCGCGCGAAACACCCGGGGATTCGACAAGCCCATCGGTGGCCGAAACCATCGCGGGGTCACTCCCGTGGCCTGCTCAATGACCGCCTGTGTTTTCGCCAATTCCGCTTTCAGGCGGGCAACCGTAAAGAAATTCGTCGCGTTGTTGTGCGCGTACGAATGATTCTCCAGCAAATGTCCCTCGCGCACGATCCGCGCCGCCAATTCCGGATGCGCGGCCACTTGTTCGCCAACACAAAAGAACGCCGCCTCGACGCCCGCCTCCCGCAGCAGTTCCAACAACGCCGGTGTCGAGCGCGCATCCGGCCCGTCGTCGAACGTCAACGCCACGCACCGCCGCGAGCCGGCCCCGCGACACACAAACGGACCGAACAACCGCAGTTGTGGAATCGCCACGCCGAGTCCGGTCACCGTCAGATGCGCCACGACCACCGCGCCGAGCAGCGCCGCGTTGCCCGACGCCAGCGCCAGCGCACCGAGCAACACCGCGCCCGTCGTCACCACATGAAACCGGCTCAGGGTTGAACGCAACATATCGCTTTCGCGCCGCGCGCCGCCAACGTGTACAACAACACCCCGCGCCGGCCGCGACGCACCAAGTCCACCGCGACGGAAAAACCGAACGCTGAGGCCGCGTGAAATTCCCCGCACAGTTGCTTGTAGGTTTGATGTTCCAGCGTCCGACCGGCGCGAGCCGACAACGCGGCGGCGACTGACGCGTACATCAGATCCAGCGCCGGCCAACCTTTTGCACCACTCAGCACCACGTCAACCGTCGCCAGATCAACTGCTGCCGCGATCCAATCAGCTTCCTGCTCCGCATCAAACGGTCGGCGATACCGGCCAAGGCGCAGCGCCGTGACGCGGGCCAACGGCGCCGCGACAGTTTCCGCACGCACGAGACTGGCCACAGTTGCTCCTTCGCCGGGGCGTGTCTGCTCCGTCCACAACCCCCATCGTTTGCCGATGCTTAACGGGTACTTGTTCAGCTCATCCACGGCGCCGACCAGCGCAACATCGGCTTCTCCAGTTGCCAGTTGACTCATTCCCTGCCACAGGGCGCTCTCGAAGGAAATCTCACCGGTCGTTGGCGCCGAGTTCATGCCCCGCGCTCCCAGGTCAATGGCGATCTGCGCGGCGGCGGCGTTGTGGACCGAGTTGGGAAAGCGTGCCGGCATTGGCTCGCGTTCGTCCTTGGAAATCAAATTCTCCAAGAACGCCGCGGCGTCCTCCAGGAAACCGAGGCCGGTGCCGACCGCCACGGCCAGTCGCTGCGACGGGTCGGGCGTGTGGCTGCGCCGGGCGGCCACCAGCGCCATTTGCACGAGCCGGCTTAACCGGCGACGCTGGTTGGAAGTGAGCAGCGCGGCATCCGCCAGCGCGCCACAACTGTGAACCGTCACTGTTCCCGCGGGCAGAGGCGGCTCGATTTCCCGGACGCCAACCGAGCCGGGTCCGATCACGCCCACGCCGGTGACAGCCGCCGGTCCCGGTCGCGGCGCGCGCGTGAATGCCGGTGTTTCAGGCCGGGAAAAAATCAGTACCGCGTTGTTGCCGCCAAACCCAAATGAGTTGCTCATCACGTGCATCAACGACGCGCCCCGCAGCGCGGTGACCGGCTCCAGACCGATGGCAGGATCGAGCGTGGTGAAGCCGGGGTTGGGTGGAATTTCCTGACGCCGCAACGCTTCGACGCACACCACGGCTTCGATTGCGCCGCTTGCGGCCAGAGCATGCCCGAAAAATCCTTTTGTGCTGGAGACCGCCGGCACGCGGTTGCCGAACACTGTTTTCAACGCTTTCGATTCCGCCAGGTCGTTGTCGCGCGTGCCCGTGCCGTGCGCGTTCACGTAATGGATGGCTGTCGGCTCCAACCCCGCGCGACGCAACGCGGCCTGCATCGCGGCCACGGCACCGGCGCCCTCGGGATGCGGCGCGGTTGAATGATATGCGTCGCAGCTTGCGCCCCAACCGCTCAAGCGCGCCAGAACTTTCGCCCCGCGTCGTTGCGCTGTCTCTTCGGCTTCGAGCACCAGCAGCGCCGCGCCCTCACCGAGGCTCATCCCGGCGCGGTTCGCATCAAACGGCCGGCAACCCGCGTCGTCCACCAGCAGCAACGAGTGAAACCCACCCCAGGTCATGCGCGATAACGAATCAGCGCCGCCCGCCAACATCACGTCCGCTTCTCCAGACTGAATCAGTTCCGCCGCCGTCGCGATGGCCAGCGCGCTCGACGAGCACGCCGTCGCCACCGTCAGGCTCGGCCCCAACAACCCAAAATCGTCGGCGATCCAATCGACAGTGGAAGTGCATTCGTGGAACCGCGTTGGTCGCGCCAGCATCCGGCCGTGTTTGATCAGGTTCGTAAGAAATCGCTCACTGTCAAACGAGCCACCGACCGAACTGCCCAGCACGATGCCGGACCGCTCGGCGCAGCGTTGCGTATTGATGCCCGCAGAAACGATGGCTTGACGGACGGCCAACCACCCGAGCCGATCACTGCGCGAGCCATGCGACGGCGCGCCCAGCGCGGTCAGGTTGCGTTGGACTTCGCCAGCGAGGACCTGGCCGTAACGCGGCGATTGAAACAGGCTCAACGGCTTTAGCCCGCTGGTACCGGCGGCGATGGCGTTCCAGACCTCGTCCACACCGCAGCCCGGCGCGGCCACGATGCCTAGACCGGTGATGACTGGGAAACGCGCCGCCACTAGGAAGATCGCTTGGCTTGAATGAAGGCCGCCAGCGCGCGCACCGAGCTGAACGCGGGACGCCCCTCTTCGATGTCTTTGATCACGATGCCGTAATGTTTCTCCAGCATCACGACCAACTCCAGCGCATCGATCGAATCCAAACCCAGTCCCGCGCCGAACAACGGCGCATCGTCGTCAATCTGACCCGGGGTGATGTCCTGCAGTTTCAATGACTCAATGATTCTCGTCTTCAATTCGTTGGCTAACACGTCCATGGCTATTCAACTCGCAGATTTTCGGGCGCAGATTACCGCACACAGCGACTCCATGTCACGGTCATTTTCCCGCAACACATGCCGCCCGTCGCTGCCGCGCTTGAGCAATAACGCGCAGGCCCGTGCGGCGGCCGGTGTCTGGATTATCTCCGCGGCTGCGGCGCTAACAACGTCGCAGGAAACGCACAAGCACGCCTCCGCTTCGCCCCGGCGAATCCAATCGCCGGCTTCGGCCAGCACGGCGTCGCCCCTGCCCACGAAACATAGGTTCGGTCCGGTCAGCTGGTAGCGGATCGCGATCTCGCCGATGGCCGCGCTGGGCAACGTGTAAGCAAACAACGTCGGACTCGGCCCGCCGACAGCGTCCCGTCCGTTCCAATACTCGACATCTGTGGACAGCGATCCCACGCGCGCCGCGAGGCAGATACCGATGCGCTCGCGTGGCAGCGTGTCGAAGTCGAGGCCCAGAGATTCGACGGCCAGCAGCGCCAACTGACTCGCCAAATCGAGTCGCCCAAAGCGCTGCCCCAACCGCGCCGCGCTCACGTCGGCATCGGTGACCATGCTGGCGGCTGTGACAAAAATATTATCCATGACCGAGAATGAGTGCGCCGTTGATGCCGCCGAATCCGGTATTGAGTTTCAAAATGTGATCGAGCCGGGCGACGGGACGTGGTTCATGCACGAGGCTGGCCGGTGCGCCATCCGCTGCCACGCTCAGTCGCGGCGTGCCGGGCAACAACCGGTCTTGCATCGCCAACACGCACAAGATCGTTTCGATGACGCCGGCTGCGCCGAGCGTGTGGCCGAGCATCCCTTTTGAAGCGCTGACAGGCGGACCGGCGTCGCCGAAAACCGTGTGCAGCGCGAGCGATTCCATCGCGTCGTTGTACGGTGTGCCGGTGCCGTGGGCGTTGACGTAGTCAATGTCCTGCGGCTCCAGTTGCGCAGCGGCAAGCGCGCGCTGAATCGCCAACGCCAGACCAGAACCATCGCGCGACGGGCCGGTAGGATGGTTGGCGTCGTTGCTGCCGCCCCAGCCTCGAATAATCGTTGCTCCTACGCCGCGCGCCAACACCAGCGCCGCGCCGGCTTCGCCGGGACTCAATCCGCAGCGGTCGCGGTCGAAGGGACGACAGCCGGTCGGATCGAGCGCCTTCAACGCGCTAAAACCGGCTACGACAAACGCGGATAGATGATCCACCCCAACCACGAGCACGGCGTCCGCCGCGCCGCGCTGGATCAATTTTGCTCCCTGCTGGATCGCGATCAGCCCGGACACGCAGGCGACGGAAACGCATTGGACCGGGCCAGCCGCGCCGTGCGCCGCCGCCAAATCCACGGCGAGTAGATCCGCCTGCAAATGCCGGCGGGCCGCGTCAGAACACGGGCGATGTTCGGTCAGACGTTCCAGCGCTTCGATGTTAGCCTTGGTGGTCGAGAGCACCAACCCAATCCGCGCCGCCGGTATCGCGGGAAGAGCTTTGCCGGCTTGGCGGCGCGCTTCCTGTAACGCTTCCGCCGCGAGCCGGTAGGCGGGATCGTCGTGGTCGCCGTTCAACGGCGCGACGCCGAAGAGGCTGGGCTGGTAATGCGGACGATCAAACCGGGCACAGGGACGCAAGCCGCTGGAGTTTTCACGCAACGCCGTCCGCAACGCGACCACGCCCTGCCCCACGGCGGTGATCGCGCCGCAACCAGCAATCGAAACCACATCACGCATACAACGTCAACTCCCCGGTCGCAATCACTTGGCCGTCGCACGCGACGCTGCCGGTCACCAACAGCATCGGGCCGAGCCGGCGGAGTTCGCGAACTTCGATCGTCAATTGTTTCCCGGCCGGCGGGCGTGACCGGATTTGAAAATCGGAGACCACGGTGAGCATGCCGAGTCCGGGTTTGCTGGACTCGCCCCGCGTTCGCGCCCGGTATCCCATGGCAGCGGCCACGGTCTGCGCCACGCATTCGACGAGTGCCGGCTCGAGCACCATGCCGTCGACCACGGCAAAATGGTCGGCGTTGAAACAGACGGTCGCTGTGGCGGTCGTATCGGTGCAATCGGTCAGCGCGTCGATCCAGCGCATCGGGTCGCGATGAGGGATGAGGTTTTCTATGGCGAGGGACATAACGCAGGGGTTGGTTGTGCCGGCTCGCGCGAGGCGGGCTGATCCCAGAACGGATAGAAATTGTACCACTGCAACGGATCGCGTTTGAGAATTGTTTCGAGGTCACGGGCGAAACGTGCGGCACATTCCCGCAGGAAGGCGTCGCGCTGGTTGTGGGGCGGCATCTCGGGGTGCTGGGGCGGCGATCCAAAGTAGCGATAATGGCCGCCCGGCTCGCGTAGGTTGAAGACGTGCACGACCGGCGCACCGGCAATCGCGGCCACCACGTACGGCCCGACGGGAAACGACGCCGTGCTGCCCAGAAACGGGACGCGCGCCGACGGGCCGCCGTACAAGCGGTCGCCGAGAATGGCCACCACTTCGCCACGACGCAGTGCGGCCACCAGCGGAATCACATCGGTCGGCGAGCCGGTCAGCGGGATGAGGCGGAACTTCGCTCGGGAGGCCTGATTGAGCAGGAAACGAATTTCGACGGATTCGTTGTCGAGACCGGTGACGTTGATTGGCACGTCCAAGCGCGCCAGCAATTGGCCGGCGGCTTCCCAGTTGCCGAGGTGCGCGGTCAGCAACAGCACGCCGTGCCCTTCGGCCAGTGCGCGGTGCACGTGGTGTTCGCCATCGAAGGAGAACGAGAACTGCCGGGTTTGCCCCGCGAGGATGGCCGTGCGGTCAATGATTGCCTTGCCAAACGACAGGAAATGCCGGAACACCAACCAGCGCCGTTTCCACCACGGCACGTTGCCGAAGACGCGGCGGTGGTAATCCATCGTGGCTGGCACGTCGGGCGACGCGAAGGCAAAGTACGCCGCCGGCGGCGGGAGCAGAGCGTAGGTGATCCGTAATCCCAACACGCGCAGCGCCGTGATGAAGAACCAGATACCCCAGCGCCCGCCGCGCAGTTGACCGGTGCCGGACCAATGAACGGATTGGGAATTGTGAGCTGCCATATCAGGTGTAGACGCCGCCGTTGATGTTGAGCACGGCGCCGGTAATGTACGCGGCAGACTCGGAACACAGGAAGACCGCGGCCGCCGCCACCTCTTCGGGTTTACCGAAACGGCCGGCAGGGATGATGGAGAGGATTTGTTCGCGCGGAAGATCGCCGGTCATGTCGGTCTCGATGAAGCCGGGAGCGAGCACGTTGACGGTGACGCCGCGTTTGGCCACTTCGTGAGCGAGCGACTTCGACGCGCCGATGAGGCCGGCTTTGGCGGCGGAGTAATTGACCTGACCGGCCACACCGGTCTGACCGGCGGTGGAGGCGATGGTCACGATGCGCCCCCAACGATTCATGACCATCTGCTTCACGACGGGCCGGGTCAGGTTGTAGAAGCTGGTCAGATTTGTGGCGATGACGTCCGCCCATTGTTCAGGACTCATGAATACCAACAACGCGTCGTGACGGATGCCGGCGTTGTTGACCAACACGTCGATGCGTTCGTGCGCTTCAATGGCCCGCTCGCAGGCGACCGGGTCGGTCACGTCGAACGGGCACAACTCGCCGGTGCCGCCGTCGCGTTCGATCTGCGCAAGCGTTTGCTGCGCCTCGTCTTGACGGTTGCGGTAGTTCACCAGTACATGATGGCCCGCGGCCGCGAGCGCCAGAGCGATAGCGCGCCCGATTCCGCGACTGGCTCCGGTAACCAATGCCACTTTTTGTGTGTTCGACTGCATCCTTGACTGAAGTGCCGGCGATGTTAACCTTCGTGTCAAGGCAGGTCAATGCGCCTGTCACCCCGTTTGCGAGATGAGGCGTCAGATGAAACGATTCATTCCTGTCGTACTGCTAATGGTGGTACTTTTCGGAACAGGTTGCGCGAGTAACTATACGATTGGGCGCCGGTCGGGCTTGGGCTTGGAGATGCCGGCCACCGGGAAGTCGAAGGTTGTTTTCGTGCGGCCCAGCCAGTTCATGGGTGACGGCATGGACTTCGCTGTTCACGATGGCGACAAACTGATCGGCGTAGTATCGGGGTCTTCGTATTTTGTTTACGACTGTGAACCCGGTCAGCATTTGTTCTCGTCAAGCATGGAAGACGTGGCGATGTTGGAAGCCAATCTGTTACCGGAGCGGATCTACTACGCCAAGGTCTCAAGCCAGTTGGGCGTCTGGATTTCACGGGTGAACATGTACTCCCTGCATCCCGGTTGCGCGGGCGATCTTTGGACGGAACTGCCGAAGATTCTCTCGAAGACTCGGGAAACGATCGTCAAGCAAGCCGCTGTCACCGACGATCAACGCGGAGCGGCCCGGTACATGGAACGCGTGAACCAGTACCTGGCCGAGTACCGGTCGAACCCAAATCGCGAGCAGATTCTACCGGAACACGGCCAGACTCAACCGATTGACGGACCTTAACGACGATCCGCCCAGCGGATGGCCACGATCACGCCATCAAAGTTCGTTAGCAAGCGGCTCGACTTGACGCCGGGGCCTTCGTGTGCGCCTAGGGCACGGAGAATCGATGGATCGTCGGTCACCAGAACGGCGTCAGCGCCATGCGCTTTGGCTTGATTGCAGGCATTAGCCAAGCGCGTTTCATCGGTCCACAACCACGACGGTAAACCCTTGCCGCTGATCTCCGGTTCGTCGTTCACGATCAGACCGATCACCCGATACGCCCTTGGTGGCAGCCCTAGATAGGCGGGCACGGCGAAGTCCGCTTCCGTCAGAGTACTGGCGGCCTGTGGCCAACTGGACTGTTTGCCCTCATACGCCAGAAACGCCGTGTAGCCGGTCGAAGTGGTGGTGTGCGGGGTGGCGCAGCCGAGCAAACCAACAGCCAACATGACCAACCCGCACGTGCGATACAGAGTTTTCATCTTGATCATTCCTGATCCTTTCTGGTTAATTCTTGGACAACGATTTTGCTTTCGTGTAGATGGCGGGGAGTTTCTCGACCGTTTTCTTGATCGGCTTGAACCAATAGTTGCGGAAACCAGCGCCTCCTGCCTCCTCACACAGTCGCTCTGACAACAGCACCTTGCGCGAGGCGAGGTCAAAGAAGACCACGTACAGGCAGCCGGTCTCCTGACTCTTGACCAGCCGATCCATGACAAATACGAGTCCCATGCCGTGATTGTCCTTCAGATCGTAGGAACGCACCATTTGAGCGATGACCTTTTCGGTAATATCGCTGGGCGTGACCATTTCGGCGCGGGTGCCGTCCTCGCGAATGATCTGGCTGGCGCGGGCCTTCCCATTATGGGCCTGCACCGATTTGAGGTCGGTCTTGAGACCCGGGGCCATCTTCTCCAGCTTGGGCAACAACTCTTTCATGAACAGACTGTTCCACTCGATCAAGTAGCCCGGAAAGATTTTTTCGGGCTGGCGGAAATCGGCGGTACCGATCATCTTGACCTTGGAGTAATCCAATCCAACCCAGAGCAGGGTGTCGGACGAGGTTTCTGCCGCGCGGATTTGCCACGCGCTGGCGACGCTCAACAAACAAACCACGATCGGAATTCGTTGCATCAACCTGCTCTCCTTCATTTCCGTTATCGAGAGCGATTTCTACTGCGCTGTGCCTGCTTGTTCAAGCAGTTTATTGGACGGAAACCACCGCCGATCAAATCCTTTGCGGGCCGTGAAACTCATTTGACAAAACAACTGATTCTTCCTAGTTTTTTGCCAACGAAGCTGAGGCAGGCTCGATGGCACACGCCTGACGATCCCGCCGGGACAGCTCGCACATTCAATAAGGAGGTAGTTATGAGGATCAATCGGAATCGGAACGCGAGTCTCGCCGGGATGTTGCTACTGGCGTTCTTGGCCACAGCTTCGCCCCTGTTGGCGGCAAAAGCCAAGACGGAAGATGAACTCATCGCAGACTTGGGAGCTGCGAAGCCCAAGACTGTCACGGATGCGCTCCTGCACTTGGAGAAGGAGTATCCGACCAGCTCGAAGGCGTTGCCCATTATCAAGGGGCTTTTGAAGGATTCGCGCTCGGAAGTCCGCTGCAAAGCGGCGCGCGTACTCGGCGCCCTCCATACCGACGTAGATCAAGCCGACCTCAAGAACATCTACGCGCTTTTGAAGGCGTCCGACCCGAAGGAAGTCATGGAGGGTTTAAAGGCGCTTCGAGGACTGAGGGCGCCCGATGCTGTGCCGGAGATATTGCCTCTTCTGAAGCACTCCACCGCGAATGTCGTTCGTGACGCCTGTCGAACCTTGGCGGTTCTCGGCAACAAAGACACGATTCCGGCCATTGAACCCCTGTTGAAGGACTCGGACGCGAAGATACAGAAGGACGCTCAGGACGCGATCTTTGCCTTGCGCTCAAAATCCTGAAGGTCGCGCCCCTGACAGAGGTTTGCTGCAGACCTTCGTGAACGCTCACTGCTCACAATGGTCGTGAGGCGCTACGGTAGACTCGTCGCGAAGCGTTTCCCGTCGCGGCGACACAAGATCTGAATCACGTGCCGCCCGGAGTAGAGGCAGGGCGGCACGCCGCCGCCAGGCACGACCCATTGCCCGGCCATGTAAAAATTGTCCAGCCCCGGCAGCGTCTTCCGAAAAATCGCGCGGAGCGCCTTGGGCGTGGGCGCCCAGCCCATGAACGCGCCTTCGTGGTTCAACGTGTAGCGCCACGTCGTGTGCGGTGTCGCCATGTCGGTGAGTTCGACTTGCGAGGTGATGCCCGGATAATGCGGTTCAAGTCGCGCGAGCGCCTCGGTGCACATCCGTTTTTTTTCGGCTTCGTAACGCGCCCGGTCCGGGAGCAGATCGTTCCAGTATTTCCAGTCGGTGATGAACAAGACTTGAAAGACCGTCCGGCCCGGCGGCGAAAATTTGTCGCTGTAGTTGAAGACGCGGATGGGAAATCCGTCAATGGTCACGTTGCCGACCTTCATCGGTTCTTTGAGCAGGAGAAATCGCAAAGGCGGTTCGCCGGCAAATTCACGGCGCAAGCCGAAGCTCAAAGTGACGAGCGGACGAAGCTGTTTCCAGTTTTGATAGCGATCCTTGATCGTCTTGCCCACATACTTTCCGCCGAGCAGATTGAAAATCGTGCTCGTGCCGTCGCCCGCCGAAACCACGACATCCGCGCGTTGTTCCGTGCCATTTTCCAGACGCACGCCGACGGCACGGTCGTTTTCGACGATGATTTCCTTCACCGTGGAATCGAACGCGATTTCGCCGCCAAGATTCTGGTAGCGTTCCATCAGGCTGTCCACAAAATCGTGGCAACTGCCCGCCAGCAATCCCAACTGCCGGTTCGCCAGCAGCGACAGCATGAGCAGGTTGAACCACATCGGCACTTCCGGCAAAAACAGGTGCGTCAGCATCCGGCGCAACGCGGCATTCTGGAAGCGTTCCGAGAATTCCTTGTTCGGCAGATTGTAAGCCCCGCCGAAATAGCGCAGCGTGTGGCGCAGATGCCACAACTGTTTCAACGGCCCGAAAATCCCCGCCAGTTCCACCGGCGTTTCCATCAGGCTAAACATGTCGGTGCGCTGGAACGACCGCACGCCCGCGATGAAATCGTCAATCGCCCGCGCGTCTTCCGGCGCGAGCGATTTCAAATCGCGCGCCAGTTTGTCCATGTCGCCGGTGAACGCGACGTGCTGGCCGCTGATCTCATCCGTGAAATCACAATAGTTCGTGAGGTCGGGATAAGTGCGGTTGTGAAAGATTCCCAGCTCCCGGTAAATCTCATGGCACGCCACGCCGGGACGATGTCCCATCAAATAATGGATGCCGCCGTCAATGAGGTAATCCCCGTGCTTCCACGCCTTCGCCACGCCGCCCGGCTCGCTATGGTGTTCGAAGATATGGCTCCGATAGCCGTTCATCCGCGCATAGCAGCCGGTGGACAGCCCGGCCAGTCCGGCTCCGATGATGATGATGGATTTCTCGGCCATGAATGAAGCGCAAGTCTTATTGCCGGGCACTTGCTTGTTCAAGTCGTTTGTTGTAGAACCGGCATTCGATTAGCAAGCTACATGATCGCCTTCAACGGACATAATCTCACGATTGACGATGTCTGGCGGGTTGCCGGTCTGCAGTCTCCGTGTGCGCTCGCCGACAGCGCTCGCCCGCAAATCCGCAAGAGTCGCGCCTTTGTTGAAACCGTCGCCGCGCAACCGCGCGCCATTTACGGAATCAATACCGGCTTCGGCCCGTTGAGCGGGTTTCGCGTTCCCCCGGAAGAACTGGCGCAACACCAAGTCAATCTCCTCAGCCATCTCTGCGTCGGCCAGGGCGCGTTGTTTTCTCCGGCCGAAACGCGCGCGATCATGCTGGCCCGCGCCAACACGCTGGCACGCGGCTATTCCGGCATCCGGGAAGAGACGATCGAACTGCTCCTCGCGGCGCTCCGGCACGATGTGTTACCGGAGATTCCGAGTGAAGGTTCGGTCGGCGCGAGCGGCGATCTCGTGCCGTTGGCGCACATGGCCGGGTTGTTGGTCGGAAACGGCTTTGCGCGCGTGAACGGTCAACGCTTGCCCGCCATCGAGGCGTTGCGCTCTGTCGGGCTGAAGCCAATCGAATTGCAGAGCAAGGAAGGTCTGGCGCTCGTCAACGGCACATCGGTGATGACCGGGCTGGCGGCGTTGGCGGCCCACGAAGCGTCTGCGCTGCTCGGTTGGATGGAATTGTTGACGGCGTGCTTGTTTCAAGTCTTGCAGGGCGAGCCGGAGGCGTTGTGCGAGCAGGCGCAAAAAGCGCGCGGGTTTCGCGGTCAATTTGTCTCCGCGGAACGCATCGCCAACCATTTGCGGACTCATCCGGATTTTGCCCGGCGCATTGACGAGCATCAATGGGGTTCGCTGGCCAAGCCGGTGGATCCCGGCGCCGAAATCCAAGACCCGTACTCGCTGCGGTGCGCGCCGCAGATTCTCGGGGCGTTCCAGGAAGCGCACTGGCACGTCGAGGCGGTCATCACGCGCGAACTGAATGCGAGCACCGACAATCCGTTGATCTTCGCCGAGACGGAAACGGTGATTCACTGCGGCAATTTCTACGGCCAACAAATCGCGATGGTCAGCGACTACGAACGGATGGGCTTGATCAAACTCGCGCTGTTAGCCGACCGGCAAATCGAGCGGCTGCTCAACTGGCGTTACAGTCGCGGCCTGCCGCCGTTACTGGCCGGGGGCGAACCCGGTTTGAATTCCGGCTTTGCCGGCGCGCAACTGCTGGCCACGTCACTCGCCGCCGAAGCGCGCTTGCTCGGCACGCCGGCCTCCATCCAGACGATCCCCACCAACGCGAACAATCAGGATGTCGTCAGCATGGGTTGCATCGCGGCGAAGATGACGCGCACGACGTTGCCATTGCTCTGGAAGCTGACGGCCATCGAAGCGCTCGCGTTGGCGCAGGCCGCCGACTTGCGTAACCGTCCGGACGTGATGGGCGGCGATTACCGGAAACTTTACGACCTCGTACGCGACGTGTCGCCAACACTGACGACCGACCGGCCACTCGCCGAAGACATCGAACGCGTGACCGCGCTGCTTCAATCCGAGTCGGCCCAACAACAATGCTTACCGGCCCGCGATGCAGACTGACGTTGATGTTTTGATCATTGGAGCCGGCCCCGCCGGCTCAACCGCGGCGGCGCTTCTCCACCGCGAAGGCTTCCGGCTCCTCGTCGTCGAGAAGCAACACTTTCCCCGGTTTGTCATCGGTGAAAGTCTCCTACCCCACAGCATGGACTTGTTGAAGGAGGCCGGGCTGTTGGAAAATGTCGAGCAGCAACATTTCATGCACAAGGGCGGCGCGGTTTTTTTGCGCGGCCTGGAGACGTGCAACTTTGATTTCTCCAGCCAGTTCACCGCCGGCTGGACGTATACGTATCAAGTGCCTCGCGCGGACTTTGACAAGACGCTCGCCGACGCCGTGGCCGCCAATGGCGTGGAAATCTTGTACGGACAAAGCGTGACCGCCATCAACTTCGCGCCAACGCACGCCACCGTGACTGTCGAAGGGCGACCGGTGACGGCGCATTTCGTTCTCGATTGCAGTGGCTACGGGCGCGTTTTGCCGCGCTTGCTCGAATTAGAAAAGCCCTCACACTTTCCGGTGCGCGAAGCCTTGTTCACTCACGTGACCGGCGACCATCGCCTGGCGGGCCGCGAAGAAGGCAAGATTTGGATTTGCATGCATCCCGGCGGCGCATGGATTTGGATCATCCCCTTCTCGGACGGTCGCACAAGCGTCGGCGCCGTGGCCGAGCCGGAGTTTTTCAACCGGTATCCCAGCTTGCGAGACATCCTTGCATCCGACCCCAATGCCGCGCCGCGATTGGCGGAGACGAAGTTCTTGTTCGAGCCGCAACGGATTACCGGCTACGCGTGCTCGGTCAAACAACTCTACGGCCCGCAATTCGCGCTCGTCGGCAATGCGACGGAATTCCTCGATCCGATTTTTAGTTCAGGCGTCACCCTCGCGCTGGCGTCGGCGAACCGCGCGGCCCGGTTGCTGACCCGGCATCTGCGTGGCGAAACGGTGAATTGGCAGACGGAGTACGCCGACCATCTGATGCAAGGCATCAACACGTTTCGCGCCTACGTGACCGCGTGGTACGACGGCAACTTGCCGGAGATTTTCTTCGCGGCTCAAAAGAACCCGGTCATCATGAAACAAATCTGCTCGGTGCTGGCCGGTTACGTGTGGGACACATCCAATCCATACGTCTCCCAACCGGAGCGGGCGTTGCCGCTGCTGTCAAAAATCATCCGGGGCCAAGCCCGGCACGGCGCGACTCGATGAAGTATTTTCGCAACGATTCGAAGACGGCTTACGAAGCGAAATCCGAGGCGCAAAGAATCGCCTTCGCTCCCATGGTGTTTCAGGCCTGCCGCTTCCTGCGCGACTCGGGAATACTGGAACTGGTCCAACAAAGCGGCGACGCAGGAATGACCTTGCCGGAAGTGGTTGCCAAGGTCGGACTGCCGCGCTACGGAGTCAAAGTCCTCCTGGAATCGGGTCTGGGCAGCGGGTTGTTTTGCCTCAATGACGATCGTTTTACTCTGACCAAGTTGGGCCACTTTATCCTTCGCGATCCCATGACGCGCGTGAATATGGATGTCGTGCATGACGTGTGTTATCGCGGTCTGTTCGATCTTGATAAGGCCGTCAAAGAGGGCAAACCGGCAGGCCTAAAAACTTTGGGCGATTGGAAAACTTTTTACGAGGGGTTTTCCTCGTTACCGGCGCATGTGCGGGAAAGCTGGTTGGCCTTCGATCATTATTATTCTGACATTGCCTTTCCCGCCGCGTTGCCCTTGGTGTTTGCCGATCATCCCCAGCGGTTGCTGGATGTCGGCGGCAATACCGGCAAATGGGCGCTTCAGTGCGCGAAGTTCGATCCCGACGTGCAGATCACGATTGCCGATTTGCCGCAACAACTGGAGTTTGCCCGGGAAGCAATCCGGAAGAATGACCTGGAGAACCGGGTCGATTTTCTTGCGGTCGATCTTCTGGATGAATCAAAACCGTTTCCCGGCGGTTATGATGCGATCTGGATGAGCCAGTTCCTCGATTGTTTTTCGGAGAAGGAGATCGTCTCGATTCTGCAGCGCGCCGCCCGGGCCATGAAGGCCGGCAGCACGTTGTATATTCTCGAACTCTATTGGGACCGCCAGCCAAACGAAACTGCGGCCTTCTGTCTGCAACAGACTTCTCTTTATTTCGCCTGCATCGCCAATGGCAACAGCCAGATGTACCACTCCGCCGACATGCTGCGGTGTCTGGATGAAAGTGGCCTCAAAGTGATTGAGGAACGCGACGAGGTGGGTCTGTATCACACCTTGTTCAAGTGCCGGAAAGCGTGAGTCGCAAAGAAGCAAACTCTTTTTTTGGTCGGCTTTGCCTAAAAACTCTTGCGAAGCGATTCAGCAACTCAGAGAGGCGTTGCTGAAGTTTAATTAGATTCTATTGCCTACTCACAGCCTCAACCATAAGCTATCAAAAGACCTCAGACATCAAATGCCATGGCAATAAAACGACCACTGAAAATATCAGTGCCTGGACAAGGCTGGGCGCAGTTTCTTACTGCGAGGCAAGAAATGCTTGATGCTTATGACGCTGCCTACGAGAAGGCAAAGAAAGCTAAAGTCAAAGTGGCTCACGGAAAAGTCGCAGAAGCCAAGTTCAGAGAATGGCTCAGCAACTTTCTTCCAAGGCGCTTTGCGGTTACATCGGGCTATATAATTTCTCAGGGCCTGAGCAGCACCGAAAAGCTGCCTCACTACGACGTGATAATCTATGATCAAATGGAGTCTCCGATTCTGTGGATCGAGGGCAGTCCAGATACATCTGATCGGGGGCGTTCGTTGGCGATTCCCGCAGAGTTTGTGAGGGGAGTGGTAGAAGTAAAATCTGCGTTTTCAAGTTCAACCGTAAAAAAAACTATTGAGCATTTGGGTGATCTACAAGTTCTGTTCGATGGAAAAGATAAGCCCGACGATAAATACAAACTGTATCTACCTCCTCAATTCTTTTGTGCGGCGGTCTTTTTTGACTTGCGGTCGTCTGATTCCAGAAGCAAGGCGGCTCTAAGGCGCTTTGCTGAAGACGAGATGACCACCCGGAGAGAATTCATAGGCGGGCTGATTCTTCGTGGTGAAGGCCACAAATGGCCATCTACTGCCAGAATTCGCGTATTCGGCTTTGATAAGCCAGAGAAATTCTACAACAGAGACGGACATACCTTACTCAGTGAGGACGGGTCGGACACGTTCTCTGAACTTGTAAAAGGACGCGATAATCTTTCTTTCGCGGCCAAACTATCGTGGCACGAAATATATTTTCCAGAGTTTGCCTTTGAATTAGTCAAGCGCCTCCAAGGCACGTTCGATGGATCGATTCCTAGCTTCTACTGCTGGGGATCGGAACGTTGGGAAGAATTGAGAATCAAGGAGCTTAAACAATTTGATGAACAAGAAGATGAATAGCCAATCCTACAACATCTCCTCCTGCTTTCCCTTCTCCGCTTTCGGCGCGGCTTTCAAACCTGTGACGGCTTGTTTTGGGAACTCAAAATTCTTTCCCGCGAACAACTGCTCTACTGTGCGGATTTGAATGCGCGGGAACTTGCCCCAACTCTCCGATTCAAACACGCCGCCGTGCGCCGCTTCTTCCAGCATGTCCTTTGTCGGTTTGGCGTTGCAGATGTAGAAACCCATCGCCGCTTTTTCCCGCTGCACGACGCCGATTAAATCCCGAATCTCACTCACGCCGATATTTGCGCCGCTTTTCACTTGAATGATGGCGCGCTGGACTGAATTTTTTGGGCCGTCGAGGAATGGAATGTAGCCATCCATCCCTTGGTCGCTGCCTTTCTTATTTTCGCCGCCCATGGGAAAGCCGCCAATTTTTGAGACCGCCCAATATTGAAACTGATACTTGTCCTTGAGCTTCTTCGACTCCGCCAACGACGACGCGCTTGCCGCGTCCTTCGGCTCGCCAATCACTTCGTAATCTTTGTCCTCCTCCGCGCCGAGTCCTTTGAGGCGGAACTTGATCAAGCCGATGGCCAGATGCGTAATATCAATGCCAATCCATTTTCGTTTCAATCCGTGCGCCACCGCCACCGCCGTGCCACATCCGCAGAATGGATCGAGCACTACGTCACCTTCGTTGCTGCTAGCTTTGATAATGCGCTCCAATAGCGGTTCGGGCTTTTGCGTCGCGTAGCCCATGCGCTCCTCTGCCTGCGAGTTAATCGGGAGAATGTCAGTCCAAACATTGCCTGTCAGCGTGCCTTGCATCTCATCCAGATAGCGCTTTAACTGCGGACGTTTTGATTTACTGTCTGGATACCAGATACGCCCTTCTGCTTCCAATTTCGCCATCGTCTCTTTTGAATAACGCCAACCTGCAGGAGGTGAAGCGTGTCCCTTCCATTCATACATCATGTTAGGGCGCGGGTTCGGACTGGTCATGTTATCCAATCTGTATACCCGTCCATCTGGATCGGCGTGACGATATTTGGATTTGAGATATTCGTCGGAATGCGGAGTGTAAATCGCATTCCACGCAAATCTGTCGGACTCGGTGTAAAAGAAAATTGTGTCGCTAACCTTGCTCCACGTTTTGCTGTCGCTGTGAACGTTTGTGCGCTGCCAAATAATTTCATTGCGAAAATTCTTCGCCCCAAAAATCGCATCCAAAATCATCTTCAAGTAATGCGACACGGTCGGGTCGCAATGGAGGTAGAGCGAGCCGGTTGGTTTAAGGACGCGGCGCAGTTCGATGAGGCGCGGCGTCATCATCACGAGGTAAGCGGTCACGTCGTTGTGTTTGCCGAGGACTTTCTGGAATTGCTCGATGAGGACAGCGATGTCGGAATACGCGGAAGTCTTTAGCGCGTTGAACGTCAACTCTGCATCTTCCGTCCAGTGCCACGAATCCTCGAAGGCGGTGATCTGCGAAGCGGCAAGCGCGCCCGTGCGTTCCTTGAAGATGACGTTGTAGTCGCGCTTGGAATTAAACGGCGGGTCGAGATAAACGAGGTCAACGGATTCGTCGGCGATATGCTTTTGCAGGACTTCCAGATTGTCGCCGAAGAAGAGTTGGTTCATCGCGACAAGGTGTAGCGAAATGCCTCAAAAAACACAAGTGCAAGGGAACGGCAAGCGGAGGCACTTATTTGGCAAAGCTGGGTCAGAGAAAAAAACCGACGCCGGCAACGATAGTATTTCCTCTCGCCAATTGACTTTCCAGACCGTAACTCTCGGCGCGGATGAAGACCTTGCCCGCGGGCCGGCGCACTCCCAGCTCTCCGAGCCAGTCCGGCGTTTCGTTGCCAATCGAACCGATGCCGCGCGTGTAGATAACGTAGCCTTGAATCGTCGCCACGTCCCAGTTCAACCCGAGTTGCGCGGCGAGATTGCCTCGCCCCCGAGAATGATGAAAGTCGCAACCGATCGTGACGCGCCAATCGAAATCGTTCAGCCACTCGGTTTTCGTCTGGTACATGCTGGGATCGCGGTAGGGGATGTCCCAGCCCAGCGTCTGCAGTCGCAGACGCATGAGATTGATGCTGTCGTGCTCCAACACCGTTGGAGGCGGAACGCGGGACGCGTCCGGCGCCAGCGCATGGGCGCTGCGGTGCAAATATTCCGTGCCGAGCACCAACGGTTGGCCTTGCGACAACAGCGACGCCAGACCGATCTGCGTCTGGCCGCCGAAGCTGACCGAGTAGGAAACGTTGTCGAAATCTCCAGGCCGGTATTCCTGCCGGGATTCATACCAGAGCACCGCGGTGATCACATGGTCGGCGAGTTTCAGATCGTGCACCTCCGCATTCAATTCGGTCCGTTGAATGGTGCGGTCGCCGCCGTAACCAACATCGTACTGGCCCCAGACTAGCGGCAGCCAGCCGATCGGTCGGTGGTCGCGGGCGTCAAACACGGTATCCTTGTCGAGCGACGCATTGACCTCGACGCCCAACAGCAAACCGGCATCCCGGGTCTCCAAGAACGGATTGCCATCGTTGGCGAACCAGCGGGCATGGAAGCGCACGCGGTTACCGTTGCCGGACATCACATCCAGCACCGGCCCCACCTTGTACAGCGCATGGAACCGCCCTCCGTCGTTGGATGACTCGACGTCCACCGCCAGCTTGAGCGACGGTCGAAACGCCGTTTCCAGCATCTGGCCTTCGGGAAATTCATACACGCGCCATGCCAGATGCAGGTCTGCCCACCAATCGGAATTGAGGCTCTCGCGTGATAGATACCCGCCGGCCACCACCGACCACTCCAGCCACGGCAGTTCCCGGCCCACTGGCGAACCGACGCCGGCACCAATCGTATACGCGTGAAGCGAACCGGCGCGGTCTTCAAAGGAACTGTTGCGGTAGCCGCCAATGGCGATCAGGCGCACGTGTTCACCCAACGTGACATCCGCCTCGATCTCATGGCGCGAGTACAACAACTGCGTCTGTGACCCTTTCTTCAACACGGGTGTGAACTCGTACGAGCGATACAACAGGGAGAACGGTTCGACGCGATAGATGGGCAATTGCACTCGAGTCTCAGCCACGTAGCTATGATCGGAACTGAACAGCCATCCGCCGATCATCGACTCAATTGTTGGCTGCAGCTGGTCCTCGGCGCACGCCGGCAGGACAAAGCACAAACACGCCAGACCCAGCAGGTTGTTTGTCAATCGCCGTTTCATGCGCAGTTTGTCACGAAATTGATGTTTCAAATTTTCTCCGTATCTCAGCGGATCATCATTTCCCGCGGATCTTCGTCGCGCAACCCGTGGTTCACAAGCAATCGCAACAGCTTTATGCTGTAAGGCGAGGTGGAGGCCGACCCGAGGAAGATGCGGCCCATGTGTTTGTTGATGTGCGGAAAAGCCAGCCGCATCAGCAGCCGGTCTCGCAACTTTTCCCCGACATTAAATGAGGTGAACAAGCGCCCATCGTAGAAGTAACTGACAATCTCATGCCAGATTTTGAGATGATGCGTCACTTCCTGTTCGTAGTTTTTGAATGCTTCCGTCGAACCTTTCCTGATGGCATCAGCTAGTGCGAATGCGCTGTGCATCCCGATGAACAGTCCACTGGAAAATACCGGGTCAATGAATCCCGCCGTGTCGCCCACCAACGCCCAGCCGTCTCCGGTCATCCGGTCGGAGACGAGCTGATAGTTCGTATATTCCATCACCGGCGTCAGACGTTTCGCGTCGCCTGCCACCTTGCGCAACATTGAATCCTGCCGCAACAGATTGTCGTAACGCTCCTCCTTCGTCGTCCCAAACTTGGGCAGGAACTCCGAGCCGATGACCACGCCCACCGACACCCGGCCCGGCAACGGAATCCGCCAGCTCCAACCGTGATCGAGTCGCGTCGAATGAACATACCCCTCGTGGTACAATTGCGTCTTGTCCACATGGGCGAACAGCGCGGTGTCCTTCCGTCCGCCTTCGTGACCGGGAATATCCAGCAGTTTAGGCAACAGCCTGGCACGTCCCGTCGCATCCACAATCAAGTCCGGTGATTGCGGGAAAAGACCGCCTATGGCGTCCAGCGTTTCGCGGTTCAAGCGGACTTGGTCGGTGCCGGTTACCCGTTCAGCGCCGGCGGCGGCATCGATCACTGTTGCGCCCGCCTTTCGCGCCGCCGCCAGCAAGGTCTCTTCAAACTGGATGCGCGGCACGTTATAGGCGTAAGGCGGAAACGATCCGCAAAAATCCTTGAACGCAAACGGAAAATCCGCCTGCTCGCCGATGTTGAAACACGCGCCGGGCTTATACCGGCTATAAGCGGCCACCTTCTCTTCCACACCCAGTTTGCGCAGCATCAGGACGATTGCCGGCACAAGCGATTCGCCCACCAGCAACGGCGCGGTGCGCGGACGGCGCAGCATCGCCACCTTCACCCCCGCGCGGGCGAGCAGGGTGGCCAGCGAGCTAGCCGCCGGTCCGGCACCGAGGATAACCACGGTGTTAATTCTGCCGTTACGATGCGCGTTCATTCTTGAAAAATGCCGGGACGGAGAATAGCGCACGGCCACAGAAAGGCAATCATGCGGTAGCTCATGACCTCCCGCGTGCATGCCGGCCGTAAACCCACTCAAACACTGGAGACGCCATCAGGGTTGTGACAATGGCCATCAGTACCATGATGGAGAATAGCGCGGGTTGAATGATGCCCTTTTGCAGGCCGATGTTGAGCATGATTAACTCCATCAGACCGCGTGCATTCATCAGCGTGCCCACGGCCAGTGCCGTGCGATTGTTTTCGCCGCTGAGTCGCGCTGCAGCCCAACACGCGCCACCTTTGCCTATCATGGCGGCCAGCAAGACCAGCAGTGCTATGAGAAGCATGGAGCCGCTGTTCACCAGATCCAGACGCGTGTTGAGTCCGGAAAAGATGAAGAACATCGGCAACAGAAATGCGACCACGAAAGGTTCGAGTTTCGCCGTCAATTCTTTCGTGAACGCCCCGCGCGGCATGGCGACCCCCAGCAAGAATCCACCGAACACAGTGTGCATGCCGATGGCGTCCGTAGTCCACGCAGCCAGGCAGAACAACATCAATGTGATGGCCAACTGCGTTGAGGTGATTCTGCCTTCGCGTTCGGCGGCAGCGCCCAGCCGTCCAAGTAGTTTGCGTCCAATGGTGAGTATCAACACACCGTAAGCGATGCCGCCACCGATGGCCTTTACGGCAACCATCGCGCCGCCACCGAAATTCGCGATGACGATGGCGAGAACGCACCAAGCCGCCGTGTCGTCAATCGCGCCAGCCGACAACGCGAGCGTTCCCAAAGTTGTGCCGGTAAAGCCGCGCTCATGAATGATCCGCGCCATCACCGGAAAGGCCGTAACGGACATGGCTGCGCCGAGGAAAAGGACGGCATCGAAGCCCGTCGTCTCTTCTGCAAAGAAGAGACCGGTCTGTTTGTGCAGCCAAAGGGCGAACAGCGCTCCAAGCGCGAACGGTGCGAGCATTCCAGAAACGCTCACCGCGACAGCGCTGCGCATTCGGCTTCGAAACAACGCCATCTCAAATTTCACCCCAACAAGAAACATATAGAGACCGATACCGAGTTGTGCGCCGACGAAAAGCACCTTGAGCGAGTCGGGTGGAAAAATCAGTTTTTGCGCGTCCGGCCAGAACAACCCGAAAAGGGACGGCCCCATGAGCACCCCGGCGATCATTTCGCCGACTACCTGTGGTTGGCCGATACGCCGGGCCAGCGCGCCAACGACGCGGCAAACGGCAAGAATCAAAAACATTTGCAGGAAAAATGCGACGGAAAGTTGCGGGCCGGTCATGCGCGGATATCCCCAAATGTTATGCCGTGTCGAGGCCAGTGTGCCAGCCACCAGTCCACCACCGAAGATGACTTCGGAATGGATCTTGAGGTGCGTCGGTCGTCTATTTCCTTCCCTCCAGGACCATGCGGAAAAACCAATGATGCCGGTTGATTTGAAAGCGACGCAACCCCGCTTGCCGCGCCAGCGCCCGTAGTTCGCGAACGGTAAACGCCGCGCGACAGGACTGTGGCGCGTCATGGCAAACAATCGGGCTTCTGATCACGGTGTGCGTCAACAGTTCCGTTGACCAGATGGCCAGCCAGTTGCGGCGCAGATCATTTACCACGTAGCCCAGACGCGACATCTCCTGCATGCGCTGCAGAATCGTCACGGCGTCCGCCGAGGCAAAATGATGAAGCGCCAGCGAACACAACACGAGATCGAAACTGTCTGCCGCATAAGGCAGGGCTAGGAGGTCGTGACGCTTCAGCCGGATTTCAGGCCAGTCCCGACACGATTCCTGAGCGATTTGGAGGACATCGGGATTGCCATCCACCGCTGTGATGGCGACGGGCAGTTGGTGTTGCCTGGCCCAGGCCACGATGGCGCGGGGAATGTCTGCGACGCCCGTCCCCAAATCGAGGATGCTCAACGATGACCGCCGGGTCGGACTGAGAAGTCGCTGCACGTACTGAAGCATCAATTGATGCCCCCCAGAACGCCGATTCATGGATTCCAGTATCTGCAATTCCTCCCGCAGCAACACGCGATCGATGCCGGGCCGGTCCATCAGTTCCGGGTAATTCGGGTCGAAGCATCGCGGCGGCGCGAACAGGTTCATCCCGTTGGAACCAAAAGCGACTTGCGAGACGGACTGTCGGGTTGACTGCAACGAGCGTTGGTGCCCCACGGCCTGTCCCTCCTTCAGTAAGTCCATGCCCGATGAGACTAACGCGTCTCACGGACAAAGGCAATCCCGGCAGTCGACCGACAATTCCGGAGACTGGTCGTAGGGTAAACAAACACGTTCGTCGTGATCACCAAGGGCCAATTAGGACACTACCGAACGATTGGCAGAGGTGTAGCCGGCGGGGGTTATTCGTGTTAAATTCGCCCGTTTCGTATCGCAGCCATGGTCGAGTACTTACGCCTGATTGGTAAAGATTTGTTCACCGGCAACTGGCACAGCCCGGAGACGCTGGTCGTGGTGGTCATTATTGCCGGGCTCATCGTCATCGGCTATCTCATCGCGAGGAAGTGAAGTCGTCATCCAAGTAGTCCCGTTGGACAATTCCTTGAATCGTTAGTTGCGACGGGTCGGTCTTGATTCGTTGGATCGGGTCGCCGGCGCCGACTTCGCCTTCTTCGAGCACGCGCAGGTAAAAGCCGGTACGACCACTGGCCAGAAACGGTTTGGCCAACCGGAAGTTGTTCATCTTCGTCATCAGCTTGAAGCACGGCACGCGGGGCCGGGTCACTTGCACGAGCGCACCGCCGACGCGAAACACGTCGCCGACGCGCACTTCGGCCTCCAACAAACCCTCGGTCGTAAAGTTTTCTCCAAACTGACCGAAACTGAAATCGTTCCGGCTCAATTCGCGTGACCAATACGCATAATGTTCGTGCGCATAAATGTACACAGCTTGGTCCGGCCCGCCGTGGACTTTGAGGTCGGCCTGCTGATCGCCGTCAACATTCAGCGTGCGCACCATCACGCGTCCAGACACCGGCATCTTGTAAATCCCGGTCATGACCTTCTGGCCGCGGTAGGCCATTTCCTGCGGAAGCGATACATTGACGGAAAGCAGCTTCATCAGTGTTTGGCCATCTCCCGCATCCGCACGGGCGATGCCGGCAACTTGTCCAAGATGATTTCATTACCGCGACCGTACCGGCCGAAGGACAGCACGCCGGTTGGACACTCCTGCACGCAAGCCGAGCACCGAACGCACTCGGGGTCTTCCATTGGCATTCCCTTGTTCGCGAAATTCATGATGTCAATGCCCTGATGGCAGACCGAGGTGCACACGTTGCACGAGATGCACTTCGATTTCTCCGAAAAAATGCGGAAGCGCGCGAACCGCGCGTAGATGTGCATCAGCGCCGCCAACGGACACGCGAACCGGCACCAAACGCGTCCGCTAAACCAGAAATACATGCCGACACCGACGATGCCCGCCAAGAAAATGTCGACGACGTGGTAGTAGTTCAGCTCGACGCCGAAAACTGACCAACTCGACAACAGACCTTGATAGACACGCCCTGCCAGACCGCCCGGCCACGTCCAACTCACAATCCGCAGCGCAAACAACAGAAACGCGATCACCAGAATCACCTGCCCGGTCATGTTCAGGCGATTCCACAGCGGACCGTGAGGCATTTTCTGACGGTGCCGATCTCCGAGCGTCTCGGCCAGCGCGCCGCACGAACAAATCCAACCGCAGTACGCGCCCTTGCCCCAACGCCGGATGATGAGCGGGATGATGACGAAGGTCTGGACCGCGCCAATCCAGAGCCACCACCACATCGGGTACGGCGTGAAAAAGTTCCAGATGAACAGCGGCCAGGCGAGGATCAGCCCGAACGCGCGCCAATACTCCCGCCCCTGACCGTAATTCACGGCCGGAAACAGATTGTCCGCGATGGTTTTTCCAACGCCCGCATCGAACCATCCCCAGCGCCCCATGTACGGCAGCACAATGTACGGCAACAAAAACAGTGGGATGCACTGAATCGCCATCAGGGCCAGCGTCTGCACCTTCACATACGGCGTCATGCGACGCTTCATGCGCCCGATTCCGAACAGCACGACGCACGTGCAATACGCCAGCGTGTAGTAGAACCCCGGCTCGCGCAGCGACACGCCCAGCGGACCGAGCGCCTCGATGCTTAGATTGTAAGGAAACCAGTTGTGACGTTGAAATGCCCGATTCAGCGTCCCGCCTGACTTCCAGTTGTAGAGAAACACGCAGAACGCGAGAAACAATAGGAAAACGATCCACGTCTTCGCCGTCCACTCCCCGCGAATCGCAATTCCGGAACGACGGAAGAAATCCAACGGTGCTTCCCGGCCGATCATTACGAAGACGACATCGTTCTTGATGGTTTCGCCATTCACGACGACCGAGTCCGGCCGGATTTCTTTCACATTGGTCGCCATCATCAACCGCAACGAGCCGGCCGCGTGCGGTCCGGCCCTGTCGGAATCCATCGCCGTCGTCACGCGCTCGGAAGTCGGATGCTCGACTGCTGCCGGCGCCATCGGATTTTTCTCCAGCCTCCGAATCTTCTCGATGTTCTCCGGTTTCGGTCGCGAAAACTCCTTGTTCCGGTAACTCAACACCACGAGCGCGCCGCAAATCGCCAGCGCGATGGCTGTCTCCAGCGCCGAGTCGCCGCCGCCAACCACGAGCGCGTTCTTACCGGCATACTCCTGCGGGTCGTAGAGGCGATTGTAAACTTTATCGAGGTTCTCGCCCGGTACGCCGAGCTTCCGGTAATTGCCGCTGCGACCGATGGCGACGATCACGCGCTTGGCCCGGATTTTTCCATTCAACAACAACTCACCGGCCTTGCGTTCGATTTTCTCGATGCGCGCCGGTGTGACTTCGATGCCGGCAGCTTTGCGTTGCGCCTCCAACTCGTCGAGCAACGTTTCCTTTACGTCGGCGGTCAGCTTCATCTGACCCGCCGGCACCATGTCGGTCGGATACGTGTAAATCGGTTTGGCTTTTGGGAAGTTAACGATCGTGGAAAACGTCTGTGTCGCCTCGAACACTTTGAACTTCAGGCCGGCCTTCTTCGCTTCGAGCGCCGCGGAGATGCCGGACACGCCCGCGCCGACAATCGCCAGATCAAGCACCTCACCGGCACCGCTGCCGCGCTTGAAGTCCGGTTCGCGCAGAATCGCCTGCACAGCGCGCGCGCCGGTGTCAGCGGAAAATTTCAAGAGCGGAATGCCGGTGAGATCGCCGGTGATGCGTACTCCCGGCACCGTGGTCGCGCCGTCCGGGCCGACCTCCGGCAGTTTCTCGACCGTGCCCGCCGGCCAGCGTGTGTGCAGCCAATGGACGTAATGCGAAATGGGATTCGTCACACCACGCCTTGATCGAGCATCGCCTCGGCGACCTTGTGGAAGCCGGCAATGTTCGCGCCGTCCACGTAGTTAATGAAGCCGCCGGGCTGCGTGCCGTAGCGGACGCATTGGTTGTGGATGGCTTTCATGATTTCCAGCAACCGTTTGTCCACTTCATCGCTGCTCCACTGCAGGCGCAGACTGTTTTGCGACATCTCCAAACCGCTCACTGACACGCCGCCGGCGTTGGCGGCCTTGCCGGGGCCGAAGAGGATCTTCGCGGCAAGAAACACGTCCACCGCCTCGAGGGTGCTCGGCATGTTGGCGCCCTCGGCGACGCAGATGCAGCCGTTGTGCACCAACTCCTTCGCTTCGGCGCCGCTGATTTCGTTTTGCGTGGCGCACGGCAACGCGATGTCGCACTTCACGCCCCATGGGTGTTTACCTTCGACGTACTGACACTTGAATTGCTTGGCGTATTCGCTGATGCGGCCGCGCCGGACATTCTTGAGGTCCTTCAAGAACGCGAGCTTCTCGCCATTGATGCCCTCGGGATCGTGGATGAAGCCATTGGAATCGGAAAACGTGACGACCTTCGCGCCCATCAGCAGCGCCTTCTCGGCGGCGTACTGCGCAACGTTGCCGGAACCCGAGATGACGACAATCTTATCCATCAACGACTCGCCGCGGGTGCGCAACATTTCCTCAACGAAATAGAGCAGGCCGTAGCCGGTCGCCTCTTCGCGGATGCGGCTGCCGCTCCAGTTGATGCCCTTACCTGTCAACACGCCGGTAAACTCGTTGCGTAACTTCTTGTATTGCCCGAAGAGATAGCCGATCTCGCGTCCACCCACGCCAATGTCACCCGCCGGCACGTCGGTATTCGGGCCAATATGCCGGGAGAGCTCGGTCATAAAATTCTGGCAGAACCACATCACTTCCTCGTCGGATTTGCCTTTCGGATCGAAATCCGAACCGCCCTTGCCACCGCCCATCGGCAGCGTCGTCAGCGCGTTCTTAAAGACCTGCTCGAACGCCAGAAACTTCAGCGTCCCCAGCGTGACCGATGGATGAAACCGCAGCCCGCCCTTGTACGGGCCGATGGCGCTGTTCATCTGCACCCGGTAACCGCGATTGACCTGCACCTCGCCGTGACTGTCCACCCATTCCACGCGAAACATGACCACGCGCTCCGGCTCGACGATGCGCTCCATGATTTTGGCTTTTCGATATTTCGGGTTCTTCTCGACGAACGGCCAGACCGACTTGGCCACTTCCGTGACCGCTTGATGAAATTCCGTCTCGGCCGGATACCGCGCGACCAACTTCGCCAGAAAATCAGCCATCTCGTTTGACATATGCATAGTCTCCCCGGGGTGAACAACAACCCCATTTCACGCCTTGCGCGGCGTTCCGTCAACACTCTTTCGTGACAGTGCATCACGCCGCCCTTGCCCAGAACCAATGGAGTGGTTGTTGCCGAGAGAAGTTCTGAGACTCTCGCGCCAGCCCGGATCTGCGTGCGTCTGGCTCAAAGCTCGATCCGCAAAGCTATGAACGGCGACGGCTGTTTGCAGCCGCGTTGGAAGGCCCGTAGATCAGTCCTGCATAACTAAGGCAGACTCCAATCAAAGAGGCGTTTCACTTGCCCGATGTTGGCAATCGCGTGATCCTTGTCATCTGCCGTCGTAGTCGTCCAAGGATAAGCGTTCGTGTAGCCGGTTTCGATGAGGCGGTCATAGAAAACCTTGGCTAGATTCTTCAACTGACCGACATTGACCGCCCGGTAATTGTTGGTGGGAGAGAAACTATTGATCATCGCTGTCACGTTTGAACCAGCGCCACCCAGCAGCTTCGTTTCCATTTCCAAGTACGCATGATACGAGACATTCTTCACTTGGCCTTGGTTGACAGCAGCAAAGTCATTCGTGGTAACGCCGGACTTAAGAACGTCATTTGTCCACCAAGCGGGCCCCGCCGCGTGTACGACGGACGATGTCAACATGCAACCAACGAGGGCGAATTTGAGTCTTCGTCTCATGGCTATGGCCCGTTGGTATAGCTTCCCATGGATAGATCGCCTTGCGGCGGTGTGTTCAAGACCACCGGCACATAAAAGTAGGCGGCGTCCTTGGTTAGCGCGACATAGTTAGTGCCCAAGTGGCCGAACACATGAGAGTAATCGGCGACGTTGTTGGTCGCGCCGTAGCCGTACACGAACCGGTATCGAGAATTGTTAGCCACCGTGCTTGAACCACCAAAGATACCGCAATTCGGTGCGTTCACTGCGTTTTGACCGGCTTTAGCTCCGACCGCCACGGTATTGGTGCAGTTTACAGCGGAGGCATGCGCACTGCTGCCGATGGCCACCGAAGACGGACACGATGACGCGGAGGATTCGGCACTGGCTCCCACTGCCACAGCAGAACCACAGGAGGTTGCGCCGGATTGAGCCGACTGGCCTACGGCAACGGACGTCGTGCAATTTGAAGCGCCGGTTTGGCTATTCTGCCCGATGGCTACCGACCACAGGCCGCCAGCAGCTCCTTTCTGCGCCTGATAGCCAATAGCAACGGAGATTGCACAGGCGGACGCCTGAGCCTGCGCCGCGTATCCAACCGCAACGGAAGAGCTGCAGTTCGTTGCCTGCCACTGAGCGAGCCCTCCAAGCGCTTCGGCACTAAAGCAGCCGGCAGCGTCCAGTTGCGACCACGGCCCGGCAGCAAGAGATGCACTGCAATTGTTGGCCTGGTATTGTGAGTACATGCCGAGGGCGGTGGACTGCCAGCAATTCGAAGCCAAAGAATGCGCGTACAATCCCGCCGCAAGGCTGGAGTCGGATGCTGATGCGCCCACCGCAGCTTGATCGCCGTAGCCGGTAGCGTTGACAAACCCGCTGACGACCTCATTGCTGGATACACCCAAGTTGCCCTGCACATTCAGGTCGCCTGCCCATGCACAACACCCTGCCAGCCCCATAGCGAGTGCGACTACCGCTGGGAATCCTAAACTGTCTCTTCTTGTTTTCATAGCTGCTCTCCTTTTCATGGAATTGTGACTGTACCTACAGGTTTGAGGGTGACCGTCTTGGCTTGTGGATCAAAGGTCGTCTCACTGTATTGTCCCGACGCGATTTCCACGCTGTCGCCACTGAATGAGGCGGAGATTGCCGCTTGAATATTGTGTTTCGGGCCGTGGTTGCCGGTGACTATCGGAGTCAAACCATCGTAACCGTTATCGCCGGTGCTGCTGTTGGCATACAGCGTCACATTCTTGCTCAGCGGATCGGTCGGATCGGTGCCGCGTCTATATTCATCGAGGTTGCTGATTCCGTCACCATCGAGGTCAGAATCGGCGTCATCGGGGTTTCCGGGGTCAAGCCCGTACTGATTCTCCCACCAGTCGGGCATGAAGTCCTCATCAGTATCAAGGCTACCCGAAGGGCCTGAACAGAAAAGCGTCTGAGCCAATGGCCGCTGCTCGACGCCCCAGCGACCGACGAAACCGCGCACGGTGTAACAGTCCGCCGGTAAGTCGTAAATCTGGTACACGCCATCAGAGCCGGTCTTCATGCCGACGAACACGCCGGTATCCTTGCCGAGGAATCGAACCCGCGCGTCGGCGAGAAGATTACCCAGCGCATCGCGCAGCACGCCTGAAGTCGTGAGACTGTTCTTTGGTTTGTGCCATGAAATCGAAACGTTGTTCGTCACACCGGCAGTCAGCGCCGGCAACGGCACCACCCGCTCGTCGAAGTAAAAACCGTCTTGATAGATCAATCGCATCGTCTGCTGATACTTCGGCAATTCGGGAATGAGGAACGTCCCATTCGTCGCCACGTCCACTTCCGTCGCGTTGACCTCGACTCTGAACTTGGTCAGATCGGTTGTGCCGTTGGTAATCGTGATCGTCCCCGACAACGCTGCCGCCGGCCCGGCGCGAAAGATCACTTCGTTGGTCGGAGTCAGTGTGCTCAAGCGCACAATTCCTTTCATTGGCACGACGCCATTCACAGGCAATTCCAGTATTTGCAACTCGCCGGAAAGCTCTCCTCCGAGGTCACCAAAATCGAATTCTCCATTTGCATCTGAATTCGTGCTGACCAAGGTAGGCAAGGCGTCAACGGGCAAGGACAGTGTCGCGTATAGAAAGTCGATGGTAACACCGGCCACCGTTTGGGTGCTGGTGCCATCAAAGACTTTGCCATGGACTCGGAAGCTGCTGGCATCGACGCTCACATCCAACAGGAATAGCGAAATGCCAACGATAAACGCATGCGAGAGTTTCTTGTTCATAGTAATGACTCCGCTTCGTTGTATTTCCGCTCGTTCTGAATACCGATGACCTTATCGCCGACGTGAACCGATCCACTCTTTCGTTCAAAAATTGCCCTTCTCTTGTTGTCTCCATCGTAGGCCCCCATTGTTCTAACCCTTCCTACGATTCTACTTTCGCGGATTACTAGCAGCACTACGCCATCGTGTTGCGGCGGGGGCATCGTCCCGAAATCGATTCCAACGGTGTCTTGATCCACCCACTTAACAACTCCGGTTCCGTAGTAGGATTCACGGGAACGGTCCGGTCCCGCTTTGCCATACGTGCGCATCGCAAACTCGTGCACCGAACAGCCCATCTCCAAGACACAAGCCAGAACCGTAACAAGGCGAAGCCGCCATGCATATCGGCTGATACTGTCGCCGATGGCCTCAAGGTTGAATGAACAAACTTTCATCGCTCCCTAAGAGTTGTTCGAACAGTTCTCCCGTCCGTGGATTCGGCCCGGGAAGTTCAAAATGGACGACGCCATTGATAACGCGATTGGTATTGGACGCGTTCAAATTGCGGGCACTCGCGGAGGGCACAATTGCATCGCTGTTCGAGGCGCGAAGATCACTCGGCGCCGGGGCGGTCAAAGTAAAGCCCGCAATGATTCTAAACATCCCCGTCTCAAAACTGTTCCATAGAGAACCCCCTGCTGCGATTCCTTCGATGGGAGCATACGCCACCGGTATCGGCGCAAGCGCATTAAGCGCCACGGATTTCGATGGCGCCGGGCTTCCGCTCAACGGGTGCGGCCCATACGCTGCAAGATCGATCAGCGACATGCCTTGTGGGCCGGCGTCTCCCGGGTCTGTCAGCGCAATCGCGTGAAATCCCAATATCTGTTCCACTCCACTCCAGACGCGGCGCTGAATATCGCCCGGCTCGCTTCGACGATTGATGCCGTTGTTGACCATTCGAATCGCCGCGCGACTCCAATCCGTTCCAGTGTGTGGGGTACCCAGGGTGATGAACCGCCGAATGTCCCCAATACCGAAATTATCCGGTCTTATGAACTCGTGTTCTGCCGCACGCGGCTGAGATACGATCAGGCTTGTCTTGAAGAGCGGCGCAGGATCAGCACCCACGCTCCGATCTGCCCTATTCGGCAAGTCGGTACTGCGAGTCATATACCATCGCGTCACCAGACCGCCCATGCTGTGGGCAACCACGTCGACACGGGTTGCGGCAATGCCTTGGTTCTGCCGCATATCGACGAGTGCGTTATGAATCGTTTGAGGTGCGTTCTGAAATATCACATCCAAACCATAGGCACTTTGGTCATGATAGTCGGCCTTATACTTATCCACTTGAATGTTTGCTGCTTGGAGAGCGTCAACGAAATCGTCCCATCTCTCTTGCCCTGAAATCCACCCATGCACCAGCACGAGCGGCGGTTTGCGGAGAGTGAGGGTTTTAGTGGCGACCACATCGTTGCTCGGATTGTGCAACTCGATTTGGATGTTGTGCTCCTTTGAGCCGCTGCCGAATGCCCAACTCGGCGGAGAACGGTAGAAGATGGCGGTATCGTTTGCGCCGAGTGCGAGGTTGGTGTTGCCGGGATAGGCCAGCGTAGCCGGCAGCTGTGGCAACGAGTTATCACTCCCGTGATGGAGGCTGCCGAGTTGCGCCGCGTCATTGGTGGACGAGACCGAATCCTTAACACCCACCTTCCAGCCGGCGTACGAGCAAGGATTTGATGAAAGTTGGACGACGATCAACGACGCACCATCGGTGAGCGCTCCGACGCGGTTAAACGAACTCTGCACTGTGTTGGTGATCGGAGTTTGCAGCGAGGGAGTGCTGCCGATCAGTTGCGGTTGGAATCCTTGTGCATCCACCAGCTTTACCGAATAGTCGTTGTACCAAACCTTCCAAGTGATGCTGACATTTTGCCAACCGATATTCCCGCAACAGTTTGTGTCATCGGTTGCAGTAATGTCCACTTGGAGCCGCTTTCCGACAATGGTTACCTTTTCCGGTGGAATTACGGTGCCCGGCTGATGTCTATTGGCGGGCCGGCGACACGATCCGCCGATCGTTACGGGAAGTCCGGCAATTGTGCCTTCGTCATCAAAAAAGGAATCGTTAATGACCACCTGAAAATGGTCCGCAGTCGGCTGAAAAGGAAATTCATCGCTCTGCAAAATATCGGTGATTGTCTTTCCGCACCCTGGTGACCCTTTATTACCAATCCAGTCCGATCGGGTGTATGTCTTGGTCTGGCTGACGATACAGCCCGATCCTGTTTGCATCAAGCTTGTGGCTTGAGTCACTGCATTGCTTGAGCCACCAGAAGGATAACTATTCGGATCGTTCGGGTTGGTGCCGGCATCGACTTCCATGAAATCCGGAACGCCGTCCCCATCGGAATCAGCATAGTATAAGGCCAGCAGTTCGTTCGTGCTCAGCGCCGCGCCGTAGATTCGCACGTCATCCAACTGTCCGGCCAGTAACCCAATCCGTAGCGGGTCGGTGACTGTATCCACGGTGCCGCTGGCTGCCGCGCTGCCGGCGAGCGTCGCGTCTAAGTACACGTTGATAGCGGTGCCGTCATAGACTCCGGCCACTTGGTGCCAATTCGTGTCCGTCAAGCCGCTCGACCCCGTGACTGCCGTGTAGTTGCCGCCAAGCATCAATTCCAGTTTGGGAAGGCCGTTGGTCAACGACAACAGATAACTGCCGGCTACCTGATTCGTGCTCCATTTGGCCACAACCTCGCTGGTCAGATTCGTCGCCGCCTTCACCCACGCCGCGACGGTTAACGCGTTGGTCGGAATCAGCCCGGCATCGTGCGGCACCTGCACTTCATTCTGAATTCCATCGAAGCTCAACGCGTTGGAACTCACGCCACTCGTCCATGTCGGAAGCGGATTGCCTTCGAGTGTCCCGTGCCAGGCGTTGCTCGACACGTCTACCACGTTCGTGCCCGCGCCTTCATCCAACGGCCAGCGACCGACAAGGTTGTCCTCGGCATATCCCGGCCATTGCAGAATGACGATCAGAAGTGCAGTGAGAAAAAATTTCTGCTGGATGAAACGACTGCGAGAGAACCGAGTGGCGATTGACCGTCGTCTTTGCTTTCCCCTTGCGCCCCTTTTGTCTCTCTCGCACATGGTCGCAGCCTTGGCCACCGCGACACTCAAACACCTGTTAGCCTTATACACCCCCCCCCTGCACAAACTGTCAACAACGAAATGAGTTTCTTTTTCCAAGAAGCAAATGCTCCCTTCAGCGCTCCCGGCAACAATTTCCTTCCGCGTCGCATCCAAGCAATAGTAAGGTTGCTCCGTCGCGAGTCATGCAACAGCCCACTCTCTCAACCAACCCGCTCCGGGAGGGAATTGACACACGTCACGCCGTCGAACCGTGCGCCGTGGTAATTTTCGGTGCGACCGGCGATCTCACTCACCGCAAACTCGTGCCGGCCTTGTACAACCTCGCACACGAAGGCCAGCTTCCGCATTCCTTCGCCGTCGTCGGTTTCGCGCGGCGACCGAAAACGCACGACGAATTTCGGGCCGAACTCCGGCAAGCCGTCGAACAATTTGCCCGCTTTCAACCAATCAATCCGGCCGTCTGGGACGCGCTCGCACAGGGAATCTTTTACCACCGGTCTGAATTCGCTGACGCAAAAGGATACGCAACGTTGGCAAAGTTTCTGGAGCAACTCGACCGTGAGCGTGGCACCGCGGGCCACCGGCTCTACTATCTCGCGACGGCACCGACAGAGTTTGAGACGATCATTAAACAACTCGGCGCCCACCACGAGACCGACCATGCGCGCATCGTGATCGAGAAGCCATTTGGTCGCAGCCTCGCGACGGCGCAAGAACTCAACCGGGTGCTCGCCGGCGTGTTCGACGAACCGCAGATTCTCCGCATCGACCACTATCTCGGCAAGGAAACTGTTCAGAATATTCTCGCGCTCCGATTCGCCAACGAGATTTTCGAGCCGCTGTGGAACTCGAAATATGTGGATCATGTTCAAATTACCGTGGCGGAGTCGCTCGGAGTTGAAGGCCGGGGCGGTTACTACGACCAGTCCGGCGCGCTGCGCGACATGGTGCAGAACCACATGATGCAGTTGCTCGCGCTCACGGCCATGGAGCCCCCGATCTCACTGGAGTCGGAGGTCATCCGCGACGAGAAGGTGAAGGTGCTGCGTGCGATTCGACCGATTCCGCCCGACCAAGTCGCGCAATTCACCGTCCGCGGCCAATACGCGCGCGGTTCGCTGGCCGGCAAGCCGGTGACAGCCTACCGCGAGGAGAAGAATGTCGCACCCGATTCGCGTACCGAGACCTACCTGGCGCTGAAGCTGTTTATCGACAACTGGCGCTGGGCCGGTGTGCCGTTCTACCTGCGTCACGGCAAGCGGCTCCCGAAAGGCGTTGCCGAGATCGCCATCCAATTCAAAGCGCCGCCGGCAGTGCTCTTTGCCACCGAAAACGTCGCGCCGCTGCAACCCAACGTACTGGTGCTACGCATCCAGCCGGACGAAGGCATTGCGATCCGCATGAACGCGAAGGTGCCGGGCACGACATTGAACATCCAGCCGGTCAAGATGGATTTCCGGTACGGCGGCAGTTTCGGTGCGCGTTCGCCCGAAGCGTACGAGCGGCTGCTTCACGACGCGCTGGCCGGCGATGCGACGTTGTTCATTCGCCGGGACGAAACCGAGCGGTCGTGGGCGATCATGGACGCGGTGCTGGAAGGCTGGCAGAGTGCACCGCCTCCGTTCGCGTATGAGTCCGGAACATGGGGGCCGGTTGAGGCCGACGCGTTCATTGAAAAGGACGGAAGGCAATGGCAACGACCGTAGAACCTCGACTGGAAACGTTCGCTGCCGGTGTCGAAACCGCTGTTGATGTGGCCGGCATCGAGCGGCAGCTTCGCGAGTTGTGGCAGTTGGCTGCCGAATCCGAGCAAGACCCATCGCGCCGGCAGATCACGCGTGCCAGCTTGTTCAACTTCGTCGTCTTCTGCGAGACGGATGCTGCGCGTGATCATGCGACGACGACGATCAGCGAATTGACGAGCCGCGAGCCGTGCCGGGCCATCGTGTTGCTGGCGAAACCCGACGAACCGCAAAGCGAATTGTCCGCGTCCATCACCGCGCATTGTCACTTGGCAGGCGCCGGTCAGAAACAGGTTTGCTGCGAGCAGATTTCAATTCGCGCGTCGGGTACCGCCGTCGAACACATCACGTCGGCGGTCTTGCCGCTGCTGGAGTCCGACCTGCCGATCGTCGTCTGGTGGCAGGGCAACTTTCTCTTGCAGCCGCAACTGTTCACGCGGCTTGGTGTGGTGGCCGACCGGGTCCTGTTCGACACCTCGCTGTGGGACGCGCCCGAGCAACACCTCGCGGCGCTGGCGAAAACGATTCAGACAATGCCGCACACCAACTTCGGCGACCTGAGTTGGACCCGGCTGGGGTTGTGGCGCAAACTGACCGCCGAGTTCTTCGACGAACCGCATTGCCGGGCCGAATTGGAGCGCATCCGCTCCGTCGAAGTGGTTCACGGCTGCGGACCGGGTGCACGATTGCGCGCCAGGTTGTTTGCCAGTTGGTTTGCGGCGCAACTTGGTTGGCCACCGGTAGATGCCGCGGAGAAAGTCCGGTTGGAAGCGCGCCGCGACACCGACGCCACGTCCGTCGGTATCCTCTCCGTCACACTGACGAGTCCCGGCGCAACGTTTTGCGTCCGCAAGAATTACGGCGAACGCACCGCCAGCGCCACGGTGACGATGCCGAACGCTTGCGGCCTCCCGCGCAAGCGTGCCTTCTGGCCGACCGACGACGTTTCCCTGCTCTCGCAAGAACTCGACCATCCCGCCCGGCACACCGTGTACGAACGCGCGCTGAAGATGGCGGCTGCCATTCCGCTTTTATGAAAGTCCTCGTCATCGGCGGTGGCGGGCGCGAGCATGCGCTGGCGTGGAAATTGGCGCAGAGTGGCCGGGTCACGAAACTTTTCTGTGCGCCGGGCAATGCCGGTATCGCTCAACTCGCCGAGTGTGTTGCGCCGGCTGATCTCGCGCAGTTCGCTTCGGAGAAGCAAATCGATCTGACCGTCGTTGGCCCGGAAGCGCCGCTCTGTGCCGGTATCGTGGACGTGTTTCAGGCGAAAGGACTGAGAATCTTCGGACCGACGAAACGCGCGGCGCAATTGGAAGGCAGCAAGGCATTCTGCAAACGGTTTCTTCTCCAGCACGGCATCCCGACGGCGGACGCCGGTATCTTCGACAACCCGGTCGCGGCGCGAGATTACGTTCGCCAGCGCGGCGCACCGATCGTGGTGAAAGCGGACGGACTTGCCGCCGGCAAAGGTGTCGTCGTCGCGCAGACCATCGAAGAGGCCGAGCGTGCGATTGACGACATCATGGTGCAGCGCGCGTTTGGCGAGGCCGGCAAGCTGGTGGTGATCGAAGAATGTCTGACCGGCGAGGAGACGAGTGTGATGGCGTTGGTGGACGGCAAGACGTTCAAACTATTGCCGGCCGCACAGGATCACAAGCGCGTCGGCGACGGTGATACCGGCCCGAACACCGGCGGGATGGGCGCGTATTCGCCCACGCCGCGAAAGGTGGACGCGACGGAGATTTTCGAGCGCACGGTGGCCGGCATGAAGGATTACCGGGGTGTGTTGTATGCGGGGTTGATGGTGACGGAGGCCGGGCCGAAGGTGCTGGAGTTTAATTGCCGGTTCGGCGATCCGGAGACGCAGGTGGTGGTACCGCGCATGGATTTTGATTTGGTGGACGCGCTGGAGGCAACGGTGACCGGCCGGCTGGAAGGCGCGCGGTTGGATTGGAAGCGGGAGGCGGCAGTGTGCGTGGTGATGGCGGCAGGCGGCTATCCCGGCGCGTACGAACGGGGCCAGGTGATTGAGGGATTGAAAGAGGCGTCGGGATTGGATAACGTGTGCGTGTTTCACGCCGGCACGAAACGCAATGCCGCCGGCCAGATCGTGACCGACGGCGGGCGCGTGCTGGGTGTGACGGCGTTGGGCGAGGACATCGAAGACGCGGTGCGCAAGGCGTACGGCGGCGTGGCGCGGATTCGTTTTGACGGGGCGCAGTATCGGCGCGATATTGCCGCCCGCGCGTGGCGTGTGCGGGTCTGAAGGTGCCGTCGCGGAAGGGTCATATAATCATGATGAAGAAAACTATCGTCTTGCTGAGTTTGTTGGTCTGGGGGATCGGACCGGCGTGGGCCGCATCCGAGGCTGTCGAATTGCCGGTCACGGCCGAAGTGATCAAGCTGTTGAAATCGCGCTACGTGGACAAGGACAAGCTCGACGGGAAGTTGTTGAACGACGCCACTACTGATGGCATCCTCCGCGCGCTCGGCCAGGGGGCGACGATCATCACGCCGGAACCGGCGGGCACGAATGGCGTGGAGGCGGCGACGTCTGCCGCGAATGCCGGTGGCCCGTTGGCCCGGGCGGAGGTGATTGATCCTGAGATCGGCTACATTCGCATTGCCGACGTGGTCGAGGGCACCGTCACCGCGATGGATGCCGAGTTGAAGAAATTTTCGGATGCGAAGGTCATCGGCTACGTGCTGGATCTCCGGTACGCCGACGGGACGAATTACGCCGCCGCCGCCGAATTGGCGAGTCGGTTTGTTTCAGGTGACCGGGAATTGTTCGCGTTGAAGAGCGCGGGACGCGGCGAGAATGTGTTTCGTTCCAGTGCGCATCCGTTGACGGCGGAGATCAAGGGGCTGGAGGATGCGCCGTTGATGGTTTTGGTGAACGCACAAACCAGCGGCGGGGCTGAGGTGTTGGCGGGCGCGTTGAGTACGCAGCATCGCGGCATTGTGCTGGGCGGCAAGACGGCTGGTTCGGCTGCGGCGTGGGAAGACATCAAGCTCAGCGATGGACGGTTGCTGCGGTTGGCGTCGGCCAAGATCATGTTGCCGGCACATGAGGAAAACGAAGCGATGACGGTGGACGTGTTTCCCGGCGGCATCACGCCGGACATTGCAGTGAAGATTGACGCGCAAGTGGAACTAGACGCGGTACTCAACGCGCAGACCAACGTCACGCTCACGGCCAGCTTGCAGCCGCGCGAGGCAAAGAAGCACCTCAGCGAGGCGGAATTGGTGAAAGCGTTCCGCGGCGAAGCGGTCGACCTAAAACTTGGAGTGAACACCAACGTCACGACGGCGCCGAAAATTTTCTACCGCGAGATGCCCGGAACCGAGATGATCGTGACCAACGCACCCGCCAACCCGACGCCCGGCGACCTCAGCGAAGCGAAGTCGTCCGCCGCCGAGGGCGAGGAGGACCGCGAGATTCAACAGGTACGCGACGTTGTGCTGCAACATGCCGTGGATATTTTGAAGGGAATCCGCGTGATGCTGTCGTGGCGGCAGTAACGCGGCCGGTCAGCGTCGCGCGGCACCGAAGAATTCATGAAGACCGTTTTATTTGTCTGCACCGGTAATGTTTGCCGCAGTCCGATGGCCGAGGGCCTGCTCGAACGCATGCTCCGAGGCCGCAACGACATTCACACGCTCTCGGCCGGTCTCGGCGCGCTGGATGGACTCCCGCCGAGCGATGCGGCGGTCGAAGCGATGGCCGAAATCGGCGTGGATATTTCGCACTACCGCAGCCAGTCGTTGCGCGCCCCGTTGGTGGATCAGGCCGACATCATTTTCACGATGACCCGGCAGCAGTTGGACACTATCCAGATGCTCTTCCCGGCGGCGGCGGAGAAGGCGTTTCTGTTGCGCGAGTTTGAGGAAACGCGTCTCGGCGAGAACAAGGACATCTTCGATCCGATCGGCCAACCGCTCGAGGTCTACCGGCAAACGCGCGACCAGATTCGCAAGGTGTTGCCGGGCATTCTGGAGTTCATCGAACAGACCGAAGCGCAAGCGCGTCGAGCCGACCGGGAAGTCGCGGCTCCTGCCCCCGACGAATCGCGCCCGCACCGCATCGCGGTAGCCGCCGACCACGGCGGCGTCGAGATGAAAGCCGCGCTCAAAGACTGGCTCGCGCTGCACGGCTACCAGTTTTCCGATTTCGGCACGCACACGACCGATCCCGTGGATTATCCCGACTACGCGTTCATCGTGGCGCGCGAAATCTTGGCCGGTAATTTCGACCGGGGCGTACTGATTTGCAAGAGCGGCATCGGCATGAGCATCGCCGCCAACCGGTTCGTCGGCGTGCGTGCGGCGCTGGTCAACGACGAACATGGGGCACGCCTCAGCCGTGAGCACAACGATGCCAACGTGTTGGTGCTCTCCGCGCTCGAAGAAGGCATGACCAACGAGAAAGCCGCCGCGATCCTCGACGTCTGGCTCACCACCAAATTTGAAGGAGGCCGCCACGAGCGGCGCGTGAAAGAAATGGATAATCCACCGCTTCCGACAACCAAGAAGACCTCTGCTCTCGCCCAGACCGATCCCGAAACGTTCGACGCCGTCCAACGCGAGAAGCAACGCCAGCAGGAAAACATCGAGCTCATCGCCAGTGAAAACTTTGTCTCACCGGCCATCCTCGAAGCCGCCGGTTCGGTCCTGACCAACAAATACGCCGAGGGTTACCCCGGCAAGCGTTACTACGGCGGCTGCGAGTACGTGGACATCGCTGAGCAACTCGCCATTGATCGCGCGAAACAACTTTTCGGTGCCGAACATGCCAACGTTCAGCCGCACTCCGGTAGCCAAGCCAACATGGCCGTCTATTTCGCGACACTCCAGCACGGTGATCCGATTCTCACGATGGAATTGGCCCATGGCGGCCATCTCACGCACGGTTCGCCGCGCAACTTCTCCGGTCGCTTCTACAAGGTCACTCACTACGGCGTGCGCAAAGACACCGAAACTATTGATTACGACCAACTCGCTGAACTCGCCAAGCAATCACGCCCCAAGATGATCACTGCCGGCGCTAGCGCCTACCCGCGCGTCATTGATTTCAAACGTATGCGCGAGATCGCCGACATGGTCGGCGCGTTGTTGTTCGTGGACATGGCGCACATTGCCGGGCTCGTCGCCGCCGGCATTCATCCCAGCCCGGTACCGTACGCCGATTTCGTCACCACGACCACGCACAAAACGCTGCGCGGACCGCGCGCCGGTCTGATTCTGTGCAAAGCGAAGTACGCGAAGGACATTGACTCGTGGGTGCTGCCCGGCATCCAAGGCGGCCCGCTCATGCACATCATCGCCGCCAAAGCCGTCTGCTTCCTCGAAGCGATGAAGCCCGAGTTCAAAGATTACCAGCGCCAGATCGTCAAGAACGCGCAGGCTCTCGCCGGTGCGCTGACCTCCCGGAGTTTCCGCATCGTCAGCGGCGGCACCGACAACCATCTCATGCTCGTCGATCTCCGGCCCAAGAAACTCACCGGCAAGATCGCGCAGGAATCACTCGACCGTGCCGGTATCACGACGAACAAGAATCTCATCCCCTACGACCCCGAAAAACCGCTCGTCACCAGCGGCGTCCGCCTCGGCACTCCCGCCGTCACGACGCGCGGCATGAAGGAACCCGAGATGGAACAGATTGCCGGGTTGATCACGGAAGTCTTGGAGAAACCCGACGATGCCGGCCTGCAAGCGCACGTGAAAGAAAAAGTTCGCGCCCTCACCGCAAAGTTCCCGCTGCCGTACTAACGGCGATCTCACACAGAGTTCGCAGAGCCAGCAGAGTTTGTCACTGGAGGGCCACGCTCCGTCGTGGCCGCTCCTTTTCTGTCACCCTGAGCTTGTCGAAGGGTCTCGCCGTCGCTACACTCTCGTTCAGGAGAAACTATCGAGACCGATTAACTAACTCACACAATCATTTCGCGTAGCTTCGGCTGCTGTTCTCCACGAAACGGACAATTTCGACTTCAAGGACGGCGCTCGAAGGCACGCCCCGCAAGGGCGTGTCTGAAAGCGTTCCTTGAAGGGCATGTCCGTGCCTGTGGAGGAGCGTGAGTAGGTCACGCCCCTTCGTTTTACTGGCACAAGCATCCCTTCAAGGAAGCCATCCCCTCAGACAGGGCTGAATCGCACACGCGAGCGAGGAAGCCCATGTCTTACCTAGAACGCTCACTCAAAGACGGCCATGCCAAACTTACCGGTGAAGGCAAGCAACAGAAGATTCTCTACGTTGCCGTCAATCACACCGAACGCTACTCAGACCCTGAGGAGCAGGTTCGCGCGGAGTTTTGGGCCGAGTTGATTTACCGGTATGGGTACGAGCCGGCGCGAATTGGCGTCGAAGTCGTCGTACCGGACCGGACGCCTTCCGATCGCGCTGATCTGGTTGTGTTCCGCGACGATGAGCGCAAGAAGCCTTACGCAGTTGTGGAGTGTAAGCAAGACGGCATCACTGACGCCGAGTTCAATCAGGCAGTCGAGCAGGCTTGCGGAAACGGCACGTGGGCAAAGTTCCGCGCCACATACGTCGGCGTTGTTGCCGGCATGACACGTCGCTTCTTGGATTTCTCCGAGAAGTACGGCGTTCTGGAACGTGAAGCAAACATCGTTGCCGATCTGCCGGGCAAATACGGACGGCCAGAGGAATACCGGTTTTACAAGGGCGACCAGAACAACGACATCCAACTCGTCAGCAAAGAAGCCCTCATCGCCGCCATTAAGAAATGCCATCAAACGCTTTGGGGTGGTGGCAAACTCTCGCCGCCTTCGGCCTTCGGTGAACTCTGCAAAATCATCTTCGTCAAAATCAGCGACGAGCAGGCCAAGCGGAAGAAGGGCGAACCTTACGAATTCCAAATCAAAACCTACGAGCAAAGCCGCCGGCTGGCGGAACGCATCAAATCACTGTACGACGTCCAGAAGCTGAAAGACCCGGATGTCTTCACCGACACCATCAAGATTGACGACGCGAGTCTCCGCACCGTCGTTTCACACTTGGAGAGCATCAACCTCAGTAAAACCGACCTCGACACCAAGGGCGTCGCCTTCGAGCAATTCATGGATGGATTCTTCAAGGGCGACTTCGGACAATTTTTCACCCCACGCGAAATGATCGCCTTTGCCGTGGACATGCTACCGCCCGGCAATGAAGACCTTGTTCTCGATCCCGCCTGCGGTTCCGGTGGTTTCCTGCTCCACGTACTCGACGCCATCCGCCGGGAAGCGACCGAGTACCACCCGGAAGGTTCGGAAGAGCACTACAAACATTGGCACGACTTCGCCAAAGAACGGTTGTTTGGCATCGAGATCAACGACGAAATTGCCCGCGTCGCCAAGATGAACATGATTATCCACGACGACGGCCACAGCAACGTCATCGGCGCAGACGCGCTCGACCGCGTTGAGCGGCTCAACTCCGTGAACCGTGGATTTTCCAAGGGGCGCTTTACTCGCATCTACACCAATCCGCCTTTCGGCTCGCAGGTAAATCTCGCTGAGCGGCCTTATCTTGCCGATTACGTTCTCGCCTCTGCCGTGGACGCAAAGGGCAATTCCAAGCAGCGCAAGAACCAGAAAACCGAAATCCTGTTCATCGAACGTATCTGGCATTTCCTCAAACCCGGCACCGGTCACGCCGCCGTTGTGTTGCCGGATGGTATTCTCACCAACTCATCGCTGCAACCCGTCCGCGATTTCCTGTTGGAACACTTCCAAGTCTTGGCCGTGGTCAGCGTGCCGCAGACGGCGTTTAGTCATTACGGTGCTGGCGTCAAATCCAGCTTAGTCTTTCTTCGCAAACGTGCAGACGACGAGAAACCCAAGGATTCCGAAGCCATTTTTATGGCCGTGCCGGAACTGATCGGCTACGACGCGACTGGCCGCAAGTGCGACAATCAACTCCCCGAAGTCGCGGAACAATATCGGCAGTTCCAGAAGGACGCTCAACCTTTTTTCGTCTAAGCCCCGTCGCCGTAGGCAAGCCGGCTTGCTTTGCGGTCAGACGGGGCGAAGTCAAAGATCGGATCGATCCGAAGTTCATCCTCCTCGGTGGACATCAGAAGATCGCCGGCTTGCCAACTGCCACACTCGGTAGCCTAACTATTCGCGAACCCGATTACGGTTCGAGCGTGCGCTCCGTGCCGATGAAATCTACGGACGACGTGAAATACATCCGTATCACCGATTTTGACGACGACGGGATTCCGCTCGGTCATGAGTTTGTTACCGCAGAAGTGATTGAGGAGGATGCCAGACTCCAGCACAACGACGTGCTATTTGCACGAAGCGGGGCGACAGCGGGGAAAACCTACATTCACAACAAGGAAATCGGACCGGCTGTGTTTGCCGGGTACTGCATTCGATTCAAGTTCGACGCGCAGCGTGTCTTACCCAAATTCGTGTACTACTACACGAAGACCACTCGATACCAAGCATGGGTGCGCTCCATTCAGAGGCCGGCAGGCCAACCCAACATTAACAAGGAGGAATTCAAGGCTTTCATAATCCCTGTGCCTGATACGGATATTCAGGCGAAGCTGGTATCTGAGCTTGAGGTGGCCCGGTCGACCACAAAGAACAAACTCGCACAGTCGGATGATTTGTTAGACGGATTCGACAACTTCATACTGGATGCACTCGGCCTGACTGCGCCGTCGCAAGAAAAGCGGATGTGTTTCGCTGTCAGACTAGGCCAAATCGACGGCGCGCTGAACGCCGAACGTTACGCCGGGCTGAGATTGGCGCAACCGATTCAAGGAACGGTTGTCAACAAGGTTGCTGAAATCCTTGAAACAAAAATTGCTCCATCGAAGGTCGCGCCCAATGCCAACTGGGATTGGATTCGGATTGATGACTTGGAGAACCATCCTCTTACAATTGACAAGATGCGAACGGCAATTGGTTCGGAGATAGATGGAACATTTTTTGAAGTCAGCGAGAACGACATTTTGCTTGCGCGCCTTGGCCCGACGATTCAGAACGCAAAATTCGTTCTCTGTCCCCAAACGAAACGCCGCACTGTCGCTTCCGGCGAGTTCCTCGTGTTGCGGTGTCGGGGCGGCTGGAATCCGGCAGCCGTGTTGTGGGTCTTGCGGACAAAGTTATTGAGAAACTTGATGTATTCAAAAGCCCGTGGCGGCACACCAAGTCGGTACCGGCTGCACCGCGATGACCTTGCAGCAATGCCTTTTCCGGAAATGAACAGCCACAAGCAGAACGCCCTAATCGAAGAAATTAATCGCCGCATTCTTCGTGTTCAACACTTGCGCGCAGAGGCGGTAGCCGAGTGGACGGCCGCGAAAACCCGATTTGAGCAACAACTATTGGGGACCGGCAAGCCATGAACCAGCTTCCCTATCTGTTGGATGAGATTTGCGCGGGCGTGGAAGTCTATTACACCGGGCGCACGGGTGGGCAGTATTTCAAAACCGCATTTATCCTCTGCGACGATTATACCGAGCTAACCGCCAAACTGTTTCTGCTGACTGACAACACACATTGGTCGGATGCGAAAGGCGGCGGCTTCAAGAATTATTCCGATATTCAAACCGACGTTGAAGCAGTTTTCACCGCTAAGCGCGCTGCTGCCTTGCCAACGGTGACTGCGCTCCATTCCAATTTGCTGTCGCGGCGCGCAAGTCGGAACGGCTTCTTTCATAAAACGCATTTCCTCAACCTGAGCGTCACGCCACGAGGCTGCGTTGAGTCTTTTTGTGATCTGTTCAGCTATGGAGAGTTGCTATTCGGCAATGACTGGACTCAGGCCGTTGCCGCGACGCGGAACTTGGAAACGCTGGTCATCTTGCTCAAATTGGAAAAGAAGAGTTTCAGCGAGCCATTGGTGTGGCCGAAAGTTGAGGAAATCATCAAGACATGGCCGCGCAACAAAAAGAACTCAGCGCAGACCGGCGTTCACCTGACCATGCACCCCGAAGACATGCACCTGCGCTTGACCGTGACGTATGGCCACAAAGCCCTACGCGATAAACTGGCAGCGCTGTTGCTTTGAGAGGGTGATGGGTGACGCCATTCCATCCGTAACCAATGGACGCGACGGAGCGCGTCCCTCCAAAATCAGGTTTGACCTCCCGGCAGGGCTTCGCTAGTGTCGGGGCTGCGAGGACGTAGCACCCCGGTTGTTTAATCAGGAGAACTCAAGATGATTGTCACCACCGCGCAGTTGTTCAAGGTCGCCTACGGCAAGTACGCCTTGGGCGCCTACAACATCAACAACCTCGAACAGACCGTCGGCCTGTTCAAAGGCAACGTTGGAAGCAAGGCGCCGTTCATCATCCAACTCAGCAAAGGCGCGCGCAAGTACACGGACAAACGTTATCTCGAAGCGATGATCCGCACGTCGGAGCAAGTGTTCCCGGAGGCGATTTTCGCGGTGCACCTCGATCACGGTGACGAGGAGACTTGTTACGACTGCATCAAGTCCGGTTTTTATAGCTCGGTCATGATCGACGCGAGTCATCACGACTTTGAGGAGAACATCGCCATCACCAAACGCGTCGTCGAGGCGGCGCACGCTCGCAACATCAGCGTCGAAGCCGAACTCGGTATGCTCGGCGGCGTCGAGGAAGACATCGTCGGCTCGGTCTGCCTCACGAAGCCGGACGAAGCCGAGGAATTCGTCAACCGCTCCGGCTGCGATTGTCTCGCGGTCGCGATTGGCACCAGCCACGGCGCGTACAAGTTCAAGGCCGAACCCGGCAAGAAGATGGGTCTCCACTTCGACGTGATCGAGGCAATCCACAAGAAACTGCCCGGCTATCCGATGGTGATGCACGGCAGCTCCAGCGTGCCGAAGGATGAAGTGGATCGCATCAACAAAGCCGGTGGCCACATGCCGGACACCAGCGGCGTGCCGGAAGAAGATTTCCTGCCGGCCGCGAAGATGGGCGTGTGCAAAGTGAACATCGACACCGATGGCCGGCTGGTCTGGACGCGCGTGCACCGGGAATTCTTCCGCGACCACCCGGACAAGTTTGACCTGCGCGATCCCGGTAAGATTTACATCGAAGAGTACGCCAAGATGATTGCCCACAAGAATCAAGTGCTGGGTTCGGCGGGCCAACTCGACGACGTGCGCGCGAAAGTCGGCAAAAAGTAAACCCACTACCGGGTCTTTGCGGCGGGAACGATGGTTGGCCCTTGCTCCGCCGATCGGATGAAGGGAAACTCCGGCACCGGCCTCGCGGAAGCGGTTTCCAACAGAGGCGGCGAGCCGACGGTGAGTGAGACTTGTTGTTCCTTGCCCTCGCGCAGGACGGTGACGGTTACCTTGTCGCCGCTGCGAAAATAAAATATCGTGTTCAGCACGTCGGCCAATTGCCGGACGTCATTGGTGTAAATCTTCACGAGAACATCGCGGTCTTGAAATCCGGCTTCCGCCGCCGGTGTGTTCGAGAACACTTGCTGCACGAACACCTGGTATTTATCCAGTCCGGTCTCGGTGGAGGTCATTTGCTTTTCGGTGATGCCCAAGCCGACCCACGCGTGTTGCGCTTGTCCGTATCGCAGAAAATCGTCGCACACCTTTTGCGCGGCATGAATCGGCAGCGCGTAGCACTGGTCGTCGCTATCCGCGGCCACGGCAATGCCGACGACCTCGCCGCGCACGTTCAACAACGGGCCGCCGCCCTGCCCGCGACTCAGCTTGCAGCCGGCGCGGATGTGGCTCGTCACAAACATGTGCGAGCCGCGCTTGATGTCAATGCCGCTGACGAAGCCGACGACCGGCGCGCTTGGCAATCCAAAGGGAAATCCGATGGCAATCACCATCGAACCAACGCGCAATTCGTCCGAATCGCCGTGTGGCAGAAACGGCAACTGGTGACCGGCCTCCACGCACTCGGCCGGGTCAACCTTCAGCAAAGCGAGATTGGTGCGCGGGTCTTGCCCCACCAACTTGGCCGGCACGCGCCGCCCGTGCCACTCAATCCAGTGAGACTCCGCACCGTCCACCACTGTGTTGGCCGTCAGCAACAGTCCGTCACCGGTGATGAAGAAACCTGTGGCGCACCGGTGTGGGGGCACCGGCGAGAGACTGCTCATCTGAAGTTGGCGCTCGGCGTGGATCTTGACGACGGCATCCTTGGATTTGTCGTAGATGGAACTGACTTCGCTGTTGATGGTTTCCAGCAGACTCGCCGCTTGCAGATTCGCGACGCCCGCCACGACCAACAACACACCGCCCCACAGCGCGGGCCGGTTAGAAATGAACGCTCGTGGCAACTTCATAACTCGCCGGGGTGATCGCAATGTGATCCAACATGTACCGGGGAGTGCTCGGTTCGGCGCGGCTGGTGGCGGGCATGATCAGCACGCTGCCGGCGGGCACGATCTCCGATGGCGCCGGCAACGTGGCGGCGATTGATTTCGGCGTGGATTGCGGGGCAGGAAGAACATCACTAGCGAACGTCAGCGGCGAACGGGCAGCGGCGCTGGGGCCGGTCACGGCGGCGGGCTGGCCGGGCTGGCGCACGCCCATCCACACGGTGCCGATGGCCAACACGGTGGCCATGGCGCCGGCAAATCCGTACCGCCAAGTATGACCGGGTTTGACGGTCAGAGCGTTTTCCATCCGGGCGATGATTCCTTCCCACACGCCCACGCGTTCTGTGGTTTCCGCCAGCCGGTTGTGAAACTCGTTCAGAAAATTGTGGAAATACTCCGGGGCCGGTTGCTCGTGGCGTTTCAGGGCCAGCAACCGCTGCAACCGGGCGGCGCGTTGCTCCATCACCCGGCAATCGGTGCAGTCGTCGAGGTGTTGGCGGAGTTCCCGGGAGAGTTGTTCGGGCAGACGGTCGCGGGACAGGTCGTCGAAAAGCCGTTGTGCTTTGCTGCAGTTCATGCGTCGTCCATTCACAAGTAATCGCTCAAGAGCGCCTGGAGTTGCTGCCTGGCGTAAAACAGCCGTGAGCGGACTGTTCCTTCCGAGCATTTCATCACCTTCGCAATATCAGCATGGGTCATACCCTGAACATCGTGCATCGTTACCACCGCTCTATGGGGTTCAGACAGTTTCTGCAGTGCTTCGTTCAATCTTTGCTGCAGTTCGTTCAGCCCCACTTCCCGCCGGGGGGTCACATGCGACATGAGTTCTACAAAATCGGGATCGGTCTGGATGCCGCTGTCCGCATCGTCGAGACTGTACTGGTTGCGATTGCGGCGGCGTTTCAGGAAATTGATCGTGCGATTCACGGCGATCCGGTAGACCCACGTGTAGAAACTGGAGCGGCCCCGGAAGCCGTTCAAACTCTTGTATGCCTTGATGAACGTTTCCTGCACGAGATCGTTGGCGTCCTCGTGATTGCTCGTCATGTGATAAACGGTCGCGTACAGCCGCTCCTTGTAGCGCTCGACCAACACATCGAACGCGGCCGCTTCGCCGCGTTGCGCGCGGGTCACGAGCGTCTCGTCGTCCTCGTGCCGGAGATCAATCGTGTGTTCTTCTGGCGGGGCCGCGTGCGCGGGCCGGCGGGCCGCCTCGCCTTGGGCGGCGAATCCGAGCTTCAGTTTCTGGGAAAGTTTCATGATCGCTGTCTCACGCGGCGGCGGATTCCTTGAGCAAGAAGCGGCTGCGATCAGCAAGATACCGGGCCAGCGCGCCCAATGTCTTTGAACAAGCACTTGCCGGCAGGGTGGCGAGGTTGGCTTCCGCGCGCGCGATGTATTTTTCGATGACCGCCAACGATTCGCTGACGACGCCGTTGCCCAGCACCAGCGCCAGCAACTGCTTGTGTTGCTGCGGCTCGTTGCGAAAAATCATGGTCCCGAGTTCCTGACGAACATCGGCGCCGATGTGCTGGAGCAGCAGCATGAGTGGTAGTGTCAGCTTCCCTTTTTTCATATCGGTTCCCAGCGATTTACCGGCTTGGAGTTCCTTGCCGAAAATGTCCACGCAATCATCGTAAATCTGATAGGCGATACCCAAATTTGCTCCAAACTCCCGTAATGATTCGACAACCGGAAGAGGCGCGCCGTTCAATTGCGCGCCCAGTTCGCAACTGACCGCGAAGAGCGCCCCGGTCTTCATATTGATGATCTCAAGGTACTGCTCGATCGGCAGATCCAAATCGTACCGGCGTTGGGTCTGCAGGATCTCACCGGAACAGACCGTATTGGTCGCCTCGCTCACCCGCCGGCAGACCTCCGTGGTCGGATAACTGGCGGCAAGCCGCAACGCATGGGCAAAGAGACAGTCCCCGAGAAGCACGCTGATCTCATTGCCCCAACGGGAGTTAGAGGTTGGCAACTCATGCCGGAGTTCCGCCTCGTCCAACACATCGTCATGGACAAGGGTAGCCACGTGAATCAGCTCGACGATGACGCCGAGTTTGACGTGGTTCTCATCCACCCGCCCGGTCGCTCCGCCGGCCAGCAATGCCAAGCTCGGGCGCAGCCGCTTGCCGATTCCTCCCAGAGTGTATTGAACGTACTGAGTGATTCTCGGATCAAATCCGTTCACTTGCTGGGCCAGAACCTTTTCCACGCGAGCCAATTCAGTAGCAATCGGGTCCAGCAACTTCGCCAAACTTACGGTCGGAGCGCTCTGTGGCGCGGAAATAGTCAGTGTCGGCGACCCCATGATGAACTCTACATTACGGGCGACCCCAAGGGGTGTCAACCTAGAAGCCGAGTCGGTGCCGGCCATCTTCGGTCTTGACCGGTCACCGGAGCAGAGGCGAAGATGCTTTGTTTGATCGCCTCCGCGCGAGCGATCGCTCATCTCGATGACACGCTGCATTTTCATCGCACTGCTCCTGCTGGCAGGGTGCGCGCAAAGCCCTGAACGCTCCACCGTCCGCACGGCCAACGCCCTCATGAAGGAAGGCCGGCTGCAAGAGGCCATGGATGTCGTTGAGAACTACCTGGAGCAACATCCCGGCGCCACCGAAGTGCTCCGCTTGCGAGTGTTCATTCTCCTGAAAGCCCAGCGCGTGGAGCTGGCGGCCCTGACAGTGAAACGCCTACCGGCTGGCGACCCCGTTCTCGGTCAAGCCCTTCGTTATCGGGACCCGACCGTGCGCTCCAATGCCGCCAAGCTGATCGCGGACGATCCAACTTCCGTCAGCTTCCGTGCGCTGACGGACGGGCTTGATGATTCCGACGCCTCCGTTCGCCAGTACTGCGCCCGCGCGTTGGGCAAATTGAAAAATCCGCGGGCGCTCAAACCGCTCTTTCGCCTCCTCCACGACCGCGAGTGGTTTGTTCGCGCCGAAGCGGTGACCGCTCTCGCCAAAATCGGCGATCCCCGCGCCGCCGGTTGGATCGTCTATCTGCTAAGCGACGCCGATGGTTTCGTCCAATACAGCGCGATGCACGCCCTCCAGCAACTGGCCTGCGAATCCAACCGGGCGCTCCTGCTGCGCGCGTTGGCGAAAGCCCCCAGCAACCGGCAATTCGGCATCGCCTTCGCCCTGGCCAAACTTCACGAGCCAGCTGCGTTGGGACCGCTCCTGCTTGGCGCCTCCGACGCGAACCCGGAAACTCGCCAACACGCCGCCGAAGCTCTTGGCGACTCTGGCCTGCCGGCCGCCACAAATGCACTGGCCAAGCTGCTCAAAGACCCCGAACCATTGGTGCGCGAAGAGGCGTCCCGGTCTCTACGCAAACTCGAAGGTAAAACCGCCGCGGCGGACTCCGCGCTCTAGCAGGCTGCTAAAGAAGTCCGGATTTCGCCGCGTGAGGTCACGCGGCCTATAGCATTCTTGAAGAAAACCGCTGGTCGTTGTAGGCCGCGTCACCGACGCGGCGCATTTTTTAGCATCCTGCTAGACGCCGGTGGGAGTCACAAGGAAAGAATGTAACTGCAGAGAGCGCGGAATGTGTCTTCCATTCCGCATTACGCTCAAGCTTTGGTTGTGTCGCCGATCAGGTCTTGGGCGAGAGAGTTTTGCTGAACTTGATGACCTCGTTCAGCACATCGCGGAACTCTTCGATACCCGTCAAGGGGATAATGATGGCGTCGCGGCGACCATTGACCTCCTCGATAATTCTTAAAAACCTTCCCCGCGGGTTCTCTCTAAGGTCGAACGTGAAATGCTTGCGTTCGACGCGGACACTGAGGTTCTGCAGCGGCGTATCCGCCGTTGCCGGGCCTCCAGACCATGGCTGTGCAGCTGTTCGCATAATTCACCGCCGACGCTGTTATCCCCAACGCCTTCTCTGGGGCGTTACCAATTGTCTCTGTAGCACAAATACCGCGATAACGTCAACACTTTCAATCTTTTAGATGAAAACAGACCATCTTCAACTCGGTCATTTCCTCCACGGCATACCGTGGCCCTTCCTTCCCGAAGCCACTATTTTTCAGGCCTCCATAGGGCATGAGATCCGCGCGCCATTGCGGTCCCCAGTTGATGTGAATATTTCCAGTTTCCAGCTCTCGCGCGAACTTCATCGCGGTGTCCACGCTCTCCGTGAACACTCCCGCCGCCAGTCCAAACTCACTGTTGTTCGCCAGCGCAATCGCTTCGTCCACGTCATCGAACGGTGTGAACGCCACCGCTGGACCGAAAAGTTCTTCACAGGAGATGCGCATCTCCGGCTTCACATCGGCGACAATCGTCGGCGCGTAAATCGCCCCTTTGCGTACGCCGCCGGTCACCACCCGCGCTCCGGCTTTCACCGCTTCATCCACCCACTGCTCGACGCGCACCGCTTCCGCCTCGCGAATCATCGGCCCGACTTTCGTTTTCTCATCGAGCGGATTGCCAACTGTAATCGCCTCCACCTTTGATTTCGATGCCGCAAGCACGTCGTCATACACCTTGCGTTGCGCCATCACCCGTTGTGTCGAGATGCAAATTTGTCCGGCATTCGAGTAGCCGGTGGCGGCGACGGCTTCCGCCACCTTGTTCAAGTCCGCATCCGGCATCACGATGATCGGCGAGTTACTGCCCAGCTCCATCGTCACCTTCTTGATGCCGGCCATCTCGCAAATGCGCCGGCCCACCGGCACGCTGCCGGTAAACGTGATCTTGCGCACGCGCGTGTCTCGGCACAGCGCATCGCCGAGTTCCCCGCCGGGTCCGGTCAGACACGAGATCGCTTCCGGCGGCAAGCCGGATTCCAGCAGCACCTCGGTAAGTTTCAGCGCCGACAACGGCGTGTTCGTCGGCGGCTTGATGACAATGGCGTTACCGGCTGCGATGGCAGGGGCGACTTTGTGCGCGACAAGATTGAGCGGAAAGTTGAACGGCGTGATCGCCACCACGACGCCGCAGGGCACCCGCAACGTGAATCCCATCTTGCCGGCACCGCCGGGCGAGGCATCCAACGGAATCGTCTCGCCGTGAATCCGTCGTGCTTCTTCCGCCGAAAGCATCAATGTCTGCACCGCGCGGCTGACCTCAAACCGACCTTCGGTGATGGCCTTGCCTTCCTCCAGCGTGATCGTGCGACCAAAGTCCTCTGTCCGGGCTTCCAGTTTCTCGGAGGTCTTCTTCAAAATCTGGTACCGGTCCCACGCCGTCAACTTCGCCATGACTTTCGCGCCACGCACCGCCGCCGCGAGTGCCGTGTCCACATCCGCCGCCGTGCCGTGCGGCACCGTGTCCACAACGTGACTGTCGAACGGATGGAGAACTTCGATCTTGTCGCTCTTATCGATCCACTGGCCGCCCACGCACATTTTCATGAATGCACCTCGATTCTCATCCCGCGTTTCCGCAGTTCCTTGAAGAACAGCTCAACCGGTACCGCGGCCTCCGCCGGCAACACACCGCGCTGCGTGATCATCCCGGTCGCCACCATCTGAGCCACGATAGACGGCGGACAGCCGGTGTCAATGTCCCCGGCGCTCGCGTGCCACCGCTTCTTCGCCCGGGCATGGCAATCGTACACGAGCTTGTCGTCCACGATCACGCGCGCGATTTCATAGTCATCCGGCCTTCCCCGCGATGCCGGGCGATTCGGGATTTCTCCTCTGATGACTTTACGAACGAAATCCCGGTCAAACCCCACCTTGAAATCACATTGCCGGAGTTTGAAGCTGACCGGTAACGTCGCCAATTCACTATGCCGCGTGCGCACGAGCCATTGCGGTCCAACCGGCTTCGGAAACTTGACGCGTTCCCAGCCCGTGCGCGGCCTCACTTCACGGTATTTTCCATTCTCGACGATCCACGGCGTCAACGTCAGTTCTTCGAGGATCGTCTGCGCCGAGTACGGAAAACCCGGCGAGGGATTGAAATCCTTCGAGCCGACACGGATCTTCACCGACTTCGCACCGCCGAGTTTCTCGATGGCAGCACAGGTCATCACGTTGGTGATACCGGGTGAACAACCCATCCCGAGAATCGCCGTCAACCCGGCATGCTTGAATTGCCGGTGAAGCTTGAGTTGCCGACGTGTCCAATGGAACAACCCGCCAAGATCAAGGTAGTGCACGCCGGCCAACAGCGCGGCACGCATCACGCACAGATTGAAACCATGTTGCGTGCAGTTGATGACGACGGCGTGACCGCGTAAGACTCTAGCTGCATCGTGCGCATCCGCAAACACGGTGCGCACGCGGGGACTGCGGATTAGTTGCACGGGCCGGTAATCGGCAACGGTGATGTGGTTTTGCCGGTGTGACTCAAACAAATCGCGCACCACGACGCGCCCGATTGCGCCGCAGCCGCCGAGGACCACGAACTTACGCTGTGAGCTGGCGCTCAATGACGTCGAGTCCTTCGTTGAGCTGTTCGTCGGTAATGATCAGCGGCACGAGGAAGCGCAGACAGTTGCTGTGGGTGCCGGCGTAGATGAGGATGACGCCGCTCTCGACGCAGCGTTTGACGAGGCCGACGGTGAACTCTTTGGCCGGCTCCTTGGTCTTGCGGTCCTTCACCAACTCCATCGCCATCATCGCGCCCAGCCCGCGCACATCGCCCAGCAGCGGATGTTTCTTCTGCCAACCGAGCATCCGGTCGCGCAACTTCTCGCCAATCTTCACCGCGCGTGCCGGCAATTTCAGTCGTTCGATTTCTTCGATGGTCGCCAACCCGGCCACGCACGCGAGTGGATTGCCGCCGTAGGTGCCGCCGAGTCCGCCGACGTGAACGCTGTCCATGATTTCCGCGCGCCCGGTCACCGCCGATACCGGCATCCCGCCGGCCAACGACTTGGCCATCGTGACCAAGTCCGGTTCGATGTCATAATGCTCCGTCGCGAACATCTTGCCGGTACGCGCGAAGCCAGTCTGGATTTCATCGGCGACGAACAGAATGCCATTGTCCCGGCAGAATTTTGCCAAGGCCTGCACGTACTTTTTCGGCGCGACGACGAACCCGCCTTCGCCGAGCACCAGTTCCATTACCACGCACGCCGTCTGCTTCGGGTCAACGTGCGTGTGGAAGAACTCGTGCATCTGTTCGATCATGCCGTCCTCGTCCAACTCGCTCCGGTAGGCGTACGGATACGGCAACCGGTAAACTTCTGGCGCGAACGGACCAAAGCCAAACTTGTACGGCATGACCTTGCTGGTGAGCGACATCGCCAGTAGCGTCCGCCCGGCAAAGCCGTGTTCAAAGCCGATGACGCCGGGACGTTTCGTGTAGTAGCGCGCGATCTTGACGGCGTTCTCCACCGCTTCCGCACCGCTGTTCACCAGCAACGTCTTCTTCGGAAACTTGCCGGGCGTGATGGCGTTGAGTTTCTCCGCCAGCGCGACGTACGGTTCGTACTGCGCGATGTGGAAACAGGTGTGCAGGAATTTTCGCGCTTGCGTCGTAACCGCCTCGACGACCTTCGGGTTTGTGTGCCCGGCATTCAACGAGCCGAGGCCGCCGGAGAAATCCAGGAAAACGTTGCCGTCAACGTCCGTCAACGTCGCGCCCTCACCGCGCTCGACGAAGATCGGTGCGATATTGAACGGTCCTTGCGGCACCGCTGCCTTCCGTCGCGCCAGCAACGCTTGGCTCTTGGGACCGGGAATCGAACTTTTGAGAGAGATTGCCTTCAGAGTTTCCTCTCCATGAGATGACGGAGCATACACTGTCAGTTTCAGTCAGTCACTCCCCAAAGTCTTCCGGCTTGTGAGGACTCCGGTCGGCTGCTAAGAGTTGGGCCGCCATGGGCGCCCAATGGAAACAGAAAGGCCGCGAAATCAGCGCGCTGAAGCGCGGCCAGTTGTTCGGCAAACTCGTGAAGGAAATTCAGGTTGCCGCGAAGAGCGGCGGTGCCGATCCCGACCTCAATGCCCGGCTGTTCGTCGCCGTCGAAGCGGCCAAGAAGCATTCCGTGCCCCGCGACACCATCGAGCGAGCTGTCAAGAAGGGCGCCGGCCTCACGGGTGAACAGGTCAACTACGAACTCGTCACCTACGAAGGTTTCACTCCGCACAAAGTGCCGGTCATCGTCGAGTGTCTTACCGATAATCGGAACCGTACTGCGCCCGAGATCCGGGTGCTGTTCAAAGACGGCCACCTTGGCGCGATCGGCAGCGTCACGTGGATGTTCAACCACGTCGGCATCGTCGAAGCGCATCACGCCAACGCCGCGCAAGACCTTGAAACTGTCGCCATCGAAGCCGGCGCGCAGAATGTCGAGCGGGTGGAGGGCGAAGACGTACCGGCTGGACACATCGGGGCCCGGTTCTTCTGCGACCGGGCCGATCTGGATGCCGTCAGCAAGTTCTTGGCAAGGGCCGGTTGGACCGTGACCACATCCGAGATGAGTTACGTGGCCAAGAACGCCGTCGAAGTACCGGCGACGCAGCGGGAGCAAGTCGTCGCCTTTCTCAACGCGCTCGACGAGCACGACGACGTCCATCGCGTCTACACCGCTATGAAGTGACAAGCCGAAGGCTTGTCATCCTGAGCGCAGCGAAGGATCTCTCTGGTTCGAATCTCAGCCGCCCGCGCATTGACCAACGCCCAACAAAAAAGGCGTCCCGTTTGCACGGAACGCCTTCTCGTTGGAACAACGAATCTTCTGCCGGCTTAGTACCGGCTGCCAGAGAACTGGCGTCCGCCGCTGCGTCCGCCGCCACCGCCGCCGCCGAACCCGCCGCCGCCACCGCCCCAGGAGTCGCGGGACCCGCCGCGCGAGGAGAGGAGCATCATGATCAGAAGCTGCGGATGGCGGATGAGCAGCCAGAGGAATATCGGCACGAGCAGAAGCGCAAGAGCGATGGACAGGGGACTCGGCTTCCCCCTTGACTGCAGCGGCGGTCGAACCGCAACC
>JBGQCJ010000002.1:0-124811 GCA_041495285.1 Verrucomicrobiia bacterium
AAAAGGCGACGGTTCGCCACAAGGTCGCAATCTCCTTAATGCGCTCGACCCGAAGTTGCCTGTCAATTTCGCTGTCTTTCACCCAATTGGGCTCGATTGGAAAATAATGAATCCATGAAATAAAGAGACTGGCTAAACAATACGGGAGCAGCCAACCCACAATTCCAGAATGCGGCATCTCTGGACGGAAAAACGGCAAGGAGCACGCACCGAAAAAAGCAAGTATCAGAGACGGGCATACCGCCTTGATCTTCCACGAGTCTAGCATCTTGTTGCACCAGAGGGTGCCCAAAAAGATGAACGGGCTGTAAAGCAAGACCCAGTAGCCAAAGCGGTAATGCCGTGCTCCCCAAACAATATGTGTGGAAAGCCTAGGGTCTACATATGCCGTCGAAGCGATTATGTAGAAGAAACCCAGCGTGTTGAAGAATGCGATCTTGACTGGAAAAAGTCCGTTCTTGTCAATTTTCATCGCCGCCTCAGTCAATTAACTTTTGGTTCGGTGCGTTATAAGAGACATGATGAAAAGACCGCTATTCTTTGTCAATCACATCAACTTGGGGAAGCGGTGCAAATCCTTCAAGGCATCAAGCGAGAAGTAGGCACTTGAATTGGCTCGACTTGCCCGCAGGCTTTTGCTTTACTGGGAAGCGGAGACGCGATGTGTGACGGGCTATTTTACCGTAATGCTGACTACCCACCAGCAGAAGGAAAAGTTGTTCTACAAGATCGTATCCAGTTCTGCTTACCCCTAACGAGATGACATGAACCTGAAGACGATTTTGGGAATTGGGCTGGTTGGAGCTAGTGCTTTCCCAGTAACTTCTGGGGGATTTAATGACAGAATAAATATTCAGAATGATATGGGGGGAAGATCTCATGAAGGAAAGTTTGCGCATCATTCTCAAGCAACCGAAGGCTATGTAAGTGGCGAGGATGTTGATTACGGTAAGCCACTTCCATGGGTTGGGGAATGGGGACCAAAAATAACTACGATGGTTGATGGACATGAATTAGAAGCAGATTTAAGACCGACAAATAGCATCAGTATATTCCACGCCGCTTTAGGCGCTTTTATCGACAATGGAAGCAATCTTAATTTTGCAGATACTCTTTATGTTTCATCGACGTCCAATACAACATATAAGGCTTTTGATCCCATTAGGATTTATGTTGGGAAAGCACAGATACTGTCGAATTATACAGCAAGTGGACAGGAGTTTACGGAGATTAAGAATCTCAGGGATGTAGCGCCAACGGCAAATGTCTATGGATCATGGTCACTTACAACTCTTAATATTCTTGGTTCGCAAACGAATAGCCAAGGGGTTGTGAACTACGGAACGCTGGTCGTCTCGGTGTTTTTCTTGGACACGGATAACGGTCATAACAGCATCACCGGCATCACGAGGACAGGTAGCGGCGTAAGTCTTGCAACTTCGGCTCAGCTTGGGGTTTATTTGGTTGATACGGTCCAAGCCAACACAAACCTCCTGCAAATCACCGGCTGGGCTGACTTGAGATCGTTTACGAATTACATCCTGCCGACAGTGGAGACATTTGATGCGGGCTGGAAGTCGATCAGCAGGGATGTCGATGTTTCCAGCTACAGCAATAGCCCCTCACTGTTTCTAAGGATTCGCAGAACTTTGGGCACGACGAATTTCCTGAACGGTGCAAGCTTCCCTCCTCTCTGATGGAGGCGGTGCCTGCTGTCGGAGCCAATGGGTTCTATAGGTTGAAGCAGTCCAACTGATCCTAGTGGCTGGCAGCAGGAGCGACCCGCCGTAAGGTCAGCCTCAGTTTGTGAAAAGCGAGATGGGCGATGAAGTGCTGTGCTGTCCTAAACGGTCAGCCCGTGGTCGCCGCTTGTGTGTAGATAGATAAAAAAGAGCACGGTATACAAAATGGCATACCGTGCCCTTCTATCCGCTCCCATGCTCCCACTGATTTGCGATGTTCCTCAGCAAAAATGGTACGCCCGCTCGGACTTGAACCGAGAACCCGCTGATTAAGAGTCAGCTGCTCTAGCCAATTGAGCTACGGGCGCATTCGCCAGAAGGCGAGTTAAGCTAACAAACCGCGCGCGGTGCCGCAAGAGGCTTCCGCTACTGCACGACCTTGATGCGGTAGTAGCGCGCGCCGTTCGGAGGCGGGCCGCCGGTGAGCGTGAAATTGTCCGTAAACGTCATCGAAGACGCGGTGCCTGTCGCCGACGGATCCGTGGCTTCCGATGCGAAGATGTCGGTGTACGCCCCGGTATAACTGCCGTTGCCGGCGCCATTGCTGTATTGGACGCGGTAGCGGGTGCCGCCGACGGAATTCCAGACGACGGTATAATGCCCGTTCGCGGCGCGTGTGATGCTGGTGATCCGCAGCGGATTGTTGGGGTCCACGCGACCCCACCACGTGCCCCAGCGACCGGACCCGTTGACGCTTGGATCGCCCACGGGCGTCGCGGCATACTCTTGAATCGTCCACAGCGAATGATCGTTGACGGGGTCAATCACCGATTGGCTGTAATCGCCCCAACGGTTCAAGAACGGGGGACGACTGCCATGTCGGTTGTAAACTCCTTCCCCGGCCTTCAACACGGTGTCGTTGCGCATCGTATTCAGCGGATCGCTCGCGTAACGAAACGCGTAATTGCCGCTGGCAAATTGCAGGTCGGAGAAGCGCGAGTAGCCGAGCAGCACGTCGTTGTCCGCGTTCACGGCGATGCTGGGATAGGCGTAGTAGTTGGTCTCACCGGGGTCTTCGACGCGTCCGAATTGTCGGACAGCACCATTGGTGGCGATGATCTCCCACCATTGCGCGGCGGTATAGCCGTTGGTGAGAAAACCGGTCTGCGCGCACCACAACGAGTGGTTGCGGTACACGCAATTCAAGATGCGGGAATCGCCGGTATCAATCGTGAAGGGACTATCCTTCTGCGGGGCGTTGTCGCCGAACCCACCGGCTTGCCAAACCGCGGCGGTCGTTGGAAACGAGATGCCGTTGGTCAATGTTTCGTTGCCGATCACGCCGTTAATCGAGCTCACGCGCAACTGGCCGGTCGCGCCATCCCAATCCTCCACCAGATACTCCGGGCCGAGTCCGTTGTCGTAGGTCACCGCCGGGGACAAAGTCGAGCCGGTGCTATTTGTCATCAACGCGAACGCGCCGGTGCTGTTCGCATACAGATTTGTCTTGTTGAACGCATACACGTTGACGTGATGGAAGTTGGTCGAGCTGATGGTGAACATGTTGACCGAGACCACGATCCACTTCCTATTGAATCCCAAGCTCGTGAAGTCGGCGGAGTACACGTTGCTGGGGTCAACGTCCACGCGATACAGAAACCAGTTGCCGGTCGGGTCGCTGTTCTGCGAGACACCGACAAGGACGGAGGAACTCGTCTTCAGGTCATCCGCGCACGCCGCGGCGATCCAGCGATTATTGTACGGATCGTAGAGCAACCGGGGATCAAACGGGTCGGGGCTGGGATTGCTGACTGACGCCCAGAAATTGCTGAGCGTGACCGTGCTGATGGCACCGCCGGTACGATTCTGGATGCGGACCTGGCTGTTCAGCGTGACCATCAAGTGATTCGGGCCGACCGCGCCCATCGTGTTGGGCGGAATGAACGTGTTATTGTCGCCGAGCGCTAGAAAGTTCGTCGCCAACGGCGGCGAGGGCAACGAGGACGAGAATGCAGACAGCAATGCCGGGCTGAGTCCCAGCGCTTTGGCAGCCGACCGCATCACACGGGAACTGGGTGCGCGCGTGAGGTAGCGGGGAGCATCACGGAGTTTCTCGGTGGCCGCCGCTGCGGGCGCGCGCAATTCGCGGTCGGCGAGTTCAGAGAAATTCACCACGGTCCGGTCAGTGGCCACGCCGGGACTGCTGGGCACCGATTCCTCGGCCGCCAGCATCGGAGCGATGCCCGCGGCAGAAGCCAGTGTCAGCAACCAAACAAAACAATGTCGCAAAACAAAAGAGCGACCCATAAACAGATTTCCCTTGGACGTTGACGATAGCGGAATGGCGGCGGAAAGTCGAGGCTTAGAACTGCCGGACGCGATAGAAGCGCTGCGTCTTGCTGGCGGCGCCGACGTCGATGAATTGATCGGGGCCGGGGCTGGCCGGGTTGTTGGTTGCGATGCCGTCCCAGTTGGGGAGCGTCAGGTCGGCTTTGAACTGCAGTTCATAGGACGCACCGCCCACCGGCGCGTCGTAGTTGATGAGCACATTTTGGCCGCTGAGTTGAATGGACAGGATTTGCAATTCAGCGCCGCCTTGCACGTGCACCGAGGTCGTGGTGAACGGCGCGCCGTTGCCGATGCCGTCGTTGGGTGTGATGACAACGCGATAGTACTTGCTGGGCGTCGTGGCGGTGTTCGTGAGCGAGATCGACGTGAATGCGATGTCGTTGAACGCGGAGTTATCGCTCGATGCCCGCCACTGATACGTGAACGTGATCGGGAGGTCACCGTCCGCGTCGCTGACGCTGGTGACGTTTGCCGCCAAGTCATCCGTGTCGATGGGTGACGACGGACTGATCGAAGCGGCGGCAATCACCGGCGGCGTGTTGAACTGCTGGCTTGCGCCCGGCGGCAGGCCGCCGACGAGTTTGTGGTAACGGATGAGGCCGGTGGTGTTGCTGACGGTGCCGCTACTGATGTCGAGCGTATTGCTGACCGTGAGCGTCCGCCCGCCGGTGTCGAGCACGCCTTGAACGATGAGCGTGCCGGGGATGGTGTAGCTGTTGTTCATCGCCCATGTCTTGCCGGCCGGGATGGTGTACACGCCATTGGAGTTGCCGACGAGGAGCGCGTATTGCTGCGTGACGATTGTCGAAGAGATGTAGCGTTCGAGCAGGATGTTGAAGAACCCACCGAGCGGGACGTTGACTGTGCCGTTGAGCAAGCCGCTGTTGGCATCAATCGAGAGCGCTGGCACCGCGTCGCCGCCCGTCATGCGGAACAGCGGTACCTGATTGAAGGCGTTGCTGCTCAGGTCGCTCACGAACTTCGTATTGTCCGCGCTGTTACCCGCTGCGGGCGTGACGTTGGCTGCGGCCCCATTCGTAATCACCCAGCTCGCGACCAAATCAGCGTCGGCTTCAGTGTTGCCGATGTAGTGAGCGGACTTGTTCGCGTTGAGCAAGGCCAACTTTGGAGCGAAAGACAGGTCGGTACCATAGGACACACCGTCAATGAGATTGCCGCCGCTATCGCGCAGGGCGAGACTATCTCCGCCGCTATTGGCGAGCCCCAGCCAGCCGCCGGTATTGGAGAAAAACGTTGCGTTGTTATGCGCAATTACGAGCGTGCCGTTTGTGGGGCTTGTGTTATCGGCCGGGAGCGCGGCGGTATCCTTGTCTCCACCGTTGTACACCACAATCAACGTGCCCGCGGGGAGATTTGACCACAGCGACGCTGTGTTCTTACACGTGACGGTCCCACTATTACTGTCGCGCAAGGTCCAATCACGCAGGTCCGAGTCCTTTAGCAACAGGATTTCAACCCATTCCTTCGCGCCGCTCGGTCCCTGGCTGAATTCGTTGATGATCGCGGTGCGTGTAAAGATCGTTGAACTACCGGCGAGAAACAAATCGGAGTCATAGCTGTAGCTCTGGCCGTGGCGCGTCAGCATGTTCGGGCGGTGGTTGACAGCAACGGTACCGGTGAAGAACGGCGCGCCGTTGGAATGACCGTCGTTGGGCGTGATGCGACAGCGCCAAAGCTTGCCCGAATTGCCCGGCGCGGCCAGTAGGGCCGTGGAGGTCGCACCTCCTTGGTCTACGTAGTCGACACCGTTGGTTGTGAACTGCCATTGGTACGCAAATGTAATCGAATCAAGATCCGGGTCACTGGCAACAATGCCAATCACCGTGAGTTGCTCGTCGTTGAAGGCGTTGGGGCTGGGTGTGATCTGAGCGCTGGTGATAGACGGCGATTGGTTGCCGCCGCAGCACGTGTAGGGTTGACGACTGATTTGTAACTCCCAGCAGCCGAGTGTTCCTATGTCTTGGGCAGCTGTGTCTTGGATTCGGAGTTTCCAGGTGCCATTTGAAGGCTTGCCGTTGAGAGCGGAAAGTATCTGTTCTGGCCTGAACGTGCCGGCAAACGGCGCGGTCCCCGAACTGATCGCTGTCGCCGCCGCGTCATCGAACACGGTAAACGTGCCCGAGCAATTGTTTGCCCCGCTACCGTAGTTGTCAACAGAGCCGCCCCGCCCGCTCGCGAGAGTAACGGTCGAACCGTCAGGATGGACGAGAGTGATTATCAGATCGCCGTCGTACGTGTGGTTGAGGCGGACGCGCACATTGACGTCGCTAATCGCGCCCTCGTCGGTCACTGTGAGCGGGACTTCGATCGTGCTGACGTCGGGAATCGCCGTCGCCAGCCCACCGCTGCTGTAATTGGCGGTCACCGGCGCGCCGAGCGAACCCAGCGTGAAGTTGAATACGACGGTACCGAGGGGTGCAGCACCGTCCTGCAACTGCAACGTGGCGGTAATATTGCTGCCGCACGTGCCGTTGGCGGTAAACGTAAACGACTTCGTCACGGGGGTGCCATTGGTGGAAAGTGCGCCGTATGCCTGCGGGGTGCTGGGTGAAGTCACACCACCCGTGGCCAGCAACGTGGCAACAAGGTTCGTGGTGTCCGCCAATCCGACGTTCTTCAGTGCGAAGTTCACGGTGACCGTTTCGTCGGGGTCGATTGCGCCGTTGGCGGCAGAGCAGCCTTCAATTGTCAACGTGGCCGAGTCGCCGGTAACGAGGGGCGTAGTGGTTTGCTCCGCATTGTAAACAACCAAAGCAAAATCTTGATCGAGCGTGCCGCCAATGTTCGGCACGCCGTCGGAATTGATGCTCGTGGCCGCGACAGTCACCGTGAACGGTCCAGACACGCCCGCAGGCAGGACCACGTTTTCGACGTTGTTGCGGAGGTCGGCGCTGCCGCCGGTCACGGAGTTGGCGCCGCTGAAAACGTTGCCCTTATACGTGTTTCCGCCGACGGTGACAGTGAGATCGAGGTTGTTCTTGTACGCGTTGCCGCTGGTCGGACCGGGGGCGTCGGTCCAAGCGAGCGTGACGCGAAACGGCTTCGAAGAATCGTTAATCGTCCCGGTAAATGTGCGTGTCTGGCCGGTGGCTGTAAACAGGTCGGCGCCAAGTTGGTCGCGCAGGATTCGCGCGACGCCATCGAACGCCGTGCCTAGGTTCATCGCACCCATGCCCTGATTGTTCGAGGGCAGCGTATCGTTGGCGCCAGTACCAGTCATGTAACGCGCGGAGTTAATCAAGTACGCCTTCGTCATCGCCGGGCTGGGCGGGCCACTGAAGTTGTTGATGAAATATTGCCGGATCAACGCGCAGCCACCAACGACGCCGGGCGTGGAGTGGCTTGTACCGGAAGAAGAGCTGAAGAATTCCTGGCCTGCCGGGAAGAACGAGCTGCCGCCTGTGCCACCGCTGACGCCCGTCCCATTGAAGCAGGTGTTGGCCGTACCCAAGGTGCCGGGGTTGGAGGTCTGGGCGACACCGCCACTGACGTGGGTGCCGGGTGCGCAAATGTCCGGCTTGATGCGGCCGTCATCGCATGGACCACGGCTGGAGAAACTGATGATGTCGTTCGCGCTGTTGGCGCCGGTGTCGGCGATGCCGCTGCCATCAGAGCCGCCAAACGCCTGGACATTTTCGCCAGCGCCGACTGAAATTATGTTTTTGCCGGTACCCGGCGGGCTAACGGTGCCAGCAGCAGACCCATCATTGCCGGCTGCGAACACAATGACCATTTCTTGGTTCCCCGCCACCGGCACGGCGGAGCCAGTCGGTTGAGCATCGCGCACGAGGGCATCGTACACCTGTGCATCAGAGTTATAGACACCGAATGTCAATGTGCTGCTATCGCCCCAGCTATTGTTGCTGACCCGTGCGCCATCGCGGTACGCACGCGACTGCAAATCCACAAAGCTGGGGTTTGTGTAATCACCGTTCACGTTGCCACTGTTGTCAAAGATGACGGACGAACCGACGCGCACAAACGGGCAGATGCCCAGCCCATAATGGAAGCCGCTCGCATCGGCGTGTGGGAAGCCGGAGAGATCGTTGTAGCCGCCAATGATATGAGCGTTGAGGTTGCCATGGCCGTCGCAACCCTGAAGCGTGCTGTTCGCGCCGGTGGCGGTGCCTTCAAGCCGGGCGTACACAATCCGACTGACTCCGGGGCGAACGCCGTTTGTGTAGAGGCCAAAATGGTTTGGGGAAGTCGTACCGTTGTCCACACCGCTGTCCGTGACATCGACCGCAAAACCGGACGCGTCAAACTGCGCTTGCGTAAAGCCCTTGCCGGCCAGCCACGCCAGATACCCCGGTCCGGTGGGCGAGTTGCCGGTAAGATTTCCTGCGCTGATTTGGGCCTGACGTTCGCAGAGCCGTTTGGGTTCGTAATACGGTTGGATGGATACAACATCAGGCTGACCGGCGATCGCTTGCGCGCTCTCGGGGGTAAGACGCACGACCAAGTTGACGTAGCCCAGCGCGGTCGATTGTCGCCGAACCGGGTGCAGCTTGAGTTGGTCGATCAACTGTAGCGTCGCGGGATTCTCCCCGGCATCAGCTACTAACTGAATCGCAAACAAATCTGTATCCATCTGGCGGACATTACCCTTGGCGTCGAAACGCCGCGCGCGCGGATGGATCTTGTAGTCGCTTGCGTAGTCGCCCTCCCACTGCACGTAGCCGGCCGCGCCCGCCCATGCTTGGAGTTGTGCGAGGCTCTTGGAGTCGCCGTAAACGAGGTACGCGTTCTGTGGGATGTACGTGATCACTTTGACGCCCGTTTTCACGAGCGCGTCATACCACTCAGGCTGCACGGGGCCGACAAACTGTACGAGATGACTGCGTTTGCCCTTGAAGGCGCCGGCTGCTTTGCGCAGAGCTTTTGCTTCCGCCTTGGTCGAGTCAATGTGGCCGGCGTTGAGTTCGATGACGTTGTACTCATCGCGGACTTCCGTGTCGGATTTGTCGAGAATATCTGGCGTGAGTTGATCAACTTCGTAGAGTTGATAAGTTCCGTAGTCGGCGAGGAGCCGCCCGCCCTTCACAGCTATCTTCTGAGCTTGTGCACGGCCGGTGACCTGAACCTTATGAGGCTCAGCATCGGCACGAGTGGCGATCGTGATGACTGAAGTGGCGAGAGCCAACAGCAGAGGCACGACGTGGTGCTTGGTTCGGAAGCAATTCACTTGGCAGACTATCCTCTACCCGATAAGTGTCCGCTTGGCAACAAAAAAACCGAGCGCCCATGACCGGTACGCTAAGTTTTTCAAGGATTTCAGGCTATTTGGCCATGTCGCGAATGACGTTCACGCGACGATTGGAAAACCCCCGCTTGTTGTCGTACCGGCTCGATCACGGCACCAAGCGGATGCGGTAATAACGGGCGGGCGAATTGGTGAAAGCACCGATATCGAGATAGTTGGTGGTCGAACCAATCGTGTTGGTGACGCTGAACAAGTCGGTGAAGTCGTTCGTAAAGCTGCCGTCGGCATCGCCTGTTGTGAACTGCAGCGCGTTGGTCTTGCCGACGCCGGTCATCCACGTCACGTGCAGGTCGTTCCCTTCAGGCGCGACCGATGTGATGCGGAAGGCAGAGGCGCTGTTGGTCGGGTCCGTGCCGGCGAGGAACTCTTGCAGGTTGCTGAACCCGTCGCCATCGGGGTCGGCGTTCGGATCAACGCCGATATGGCCGAAGTATTGCACCTCCCAATCATCATTGATTCCGTTGCCGTCGGCATCCACGGGCACGAGCACTGACGCGGTAGTAAACGGCGCGCCATTCGTTATGCCGTCGTTTGGCGTGATGACGACGCGATAGTAATCGCCGGCCACTGTGATTGCAGCGAGAAGGTTGCTGGATGTCTGGCCACCAAGGTCGCCAAACGTCGTGTTGTTTGTGGACTCCTGCCACTGATACACAAACGTGATCGGATCGCCGTCAGCGTCGGTGGCGGACGTGACGGTCGCCAGCAAATCGTTGGTGGTGGTGGGGTTGACCGGCGTGACCAGCGCGCTGTTGATGACGGGCGGGTTGTTGACGGTGCCTGTGCAGCAGAGAGCGTCGCTAATCGAAATCGTGTCGATGCGCCAACCGGTGCTGCTCACGCTGCTGTCGGTGCCGCAGCGCCACCGCAACTGAATGTTCTGCCCGGCTGCGGCTGCCGGAAGGTTCACGAGTGTGGTGATGTAGCCGCCGGAACTTCCGCTCCACGCTTGCCGGCCCGCCAACGGATTGCTGAACGAACTGCTGATCGTGCGGGTGTAGCCGCCGCTGGCGAACGAGCCGCCCGCCGCGAGGATGTCCTGAAACGCGCCCGCCCCGAGCTTGATTTCGAGCACGCCGCCATCGTAGCCAACTGTTACCGTCGAGCTTGCCTCCAGACTGTAGTTGTTGCGGAACGTGAGCTTCGCCGACGCCGACGCAATCGGAAGCACCGGCGACACGAGCGCGTTTGACCCGACGGTGGCCGGGTCGCGCGAGAACGCCGCGTTCGGCGCCGTGTCCACGGTGACGTTGGTGGTGATCCACGCCGACTGGCCGCCACCGGCCGTCGTTGTCCAGCCAGCCGGCAGAGCCGGCTTGGTGACGCCGTCGAAGTTCTCCGAGAACGACGTGGAAAGGCTGCCGAGGTTGAGGACATAGGTGGCGGTGCCGTAGGTCGTGAGGTTGGTTTGGATTTGAAGCGTGACGGTGACGGTGCCGCCGCAGGAGCCGGTCGCGGTAAAGGTGAATGGCATCGCGGCCGACCCACCGGGCAGGAGCGTGCCGAAGGATTGCGAGCCGCTGGGCGAGGTGATGCCGCCGGTCGCCTGCAAAGTGGCGACGACGTTGGAGGCGTCGCCGAGGCCGACGTTCTTGAGTCCGAAATTGACGGTGACTTGCTCATTCGGGTCGACGACTCCGTTACCGGGCGCGCAACCCTCGACGGTGAGGGCGACGCCGTTGGTGATGACGGAGGGCAGCCCGTTGAAATTGGCGGTGACGGTTTTGGCGACGTCCATGGTAACCGGGATGGGGTTGGCGGTGCCGGAGGCGTCGCCACTCCAGCCGGTGAAGGCAGAGTTGGGGCCGGCGGTGGCAGTGAGGTTGACGACGCCGTTGGTGTCGAACAAGCTGTTGCAGGTCACGCCGCAATTGATGCTGGCCGGCAAACTGGTGATGGTGCCGGTGCCCGCACCGGTCTTGTTCACGTTCAGCGCGACCTGTGGTGTCACCACCGTGACGCCGTTGTAGATGACGAGCGCGAAATCCTGGTCGAGCGAGCCGCCGACGTTCGGGACGCCGTCGCCGCTGATGCCGGTGGCGGTGATCGTGACGATGAATTGCCCGGAGACGCCCGCCGGCAGGAACACGCTCTCGACGTTATTGGCCACGTCAGCAGAGCCGCCGGTAATCGAGTTGGCACCGCTGAAAACATTCCCTTTGTATGTGTTGCCGCCGACGGTGACGGTCAGATCGAGATTGTTGACCCAGGCGCTACCGGACGTTGGTCCGGGCGCATCGGTCCAAGCCAAGGTGATGCGGAACGGGCTGCCGGCGCTGTCGATCGTGCCGGTAATGACTCGTGACTGGCCGCTGGCGGTGAACATGTCACCAGCCAACTCGTCGCGTAGAACGCGCGCCGCGCTGTCAAACGCCATACCGAGGTTCATCCGTCCCATCCCCTGATTGTTGGATGGCAGCGTATCGTTGGCGCCGGTGCCGGTCATGTAAGCGGCGGAGTTCATCAGGTACGCCTTGGTCATGGCGGGACTGGGCGGCGTGAAGCCTTGGTTGATGAAGTACTGGCGGAGAAGTGCGCAACCGCCCACGACACCGGGCGTCGAGTGACTCGTGCCGGAGGACGCAGTGTAGAACTGTTGGCCTGCCGGGAAGTAACTGCTGCCGACACCGCCACTGACGCCGCTGCCGGTAAAACACGAGTTGGCGGTGCCGAGCGTGCCGGGGTTGGACGCTTGGGCAACGCCGCCGCTGACGTGCGTGCCGGGGGCGCAGATGTCCGGCTTCTTTCGCCCGTCTGAACATGGGCCGCGGCTGGAAAAGCTAACGATATCATTGGCGCTGTCAGCTTGCGCGTCCGTGACACCGCTGCCGTCCGACCCGCCGAAGGGCTGGACGTTCTCGCCGGCCCCGATGACAAACACATTCTTGGCTGTGGCCGGCGCGTGGACTGTGTTGGCGGCGGAACCGGAGTTTCCAGCCGCGAAGACGATGACCATCTCCTGATTGCCGGCAACGGGGAACGTGGAGCCCGTGGGCTGCGCGTCGCGCACGAGGGCGTCATACGTTTGTGAATCAGTGGTATAGGTGTTGCCGGTAGTGTTGCCCCAACTGTTGTTGCTGACGCGCGCGCCATCGTGGTAAGCCTGCGATTGCAGGCTGGCGTAATTGGGACTGGTAAAGCTCGACGGATCGAAGATCACCGACGAACCGACCCGGACAAACGGACAGATGCCGAGGCCGTAGTGGAACCCGCTGCTGTCGGCAAACGGGAAGCCGGAAAGATCGTCGTAGCCGCCGATAATGTGGCTGTTGAGATTGCCGTGGCCGTCGCACCCCTGCAACGTGCTGCCGGAATTGGGTGTACCGACCAGCCGGTTGTAGATGACGCGGCTGGTGCCGGGAAGCGTACCGCTGACGTAGAGACCGAAGTGATTCGGCGACGTGGTGCCGTTGTCGATGCCGCTATCGCTGACGTCGACGGCGAAACCGGATGCATCGAACTGCGCTTGCGTGAATCCCTTGCTCGTCAACCATGCGAGATAGCCGGGGCCAGTCGGCACATTGCCGGAGAGATTGCCGGCGACGATTTGCGCCTGCCGCTCGCAGAACAGTTGTGAATCAAAATGCGGTTGGATCGAAACCACATCCGGCTGGGCCGCGATGGTATCGAGGCTGGCCGGATCGAGCTTCGCGGTGACGTTGACGAAATGCAGGATGTGCGACGGCTGGGAGTTTGGCTCCAGCTTGAGCCGGTCGATCACGGCGAGTGTGGCCGGATTGGTGTCCGCGTCCTCTTCCAACTGGATCGTGAAGTAATCTGTGCCAATGTCGTGCGGACGCCCTTTTGCATCTGTCTTGCGGGCGTTCGGATGAATCCGGTGCGCTGGCTGGTAGGGCGCCTCCCACTGGACGGACGCCGAGGACGTTGCCCACGTTTGCAGTCGCGCGAGCGACGCGGCATCGCCGTAAACGAGGTAGGAGTTGTTGGGAATGTAATCCACCACTTTCACGCCAGTCTTGCGAAGTTCCTCGAACCACGCTGGCAGAGTCGGTCCAGCAAACTGCACGAGGTGCATCCGCCTGCCTTTGAAATCTCCGACGGCCTGGCGCAGCGCGGTGGTCTCCGGTGCGGTGGTGTCGAGTGTCGCCGCGTTCAGACGGATGTAGTTGTACTCGTCGCGGTTCTCGGGCGCACGGCGGCCGGCAAGAGGCGTGGAAGGCTGATCGATTTCGTACAGTTGATAGCTGCCGTAATCAGCAATCAAGCGACCGCCGGCATCGGTGATTTGCTTGCGATCAGCGGGATCGGAAACCTGAACTTTGTGGCGATGCGGAGTTGGCGATTGGGCGACAGCCTGAAGGATGAGTGTCAGTAGGACGGCGAGAACCAGTGGCGCTACGTGGCGCCGCGCGCGAATCACATTCACGTTGAATCGTGTACCGCTAGCACGAACGCAGCCATTTGCCAATAAAAAACTGAGCGCCCCTGACCGGGACGCTCGGCTTTTCAAGGATTTCAGGCTATTTGGCCATGTAGCGAATAACGTCCACGCAGCGATTGGAGTAGCCCCATTCGTTGTCGTACCAGCTTACGAGCTTGAAGAATTTCTTGTTCAGCTCGATGCCGCTGCCGGCGTCGAAGATGCTCGAATGGGCGTCGTGGATGAAATCGCTGGAAACAACTTCGTCCTCGGTGTAGGCGAGGATGCCTTTGAGGTACGTTTCGCTGGCCTTCTTCATCGCTGCGCAGATTTCCTTGTACGAAGTTTCCTTCACGGTGCGCACCGTGAGATCAACGACGCTGACGGTCGGCGTCGGCACGCGGAACGCCATGCCGGTCAGTTTGCCTTTGACCTCCGGAATCGCCAACCCGACGGCTTTCGCGGCGCCGGTAGTGGACGGGATAATGTTCTGCGCGGCGGTGCGGCCGCCCTTCCAATCTTTCTTCGACGGGCCGTCCACCGTTTTTTGTGTCGCGGTGTAGCTGTGGATGGTCGTCATCAGACCTTCCTCGACGCCGAAACCTTCTTTCAAAAGAACATGCACGACCGGCGCGAGGCAGTTGGTGGTGCAGCTCGCGTTCGACACGATGTTGTGTTTGGACGGATCGTACTTGGTGTGGTTGACGCCGAGCACGATAGTGATGTCTTCGCCTTTGCCGGGAGCGGTGATGAGCACTTTTTTCGCGCCGGCAGCGATGTGACCCTTGGCTTTCTCCGCGTCGGTGAACAATCCTGTGGACTCGACAACGAGTTCCACGCCGAGCGATTTCCACGGCAGCGCGGCCGGGCCTTCCTTGACCGCGAGGCATTTGATTTTGTGACCGTTGACGACCAGTGTGTCGTCTTCGGCAACGGAAGGACTGGATTTCTCGCTGGAAACCGTGCCGCTGAAGCGTCCCTGCGTGGAGTCGTACTTGAGCAGGTACGCCAGATTGTCGGCTGGGACGATGTCGTTGACGGCGATGACGTCGATGTCTTTGCCGAGCAGACCTTGGTCGCAGATTGCACGAAACACCAAGCGTCCGATACGGCCGAATCCATTAATTCCAACTTTGATTGCCATTCTGAGTTCTCCTCATGCTTGCGGGGTAAAACTACAAGATACCGGGGACACTCGCAAACGCCGGCGCATGTTAAGCAAACCGCGCACAAGCGTCAAACGGAAAACATCTCACCGCGTTCTTGCGTGCGGCGGAGGCCCGGTGATACTGTCGGCACCCTCAACAGAGGATACTGCCCATGAAAGAAACCGCACTCCTGCTCGCCGCCCTGCTTGGAATCTGCGCCAATATCCGGGGCGTTGAGCCGCTGAAGAGTGCGGACGAGATATTCGATTTCTCCAACGCCAAGATGACGAATTGCACAACGTGGTCGGCCGATTTTTCGCAGACGATGAACATGTTTGGCGGTCACATCGCCTCCAAGGGACAAATCACCCACAAGTCGCCGATGCAGATGCGGATGTCTATGGAGATGCCGATGATCGGCCAGGACATGAAGATGTTAATGACGACGGTGCTAGGCCGTGACGGCATTATGTGGCAGGAGGCGGACATGGGCGGGACGAAACGGGTCACCAAGATCGACATGAACCAAGCCATGAGCAATCTGGTGACACAATTAGGCCTGAAGACCGATCCCCTGAAGGCGCTGGATCCCAGCCAGCAATGGGAACGAAACAGGGAGATGTTCGATTACACCGTCACCGGCACCGGGCAACTGCATGGACAGCCGGTCTACGTGCTGGAGGGCACGTGGAAAGCCGCAGCCCGTACCAATCGCCAAGTGGCGATGATTGCCGCCTTCACCGGCAAGACGCGACTTTACATCGGACAACAAGACGGATTTGTCCATAAGATGGAGCAGTTTGATCGGAGCAACGCCAATCTCTTCATGACCATGGAGATGTCGAACCTCAAATTCAACGAGGATCTACTCGACAAGATGTTCACCTACCACCCTCCCCCGGAAGTGCAGATCATGGACATGACGCAGATGGCCGGCGCAATTCTCGGCGGACAATCAATATCAGCCGGCAGTCCGCCGCCGCCTTCTCCGGCACCTGCGGAGGAGAAGTCTAACCGTCCAACTCCCGCTCAATAACTTCCAGCAACGCATGCAGCAGCAGCGTGTGCGCTTCTTGGATGCGCGCCGTGTCGGAACTGGCGACGATTAGCTCCAGATCAGCCTTGCCCTTGGCCTTGCCGCCGCCTTTACCGAGGAACGTGACGGACTTGACACCCACACTCCGAGCCGTCTCCAGCGCGCGGAGAATGTTACCGGAGTTGCCGCTGGTCGTGAAGCAGACCAACAGATCGTTCTTGCCGCCTAATCCCTCCACTTGCCGTGCAAACACTTCGTCGAACCCAAAATCGTTGCCGATGCACGTCAGCAGTGTCGGATCGGCATTGAGGCAGACCGCGGCAAGGGGTCGGCGATCGCCTTTGTAGCGCCCCAGTAATTCTTCCGCCAAATGCAACGCATCCGCCGCGCTGCCGCCGTTTCCGCAAGTGAGAATCTTGCCACCGGACCTCAGTGCGCCTACGGCTTCGCGAGCGACTCGTGTGAATGTATCTTGTTGGGCGGTGAGAGATTGCAGCGTCTCGCAGGCGTCCGCTATCAGTCTCGGAAGTACCGGTTCCACGCCCGCGATTATACCGGTAAGTCGAGGAGTTGCCAACCGAAAACCGGGTCAACGACGAAGGCGACAAGAATTCTCTTGAACTGGGCCTTGCTTTTGGATGTTATACCACCCGTAGGGCAACGGAACGGGTCGGATACCAGCAGTAGAGCTTCGGCGGAAACACGCTAGCTCGTGAAAGCATTCCAACAACAGGCTTTGTCGAGAACGCAGATTGACCAGTGGCCGGTCGCGGTTTCTGGACTCAGTTCTCGCGTGATTCATTGTGTCGAGTGCGCCGGCGTGAAGACCATCGGCGAACTGCGACGTTGGAAAGACAAGCAGTTGCTCGAACTCGATAATTTCGGGACGATGTCCCTGAAAAATGTCCGGTGGTTCTTCCGTTGGGCCGAGCGACTGGAGAACGACAACGGCCACCTCGACAATTTTCGCGCATTGCTGCGCGAGTTTCTGAGTCGTCACGAGCTTTTTGTGATCGAGCAACGATACGGGCTGACCGACCCGCTGTTTCGTCCGCAGATGAAGCGCCGCACGCTCCAGGAAATCGCCGACATGCGCGGCGGCGTGACGCGCGAACGTGTCCGGCAAGTCGAGGAGAGCGCGTTGGCGGCTTTGCGCTCGAAGCTTTGCCGGGCGGTCGCCCAGAGACAGGAACTCTACTGGGCCAATCGCATTCAGGAGACCGGTTGTGTGGCCAGCTCCGCCGAGTTGGGAAATTGGTCGGACGACCCGATGCTGGGCGGCTACCAGCCGTGGGGCGTGCTCCTGTTGTTGAGTGAGGCGATGGAGCGGATCAATTTCCGCTACGATTACTTCTGCTGCCTGCCGCAGCAGGTGCTCCATCAAGTCGAAAAGCAGATTCTCCAACTGCTGCACGAGACGCGCGAGCCGGTGCCGTTCGAGAAAATTCTGGCGACCGTGTCTGGCGATCTGAACTTCCTCAACGGCCAGCGGCCGCGACTGGTGACGGTGTTGCTCGATCATCATCCCGAAATCAGCGGGACCGTGGATCGGCGCTACTTCGTGCCGGCAGTGGGCGCGCCGTTGGTGATCACCGACATCATGCGCGGCGAATCGCGACCGCTGCACTTCCATGAACTCACGCGCTTGTACAACGAGCGGATGCTGCCGCACAGCCGCAGAGGCACCGGCTACATTCTGCGCATGTTGAACCTGATGCCGGAAGCGCAACGCGTTTCTCGCGCGGTCTACGATTTGAAACGGGGCTGAGCGCGCGTTGCGCCAGCGCCGATTTTTCTAGCCGACCGCGCCGCCGTTCTCCTAAGCTGCCGGACGTGCGCATTCTGGACAAATACCTGTTGCGCGAGTTCGCGTGGCCGCTGCTGTATTGCTTCGACGCGTTTGCGATGCTGTGGGTGGTCATGGATTTGTTCGACAATCTTTCTGATTTCCTCCAGGCGCACGCGGGCCTCGGCCAGGTGCTGCACTACTACCTCATTGTCTTCCCCGACGCTTTCGTCTTGATCATGCCGATGTCGCTGCTGCTCGGGTTGCTGTTCTGCCTGACCGGTCTGGGCCGGCACAACGAGCTGACCGCCATGCGCACCAGCGGCGTCAGCCTCGCCCGGCTCTCCACTCCGTTTTTGGCGATCGGGTTTGCGGCTACGCTCCTCGTCTTCGGCGTCAACGAATTGTTCGTGCCTCGTTCCAAAGAACGGGCCGACGCGTTCATGAGCGTGCTGCGCGGCAAGGCTCCGAGCAGCGCGATCGAAAATTTCTTTTTTACCAACGCCGCCGAACGCCGGGACTGGTACGCCCGGCGGTTCAACACCCAAACCGGCGAGATGGAGGAACTCGTTCAGATTTACCAACGAAAACCCGACGGCACCGAGTTTCGCATTGATGCCGAAAGAGCGCGCTGGGACGGAAACGGCTGGCGCTTCTACGACGCCCGCATCAACGGCGGCGCGGCTGTGGCCGAGACGAATTTTCCCTCGATCAACGAGCCGCCCCGGCGGCTCGCCGCGGAAAGCAAGAAACCCGACCAGATGACCTCGGCGGAACTCCGCCGGTACATCCGCGCACAAAAGCGCGCGGGTCGCACCAACCGTCTCGCCCTCTATCAGGTCACGCTGCACTACCGGTACGCGTTTCCGCTCACGTGCCTGATGGTGGTCTGGATCGGCATTCCGCTCGGCATCCACGTCAGCCGCAGCGGGCCGCTGCGCAGTGTTGGTCTGGCATTGCTGCTGGTGGTGGCCTTCTATTTCGCAAGAGAAATCAGCCTGCGGCTCGGCGATGGGGGCCGAATTTCGCCCGTGTTGGCGGCGTGGCTGGCAAATATAATCTTCGGAGTCGTCGGCGCCGCACTATTTGTGCGTGCCCGCTGAACCGGCCACGATCACCGCTTGTGCCGCCGCGTATTCCTTGCAGTGTGAGAGACTGACGAAAACCCCGGTCACTCCGCGCGCCCGCGCCAATTCCTCGCCTTTGCCGTGCAACACTGCGTACGGCTCGCCGCTGTCGTGCTTGCAGATTTCCATGTCTTTCCAACCGAGTTGATGGCCGATGCCGGTGCCGAACGCTTTCGAGATCGCTTCCTTCGCGGCAAACCGGGCCGCGAGATGCAGTTCAGGAAACTTCATGCTCCGACAATACGCGACCTCGTCCGTCAGGAAACAGCGGTTGAGAAACCGGTCGCCGAATTTTTCCAATGAATCCCGGATACGCGCGGTTTCGACGATGTCAATGCCGGTACCGATGACGTTCATGTTCAGGGATTCATCAACGCCAGCATTTCGCGCACGGCTTGCCGGAGACCGACGGATACGGCGCGCGAAACAATCGCGTGGCCGGTATTGAGCGTCTCCAGATGCGGCACGACGCGGATGCCGGGCGTGTTTTCGTAGTTCAGCCCGTGCCCGGCATTGACGCGCAGCCCGAGTTCGTGCGCCAACTCGGCGGCGGCGACGAGTTTCTTGATCTCGCTCGCGTCCCGCGAATATGCGCCGGTATGAAGCTCGATGAACTGCGCGCCGGTATCCGCCGCAGCACGAATTTGTTTCGGATCAGGATCAATGAAGAGACTCACGACGATGCCGGACTTCTGCAGCCGCGTGATGGTGCGTGGCAGAGATTTGCCGGCGACGTTGAGGCCGCCTTCGGTGGTGACCTCCGCGCGCTTTTCGGGAACAAGGCAGACTTCGTCGGGTTTGATTTCCTCCGCGATGCCGACGATCTCCGGCACGTCGGCCATTTCCAGATTCAGTCGCGTACGGATTGTTTGCCGGAGCAAGCGCACGTCGCGATCTTGAATATGCCGGCGATCCTCGCGCAAGTGCACGGTGATACCCTGCGCGCCGGCCGCCTCGACTTCCTTCGCGGCGAGAATCGGATCCGGCTCCGCGCCCGGCAAGTCGCCCTTGTAGCGGGCTTGCCGGAGTGTGGCGACGTGGTCAATGTTGACGCCGAGTTTGAGCACGCGAACAGGTTACACACATCGCGGCCTGTCCGCAATCCTCCGTCACGGATGTGAGTCAAACCCGGTCGGGGTCAGTTCCGGCTGTCCTCGATGCTGTAGATTTCGTCCACGTTGTCGAGCGCATCCTGAACGGCGTTCTTCCAACTGTCGAGCTTCCAACCGGGGAAATGCTGTTGCAGCCATTCCCGTTCGGCGCGTTCCCAACCGATGTCCCGGCCAGCCTTCTGACTCTCGATCCACTTGTATTTTTTGATCTCCTCTTGCTGGGATCGAATCACGTCCGCAAGAGGGTTCTGTTTTCGGTGCCTCAGTGTCATTCCAACCCCCTCCTTGAAGGGCTAAAACTCGCGGTCACAATAGCGTATCTCGCGCCAAAGTCAACCCGCCAGCCATGACAAACGGGCAGCGTATTAGCCATTGTCAATCAATTGTTTACGAAAGGCATTTCATCTTGCGGGTGGCCGGATTTGGCCGTATTGTTGCCCGCATGACCCAGCAGACCCACCTCGATAAAGTGCTGAAACATGCCGAGGAACGGCTCGTGTTGAAATCCGGCGCGAAGCCGGCCGAGATCCTGAATCTGTACAAGAAGTTCCTGAAAGTGGAGGAGCACCGGCTGCGAATGCTTCACCGTGCGGGCGCAGATGGGCGTGAGAATGCGGCCGGCCGCGCCCAGGTCATGGACGTGGTGCTGCGCCACATTTTCCAGGCCGCCGCCGAACACTACCGGCAGAATAACTCCGAGCCGGCGGTGCCGATTGCGCTGACGGCCATCGGCGGGTATGGCCGCGCCGAGCTTTGTCCGTACTCGGACATTGACATCATGTTTCTGCACGACTCATCCGCACGCGGCTCGAAACGTCATCCCTACATCGAGACGATGGTTGAGCAGGTGTTGTACATGTTGTGGGACGTGGGCGTGAAGGTGGGTCACTCGACGCGCACGATCGGCGAGGCCGTCACGCAGGCCAACGCCGACATGCAATCGAAGACTTCGCTCATTGAATCCCGGCTGCTCATCGGGGACGAGAAACTCTACGCGCGCTTTCGCGAGACGGTCGTGAAGGAATGCGTCCGGGGGCACGAAGACGAATACATTGCCGCGCGCATCGAGGACCAAAAATCGCGGCACGAGAAATTTGGCGACACGGTGTACCTGCAAGAGCCCAACGTCAAAGACGGCTGCGGCGGCCTGCGCGATTTTCAGAATCTGATCTGGATGGCGTTCTTCAAGTACGGCGTCTTGAAGTTGCCGGACCTCCGCAAGCGCGGTTTCCTGGAAGTTCCCGAGCAGCGGCAACTGGAAAGCGCCTACGATTTTATCCTCCGCGTGCGCAACGCAATGCATTACATGACCAATCGCGCCTGTGACACGATCGGCATCGGGCTGCAACCGCAGATCGCCGCCGAGTTCGGCTACCGCCAGCACGATTTGCTGCGGCGCACCGAAGCATTCATGCGCGATTTCTACATGCACTCGCGTAACATCTTTCTACTGACCAACGCGCTGGCCGAACGCCTGGCGCTCAAGCCACCGAAAACGTCCCGGCTGGACGCGTTGCTCGGTCGTCGCTCGCGGAAGGAAGAGGAGTTCGACGGCTTCGTGGTTCGCGACGGACTCATCAGCGCCACGGCACCCGCCATCTTCCGGCAAGACCCGCTGCGGCTGATGCGCGTGTTCCGGTACGCGCAACGGCGCCAGATTGAGTTGAGTCCGGAACTGCGCACGCAAATTCGACAGAATCTCAAACTGGTCGATCGCGCGTTCCAACACTCTGCCGAAGCGCGCGACACGTTTCTGGCCATCCTCCAACAGAAGGGACAGGTGGCCCGGATTCTGCGGATGATGCACGAGGTCGAGTTTCTTGGAAAATTCGTCCCGGAGTTTGGGCGGCTGACCTGTCTCGTGCAGCACGAGTTTTTTCACCGCTACACGGCCGACGAGCATACGCTGCAAGTCATCGAGCACCTCGACCGCATCATTGACGCAACCGGCCCGCCGCACGCCAGTTACCGGAGAATTTTTCAGCAAGTCGAGCAGCCGCATGTTCTCTACCTCGCACTTCTGCTGCACGATGTGGGCAAGGCGGCCAACGTCGAGCATCACGCCGAAGCCAGCAACGAAATGGCCCGCAAGGTCGCCGAGCGGTTGCGGCTCGGCGTCGATGAAACCGCGTTGCTGCTGTTTCTGGTGCGCGATCACCTCAAGCTCTCGATGCTCTCGCAACGGCGGGACCTCGACGATCATGCGACCATCACGGCCGCCGCGCGCATCGTCAAGAGCGAGGTCAACCTCGACATGCTGCATCTGCTCACGTTTGCCGACGCTGCCGGCACGAGCCTGAAAACGTGGTCGGAATGGAAGGAGGCGTTGCTCTGGGAATTGTACAATCGCACCAAGGCGGAGCTGACCGGCACCGAGCGCGCCAAGAACATCCTGTCTCGTCGCATCGAGCAACTTTATAAGGAAGTCAGCAAGAAACTCGAAGGCCAGTTGCCGCTGGAGGAAATCTACTCGCACTTCGAGTTGATGCCGGCCAGTTACTACATCAACACCAGCGCCGACGAGATTTCGCGGCACCTCAAACTCATCCACGCGTTCCTCACCCGGCAACTCGAAGTCGAAGTGCCCGAAGACGCCCTCGCGCCGGTCGTACAATGGCAATCGTTTCCCGCGCAGAGCTACTCGCTGGTCTCGATCTGCACGTGGGACCGGCTCGGTCTGTTCTCCACCATCTGCGGCTCGCTCGCCTCGGCGGAACTGAACATCCTGCGCGCCCACATCTACACACGCGGCGACCACGTCGTGCTCGACATCTTCGAAGTGTGCGACAAGAACCTCGCCGCCGTGACCGACCAACGCGCCATCCAATCGGCCGAACGCACGCTCGAGCGCACGTTGACCAACCGCGAGCAAATCGATTTCCGCGAACTGCTCAATCGCATGCGCGCCACGCGCGGCGAATACCAAAAAATCCGGGAGGTCACCATCCCCACCACCATCGAGTTCGACAACGACATCAGCACGAGCCGCACAATCGTCGAGATCCAGACCGAAGACCGGCTCGGCCTGCTCTACACGCTGACCGGCACGCTGACCGACCTCGGCCTCGACATCAGCTTCGCCAAAGTCTTCACCGAAAAGGGTGCCGCCATCGACACCTTCTACGTCCAAGACCAACTCGGCAACAAGATCACCGACCCCGACCGCCTCGCCACCATCAAAGCCAAACTCCAATCCGCCATCGAATTGCTCGCAAGCTGACCATGGCCAAGAATATCTATTTTCATGCTACCAGGAATGATTTGCTGCCAATTCTCCATTTGGTAGAAAGCCGGACGAACATCAAGTATACCCGCGCCGATGTAATTTCGGCGAAGCAGGCAGACACGTTCTTCCGTGGCGAAGAAATACCGAACTTGGGGATAGCCTCCAGTGAATCTGCCATCAATTGTGATACGTTTCTTGTGAGCGAGAGGAATACTGAGATTTTGCCCCGTAAGCTTTCCCCTATTGGGGGAAATGTACGTTTTGCGTTTGATCAACTCCACAACCCACAGACTGTCACCTTCAGTGCCGGCGGTTGGTGGGGCAATGATGTCCTTCTTGAGGGTCGCATAGCAACTGCATCGGATCATCCAACGTCTTTGGAGCTAATGAAGTTATTCGCCAGTGCAGTCAGAAAGAACTTCTCAAAAATCAAAGCTTACTACGTGGGTTCGGAAGCAGAAAGCCATCTAAGGCAAGGTAAGCGTCTCGCTCAGGCAGCCCAATCACCGCGTGAATTCGACCTATCTTTAGACTAAGCATCTGCGCCGAAGACTCGTGTTCTTCCTGTGCTGTGGACTCCGGTCTCCTTTTTTCTTTCCTCGACGTTTTTCCCGTGTAATCAATTGACCAATCGATTATGCCGCGCAACGCCTCCAATCAAGCTGAGAAGCTCCGGCACTTTCAAGTGCTGGCGCGGGTCAGCAACGTCATCAATTCTTCGCTCGAGCCGAAGAAGGTTCTTGAGCTTGTCCTCAGCGAGGCCGTCCGGGTGATGCAGGCCACCAGCGGCTCGATCGTGCTGATTGATCCGCACACGCAATTGCTGGAGATCGAAGTGGCCACCGGCTTGAGCGAGAAAGCCCGGCAACTCAAACTCGCCATCGGTCGCGGCGTGACCGGCTGGGTCGCCAAAACCGGCAAGCCATTGCGCGTGCCCGATGTGACGGCCGACCGGCGTTATGTGTCGGTGCGCAAAGACATTCGCAGCGAACTGGCCGTGCCGTTGCTCGTCGAAGGCACGCTCATCGGTGTGCTCAACGTGGATTCGACGCGCCGGGATGCGTTCAGTCCCGGGGATGAGGAATTGCTCGTCGCGCTCGCCAACCAAGCCGCGAAAGTCATCCACAATTCGTGGCTGTACGAAGCCGTGGCCTACAACATGCGCAAGCTCGAGGCGTTGTTCTCGGTCGCGCAATCCATCATCGCGTCGCTGAACCCCGAGGAGATTTTACGCCGCGTCACTCGCGAAGCCTGCGGGCTAATGGAGACGAAGGTTTGCTCGCTCATGTTGCTCAATCCGGCAAGCGACCATCTCGAACTGGCCGCGTGCCACGGCGCGAGCCCGGCATACTTGCGCAAACCGCCGTTGCCGGTCGACGACAGTCTTGTCGGCGTCGTCGTGCGCCGCCGGAAACCGTTGCGCGTTCCCAACGTTCAAGAGCACGACGCTTACCGGCACATCGAGTTGGCGCGCAAAGAGGGATTGGTGTCGCTCCTCTCGGTGCCGATGGTGTTCGGCGATGCGGTCATCGGCGTGCTCAACGTTTACACCGGCCAGCCGTATCATTATTCCAATCAAGACATTCACATCCTGTCCGCGCTGGCCAATCTGGCCGCCATCGCCATTCAGAACGCCCGGCTGCACGAGAAGATCGTCGCGGTCGAGGAACAATTGCGCCGCAACGAACGGCTCAGCACGCTCGGACTTCTCGCCGCCGAAGTCGCTCACGAAATCCGCAATCCGCTGACCGTGATGAAAATGTTGTTCCACTCGCTCGATCTGAAGTTCCCGGCGGACGACCCGCGCAACCGGGACGCCGAAGTCATGGCGACGAAGATGGATCACCTCAACAAGATCGTGGACCAGTTGCTCGGCTTCGCCCGCTCCACGGAACCGACGTTCAAGACGGTGGACCTCAACGAACTGCTCGATGACGTGCTGTTGTTGGTGCGACACAGACTCACGCAGCAGAATGTGACGTTGAAGAAGCAATTTGCGGCGAATCTGCCGGCAGTTCGCGCCGATCGCGGCCAGATCGAACAGGCTTCCCTGAACCTCGTGCTCAACGCCGCGGACGCGATGCCGCGCGGCGGCACACTCACCGTGGCAACGGTTGTGCAGGCGCCTTCATCGGTGGTGATCTCATTCAACGATACCGGCGTCGGCATGTCGCCGGGACAGCGGGACCAACTCTTCCAGCCGTTCCTGACCACGAAAGCTCGCGGTACCGGGCTTGGCCTCGCCCTCGTCCAAAAAATCGTCGAAGCCCACCACGGCCATATTGAAGTCCAAAGCGCCCTCAAGAAAGGCACGACATTCCGCATTCTCCTGCCGGCGTGAGCCGTGATTACTGCAGGATTTCTTTCAGCGTGTGGCCGTCGGTGTTCTCGAGGCGGAGGCCGAGGAGTTCGGCGGCGGTGGGGGCGACGTCCACGAGGCGAATCGAATCGAGGACGACGCCTTTCTTGATGCCGCGGCCGGCGGCGATGAAGCCGGTTTGAAGTCCGGGTTTGTCGGGCCGGTAACCGTGGTTGCCTTTGAGCGGAGCCGGGCGGACGAATTCGCCGGTTGTTGCACCAGAGAACATGTAGCCCGGTTCGCCTTCCAGATAAAACGCGGCATCGCGCGGGCCGCCGAGTTTGACGAGTTGCTCCTTGTCAATGATCTGGAAGAGGCGTTTGCCGGCGGCATCCGTCGCCTTGGCTTCCAACAGCGCGCGCACTTTGGTGGCTGTGTCAAGGTCTTTGGGATCGCGCAAGTACACGCCGGCCGAGCCGCCGGTATTCTGCACCATGGCTTTCCAATCCGTGACGCGTTTGCCTTCCAGCTTGATGAACCCATTTTCGGCCAGCAACACGTTCGGGGCGATTGCGTGCGACACGTCGGCAAAACCGTGGTCGCCGAGAATGACGAACGTTGTCCGCTCGTAGATGCCCGCCTTCTTTGTGGCTTCGATGATGTCATAGACGTGGCTGTCCACGCGCCGCAATACCACTGGCAACTCCGGCGAGGAACGCCCGCCACGATGCTGTTCCTTGTCCGTCTCAATCAAATGGATGAGCATGAGGTTGGGCTTGTGCTGACGGATAATCTCGATCGCGCTGGCCGCCAGAAAATCATCGTGCTCTCTGCCGCCCTTCATACGCTCCGCCGTCAATGGCCCGGTGGAGCGTTCGATCTCCGCGAGCAACCCCGGCGTGGCATACCGGCGCGTCAACTCCAAATCGTTTCCCAGCGGCGTCGGGAACAATTCGGGAACGTCCCAGTTGATGGATTTCGATTCAACGGTGGTCGGCCACGAGACGGCGCCGACGGTCAGGCCGGCCTTGTGCGCGACATCCCAGAGCGCCGGCACTTTGATGTCGGAAGCAAAGAAAAATCCCCGGCCCTCTGACGCGAGCGGCTCGAAGACACTGTTGGCTGTCACACCGTGGCGGGCCGGAAAGACGCCGGTCACGATGGAGGCGTGTCCGCAGTATGTCATGGATGGGTACGGCGGAAAGGCGCCTTTCGCATAACTGCCGGAATCGCGCAGACTCATCAGCGTTTCGGCCACGGCAGATAGATCACCGGGCAGGTAGAACTCCGGTCGCATTCCGTCCAGCGAAATGATGACGACGTGATTACTGCTCGCGGCGGCAGCAGTCTCGTCAGCTTGAACGGTTCCGGCAAGAAGGGTGAACGCGAGGAGCGCCAGCCACAATCCTGCCCGGCGCATTCTCATGGGTTGGGTGCTGCTGCGGCCGGTGTCGCTTCGGTTTTCGGCTCTTCGGTCTTCGGTTGTTCCACCGGAGCCGGCTCAGGTTTTTCGGATGGACCTTTGAGCATGGCCTCGATCTTTGGGTCAGGCTCGGCACCGAGGTCGAGCGCCTTCTGATAATGATACCGGGCCAGTTCGTAGCGCGGTTTCTTTCCGCGCGCGTAAAGCACGGCCATGTTGAAATGCGCGTCGGGATACTGCGGGTTTAACTCGATGGCTTTGCGAACTTCCTGCTCGGCGGAAGTGGCCCAGCCTTTTTCGCTGAGCGTGATGCCGAGGTAATTGTGCGCCTCGGCGTTGCGCGGGTCGAGCGTGACGGCGCGCGTCAATTCGCTGAACGCATCCTCGACTCTGCCTTTGCGGAAATAGATCACGCCGAGCAGCGAACGGGTGGCGCTGTCGTTGGGCGCGAGCGCGGCCGCCTTGCGCAACAATCCTTCCGCTTCGTCCACGCGGCCCTGCTTGTAACGAACCACGCCGAGATTGGACAACGCCAGCAGGTTTTTCGGATCGGCCTCCAGCACCTTGTCGTACTTCGTCGCGGCGGTGTCCAAATCCTTCAATTGCGCCGCCGCGCGTGCTTCGTTCAGCAGCGTGCGGATTTCCGGCGACGCCTGGGGCGCGGCGTTCGCGGCGGCATTGGTCTGGGCTTTCGGCGGCTCAGCCGGTGGCGGTGTGGCTTTGGCTGTTTCGGCAACCGGTGCCGGGGCTGGCGCTGGTGCCGGCTTCGGGGCGGTTTTCTTCGGCGCGGCCGGTTCCTTCGTTCGGGCCGGTGGCTTGGAAACCTTTTCCGGCTCGGGTGGTTTGGGTGGCGGCGGCGCCGTTACCGTAGCGACGAGTTTGCCTTGCGCCGATTTTTCGGTTGTGGTGGCCGGCAACTGTTTGGCTTGTGCCGGTTCCGGTGTTTCCGGCGGGTGGCGGCGCGGACGCCAGCCTTTCAATTCGTGAATCGTCGGCCCGGTCAGTTCTTCGGTGGGACGGGCCGAAACTGACTTGCGATCGGCGATGAGCCGCAGCAGCGCGTTTTCCTTGCGGAGTTGCCGGATAATTTCGTCGTCCTTGCCGGTAACGGCTTGTGCGGCGACGAGTTTGCGGTTGGCGTCGGTGAGTTGGGTGACGATTTCGTCGTAGTTGCGGCGCAGGTCGCGATTCTCCGACTGCGCGGTCTCGAGGTTCTTCTTGACGGCGCCCAGCTCTTGCCGGCTTTGTTCGAGTTCGCGTTTGGTTTGTTCGATCTCGGCGCGAGCTTGGGTCAATTCGGTGCGCAGTTGGGCGACTTCGGGTGATTCGCCGGCTACGGCGGGTGCTTTTTCGCGAAGTTGGGCGGCTTCGGTTTGCGCGGCGGCCAGTTGCGCGGCCAACTCGGTGTTTTTCTTCAGCAGCTCTTCAATTTGCGGCGTCGTCTCGGTGGGCGCAACTTTGCTCAAGGATTCCTGCAGCTTGGTGTTGATTTCGTCGCGCGCGGCTTCGAGTTGGTGAATCTGATTGCGGGCGCGTTGCAGTTCGCCGGCCAAGGATTCCATCGAAGCGACTTGTTTCAGCGCGTCCTGCAGTTTGGTGTTCAACTCGTCGCGGCTCGCCTCAAGTTGGCGGACGCGCTCGTCGGGAGGCGCAGCGGGTGCCCGACTGGCAAGAGCCTCCTGCAGTTTCGTGTTCAGTTCGTCGCGGCCGGCTTGCAGGTCGCGGACTTGCTGCGCCTGGCGCTGGAGTTCGGCGGTGAGTTGTTGGACGCGTTCGGTGTCGGTGGCCGCGGCCGGTGGTTCGGCCGGTGAAGGTGTTTCTGTTGCCGGGGTTGGGGTCGGTGCGGGGGCGGGCGCCGGCGGTGCCGATTTCGCTTTCAGTTCGGCGACATGCGCGTTGCAGTACTTGATCCGGAATTGAACGATGTGCGGATTCCAATCGGGAGTGGCCGACTCGATCTGGCGGAGAATCTCCAACGCGCCGGTGTACTTCGTCTCGGCCTTGACCCAATCGCTCTGGCGCTCGGCGGCATCGCCTTCTTGAATGAGGAAGTAGGCTTCGAGAAACTGGTCGGCGGGGTCGGGGGCCGCCCACAGGGGAGTTGCGCCGCGACCGCACAGCGCAAACAGGAAGCACAGCAGCAGGATTCTCTTCATTGGAGCGGGAACTCTAATGGAAAGCGACCGGGTTTGCAACGGTTTGCTTTCACCGACGTTTGGACACCGGCGCGTGCGCCCGGCGCTCAGAGGGCACGAACTTTTTCGGCAATGCGGGCGGCGCTCAGCCCGTAGTGATGAAGCAGTTCCTCGGGCTTGCCGCTGCGGGGAAGCTCGCGGACGGCCAGCTTGTGGACGCGCACGCCTTCCGGCGAGACGGCCGCCGCCACCGCGTCACCAAGGCCACCATCAATATAATGATCCTCGACGGTGATGATCGTGTTGTTCGTGCGTTTGGCGGATTCGACCAGTAGCGCCGCGTCAATGGGTTTGACGCTGAAAATGTCGATGACACGGATCATCGTGCCCTGCGCCTTGAGTTGGTCGTACGCCTTGAGCGCCTCGAAGACGGTCACGCCTGCGCCGACGACCGTGACTTTGTCGTTGTCGCTGTGGCGAAGCAAGTTCGCCTTGCCGAGCGCGAACTCGTGATGATTGTCGTAGGTGACCGGCGTCTTCGGACGCGACGTGCGGATGAAGACCATGCCGAGATGGTTCGCCGCCAGCTCGACGGCGCGCTCGGTGCTGACCGCGTCACTCGGATATAACACGACGCAATCGGACATCGCCCGGAACATCGCGATATCTTCCAGCGCCATCTGCGACGGGCCATCCTCGCCGATGGAGATGCCGGCGTGCGAGCCGACCATCTTGATGTTCGCCTTTGAAATCGCCGCCATGCGAATCTGGTCGCAGGCGCGTTCGAGGAAGCACGCGAACGTGGACGCAAACGGCACCTTGCCGCGCGAGGCCATGCCGGCAGCCACGCCGATCATGTATTGCTCGGCGATGAATCCTTCGAACGACCGGTCGGGATACTTTTCAAAAAACTTCTCCGCAAACGTGGAATTCTTCGTGTCGCCGTCAATCGCGGTAATGCGCGGGTCAACCGCGCCGATTTTCACCAGCGCGGTGCCATAGGCTTCCCGGGTGGCCACCTGATCGCCGAGTTTGTAATTGGGCATTTCGATGGGCACCGGCTTGTGGAGTTCGACCGGTTTCTCCCGCGGGACGCGTCGCACTTTCGCGCCGGTGGCGCCGGTCAGTTTCGCTTGCAGTTCCGCAATCGCCTTGTCGTGTTCTTCGCCCTTCTTCAGCGGGCGGCCGTGCCAGCCTTCCTTGTCTTCGACGAACGAGATGCCCCGGCCTTTGAATGTCTTGGCCAGGATCACCGACGGCTGATCTTTGCTCCGGCGCGCCTTGCGCAACGCGCTCACGATTTGCGGCATGTCGTGTCCGTCAATCACCAGCGTCCGCCAGCCGAAGGACGCGAACCGTTTCTTGTACGTTTCGAGATCGTGCTGGAGCATCGTCGGCTGCGACTGGCCGAGCCGGTTAATGTCAATGATCGCGGTGAGGTTGCTGAGCTTGTAATAACTACCGGTCTCAACGGCTTCCCACACCGAACCCTCGGCGCTTTCGCCGTCGCCGAGCAAGGCCCACGTGTGATAATCGCGCTTGTCGATTCTGGCCGCAAACGCCATTCCCACGGCGCAGCTCAATCCTTGCCCCAGTGAGCCGGTCGCCACGTCCACGAAATCCAGCCGGGGCGTCGGATGACCTTCCAAGTCGCTGTCGAATCGCCGCAACGTTTTGAGATGTTCGACCGGTATGTGGCCGACTTCCGCCCACGCGGCGTACAGAATCGGTGCCGCGTGACCTTTCGAGAGAACGAGCCGGTCGTTGCCGGGGTTCTTCGGATGCTTCGGGTCGAAGTGCATGCCGCCGAAAAACAACGCCGCCATGATGTCGGCGGCGGAGCAGCAGGTGCTCGGATGACCCGACCCGGCTTCGGTCGTCATGTTCACGGAATGGATGCGCAACCGGGTGGCAACATCTTTGAGCGCGGCGTACTTGTCGGCTGAAGTCATGATGGATTTATCGTAGAGGAAGCCCGAATGAGTGTCAACGACCCGGTCACGCGTCGGCGGCTTCGGCGGCTTTCGCGACCACGACCGGCGCGGGTCTCTTCCCGGCTAGAACCGTCAGCGCGCCACCGGCCAGCAGGATCACGCCGGACACGAGCTGACCTGCCGTCAACGTCTCGCCGAAGAGCCACCGCGACAACAGCAACGTCCCGAGCGGCGTGAGCAACAACATCGTCGCGCAGACCGACACGCCGATCACCTTCAGCGCATAATAATATAGAGTGTGCCCCAACCCGATGCAGAGCATGCCGGACAAGATCAACACCATGTTGACGTGCCACGGCGCATGACGCCAACTGCCGATGTCGCTCCACAGCAGCACCGGCACCAGCAACCCGATTGTCGTGTACACGCTGACCACAGCAAATGAAGCGGTCGAACCAATCTCGGCGGCAACTTTCTTTACCGTCACGCTATACGTCGCCCACATCGCCGCGCTCCCGAGCACGAGGATGACCGCGAAGTTGATCTTCAATTCGCCAATGTCATGCCGCAGCAGCGACAATCCCGCCGTACCGGCAGTGCACAGAAACACGCCCGACAAAAATCGGCGTGACCGGAACAACCATCGTTCCTCCGGGAAGAACGCGTAGGCCATGACGGCCGCAAACAGGATGCTCGACTTGTTCAAGAACGAGGTGAACGCCGGGTTCAGCCACTGCAATGCGAACACCCAGCCTGTTTGGTGCAAGACATTCGGTAACGTCGGCCACAGCAACCGGAGCAGTTGACGTTTACCGAGTGTGGCCGGCTTCTGTCGTTGTTGCCATGCCAACAACGGCAACATCAGCACGACCCCGCTGGAGTACCGGAGAAAATTCTGCGCGAACGGATCGTAGTGTGGCATCAGGAATTTCACGAACAACGTCGGCGTGCACCACAACACCAACACGACCGCCAACGCCACCCACGCTTTCTGCCGCTCCGTCATGACGCGACATCTTAACAAAACGTCAGCACTCGTTCAGCCTTTGTCGGATTCATTGCGCCGCCGCGTTTGCGCTTAAGTGCTTGATTTTGCGCCAGAGAACGAGACAATTTCGCCAAGTCTACAGATTTACTACACGGAGAATATTCCGTATAATCGTAAGTTAGACGTCACGACGCGCCAGAGGTAAACATGTTTGTTTTTGTCCGTGCGGTCACTTACGCTGCGCTGTTTATCGGCCTCGTGCTCATCTACGTACCGGCCCGCCTCTTGTCTTGGTCCGGGATTGTCCGCCCCGCGGCGATTGAAGCACAGCAGGTTGCCGGGATGGTTAGCGGGGCTGCTGGTGCAGTGGTTGCTTTGTGGTGCATATTCACTTTCGCATCTATCGGAAGAGGTACTCCGGCGCCCTTCGACCCGCCTCGCCGACTGGTGATTCAGGGGCCTTACCGCTTCGTGCGGAATCCCATGTACATTGGCGCAGGACTCGCCCTGGCCGGCGCGGCGCTCTTCTATGAGTCGTTGCCGCTTCTGGGTTATACTGGCCTCTTCTTTCTCGCAACTCACCTCTTTGTGGTGGGCTACGAGGAGCCCACTCTACGACAGACCTTCGGGCAAGACTACGAAGCGTATTGCGGCCGGGTCCGGCGATGGTGGCCGCGCGTATGAGCCGCACGATTCTGATGCTGCCTAACAAGTGGGATGGAGCCGACCCGCTATCGCTCGCGGCTCATCCCTGACGTTCGCCGATCTTCCGTTGCGCTCGCTGCATTTGCTAGAATTGGACTGTGCTTGAGGCTGGATTGTTGCTCGATGCGTACCGTCATGGGATTTTTCCGATGGCGATTGACAAGCGCGGCTCCATCGGCTGGTTCTCGCCCGACCCGCGTGCGGTCATTCCCCTCGACGACCGGTTTCACATTCCGCACGGTCTGCGCCGGGCATTGAAGCAGAGAAAATTTGAAGTCAGTTTCGACGCGGACTTCCCGGCAGTCATCCGTGAGTGCTCGAAGAGGAAGGGGGGCACATGGATTTCCAAACAGATCATCGAAAGCTACTGTAATCTTCATCGGCTCGGCCACGCGCACTCGGTCGAGACGCGACTGGACGGCAAACTCGTCGGCGGGTTGTATGGTGTGCACGTTGGTGGAGCGTTTTTTGGGGAGAGCATGTTTCATCGGGTGCCGGATGCGTCGAAGGTGGCGCTGGTGGCGTTGGTGGAGCGACTCCGGCAGCGCGGTTTCTTATTATTGGACACGCAATGGCAGACTCCGCATCTCGCGCAGTTCGGAACGTACGAAATTCCCCGGGACGAATACCTGCGGAAATTGCAGGACGCACTGGCGATGGGTTGCCGGTTTTAGCGGTGTCCTAATTTGGAGGGCCATGCTCCGTCATGGCCGCATTCTGCAAACGGACGCGACGGAGCGCGTCCCTCCCCTCGACAAATGGAGACACCACCCCGATTTTGAGCCGTTTGCATCGTGGCGGTGCCCGCGATAGAATGAAGCCGGCATGAGAATCGCGGCTGGGATCATCGGTGTGATGATCGTCGCGGGCGTCGCGGCGATGGCGCGCGCGGATTGGACGGACGCGCACAGCGCGGCGGATACCGGCGATGTGGCCGGACTGTCCAAGCTGCTCAAGCGCCGGCCGGAGTTGGTCGAAGCGAAAGAGGTGGGCGATCATACGCCGTTGCATCTGGCGGCTTGGAGCGGTCATGCGGACGCGGCCGAGGTGTTGCTGGCCCACGGGGCGAAGATCGGCGCGCCGGACGTGTGCGGTTGGACGCCGCTGCACACGGCGGCCGTTCGCAATCACATCAACGTCGTCAAGCTGCTTCTCGCCAAGGGCGCGGAGGTCAACGCCAAGGATCGGACCGGGCAGACGCCTCTGCGTCTGGCCCTCAAGTACCGGCGACCGGACATTGCCGAATTGCTCCGCGCGCACGGCGGGCACGAGTAGCCGAGCCCGGCCAGTATCTTCTTGAGCGTCCGCGCGGCTTGAGGAATGATGGTCAACGCGGCGCCATGAATGACATGGGAAAAACTCTGGTGTTGATCGGGTTGGCGATTGCCATCGTCGGCGGCCTGATCTGGTGGGGCACGCAAAGCAATCTTCCGCTGGGACGATTGCCCGGCGACATCCGCATCGAACGCGAGAATTTCAAATTCTACTTTCCGTTGACCACCGGCCTGCTCGTCAGCGCCTTGCTCACGCTGGTCATTTGGCTGCTGCGCAAATGGTAGCCAACGGTGAAAACCTCCGAGTTTGATTATCATCTGCCGCCGGAGTTGATCGCGCAGCAACCGCTCGCCGACCGGGCCGCCTCGCGGATGATGGTCGTCAACCGCACGACCGGCGAAATTCACCACGACCAGTTTCGCAATCTCGGCGCGCACTTGCGTCCCGGCGATTTGCTCGTGCTGAACGACACGAAGGTCGTCCCGGCCCGCATCTGGGCGCGCGAACCGGCAGTCGAACTGTTGTTGGTCGAGAATCTAGGCGGCCACCGCTGGTCGGCGCTGGTCAAACCCGGCAAGCGCGCGCGCATCGGGGCGACGCTGCAATTCGAGGCCGGCGTTTGCGCCGTGGTCGAAGGCGCAACGGATTTTGGCGGCCGCATCTTGCGATTTACCGGCGACGTCGAAAAGTATCTGCAGAAGTTCGGCGCGGCACCACTGCCGCCGTACATCAAGCGACCGGCACGCGAGGCGGCCGACCTGGAACGTTACCAAACTGTCTTCGCCAAGCGTGCCGGGGCAATCGCCGCGCCGACGGCCGGGCTGCATTTCACGCCGGAGATGCTGGCGCAGTTCCGGCATGCGTTCATCACGTTGCACGTGGGGATCGGCACGTTTCGGCCGGTAAAGGTGGAGAACGCCGAGGAGCACCAGATGCACGCGGAACGGTTTTCAGTACCGGCGGAGACAACGGCGGCGATCCGGCAAGCCAAACGAGTCGTCGCGGTCGGCACGACGGTGGTGCGTGCTCTGGAATCCACCAGCGAAGGAAGTACCGACATTTTCATTCGTCCGCCTTTTGAGTTCCGTGTCGTCGATGTCTTGCTGACGAATTTCCATTTGCCGAAGTCCACGTTGCTGATGCTGGTGTGCGCGTTTGCGTCGCGAGAGTTGATTCTACGGGCGTACGACGAGGCGGTGAAGGACCGGTACCGGTTCTTCAGCTACGGCGATTGCATGCTAGTTCTTTGATTTGCCTGGCAGGAGCAGCGAGGCGATCACGGAAACGATGAGAATCGCTGCCACCACACCGAGCGCGATGTGGGTCGGCACCTCGAAGTAGTGAGAACCAACCATCTTGGCGCCGACGAAGACGAGGATGAGCGACAATCCGTAGTGCAGGAACTGAAACTTGTCCATAATCCCGGCGAGGGCGAAGTACAACGCGCGCAGACCGAGGATGGCGAACACGTTCGACGTGAACACGATAAACGGATCGCGCGTGATCGCCAGCACGGCGGGGATGGAATCCACCGCAAAAATCACATCGGTCGTTTCCACAACCAACAGCACCACCATCAGCGGCGTCGCGAAGAGCCGGCCATTCTGTTTCACCCAGAACTTGCTGCCGACGTACTGCCCGGTGACCGGGGCGACGCGGCGGAAGAGTCGGAGCACGGGATTTTTCTCGGGATGAATGTCCTTTTCACCCGGCAGGGCCATTTTGATGCCGCTGTAAATCAGGACCGCGCCGAAGACGTAGATGATCCATTCGAACCGGTGGATCAACGCCACACCGGCGAAGATGAAGATCGCCCGCATGATGAGCGCCCCGAGGATGCCCCAGAACAACACCTCGTGCTGATACTCACCGGCCACGCGGAAGTACGAAAACAACAGCAGAAACACAAAGATGTTGTCCACGCTGAGCGCCTTCTCGATCAGATAGCCGGTCAGAAACTCCATCGCCTTGACGTGGCCGAGCCAGAAGTAAACCCCCACATTGTAGCTCAGTGCCAGCGCAATCCACATCGCGCTCCACGCCAGCGCTTCCTTCAACCGGATCAAATGCTTCTTGCGATGAAACACCCCGAGATCCAGCGCCAGCATCGCCAGCACAAACGCGTTAAAAATCACCCATTTCCAAATCGAGCCGGGCATGGGCGCGGATTCTGCGGTCGCTGCTCTACCGAGTCAACCGAAACTGGACAGCGCCCCGCCGTCTGCTATGCTCGCGTCCACTGTGAAGAGCAGACGCACCCTTCTGGCAGTGGCCGGACTCCTCGCGCTGATCGCGTTGGCTGTGTGGTTGCTGGCCCAACGGCACCACGCCCGCAGCGTGTCGGGCACGATTGAGACCGACGAAGTGCACGTCGCCTCACGCTACGGCGGCCGCGTCGAGAAGCTTCACGTGGATGAAGGCGATGTGCTGAAGGCGGGGCAACCCATCGTCGAACTGGAAGCCGGCGAGCTGCGCGCCCGCCGCCAGTACACCGCCGCGTTGCTGGAACAAATGGAGCACGGCCCGCGTCCCGACGAGATCGCCGCGGCGAAACATGATTGGGAATCGCTGGCCGCGCAACTGGAGTTCGCCGAGTCCGAGGCGAAACGCGCGCGCGAATTGTTTGCGCAGAAGGTTGTCTCGCAAACGGAACTCGACGACGCGGTCAGCCACGCCAACAGTCTCCGGCAAAGTGCCGACGCGGCGAAGAAGCGGTACGACCTGCTTGTCGAAGGCACGCGGCCGGAGCAGATCGCGCAGGCGCGGGCGCAACTGGCCGAGAGCGACGCACAGGTGCGCGAGATGACGATCACGGCACCAAGCGATTGCGTGTTGGAAGTACTCAATGTCAAAGTCGGCGATGTGTTGCCGGCCAACCGCGAAGTGGCCACGTTGATTCTGCCGCAACATCTTTGGGTACGCGTGTACGTGCCGGAAAACTGGCTTGGGTACATCCAAATCGGTCAACAAGTGAACGTGCGCACCGACTCGCCGCAAGGCCGCGAGTTTACCGGCGTCGTCGAGCAAATCAACCGGCAAGCCGAGTTTACGCCGCGCAACGTGCAGACCGTGGCGGATCGCATCCGGCAGGTCTTCGGCGTGAAGATCCGGTTGTCGAGCGATACCGGCGTGCTGCGCGCCGGCATGTCCGCCGATGTGTTCTTCCCCAACGTGCCGGCCCCGCCGAAATGAAGAACGCGGCGAGATCGTTGGGCCTCGGCGCTGCTCTCATCATCTTCTTGACGTTTGCAGCCTACATTCCCGCGATGCGCGGCGGATTCTTGTGGGATGATATTCACCTGATCACCGGCAACCGTCTGGTCAAGGCGGACGACGGGCTTTGGCGATTTTGGTTTACGACGGAGGCACCGGATTACTATCCGCTGACGTGGAGCCTGTGGTGGTTGGAGTGGCGGGTGTGGGGCGAGGCGGCGACGGGTTATCATGTCGTCAATGTGTTGTTGCACGCCGTGAACGCGGTTTTGGTTTGGAGAGTTCTGCAACGCCTGAACGTGCCGGGAGCCTTGCTGGCCGCGCTCGTGTTTGCGGTTCATCCGGTCAACGTGGCGACGGTGGCTTGGATCAGCGAGCAGAAGAACACGCTGTCGATGCTGTTCTGCTTGGCGGCGATCCTGTTTTATTTGAAGTTCGACGAGCAGGGTCGGTGGAAATGGTACGGTTTTTCGTGGGCCGCGTTTCTGCTGGGGCTGCTCAGCAAGAGCGCAGTCGTCATGTTGCCGGTGGCGCTGCTGGGGTGCGTGTGGTGGCGGCGGGACCGGCTGCGGGGGCAGGATTTTTTGCACAGTATTCCATTCTTTATATTGTCGTTGGCGTTCGGACTGGTGACGGTCTGGTTTCAGCACCACAACGTATTAAGGGGGATGACGGTCCGTGCAGAGGGCTTTCTTGGCCGGCTGGCCGTTGCCGGTTGCACGCCGTGGTTCTACTTGTACAAAGCGCTCCTGCCCGTCAATCTGAGCGCGGTGTACCCGCGATGGGGCCGGGTTTCCTTTCTTCCCGGGGTGCTCCTCGTGGGTTGCTTCGCGCTTTTTTGGTGGAAGCGGAAAACGTGGGGACGCCCGCTGCTCTTCGCGCTCGGCAGCTTTGTCGCGATGCTTTTCCCGGTTCTTGGTTTCTTCGATCAGGATTTCTATCAGTACTCGTTCGTGGCCGATCCTTGGCAGTATTATTCGATCGTTGGCGTGATCGCCCTCGTGATCGCGGTCATCGGCCAATGGAAGCATATCAGAATCGCGGCGGCCGTGGTGGTGGCGCTGCTCGCCGTGGCCACTTGGGAACGGAGCCGCGTCTACGCATCTGAAGAAACGCTGTGGCGAGACACTGTGAGCAAGAATCCGGATGGTTGGATGCCACACTACAATCTCGGCACGGCTCTGCTGCATGCCGGCAAACTGCAAGAGGCCATCGGGCAACTCGAATCGGCAGCTCGGATGAGACCCGACCTCGTCAAAGTGCACAGCAACCTGGGAATCGCGCTCGCCCAAGCCGGCACAATCGATGAAGCAATCACGGAACTCGAACGCGCATTGGGCATCGACTCCAGTCAGGCTGAAGTGCGTGGCAATCTTGCACACGCACTGATGCTTCGAGGCCGCATCAACGAGGCGATCGAGCAGTGGGAGCGGGCGCTGCAATTGAAACCCGGTTGGGCTGAGGTTCATTACGATCTGGGACTAGCCCTAGAGCAAACCGGCAAGATCGAGGAGGCAGCCGAACAGTTTCGATTGGCGTTAAGATTCGATCCCAAGATGATCGAGGCACAGAATGAGTTGGCGCGAGTGCAGGCGGCCCACTAACCGGTTGCTCGTGAGATCCGAAAAGGTGAGATTTGGAGATCGTACACAGCACGGGCCAGACGGACTAAACATATGAGCTAGTCGCGGCTGTGGAGTTTCGGTAATCTCCGACCGTTGAAGATGCAGAAGTTGATTCCCTTGCTCGTGATCGCCGCTAGTCTCAGCGCGTATCAGAACAGCTTCGAAGGGGTGTTTCTTCTCGATGATTGGGGAAGCGTTGTTCGGAACCCGACGATTCACCGTCTTTGGCCGGTGTGGCAAGCGCTGAGCCCGCCTCGTGGGAGTGGCACAACAGTCGCTGGTCGTCCCATGATCAATTGGTCGTTTGCAGTCAACTACGCGATCGGCGGAACCCGGGTCTTGGGTTATCACGTGCTGAACCTCGCCATACACACCTTGGCTGGCTTGACCCTGTTGGGGATTGTGCGGCGAACATTGTTGCAGGAACCATTGCGCCAGCGCTTCGGCGCGGCAGCGCAGCCTTTGGCACTGGCCATTGCGATAATTTGGGTCGTCCATCCCTTGCAAACCGAGTCGGTGGCGTACGTCTCGCAGCGCGCGGAGTCGCTTATGGGGTTATTCTACCTGCTGACTCTCTATTGTGCCATCCGTGGGGCGGAGACGGATTCGTCGAATGCTTGGTACGTCTTGTCGGTCGCGTCGTGTCTGCTTGGGGTTGCCAGCAAAGAGGTGATCGGCTCTGCTCCATTGCTCGTGTTTCTTTATGATCGCACGTTTCTTTCGGGCTCGTTTCGGGAGGCGTGGCGGCGTCGCTGGCGGCTGTACGTCGCGTTGGCCGCCACATGGATTCCGTTGAGCTACCTCGTGATTTCAGCCGGCAACCGAGGCGGCTCGGCAGGCTTTGGCGCCGGTGTCACCTGGCAAGCGTATGCACTTACGCAATTTCAAGCGATTGCTCATTACGTGCGCCTGTCCGTCTGGCCGCATCCGCTGGTATTCGACTATGGAATCGGTGTGGCGAGCAGCGTCGGTGAGGTTGTGCCTTGCGCGCTTGCCGTGATCGCCCTACTGATCAGCACGGCGATCGCGCTTTGGCGGTGGCCAGCGGTGGGCTTCCTCGGCGCTTGGTTCTTTGGCATTCTCATTCCAACTTCCAGCGTGCTGCCGGTGGCAACGCAGACGATAGCCGAACATCGTATGTACCTATCGTTGGTGGCTTTGATCGCGATTGTCGTGCTCGGCGCTTTCGAGATCGGGAAACGGATATTCAGCGGGCAGCAAGGACGGGTGCTCGGATGCGCGGCCGGCGGGCTCGTGGTGGTGCTCCTCACAATCCAGACCGTCCACCGCAATCAGGATTACAACTCTGAGGTGGCGCTTTGGCGGGATACTGTGATGAAGTGCCCTAACAACCCGCGGGCGCACTACAACTTGGGAGTCGCTTTGGGGAGACTGGGAAAGTTCACGGAAGAAATTGGGCAGTACGAACAGGCGTTGCGAATCAACCCCGATTACGCGGATGCCCACTACAATCTTGGCGTCGCCCTAGGGCAGGCAGGCAAACTACAGGAGGCGACCGGGCACTTTAATGAGGCACTGCGGATCGCACCTGATTTCGCCGAGGCTCACAACAACCTCGGGGTCGTCCTGATTCAGATGGGCAGAGTTCAGGAGGCGATTGATCAGTGGGAGCAGGCGCTGCAGATCCAACCCGACAATGCCGAAGCACAGGACAACCTTGGTAATGCTTTTGCACAAGTGGGTAAACTCGATAATGCGATTCGACACTACGAGCAAGCGGTGCGGCTCCAGCCTGATTACGCAATCGCGTACTATAATCTGGGAGGCGCACTGGCACGATTGGGAAGGGTTCAAGAGGCAATCGAACGGTACCAGCAGGCGTTGCGTCTCAAACCCGATTTTGTCGAGGCGCAAGACAGATTGGCGCGACTGCAACCGCGTAGGACCTCAGGCCAAAGATGATCGACAGCAAGCCATATGGCCGGAAAGTTTACCTGCCGTGGGTCGCCGTTGCGTTGGTACTCGGAGTCGCGCTGGCGTTGATGTGGGGGCCGATGCACGAGGACAGCGCGACCATCGACGAAGCGAATTTTCTCGGTGCGGGATATACCTACTGGCAGGGGCAGCGTTATTTCCTCAACGCCGATCACCCGCCGTTGATGCAACTGTGGAGCGCGTTCCCGTTGTTGTTTCTCGATGTGAAGATGCCGCCCGAGACACAGGAATTCTTCGACGACATTTTCGCGTCGTACGAGGAGCGATGGGATCACCGGTCGGTGGATCGTACGGTCAAGCCAGTGCCGGGCGAGCAGTTTTACCGGTATCCGCTGATCGAGACGGGATCGTTCGGCAACCGGCTGCTGTATGGCCGGCAGAACGACGCCGACGCGTTGTTGTTCTGGGGAAGATTCATGCAAGCGTTAGTGACGCTGGCGACCGGCTTGTTGGTGTTTCTTTGGGCCCGGTCGCTGAGCAACTTGACCGGCGGGCTACTGGCGATGATCGCGTGGTACTTCAATCCGTTGGCGCTGGCGTACGGTCATCTGGTCATCACCGACCCCGGCATTGCCTTGATGTTGCCGCTGGCAGTCTGGATGTTCGCGCGCTTTCTCGAATCGCCGGGACCGCGAACGGCATCGTTTGCGGGATTGGCTTTCGGTGGCGCGTTGCTCACAAAGTTCACGGCAATCATTCTCGTTCCCATCTTCGGCGTGATGCTGGTGGCGGCTTGGTGGTGGGCGCGTTCTATTCGTGAGGTGCCGGTTCGAAAGCTTCTTGGGAATCTGTTTCTGGTGGCCGGTGTGGCTTGGGCAACGGTTCTGGTTTTGTATGCACCGCACTGGTTGCCGGCGCCTTCGCTCGCGGTCGAAGACGCGCAGCGGCTGCGGGTGCCGGAGTGGTTTGTACGGATGCGGTGGTTGCTGATTCCCCGGGAGTATTTCAAAGGGCTGACCCTCGTGCTGATGCACGTGGAACGGGGACAAAACTCTTACTTTCTCGGTCAGTGGTCGGATCAGGGTTACTGGTACTACTATCCGGTCGCGATGTTACTCAAGACACCGGTCGCACTGCTGGTGCTGATGGCGTCCACGAGCGCGCTGGCGCTTCGGCGTGTCCGCCAATGGCGCTTCGGCGAAGCCGTACCGGTGATCGCCGCCGCAGTTTACTTGGGTTTTGCCATGACCAACAAGGCGACGATTGGGATCCGCCATATCCTGCCCATCTATCCGTTGTTGGCGGTGGTGGTCGGAATCGAGTTCGGTCAAATGAAACTGCGGTCGCAAGTGATGGGGTGGCTGCTCACGGCGTGGCTCGTGATTGCGGCTTTTTTGGCGCGTGCCGATTACATTGCGTATTTCAGCGAGATCGTCGGTGGTTCATCTCACGGCCAAGACTACCTGGTGGATTCCAATTTCGACTGGGGCCAGAACCTCAAACGGGTGAAACGGTGGATGAAACAAAATCACATCAGCCACATTTACCTCGATTGCGTCCGAACTCCGGCGCAAGTTCAATACTTGGAGATCCCCTGTGACTTGGTGACGGCGGCGCAGGCAAGCAAACTTCGCGAGGGGTTGCTGGTTGTTTCCGCATCTCATTTGATGTCACCCGATTATTCTTGGCTAAGGGCGACACGCACCGTCATGATTCGGATTGATAGCACGCTGTTCGTGTACGCAATGTCCGAGTCGCTTCCTGAGTTTCATGGAGGGCGGATCGCCGGCGGCCAGAAAGGAATGTGAACATCTCGGCAGCAAAGTTTAGATGGATACAATGCGGAGTCTTGACCGCGGTGTGCATGCTAGTCATCGGGGTTTGCGCGTATATGACCCAACCGGGCGCGTGGGAATCGTCGGGCGGGGATGCGGCTGACGCTTGTTACAATCTATTGGTGCAGGGCTTTCGTGCCGGTCAGCTCAGCTTGAAAAAAGAGGTGCCGCCCGGGCTCGCACGCCTCGCCGACCCGTACGATCCTGCGGCTAATGCTCCCTATCGGGCTCCGCCTTACTGGCTCCACGACTTGAGCTATTACAAGGGCAGGCTGTATCTGTACTTCGGAGTCACACCGGCCTTGGTTTTGTTTTGGCCGTACGTCGCGCTGACCGGCCACTACCTCTTTCAAAGTCAAACCGTGACGATCTTTTGTGGCATGGGATTTCTGACAAGTGTCTGGCTACTGCACGCGTTGTGGCGGCGCTACTTTGCTGAAGTTAGCCTCGCAGTGCTGGCGGCCTGCGCTCTCGCACTCGGCTTGGCGACAGGCGTGCCGATGTTGTTATCGCGGTCGGATGTTTACGAAGTATCGATCAGTTGCGGGTACATGCTGACGACGCTGGCGCTGGCGGCGATCTGGTGCGCGCTGCATGAGCCTGAGCGGCGGTGGCGGTGGCTGGCGATGGCGAGCGTGGCATACGGGTTGGCGGTGGGGGCGCGGCCCTCTTTGCTGTTCGGTGCGATCATCTTGCTGGTGCCGGTGGCTCAAACGTGGCGTGAGCGACGGCCGATTGGGCCGACGGTGATGGCGGCGATCGGCCCGATTCTACTCATCGGTTTGGGGCTGATGCTCTACAACGCGATGCGATTCGATAATCCGCTGGAGTTTGGGCAGCACTACCAGTTGGCCGGAGAGCGGCAGGACACGATACAATTCTTCAGTTTGCATTATCTCTGGTTCAATTTCCGCGTCTATTTTCTGGAGCCAGCGCGCTGGAGGGACCGTTTCCCCTTCGTGCATGAAATCGCCGTGCCGGCTTTGCCAGCGGGGCATGGGCGGTTTGAATCTCCCTACGGTGTCCTGAGCAACATTCCACTAGTCTGGCTGGCGCTGGCCGTGCCGCTGGCTTGGCGAAGCAGGTCGGTGGAAACGCGCCCTATCCTACACGGGTTCTTCGCGGCGGTGGCCATGCTTTTTGGGATTTGCGCGTTGACCATTAGCTTCTTCTGGAGCACGTGCATCCGCTATGAAGTGGAGTTCCTGCCGCCACTAGTGTGGCTAGCCGTGGTTGGCATTCTCGGACTGGAGCGCGCGCTGTTGCACCGGGCGGCTTGGCGGCGTGCGGTGCGCTGGGGCTGGGGCTTGTTGCTGGGATTCTCGCTGGTGTTCAACCTGCTCGCAAGCGTTGAGTATTCCGTCAAGTTTCACAATGACTTGGGAGCTGTCTTGCAGCGATGGGGCAGAACTCAGGAGGCGATCGGACACTTCGAAAAGGCGCTCCGAATGGAGCCCGATTACGCCGAAGCGCACTGCAATCTGGGGGCCGTCTTGGGGCAAGCCGGCAGGTTACAGGAGGCAATTGCGCATTATGAGCAGGCACTCCGCATCAAGCCGGATATCGCCGTGGCGCACAACAATCTGGCGGGGGCTTTGCTCAAGGCTGGCAACGTTGAGGATGCGATCAGGCACTACAGGGAGGCGCTGCGCCTCATGCCGGATTCGGCTGTGGTGCACTACAACTTGGGGAACACTTTACTCCAAGCGGGCCAAATCAAGGATGCGATGCAACAGTACGAGCAGGCGCTGCACCTCAATCCCGGTTACGCCGAAGCACAAGACGCGCTCGCGCGACTCCGAGCGAGTCAGTAACATAGGATGCAATTGGCCGCCATGCCCCGGGATGTGATGATCGAATGCGAGAACCTCACGAAGCGCTTCGGTGACTTCACCGCGGTGGATCACGTCAGTTTCGCCGTCGAGAAACGTTCCATCTTCGGTTTCCTCGGCCCGAACGGGTCCGGCAAGACGACGGTGATTCGCATGTTGTGCGGCATTCTTGAACCGACGGAAGGCACGGGACGGATTGCCGGCCACGACGTGGCCCGGGAGACGGACGCGATCAAAGGGACAATCGGCTACATGTCGCAGAAGTTCTCGCTGTACGACGAGCTGACCGCGAATGAGAACTTGCTATTTTACGGGCGGCTCTATGGTTTGGACAAGATGGCGGCGAAACGACGTCGCGACGAGCTTGTCGCACTGACGCATATCGAGCCGTATCTGGACAGGCGTGCAAGTTTGCTTTCAGGCGGCTGGCGGCAGCGGCTGGCGATGGCGTGCGCGCTCGTGCATAAACCGAGCGTGCTGTTTCTGGACGAACCGACGGCGGGCATCGACCCGGTGGCGCGCCGGGAGTTGTGGGATTTGCTCTTCGAACTTTCCAGCGCGGGCGTGACGTTGTTTGTGACGACGCATTATATGGACGAAGCCGAGCGTTGCTCGCACATCGGTTACATTTTCATGTCCAAACTCATTATTTGTGGTGCGCCAGATGACTTGAAATTGTTGCCGGAAGTCAACCCCACCGGCACGAAGCGGCTTGATATAACTTGCGAGCACGTGACCGTGGGGCTCCAAGCGGTGCGGAAACTGGCCGGCGTGAAGTCCGCCACGGTCTTCGGGCAGTCCATGCATCTACTGGTCGAAGAGGCGATGCCGGAGCGGCAAATTCGGGACACATTGGCCGGCGTAGGGATACATCAGATTGACGTCCGCCCCATCGCGCCATCGTTGGAAGACGTGTTCGTGGCGCTGACGGCACATCACTCAAACGGAGGTGATTCGTGAACGGGCCTTTTCGCGGTTTTGGAGCGATCCTCTACAAAGAGTTCATCGTCGTCTTGCGCGACCGCACCACGCTGTTTTTCATGTTCTTTCCGCCCTTACTGCAGATCATCGCGTTCGGCTTTGCGCTAGACAACGACGTGAAGCACATGGCGATGGTGGTGTACAACGAAGACCGCACGGTGGAGAGCCGGCAACTCATCGACGCGTTTGTGAACACGCAGACGTTTCGCGTGGTGCGCGAGGTGAGCAGCATCGAGAAGTTGTCAACCGCGGTGCGTCGCGGCAAGGCGTACGTGGGGCTGCAGATCCCACCGGATTTCACGCGCAATCTGCGCGCCGGCCACAAGGCAACCGTGCAGGTGCTCATTGACGGCTCGAACTCGACGACGGCGTTGCAGGCGTTGAACACGGCGCTCGGCGTGGCGTTTCGGCGTTCGGTGAACCTGTTGCTCGGCGAGACGGGGCGCAGCGACTTGCCCATCGAAGTGCGGCCGCAAGTGCTTTACAACCCGTCGATGCGCGCGCCGAACTTTTTTGTGCCGGGCGTGATCGGGACAGCGTTGCAGATCGCCACGGTGTTTGCGGCGGCCATGTCCATTGTGCGGGAGCGCGAGCGCGGGACGCTGGAGAACTTGCTCGTCAGCCCACTGTCGCGCTGGGGACTGATGCTGGGCAAACTGGTGCCGTATCTGTGCATCTCGATGACGATGGCGCTCTTTCTGTTTGTGATTCTGCGGTGGGTTTTCCTCGTCCCGATTCACGGTAGCATCGTCACCCTGTTTCTGGCGGCGTTCTTGTACATCTTCGCGTTGCTCAGTTTGGGGCTGCTGGTGTCCACCAAGGCGCAGAACCAGAATCAGGCGTTTCAGATGGCAATGACGATACTGTTGCCGTCCATCTTCTTCTCGGGATTCATCTTTCCGCGTGAGACAATGCCGTGGATTTTTTACGCGATCAGCACGCTGTTGCCGGCGACGTACTTTATCGAACTCATGCGCGCGATCATCCTGCGCGGTGCGGGACTGCTGGAGTACTGGTTTCATCTCACCGTGCTGGCGGCGATGGGCGCGATCCTGTTTTCGCTCTGCGCGCTGCGATTCCAGCGCAAGATCGCTTGAAAGCGGCGCGGATACTGAGTTTCGGCGCATCCTTGAAGCCGGTGAGTAGGCCGAATTCTTTTACTGGACAGAATTTCGGCTGTGTGCTAGCATGACCCGGATTGAGAGGAGAATCTTGATGAAACGTATGTGGCGTTTAGGTGGCCGTTGCAAGGCGGGGTTTCGGGCGTTTACTCTGATCGAACTACTCGTTGTTATCGCCATCATCGCCATTCTTGCCGGAATGCTTTTGCCGGCGTTGAACAAGGCGAAGCAGAAGGCGAATGCCACCAGTTGTCTTGGTAATATGCGTCAATGGGGTCTCGCGGTGGGGATGTACGCGGATGATTGGCAGGATTATTTGCCTCCCGAAGGAAGCGGTACTACCGTGAGTGCGTCGCCGTATGCTTGGTATAACGTACTCCCGCCGTATATCAACGCGCCTTCGTTGATCACGCTCTATGCAGCAGGAAAACCACCGGTGGCTAGTGCAAAGTCGATCTATTCATGCCCCAGCGCCACCAAGTGTCCGTCTGCTGCGAACCTTAGCGATAGTAATCCTTACTATATGTATGGGATGAATAATCGGATGGATCCGAACGGCACCCCCTTATTCAAGCGCGGCGACTGTACTAAGCCTTCCGAGACGATAATGTTTTGTGAGAACGAAGGCACCTTCTCTGCCACGAATGGGAAGTACGCCCCCGCTCGTCATTCCGACGGTTCCAATCTCACTTTCGTAGACGGACATGCAAGTTGGGTCGCGTTTCAAGACTATTGCAGGGCCGCGAACCCCGGGTGCAATAGCATAGTCGCCGAGGAAGACTCGACGAAACTCTCTGGCGACTGGAAGGTCGGTACGAAAATTCATTGGTTTCCTTATGCAGGTGCGCCGACTTGACACTTATGCGATAGGCAGTTTTCGTAAACTGGAAGTTGAATGTAACAAAAGATGTGGGGAATGGGAGAAATAGGAAAATGAAGAAGATTCTCAGTTTGATGACGGCGTTCATTGCCTTGGCAACCGGGATGACGATGTTCGCGCTACAATTCACGGACGGTAACATCGTTGTCTATCGTGTCGGCGATGGGGTGGCAACTCTGACAAACAGGGGCAACGTTGTCTTCTTGGACGAGTACCAGACGAACGGAACATTCGTTCAGTCAGTCATGTTGCGGACCAACTATTTCGGCGCGCAAAGCCCGTTGATCGGCAGCGGTACCGCCTTCGGCAGCGGCTTGATCACTCGCTCGGTGGACGGCCGATTCATTCTGGTGAATGGGTACGGAACGGACTTGGGAATATTCACAAATACCTCGGTACAAGGAAACTTTGCCTCCTCGGTGCCTCGCGTGACGGGCTTGGTGGACGGCCAAGGCAACAGCGACACCACGACCACTCGCACCAACACCGACTTCGATAGTGTGGAAGTGCGCGCCGCGGTCAGTCCCGATGGAACCAATATTTGGACTGCCGGCGATAGCGGCGGCGTTCAATATGGGACTCGGGGGTCATTGGATTCCACACAAGTTCAGACGACTCTCGGCAACGTCCGGCAACTCCACATATTCAACAGTCAACTTTACTTTGATATTAACAACCCGAGTAGCGTCACCCAAAGTGTCGTCATTTGTACGAATAACGTGCCGGGTCAGTTGCCCACCGCCACCAACGATGTCCTTAGTTCATTTCTCAAAGCCGTGAACGAACCGAGTCCGGAGGGCTTCCTCATGTTGAAGCTGAAAGCCGGTGGAGCGGATCCGCTCGACACGCTTTATGTCGCGGACGGCACCTTGGGTCACGTGGCGAAGTATTCCTTGGTCAGCGGCACTTGGGTCAATGATGGAGCCATCGCGGGGGTTCAGGCAGCGGTCGGCTTGACCGGAGTGAGGAACATTATTGGCAACCAGACCAATGTGGTGCTCTACATCACCCAGGGTGGTACAACCCTCACCGGTGGCAATAATATCGCTCGCGTCACGGACACGACCGGCTACCATGTGGCTCCCGACGGCGGCGACCTCGCGCTCATCGTGAACGGAACCACCAAGAAAGCTCTCCGCGGCATCGTGTTGGCCCCAACCACCAACAGCGACCTAGCCCTTCCCAGCGGCGCGGGCCGGCTCTCGGTCGGACCGGCCATAGACGTCTTTGCAAAGGCGTTGACCAGCTGTCCGGATGTGACGGAAACCGACGTTTTCTCACTGGCCAACCCGGGCACCTCCACCATACTTTGGACAGCGATGGTTGATGCCGCTTGGGTGAACTTGTCCGATAAGAACGGCACACTCGGCATCATGGGCAACGCCAATATCACCGTCACATTGGGGGACATCACCGGCTTGTCCGCCGCCACGAACCCGGCCACGATCACGTTCAGCAACAAAACCAGCGTTGTCGGCACCACCACACGGGCGGTGACGCTGTTCTTGGACCCGCAGACGATCAGCCCGTTGACTGACTATACCGCCTTGGGACCGCCCACCACCGGCCCGTTCACACCGTCCAACAAGGTTTACACGGTGAAGACCGGCCCGGCCATCACGTTGAACATAAGCAAGCTGAACAACTCAACGTGGCTGAATCTCGGCACCACCACTGTCTCGTTGGGCGCCTGCGGCAGCACGATTATCACCGCCTCAATCAACCAGGCAGTGGCCAATACCCTCGCGGTAAGCAATTATACGGAGACGATCGTCTTCAGCAACGGCACCAGCTCCGTGATTGACACGCGCTCCGTGCTCCTCGGCGTCGGCTTCCAGTTCTTCTGCGACGACTTCAGCACGTACACCCAAAACGCCAACCTTCAGGGTCAGAATGGCTGGGCGGCGGTTGGAGGAAGCTTCAACGAGCCTTTTGTCCACGACGGCGCAGTCTGGGTTGCAGCGACCACGGTACAGGCAGCGGGTGACGAACCCACCAAGAACTTCCCGCAACTCGTCGCAACCAACACGCCGACTCGCAGTATGTTCTGCGCAATGTCGATCACCGTCACCAGCGCCGCGCCGGCGAGTACGTTCAGCCCGTCGCGAATCTGGACGTTCTTCCAGAGCGCGAATGGTGTCGGTTACGCGCGCGACTCTCTCACTGTCAGGGATACCGGCACCGGCGGGTTCGTATTCGGCATCCGCAACAACGGCATAACCGCTAATACGAACGTATTCAGCGCGACTGCTCGCAGCTACGGCACGGCTTATAACATCATTGTCCAGGGCGAAGTTGGGAATACCAACAGCTACGTGTACGTCAATCCACCCAATGGGACACTGAACACGGCCAATGCCGACGTGAAGATGACCCTCGTGAGCGGGTCCGATTTCAACGTCGGGAGCGCCCAAATCGGCAACACGTTCGATAATGCCGCCTTTAACTACCAGGCGGGCATCGCCATCTCCAAGATGTGCGTCACGACCAACTATACCGACGCCTTCAATGACCTCCCTACCGGAGGTCCATCGGATCCGTTCACCACATGGCAGACGTTCTACTTCCCCGCTGATGGCCCGAATGCGGCACCGAATGCCGACCCGGATCATGACGGGATGAGTAACACGAACGAGTTCTTGGCGGGCTTCAACCCGACCAACAACGCGGCGCGCCTGAAGATCACTAGCATCGTGAGGACGGACGGCACTAACGTAACGATAACGTATCTGGGTGCCAGCGGTGACAGCGCATCCGGCAGGCCGTCGAGCTACGCCAACGTTCTTTATTCCACGACGGGCACGCCGCCCAGCTACACGAATAACTTCGTGAGCACCGGTCAGACCAACGTCCTCAGTGGCGGGACCGGCCTCGGCCAGACGGCCACCTTCGTGCACACGAACGGGGCGACCGGCCCGGCTCGGTACTATCGCGTCCGTGTGCTGATACCATAACGGCAGCTGACGAATCCGAAGCGCTGGTGTGTCTCAACACCCGGTTGAGGCCACCAGCGCTTCCGTTTTCCGTCTGGACCGGGCACGCGAGCCAGCCGAATGCCAGCCGTCGAGCGAACCGTCTGAGAATAGCCGTTGACATTCGGGTCGCACGGCAGGTGAAATAGCGGCCTAATGAATGGCGACTGGAAACTGCAAGGTCGGCCCGCGGCGCTCATCGTGTTGCTGACGATTGTGGCGTATCTGCCCGCGATGCGCGGCGGATTCGTCTTCGATGACGCGCTTCTTATCACCCACAACCGGCTGATTAGAGCTGGCGACGGACTCTATCGGTTCTGGTTCACGACGGAAGCACCCGATTATTATCCGCTAACGTCGAGTTTATGGTGGCTGGAGTGGCGGCTCTGGGGTGCCAACCCGATGGGTTACCACGTGGTCAACGTGCTATTGCACGCCGTCAATGCGGTGTTGGTGTGGATTATCTTGCGAAGGCTGAAGGTTCCGGCAGCTTGGCTGGCGGGGCTGGTGTTTGCAATTCACCCCGTGAACGTTGCGACAGCGGCTTGGATCAGCGAACTGAAGAATACGCTCTCGATGCTCTTCTTCGCGACGGCGATTCTTCTGTATCTGAGGTTCGACGAAGAAGATAGACGAGGCTGGTATGGCTTATCATTGGCGGCGTTTGTGCTCGCCTTGCTGAGCAAGGCTGCGGTGGTCATGCTCCCCGTGGTGCTGCTCGGCTGCGCGTGGTGGTCGTACGGCAGAGTGCGAAGGAAGGACCTCCTGCGCGCCGTGCCGTTCATTGCCCTTTCACTTGCCTTCGGATTGGTGACGATCTGGTTTCAATACAATCGGGCCTTGGGAGGGGGCACCGTCCGTACTGATAGTTTCCTTTGTCGCGTCGTTGCGGCCGGATGGGTGCCGTGGTTCTATCTGTCCAAGGCGATCCTGCCGTTGGATCTGACCGTGGTGTATCCTCGCTGGAACATCAATGCCTCTCAGTGGCTGGCCTACCTACCGGGAGTGATCCTCGTGGGCTGCTTCATGGTTGTTTGGCGGAAACGCAACACGTGGGGACGACCGCTCTTATTTGGGCTTGGGTATTTTGCGGTGATGCTCATTCCGGTGTTGGGATTCTTCGATATAGCTTTCTATGCATTCTCGTTGGTGGCCGACCACTGGCAGTACTACTCAATCGCCGGGGTGATTGCTTTGGCGGTGGCCGGCGGGGAGACGATTTGCCGGCGCATGGGTGCGCGTGGCCGTTATGTTGGGCTCTCGGTGGGCGCGGTCGTATTGATAGTGCTGGGAGTGGCTACCTGGAAACGGGGGGGTGTTTATGCAGACTCCCAAACACTCTGGCGAGACACCATCGCAAAGAATCCGAATGCTTGGGTGGCGCACAACTACCTAGGTTGTGACCTATCGCGGGCCGGTGAAGTTCATGAGGCAATAGCACAGTACGAACAGGCGTTGCGGATCAAACCTGACTACGTTGACGCACACAACAACTTGGGCAACGCCCTTTTGCAAGTCGGCAGAATCCAGGCTGCGATGGAACACTACGAGCAGGCGTTGCGGATCAACCCGGACTCTGCCGTGACGCATTACAACCTGGGAGTCGCCTTGGCGCAGGTGGGCAAGCTTCAGGGTGCAATCGTGAATTTTGAGCAGGCGGTGCAGATCGACCCTGACTATGCCGAGGCGCACAACAACTTGGGGAGCGCACTGTCAATCGCAGGCAGGTTTCAGGACGCGATCAATCACTACGAGCAGGCGCTTCGTCTGATGCCGGATTCTCCAGAAGTTCACTGCAATCTAGCGATGGCCTTGGAGCAAGCGGGCCATGTCAGCGAGGCCCGCGCTCAGTACGAGAAGGCGTTACAGATTAAGCCCGATTATGTCGAGGCGCAGCACGGGCTGGCGCAATTGCGGGCCGTTCAGTAACTATTGCGGCTGCATGAGCCGGCGTATCCAAGGTGTTTTCAGTAGCTCAGCAGAATCCGGTTGGCTTTAGCGGTGTCGTCAACAAGCGGGATGACCGGTCTAACCGTCTGGGAGTATCCTCTGCGCTGTCGGTTTTTTACGACCGCACTGCCTACCACTTCACCTTCACGGTTCGCTTCTGGCCAAGTCGATCGATGTAGAAGACTTCGCCGTGCTGTTGGCCGAATTCGTGGAGTTCCTTGGTAATTTTCACGTCGAAGCAACAGTATTCGGCGATTTCCAGCAGCTTGCCTTCCTTCCACCAACGCAACGCCTGCATGCCGTCCGCGACCTTCGGCGCCGCCAAAGTCGCCTTCGCGAGCGAATCCAGCGACAGCCGGTGACCAAGCTTGGCTTCGAGGTCCGTCATCAAATCGAGGGTCGGCACCGTGCGCAAATCCAGCGGCGAGTAGCCGGCCAGCACTTCGTAATCGAAATTGATAATGTTGAAACCGACCACAAGGTCGGCGCGCATGAGATCTCTGATGAGATCGTTGACCTGTGTCTCGTGAAAAATCTTGTACTGGCCGTCGCGCGTGCTGAAGGTGACGCCGACCGACATTTTCATGTCCTGTTTCTTGCTCCAGCCGCCGACTTCGGCCGCGCTCTTCTGCGTCTCCAGATCGAAGTAAACGATGTTCGGCATGTCAGGCGGTCACTCGCGGCAAGCCGAGCGTGCGCATCGTGTGCAACCCCGCCCGGCACTCGACGAGTCGGGCCAGCGTGTTCACCAGAATGGCCGGCGTCGCAATATCACCGGGCACGCCACCCTCGATGACCAGCCGCAACGGCGGCTCGCCGACAATCTCGATCGTGTCGCGTGAGTTCGGTGCGCCAGCGTACATTTGCAGCTCGAGCGTCAGGACTTCCTTGCCGGCGCGGACGCCGCGCGCGAACTGACGCACGCCCGCCACGGCCCCCTTCTCGACAGTGAGAAACTCGGTCCTGATCGCCTTTTCGGCAATCACCGGAGCGACGCTCTCATTGAGTTCGTCGAGAGTCCAACCGAGACCATCCGCCAAAAACACAAGTGATTCCGCCAGACCGATGTGGCCGACTTTGCGCTGTTGGTTCAGGGAGTTGAATTGCGCCTCGGTCAAACCGGCGCCCACTTTGCGCTGCAACGCTTCGCGGCGCGTACCGGCATCCACGACGCGCAACGCGCGCACTGCCTCGATTCGTTGACAGGCCATCGTCAACAGCAGCGCCAGCGTGTCCATGACGAGGCCGGGATTCACCCCGGTGCCGACCACCGCCACCGCCTTCAGGATGCAAAGGTCATCCAGCTTCCCGGCCAGCACCTTGTGCCGGTAATAGGGGTACATCGCTTCCTCACAGGAGGTGACGCAATGCAGTCCCGCACGCACGATCTCGGTAAGCTGCTCGTAGGCTTCAAGAAAACTCGACGTCGTGCAATGAATCACCGCATCGGCCGGCGTTTGCGCGAAGAGAACGACCGGCTTGTCGTTCACCGCGATGCCGAGTTTGCGCCCGACGCCGAGCGCTTCTCCGAGATCGTGCCCGGCCAGTTTCGGATCGCGGTCCACCGCGCCGACGAGTTGTAGGCCCGGTCGTTCCAGAACCAACCGCGCCGCCGCGCGGCCAATCGCGCCGAGGCCATATTGAATGACGCGAATCGGTTTGCTCATCGCCAACGCCATATTACCACAGCCCCGGCCACAAAGAGAATCGTCGCATAACCGAACCCGACCGCCGGCGAAAACGCCGTCCACAACACACCGACCACCGCGCTGGAAACGAAATCGCCCACGCCATTCGCCGTCGCCAGCATCCCGAATCCCATGCCGTGATGTTGCTGCTCCACCAACTCCGCCGCCAACGAATCCTCCAGCGCCTCTTCCGTCGCCACGTAGATACCGGCCAACGCGAACACCGCGACCATCACCGGCAACGTCATCGGCGCCAACACCAACACCAGCCCCGTCGCCGCCGCCAGCGCGTAGCCGCCGGCCAGCAACGCCCGCTTGTTGAAATGATCCGCCAGCCAGCCGGCCACGAACGCGAACCCGGCATAGAACACGTTGTGCAGCACGTACAGCGACACGGCCACTTTCGCGCCGAGCCGCTGCGTCGCCAGCAGAATCAACATCGTATGCGCGAAATCCCCGGCGCCAAACAAGCCGACCCCGACCAGAAACCTGCGGAACGACTTTGGCAGCGCCGCCAGCCGTTCGCCGAACGAGATGTACGGCACGTGAACGCGCTCCGTTTCCTTCACCAAAACCGCAATCACAACGGCCGCCGCCAGTCCGGGAATCAACGTCAGAAAAAACACGCGCGAATAATTGTAATGCAGCGCCGTCAGCAACAGCACCCCGGTGGCCGGGCCGACAATCGCCCCGCACGTATCCATCATCCGCTCGAACCCGAACGCCCGGCCATACGTTTGCGGCGTGACGGCGGCGGCCAGCAATGCTTTCCTGACCGGCGTGCGCACGCCGCGCCCGAGCCACGCGCCCGCGCGACACAACAACACGTGCCACGCCTGCGTGGCCAATCCGAAACACGCCGTGCCGGTCGCCGTAACGACGTAACCGGCCACCGCGATGGGTTTGCGCCGCCGCACCTGATCGGTGAAGTAGCCGGACCCCATCTTGGCGAAACTCGACAAACCATCGGACACGCCTTCGATGACGCCGAGCCACGCCGCCGCCGCGCCCATCGTCGCCAGAAATGCCGGCAGGATCGTCGTGGCCACTTCGTGCGACCAATCGCTCAGCAAACTCGCCAGCCCGATGCCGAGCACCGTGCGATTGAGCCAGTGTGGGCGTTGGCCGTTGCGGGTCACGATTTCTTGGCTGCGCGGTAGGTGAGGATGTGGACTTTTTCGAGCGTGACGAGGCCGTCGCCGAGCATTTTGTCCAACTCCGGAATGAACGCGTTGATTTTGTCTTCTTTGTCTACGATTTCGATCAGCACCGGGAGGTCTTCGCTGAGGCGCAGGATTTTGGCGGTGTGCAAGTGCGAGTGCGCGCCGAAACCCATCGGCCCGCGCAGGACGGTGGCGCCGGCCAGACCCATTTCCCGGGCCTTGAGCACGATGGCTTCGTAGAGCGGTGCGTGATGCCACTTGTCTTGTTCTCCGAGATAAACCCGCAACAGGAAACCTTCGCCCTCGAGTTTCACAATGCACCTCCGTGGAATTTCGCTTGCAGGAAGCGGCCCAGCACCCAACCGAGATAAACGGCGACGAGGCCGAGCAGGTTCGAGCCGATGATGTTGAGCGCGACGAACAGCCATTCGCCGTCACGCGCAAGATTCAGCGTCTGAATGCCGTAGCTGGAAAACGTCGTGTAGCCGCCGCAGAAGCCGACCATGAGAAAATCGCGCCATCCCGTTTTCAACCACGTGCGTCCGAACGAAGGATCGGAGATGGCCGCGAGGAAGCCGATGGCGAAACAGCCCAAGACGTTGATGACCATTGTGCCAAGCGGGAAGGTGGCGACGCGGGCGGAAATCACGCCGTTCAACCCGTAGCGGGCGAGGGTGCCGAGTGCTCCGCCGATTGCCAGAAACAACACTGTCCACATAAAGTCGTCTCCGCGTTGGTAGGAGTTATCAGCGCCCTGAAGTTCAGGGGCAGTTGCAGGCGAACCCCATCGCCATCCGCAGTTTGCCTCATGCGCGCGTCGAACTCCACAAGAAAGTCTGCTCGACCGACTGTCGCGATTTGACCACGTTGGTTAGCAATCGGCTGAAAAGTACGCCCGGTGACACAGGTGGATTTCATACAAGCTATTGCGGAGTGGGCGGTTGTGACGACATGTCGTTCGCGTGGCATAACGGCTGCATAATCCCTCGCGAGCGTTGTTGGAGAAGCGAGGGTTGAGAACGAATACAACAAAAGCAGAGGGCCTTGTGAGAAGTCATCACCATCGAGAGCGAGTGTTGGGTGTGTGTTTGGCGGCGTTGCTGGCGACGCAAGTAACTGTGCGGGCCGACGAGCAGGAGTTGATGGAGCACATCAAGCAGTTGGAGAAACGCATTGCCAAACTCGAAAACAGAAGCGCGCAGGAAGTCAGCTTGCCGAGCGCGGAGTTGCCGCAGAAGACGCTGGATTTTCTCGGCCAAACTGAGATCAGCGGTTTCGCATCCACGTCGTTCTTCGCAGGTCCTCCCGCTGTTGACCCCGGCAACACGGAACTCACCAGCTTGACGGGCACCGTGAACTTCACGCCGATCACGAACCTGCAGATTCGTCCTGAGATTCGTTACGATCACGCCTCCGAGTACATCTTCGCGGACGGCGCCGGTGCGAAGAAAGACCAGTTCACCATCGGTGTCGGCGTGGCCTATTTGTACTGAAATCAAACAACCAAGACCCCAACAGGAGAAGCACAGAATGAAGTCAAAGAATCGAACAATGAAATGGCTCGGCATTATGCTGCTGGCCTTTGTCGTGACGCTGGGGCTGGCGCGGGGCGTCCGGGCTGACGACGCGCCGAAGCCCGACCCGGCCGGCACGGCGACCGGCAACGCAGGCGACGTTCAGGATGCCGGCGGCACGCACTTTGTCGCGAGTGCGCCGGCAGATCTCAGCGACGAGGACAAGAAGGACGCCGGCAAGGTCAAATCGTACGAGGAAGCCAAGAAGGCGTACGACGAGTATCTGGCGCAGGCGAAAATCGAGCCGCTGGCGGTCAAGCTCGCCGATGGCATCGGGCACAACCGCGTCGCCATTAACTTCATGTGGACGCTCATTACGGGCTTCCTCGTGATGTTCATGCAAGCGGGCTTTGCGCTGGTGGAAACGGGCTTGTGTCGCGCGAAAAACGCGGCGCACACGATGTCCATGAACCTGCTGATCTATCCGCTGGGCATGCTCGGCTTCTATGTCTGCGGGTTTGCGTTCATGTTCGGCGGCCTCGGGCCGATCGGAACGATGGGCGGCTACGGCGGACTGAATCATGAGTTCACCATCAACCTCTTCGGCAAACCGTTCGGCCTCTGTGGTCTGAATGGCTTTTTCTTGAAGGGCGGCGCGTATGACGCCTCGGTGTTCGCGTTGTTCCTGTTCCAGATGGTGTTTATGGACACGACGGCCACGATCCCGACCGGCGCGTGCGCTGAACGCTGGAAGTTTTCGTCGTTCTGCCTCTACGGCTGCTTTGTCGGCAGCGTGATGTATCCGTTCTTCGGCAACTGGGTCTGGGGCGGCGGCTGGCTGGCCATGCTCGGTCAGAACTTCGGTCTTGGTCACGGTCACGTGGACTTCGCCGGCAGCTCCGTGGTGCATATGACGGGCGGCGTGATTGGACTGTTTTGGGCGTGGATGCTCGGGCCGCGCTACGGCAAATACAACAAGGACGGCAGCGTCAACCCGATGCCGGCCCACAACATTGTTTACGCCATCCTCGGTACGTTCATCCTCGCGTTCGGCTGGTTCGGATTCAACCCCGGCTCGACGCTCGCCGGCACCGACCTGCGCATCGCCGTGGTTGCCACGAACACGATGCTCGCTTCAGCAACAGGCGCGATGGCGTCCTGCCTGTGGATGTGGTGGTTCCGTACCAAGAAACCCGATCCGTCTATGATGTGCAACGGCATGCTGGCCGGTCTGGTGGCTATTACGGCACCGTGCGCATTCGTCAGCTCTGCCGGTGCCTGCATCATCGGTTTGGTCGCCGGCATCCTCGTCGTCGAATCTGTGTACTTCTGGGACAAGATGCGGATCGACGATCCCGTCGGCGCGATCTCGGTGCACGGAGTCAACGGCGCGTGGGGCTGCTTGTCCATCGGCTTGTTCGCGGACGGCACCTACGGCGACGGCTGGAACGGCGTCGCGGGCACGGTCAAAGGCCTATTTTACGGCGGTGGCATCAGTCAGTTCTGGGCCGAGGTAGTCGGCGTGACGACCAACGTCATCGTGATCGGTCTGACGACGGTCATCGTCTTCAAGATTGTGACGCTGCTGTCCGGCGGCACACAACGTCCAGAGGAAGCCATCGAAATTGAAGGCGTGGACATTCCCGAAATGGGCGTCCACGGCTATCACGGCTTCGTGATGGATAGGGACTCGGAAACGCCGCACCCGCGTGAGCATGCTCACGGTCGCGCGACGTCCTCGGAAAAACCGCTCGCAGCAAACACACACTAATCAGCGAGGACACAAATGAAAAAAATCGAAGCCGTCATCAAACCGTTCAAACTCGAAGAGGTCAAAGACGCACTGGCCGAGATCGGCATCGAAGGCATGACCGTCACGGAAGTCAAAGGGTTCGGTCGTCAGAAAGGCAAGACCGAGATCTATCGCGGCAGCGAATACGTCGTGGACTTCCTCCCGAAGATCAAACTCGAGGTCATCCTCGGCGACGACAAAGTCGAGGACGCAGTTGCGACCATCGTCAAATCGGCGCGCACCGGCAAGATAGGGGATGGAAAGATCTTCGTTTTGCCGGTCGAGCAAGCCGTGCGCATCCGCACGAACGAACGATCCGAAGCAGCGGTGTAACGGAAACGACAGAAACAGAACAAGTAACTCCAAGCAAGCTGCGCGGGACGTGGAAACGTCCCGCACAGCCACAATTTGCAAAGGCGGCAAGCATGGAAACATCAATTTGGCTGGGGCTGATCCTGGGCATGGTAATTGGCAGCGCGTTCGCCTGGCTACAGATGCTGGCCTTGCGCCGAAACGAGATGCTGGAGAAACAGCAGCAGTTGCCGGGACTGTTCAAACTCATACCGGGCTCGATGGGTCGCGTGGCTTTTTTATTGATGGCACTCGTGTTGGTGCAGGTGCTGTTCCCCGGCGTGAACCTGTGGTGGCTGACCGGCGGCCTCGTCGTGACTTACGCCATCCCGTTCATCTGGCAGATGAAAAACAGATTCTCGCGCGTCCTCTAGACTGGCAGTAAAAATCCTGGCCGGTCATTCCCGCTTCAGCGCCTTGACCGGGTCAACGTTGGCGGCGCGGTTGGCCGGCAGCAGACCGGCGAGCAGAGAAACGATCGCCGCGCCGGCCAGCAGCAGGAAGCAAAACTGCAGATTGTACGAGAAGATCGAATCGGGAATCAGCAACGCTTCCTCGGGATCGAACGCCGCCTTGCGCGCAAACCCGATCACCCAACGGCTGATACCGGCTGCCAGCGCCCAACCGAGCAACAGGCCGGTCAGCGTTCCCAACACGCCGAGCAACACCGATTCGCCGAGGAACAATCGCCGGATGTCGCGCTTCGTCGCGCCCAGCGCGCGGAACAAACCGATATCGGCCCGGCTGTCGGACACGATCTTCGAGGTCGTGCTCCACATCAACCCGCACGCCAGACCGAGAATGATCGCGCCGAACGCGAACGCGATCTTTTTCACGACCCGCAGGCCATTGTCGAACGCCCGCGCCTGATTCTCGAATGTCCGGGCGCGTGTGGCCGCGTAGAATCCCAACTCATCAATCTTCTTGGCCACCGCTTCGATGTTCGCGCCTTGTTTGACCAGCACCACGCCTTCGCTGAACTCACCGGCGCGTGGCGTCTGCCGGCCTTGTGAACCGTACACCGCTTCGTCGGTCTCGCGCATGGGCCGGAGCGCGGCGAGTTGATTTCGTTGCCTGATCCATTTCTCGCAGAGCACCGCCGCGTCCAATGGCATCAACACCTCGTTGCCGGGACAAATCCCGACGACGCGGGCCTTCAACGGCAACGTCGTGCTGAAAATCGTGCCGTCGTACAGCGACCGGTAATTGCGCTCCAGCGCTTCCCGTTGCGCCGCGAGGTCTTGCTCGTCCACCGCGCGGAACTCCCGCTTTGGGTAGTCGAAACGAAATCGCGGCAGGCTTGCGTAATTGTCGCCGAGCGTGATCGTGACCTCGCGTCCCATCCACGCCTCGTGTTCGACGACCGGCGCCAGCTCGAGCTTCTTGGTCTTCTCGTTCATGCGCAATCGCACGTTGCGCTCGCCGATCACCAACGGGATCGCGTTACTGCACGCCGCCAGCAACGCCGGATTGCTCACGTACCGGCGCAGCATCGTCTCCGGCACGCCGCGCACCTGCGTCACCGGTCGCGGACGGCTCGCGAACGCATCGATGCTCAGCGTCTGCACCGTTACCGGGTGGTCGGCTGCTTCCACGTCCGACCACCCGCGCATCGTCTCGAAATCCGACTCGGTCAGGAACCGGAACCGTTTCTTCGCCTTCTGCTTGTTCTCCTCTTCACTGAGCGCGTAATCGTACGGATTCTCTCTCGCGTACATTTTAATCACGTCCTTGTCGATCTCCTCGGTCCAAGTCGTGTTGACCACCATGTCGCGCACGCCTTTCATGAGCGAGTTGACCGTCACCACCACGATCACACCAAGCGCGACGGATACAATGGCGAACGCCGCACGCTTTTTGCGCAGGCCGATCTTCTGCACGCTCAACCGCACCTGGTCGCGCCGTCGGATCACGCCAACTCCCCCTTCTCGATGCGGATGATGCGTTGCGCGAACGCGGCGGCCTTTTCATCGTGCGTGACGAGCAACACCGTCACGCCGCGCTCGCGGTTGATCTTTTGCAGCAATTCCATCACGCGCAAGCCGGTCTCACGGTCGAGGTTGCCGGTCGGTTCGTCGGCGAGAATGATCTTCGGCCCGGTCACCAGCGCCCGCGCGATGGCGACGCGTTGCGCTTCGCCGCCGGAAAGCTGGTCGGGTTTGTGCATCACGCGCTCGGCAAGCCCGAACTCGTCCAGCAACGTGTGGGCGCGTGCGCGCCGTTCGTGTTCCGGGACGCCGGCGAACACCAGCGGCAACGCCACGTTGTCGAGAGCGGTGTAGTAGCTTGGCAGATTGAAGAACTGAAAGACGAACCCGATGGTGTGGTTGCGGAAGGCAGATATTTGTTGGTCGTCAAGCTCACGGAGGTTTTCCCCCGAGACAATCACATCGCCAGCGGTGGGTGTGAGCAGGCCGGCAATAAGTTGGATGAGCGTCGTCTTGCCGGAGCCGCTCGGGCCCATGATCGCCTCGAAGCCGCCTTCCCGGATGTGGAGATTCAGGTTGCGCAGCGCTTGCACGCGCTCGCTTTTCAGCCGGTACTCGACGCTGACGTTTTCGAGATGGATCACTTCACGCGCACGGTCGTCTTCTCCACGCCGACGTTGCCTTCGGCGTCGGTGGCGCGGACGGCGATGTAATGCGGCCCGGCAGCCAGCGGCGGAACGAGCTTGACCTCGAAGGCTTCCTCCCGGTCGTCAAACACGCCGTCCTTCGGCGCGAAGAATTTCCAGTCGCCGCCGTCCACGGAGTATTCGAGAAAGCGGATCAAGCTCAGAGCGTCGCGGGCGATGCCGGTCAGCAGGGACTTGCCGGGGTCGAAGGACAACTGCAACACTTGTGGTCGCGTGTTGTCCACTTTGACCGGGTCGCTGATTTTTTCGTCGGTCAACGCTTCGCCGGCGGGGTTGGATTCCTCATCGCTCGCGACGAGTTTGAGGCGATACCAGCCGTCCGGGATCGCTTCGGTTTCCCACGAGTAATCGGTGGTCTTGAGCGGTTTGTCCAACGGCACCGGCACCCAGAACTCGTCGCCTTGCGCTTGGTAATAGAGCCGGTAGACGAGCGTGTCGCCGTCCTTGTCGGTGGCGCGCCAGCTAATCTTTTTGATTGTGGAAGCCGGTTTCGGTCGGAAGTCCTCCGTCTTGCGCTCACCGGCTTGGCGCAGGGCTGCCGCGACGGCTGAATCGCCGGTGCCAGAATCGGTTGCGTCCGACTTGCTCTCTGTACCGGAATCGCGTTTTGGTTTCTCCGTGGCCGGCTTGCGTCCCTCGCCGATGTCGAGGGTGCTGATGTCGGGCTTCTGGTTCTGCATCTGGTAGTAGAGGCTGAGCGAGTCCAACTCGGGCGCGGAGTTGTTGGAAAGTTGCGCGCGCACTTGGATGAATCGTCCGCGCGGACTGGTGACTTTGCTGGGTGAGTTGCGCAGCGGCTCGGACCAGTTCGACCATGTCGAGTCCGGCAAGGCGGTGTTGCCAGTCCGCGTCGCGACCGTCACGGTGCCGGTACCTTTCCATGATAAGTTGCCCCACGTGGTCAGAAACCGGCAATCGCGCACCTCGCTGGTGAACTCGCCGTCGTTCGCTTTCTTCGCGTCCACGAGATAGCCGCTGCCGACGTTGCCGGTGCCGACGAACGCCAGCCGTCCGTCGCGCATCACCAGCGTCAATGCTTGTTGTTCGTCGAAATCGAAGAGCAATTCCCAGAGTTGGTTTCCGACCACGCGATAGACGCGACCGGCGCCGGCCATCGCGGTAATCACGCCACCTTCGGCGTCGAGGCCCATGCTCAGAATCGCTTCGCTGTCCCAGTTGGCCAGTTAATCCACGCGGCCATCGGCGTTGCGGAGGTACAGCGCGCCTTGCAGCAGGTTCGTCAATCGCGCCGCCATCGGCGTTTCGCGCCCGCGCTCGCCGGCCTCGGCGGTCACGCGTCCGCCGAACTGGCTGCTGAGCCGCTGCGTCAAATCCTCAAACTCCGCCGCGCTGGGGCGACGCTGGCCCGGCAGTCGTGGACGTTTGATCTTCTGCTTGTTCGCGCCGACGTACACATCGCGACCGGACACCAGAATGGATTTCACTTCGTCTTCGCTGAATTCGTACAGGACGACGCCTTTGCCTTTCTCGGTGATCCGGTAGAGCAGGCCGCGGTCGCTGCCGCCGGCCAGCAGCGCGCCGTCGGCGTCGAGCGCGAGGCTCAGGATGTTCGACTCCTCGGCGGCGAACCATTCCTCGGCTTTGCCGTCGGGCTCGATGCGGTAAATTTTTCCGTCGGGGCCGGTGCCGGCAAAAAGCCGGTCTTGCTTGTCCACCGCCAGTGCCCAGACATACGGCGCGCGCAACCGGCAGAACTCCGCGCCTTCCTTGTCCTTGCCGGCGGGAATCTTGAAGATTTTTCCTTCCGCCATCGTGGCGGCGTAGAGGTTGCCGCGCGAGTCCAACGCGATGGCCGTCACCGCAATCGCTTCGGTCTCGAAAAGTTTTGTGGCCTGACCGTTCTTGCCGACGGCGTACACGTCGGCGGGCGAACCGGTACCGAAGTAGATGGTGCCGTCGCGGCCCACGGTCGAGCACCAGACTTCCTTCGCGAATTCACCGAGTTTCGCGCTGCCGTAGCCGAGATGGAGTTGGCCTTCGCTGGACACGGTCAGCCGTTGCAGTTTGCCGCGCATGAAGTCGGCCGGGTTGTTCAGTTCCCACCGTTCGGTCTTCACCGCAAAGGATGAGGGGTGAAGGATGAAGGATGAAAGAAGCAGGAGACCTGCGGTCAAGCTGCGTGCGCGGTCGGGAGACCGGCGCACAACGGGGGATTTCGGGTTTCGGGTTTCGGGTTTCGGGTTTTCCATGGTCATTCCTGTCGGATGGGGACGCGGGCCGATGCTTGGCCGGTCAGCACCCAGTCAGTCGGTAGAACGAGTTGCTGGATGTCGGCGGCGTTGATCACGTCGGTGCGGCTGGAATCGTCCAGCACAGCGAGGGCGCTGGCCGGCAACCGTTTCAGAAGTTTTCCCCGGTACTGCAAGCCTTGCGTCGGCGATTGCACGAGCGCCACCAACTCCGTCGAGCGGTGCCGTTTCTGAATGGCGTCCAGAAAATCGTTCAGACTGTCCGGCGGCGCGATGTCGGCGGGGGCGTTGGCGCCGGCCAACACGCTGACGTTGAGTTCGCGCATCAAATCAGAGGCGGCCGGCACTTCGATCTCGATGGTCCTGGTGATCTCCGGCTGGCCGAACGGTTTGAGCACGACGCTGAGCGACACGTGCTCGCCGCGTTCGACTTGGGATTTGCTGAAATAGGCGCGTTTGATTTCGGCGGTCTGGCGCGTCAAGGTGGCCGCGACGTTGACGCTGATGCGTTTGACGGTCGGATGCCCGAACGGCGTGCTGAAGATGCCGACGAGGGGCGCCAGCGAGTCGGGATCGAGCAGGCCGCCGGCGGGGTTGAAGAACGTGTCGGTGACGCGCACGGTGCGGTCGGAGAGTTCGGCCTCCAGCGCGACGCGCACGGTGGTTTCCTGCGACGAACCGGACGTGACGGCGATGGCTTCAGCGATGGCCATCTGCACCAGCAGCGGACTGAACGCTTCATTGTCGATCACTTCCATTGCATACCGCTCGCTGTCGCCGGTATCGGGGTTGACGACTTGCACGGCCACCGGGATCATGGCCGCTTTCACTTTTGTGTCGGCGACGATGCAGCTTTGCCAATCGCCCACCATCGAGCCGACTTCCGCGATGCCGGTCGCCATCTTGAATGAAATGGCGAGGCTGGACATGATGGTGTGCACTTCGGCCAGCACGGCCGGCGCTTCGACGCGGCCGCCTTGGAAGAACGGATGACCGAACGCGAGAATCTTGTTCTTGTCCACGTAGGTCGCCGTGCCGACGGCGGTGGCGTTGAGGTCGCCGCGAATGAGTTGGACGCCCAGCGCGCTGCCGGGCTCGATGCGCGCGAGCGGCTGCCGGAGTTCGGCGGAAGAATCACCGGAGCCGCCGCCCCCCGCGATGGGCAGCAGGCCGAAGCGCTGAAGTTTCTGCGAGACGAGTTCGATCGTGCGCGGGCTGAATCCTCCCAGCGACAGCGGCGTGAGCAGCGGACGGGGCGTGGTGAAGTCGTCGGGGAGCGTGGAGCGTGGAGCGGGGAGCGCGGAAGAAGAACTACCGGTTTTTTTGTCCAACTCGGCGAGCATGTTGTGAATGGGCGTGACGCCGGCCAGCGGGTCGTTCTCGAACGACCAGCCGTAGGCGAGCGCGCCGATGAGTTTGTCATTGATGTAAATGGGGCTGCCGCTCATGCCGGCGATGATCTTGGTTTTCTCCAGATTTGCGCCGCTCATGCGGATGAGAATCATGTCCTGCTTCGGGAAGGCGTTCTTGAGCACGCCGAGGACTTCGACCTCGAAGCGTTCCGGCTTTGTGCCGTTGAACACGGAGAGGCCGTAGCCTTTCATGCCGGGTTTGAGTTGCTCGGGGCGGAGGGTTTCGACGGCGCGCGCGGAAAGCGCGAAGGAAGCCAGCAGGGACAAGGAAAGAAGAAGACGGTTCATCACTGTGTCTGACCCACGGAGCCGGTCGTGTGTTCAGCGGAGTTGGTGCCGGGTGCCGGCGGGCGGGTGTATTGCTCGACGAAGCTGGTGACCTTGTCGCCGTAGGTGTCGAAGGAGTTGATGAAGCTCTCGCGGTGTGGGCCGCGCATCTTGAAAAGTTCCTTCGGCTCCTTTGCAGTGGCAAAGAGCTTTTGGGAATTGCTGAACGGGATGATCTCGTCGTCCACGCTGTGAATCAGCAGGACCGGCATGTTGATCTTGTTGATTTTACCCAGCGAATCATAATTGTCACGCAGCAGCAAATCCCAGGGGATCACCGGCCACTTACGCGTCAGCCGGTCGGCGGTGGACGTGAACGGCGCTTCGAGGATCATGCCGGCGGCGCGCACTTGCGTCGCGAGGTCGATGGCCACCGCCGCGCCGAGCGATTCGCCGTAGAGGAACAATCGCTCGGCCGGTACGCCGCGCGTTTCGGTGAGGAAAAAATACGCGGCCAGCGCATCCAGTCCCAAACCGTGTTCACTGGGCGTGCCTTCGCTCTTGCCGTAGCCGCGATAGTCGATAATGAAGACGTCCAGCCCGGCATCGTGAAACAGCCGCAGCCGGTCGAGGTTGTAGCTGACGTTGCCGGCGTTGCCGTGGAAAAAGAGCAACGTCGGATGCGTCGAGGCCGTCTCGTCCGCGTCCGCCGGCACGAACCAGCCGCTGATTTTGACGCCGCCGGAGTCGAGGCTGGCGTTCTTGAACGGCAGACGGATTTTGGCGGGCGTGTCCGTGACGAGCGGGTCGGGCGAGTAGATCGTGCGTTGCTCGAAATAGCGGAAGCCGAAATACAAGCCTGCGCCGAGCAATAACACGAGAAGGAATTTGGGCCAGCTTCTTCGTCGACGTTTCATAGGTGGCGCGCCGTGAGAGGCGCCGGGTTGGCGTTGTTCATAATGTTATTCGGGGAGTCATGCAATCTGAAAATCCCGGCAACCGGCGGCGGGTCGCCACCCGGCAGTACAAATTTGTCTGCCGGCGTTGTGGCGATTTGCCGAACCGGTGAATCTGCAGCGAAAGCCGTCGCAGAATTGCGTGTTTTCGCGCGATTGCGACAGCGGCATATTCTCTGCTGATTATTGATTTGTTGCGCGGGGTGAACGGCCGTGAAACGCTCAGTCACAATACAACTCGGACCCCAGCAGTGGTCGCCGCGTGCCCGGCTCTACGGCGGGGCGCTGGTGATCACGTTGTCGTATTTGCTCATCGGCACCCTGAACAATGAAAACCGGTCCTGGGTCGAAGTCGATCTTTCCACCAGCAGCGTTTCGATCTTGTTGCTGAGCATTGCGGCGGCGGAGGCCTACCTGTACGTGCAGCGGATGCAGAAGTATCAGGCGGAGATTCAGGCCGCGCGGGCACGTGAACTGGAACTGTCGCAGCGGTTGGCCTTCCAACGTCAGCGCATTCTCAGTCAGATTTCGGGCGTGCTGATTAACTCGCTCGATCTGAACCAAATGCCGCAGGAAGTCATGGAGAAGGTCGCGGAACTCTTCGAAGCCGATCTCGTGGCGACATGGGTGACCGATCCCAGCGCGCCCGGCAGCTTTGCGTTGAAAAGCGTGCATGGTCTGACCGGCCACAGCCGCGAACAACTCGAACCCGTCCGCTGGTCGTTCCCGCAGTTTCACACCGACTCGGAAGCGTTGCGCCAGCTTATTCTCGAAGAGGTCGCGCCGGATGTTTCGGCCACGCTCGCCACGTTTTGCCAGCGCGAGAAACTGGTCTCGGCGGTGCTCAGCCCGATCGTGAGCCGCAAGGAATTGGCCGGCATCGTCGGCGTGTTCTACCGGCAGCGTCTCTCAGTCTCGCTCTCGCTCGCCGCGGAGATGCAGACCGTCGCCAACGTCATCGCCGGTGCGCTGCAAGCCGAGGAGCTTTACCGGGACTTGGTACAGGTCCAGAAGATCGAATCCATCGGCACGTTGACCAGCGGCATCGCCCACGATTTCAACAACGTACTGGCCGCGATTCTGGCGTGCACTACCTACGTCAAGCAACAGACGGACCCAAAGCATCCCACGTATCGCTATCTGGAGGCGGCCGAATCCAGCACGCATCGCGGAGCGGCGTTGACGAAGCAGTTGCTGGCGTTCGCGCGCCGCGAAGGTCCGCGTCTCGTCGTGGTGGACGCCAACGACTGCATTGAGCAGACCTTGAAGATGCTTGACCGCAGTTTCGAAAAGACGATTTTGATTCAACGCGAGATCGCCGGAGACCTGAAACCCGTCGAGGCCGATCCGTCCCAGCTCGAGCAAGTCATCCTCAATATCGCCGTGAACGCCCGCGACGCGATGGGCGAGAGCGGCATCTTCACCATCACGACGCGCAACGTGCGGCTCGCCCTCAACGACCCGTACCGGCCCGATCTCGCGCTGGCCGATGGCGAGTACGTCGTGCTCGGTTTCCGCGACACCGGTCAGGGGATGGAGGCCGGCACGCTGAACCGGATTTTTGAGCCGTTCTTTACCACCAAGAGAGTGGGCAAGGGCACCGGGCTTGGGTTGTCGCTGGTGCAAAGCATCGTGAAAAGTTTCCATGGCGAGATCCGTGTCGAGTCCGCCATCGGCAAGGGCACGTTGTTTGAAGTCTATTTGCCGGCCACCAACAAACCGCTGCCACCGGTGGAGAAGTCCGCGGCGCCGGCGGCGGCGCGCGGGGGCAAGGAGTTTTTGTTAATTGCGGAAGATGAAGAGGTGATTCGCGAGATGGCGCAGCTCAGCTTGGAGTCCAAAGGTTACAAAGTCATCGCCGCGTCCGACGGGGCCAGCGCGCTGGCGCGCTACCGCGAACAGTGGCGGGACATTGATCTGGTCATCGCCGACATGGTGATGCCGCGCATGAACGGTCCGGAGTTGTTCGCCCGCATGAAAGAGATCAATCCCAACGTGCGCGTCATCGTTTCCAGCGGTTACAGCCACGATCAGGAAGGCCGGCGCATGCTCAAGCACGGATGCCTCGGCTTCATCCAGAAGCCCTACAATCCGGACGCGCTCAACCAACTCGTCCGTTCCGTCCTCGACTCAGGCCTGTAACCGCCGGTACACCGCGCCCGCGCACCCGTACAACGCCGCCGCCGTCACCAGCACCGCCGTAAAGCCGAAATCCATCGCCAGCACGCTCGCCAGCACCGCGCCGATCACCGAGAAACATCCGTTCACGCCCCACGCCCACGGTAGCAACGCCGGTGAGATTCTTGCCAGCCCGAGCGGAAACATCATCCCCATGAAAAATGCCGGCGGCGCCAGCAACGCGGCCGTCAGCCCGGCCCGCACGAGTTCGTGCGCCGGCAAGAAGAAGTTGAATGCCGCTGACAAACCAACCGCATAAAACAGCGTGATGATGGCGATGGCGGCGGCCGGCCCGCGCGCCGCGTTCACTCGCCTCCCGGCCTGCGTCGCGCCAAGTCCCGCGAATACGAGAACCGTCGCGATCACCACCGCTGCCGAGTACAACGGATTGCCCAGGAACAGCACACACTTCTGCATCAACGCGATCTCCAGAAACATGAAACCGAGTCCCAGACACCCGAAGTAGAGGAAGACGACGAACCGCGAACCGCGAACCGCAAACCGTAACGGCACCCCAATCAACACCGCGCTGGCAACCACCGCCTGCGCGAGCGTCGCCACGAGCACGACGTAACCCCACTCCACAAACGGCACCCACTGCCGGCCCATCGTCCGCAGCAAATGCGGCGCGGTCTTCCAGCGGAAGAAATGGAAGAAGTACGGCTTCTCATCCGTCGCCGGTCGCACGTTGAACAAATGGTCGCGGTAAAACTGCTCCCGGTCACCGAACAGAATCGTCTGCGCCGCCCGAAAATACACCGGCTCGTCCATCACATTGCGCTGATTCACATCCCGCTCGGTCGCGCCCGGAAAATAGTCCACGTCGAACGCCCGCTCGTCCGCCCAACGACGCACTCGGCCGATCTCGTCCGGTGAGAACGGAGAGCGTTTCACCAGCAGCGTCCCCGTCGCCCAGCCGCGGATGAAGAGGAAATGTTTCGCCAGCTCGGCGATGCCGCTGCGCTCCAGCGCCTCCACGGCGGTTGCGAACATTTTCACGTTGTCACGCGCCGGCGTTTTCAGCCAGCGCGTGATGCACAGCACGCCGTTGTCGCCCAGATGCCCGATGAATTCCTGTAACGCCTCGACCGTGTATAAGTAGCTCTCGTTGGCGGCACCCACGCCGGAGGCGCTCGTCGCCAGAGAATCGAGCAGACTGATTTGAATCAGATCGTAACGGTCGCGGCTGCGACGGATGAACGCCCGGCCTTCCGCGACGCGCACGCCCGGCGACAGTTCCGCAACGCGCGGATGCAACTCGACTCCGGTCACTTCCGTCGCACCGAACCGGCGGGCCTGCTGCAATTCTGCGCCACCGCCCACACCGATCACCAGCACGCGGTTCATGCGCCACACTTGGTACGGCGCAGCCGCCGGTAACCAGTCGAGGTAATCGAGCGGCCCGGCACGATTGATCGCACTGCCGCCGTCGCCGTCCACGAACACGACCTGTTGCGTCGGCATCGGGCCGGTGTACGCCATGCTCAAACCCGGTGCGACGCGCAGCGCCGGACAGTCCACTACATCCACGCGTCCGAGTGGATGATGCGCTGTCCACGCGATGCGTGCCCCCGACATCGCCATCGCTTTCTCCAACCCCTTGTACTCGCTGAGTCTGACCGGCAACGGCAGAAAACAAAGCAGAAGCCCGGCAATCGCCCCGAGGCCGGAGCCGAAGAGATTGGCGGCGTACGTCACGCCCACGCGCCCGCGCTCGCGCGACCGAGCCAGCGCGAGGCCAATCGCCAACGCGCCGATCGTAAACGGCACGAGCAGCAACAGGTAAACCGCGAACAAGAGGAGGAGTTGCCTTGGTTGCCAGACAATCAGCATCGGCGTGAACGGCACTTGTTGCGCCAGCCATGTGCATACCGGCATGGTCAACACAAAGCCCACAGTGCAGAGCACAAAGCCTCCTCGCAACCGTTCGCGCCACAGCGACAGCACGGTGCCGCTCAACCCGAAGCCGAGCAGCGCGATGCTGATGATCATCGCGGCGAAGTGATGCCATTGCGCGATGGAGAACATCCGCATCAGCACCACCTCATAGGCGAGAATCGCTGCCGAGAGGAGAAACACAACCGCATTCATCGCTGCGACTGGCGGGTCAGCGGCACGAAGGCGACCGCCGCGACGCTGCGGGTGCGGATTTTACCGGCCTCGTCTTTCTCCACCACCACGAGCCATTGCTGGAGGAACGGGCTGCCCAGCGGAATGACCATGCGGCCGCCCGGCTTGAGTTGTTCGATCAGCGGCGGCGGCACATGGTCGGCGGCGGCGGTCACGACGATCGCATCGAAGGGCGCGTGCTCTTTCCAGCCGAAATAACCGTCGCCGAATTTGACTTGGACTTTGTCGTAGCCGAGACGCTTGAGCCGGTCGGTCGCCGACTTCGCGAGCGGCTCGATGATCTCCATCGTCCAGACGTTGGTGGTGATTTCGGCGAGAACGGCGGCTTGATAGCCGGAGCCGGTGCCGATCTCCAGCGCCTTGGCACCGGGTTTCAGCCCAGTCAACTCCGTCATCAGCGCGACGATGTACGGTTGCGAAATCGTTTGGCCGTAGCCGATGGGCAACGGGCCGTCGGAGTACGCGGCATCGCGCCAGCGTTCGGGCACGAACTCGTGGCGCGGCACCTTGCGCAGGGCGGCAAGCACGCGCGGGTCGGTCACGTCGCGCGCCTGAATTTGGGTTGCGACCATCCGTTCCCGCCGCGCGTCGAAATCGGCGGCGGCCGCATGGCTGACGATCAGGATGATCGCGATGGCAACGGTCCGCAGCATTGGCGGCCCGCTCGAATCAAGCCGTTTCTTCTTCGGTCACCGGCCTGTGACCGCCCTTGCGGGCGAGGTACTCTTCAACGCGAAGCAGATTCTTCTCACCGGCCCGCTGGATGACTTTGAGCAATTGATCCATCGAGGAAACTTCCTCGAGCTGCTCTTTCACGAACCACTGTAAAAACGCATCGGTGGTGTAGTCGGCTTCCTTCTTCGCCATCTCGACGAGCCGGTTGATTTGCCGGGTGACTTCCTTCTCCCAATCGAGCGACAGCTTCACCGCTTCTTCCGCGGTGGAGAACTTCGATTTGGGGGAGGCGACGGCGGGAACGACCACTTGGCCGTCGGCATCCACGAGGTACTTCACGAATCGCATCGCATGGTCGCGCTCTTCTTGGGCTTGCTTGTAGAAGTGGGCGGCCAATTGCGGTAGGGCTTCGATGTCGAAGTGCGCGGCGATGGCCACGTACTGCAGCGAGGCGCCGAACTCGTTGCCGATTTGCTGGTTGATCGCGTCGTTGATCTTTTTGCTGATGAGCATAGTGCCGGTAGAATGCGGCGGGTTACGCCCGATTGCAATTCTATAATTGGATGGGGGGCTTCAGGGATGCCGGGGAAGGAGCGACCTTGTCTTTGGCGTGGTTCATCGCCTGCCGAATCATCAGGGTGGCAAACTCCCGGAAACTCTCCCGCTGTCCCACTCGGTAGGCCTTGATGGCATCCCGCAACGCCTCTTGCCCGGCGGGATAGAGAAGCTGCGGATTGATCTCACGTCGCGAAACTTCCACGGCCTGCACGCGCACGGTCTGATCCATGATCCGTAAAACGTCCCGCCGCGCCTGCCGGCCCAGAAATCCCTGAGCTTTCTTGACCAGCTCAGGGCTGACTTCCGCCGTCGGCCCGTCCTGAAGAGACTTGTAATTAATGCGAATCATGAATTCCTGCGCTCCGCGATCCAGCGCCCCCAACGAAAAGCAAATCCAGTGCCCGCCCGACTCGTTACCGGTTCGTCGCCTCAACAAATCGCACCAACTTCTCCGTTGCGGCACCGCTGTCAATCAACTCCGCCGCCCGCTTCCAACCGGCGCCAAAATCGTTGACTACGTCCGCCACTACCAACGCCGCCGCCGCGTTCAGCAACACGATGTCGCGCCGCGCACCACGGTCCCGGCCACCCAGAACGTCGCGCACGATACCGGCATTGGTCGCGGGATCGCCGCCGGCCAGTTCGGCCAGCTTCACCTCGACACCGCGCCACTCGGTATGCGGCACCCGAAAGTCGCGCTCGGTTTGTTCGATGCGACCGGCCCAAATCTCGGCCACAATATTTACACCCATCGTGGACAACTCGTCCAGCCCATCGCCGTGCACCACCATCGCGTGCTTCAACCCCAGCAAGCGCAGCACTTCGGCGTACTTGCTCACCAGTGCCGGCTCGAACACGCCGACCAGTTGATGCGTGGGTCGCGCCGGGTTGACGAGCGGACCGAGAATGTTGAACACCGTCCGCTGTTTATGTTCCGCCAGCGTCTTGCGTACCGGCGCGATGGCTTTGAACGCGGGATGATACAGCGGCGCGAAAAAGAACGTTACGCCGGTCGTCTCCAAACAGCGCCGTGCCGCCTCGGGCGCGAGTTCGATCTTCGCGCCGAGCGCCGCCAGCACGTCGGCGCTGCCGCACTTGCTGGTGATGGCCCGGTTGCCGTGCTTGGCGACGGCGACACCGGCCGCCGCCGCGACGAACATTGTGCACGACGAAATGTTGAACGTGTGCGCCATATCGGCGCCGGTGCCGACGATGTCCAGCACCGCGCCGCCATATTTCGCGGGATCAATCTGCGGATCAACCGCGCGCGCCCGCAACTCAAGCGCAAACGACGCGATTTCACCGGCCGTCTCGCCTTTGCGGGCCAGCGCGGTGAGAAACTCGGCCTTCGCGTCGTCCGTTGCACTATCGTCCAGCAACGCGCGCACGGCGTCGGCCACCTCGTCGCGCGAAAGAGCGCAACTCCCGGACAACTTCAGTGTTAGATCCGGCAAACCCGTCATGTCCTGAAAATGCTACCACAACCTGACGAAAAGTGTTAGGATGTGATGAAAGGTGCAACACTATGAGCGCTAATAAGTTGTCCGTGCCCCGGGGCGCGATCGTCGTCGCGGCCCTCGTTTTTGCAACGCTGACCGGAGCCTCGGTTTACTCGACGTGGCAGGCGCGAAGCAATGCAGAAAAACTTCTGCAGGCCGAGTCCCAGCTCGATCAATTCAAACAATCTCAGTCCCACGACGGCGGCGCAGACACCGCTTCGTTGCGCAAACTCTTGGACGAAAAAGATGCCGCGTACATCGAATTGGCGGACAAATACGACCAGTTGACGCGCCAAACGCAAACGCAACAAGTTGCCGCGGCCCGGATGCAACAAACTGCTGCATCTGCGTCGGGTGGCCCGGCCACCCGCGCCGCGAATCGAAATGCTTGGATGGAGCGATTGCGTCAACAAGACCCCCAGCGTTACCAGCAGATGGTGTCCGCGCGCCAGCAACGCCGACAACAAGCCGAGCAGGCGTATCAAGACCAGATGGATGATCTCGATGCACGCGTGGCGAACCCTGCCTCGCCCGGGGAGGCCGACCTGGTTGGCAAGATTTCCGACACCCTCGATCAGGTCAATCAGTTGCGCCAAAAGATGCAAGACCTCCGAAATTCCAGCAACCCCGATGACCCCGCAACCCAGGCTCAAATGCAGCAAACCGGTGAGCAACTGCGCACAGCATTCCAGCAATTGAGTGATTTGCGCAATCAGGACCGAACCATGCAGTACCAGCAACTCGCGACGTCGCTCGGCTTGACCGGCGACAAGGCGGAAACACTCGCCACATCCATTCCACAAATCCTGCAAAACACCCAATACAGACCTCAAGGGGGAGGGGGCGGCGGTCCCGGTGGCTTCTTCGGCGGCGGGCCGGGCGGTGGCGGCACCGCGGGCAATACCGGCAGCAGTGGCACTTCCCAGTCGTCCTCGCCGTCCACGACCACGACAAAGTGACGGACACGCCCCGGCATTTCTCCGCGCTGGCCCGGCGGTTGGGCGAACCGCCCATCAGTTGGCTGATGAAACTGGCGCTGGAACGTCGCCACCTGATTTCCTTCGCCGCCGGATTCACCGACAACGAAACTCTCCCCGTCGAAGAAGTCGCGGCGCTGACTCGCGAAGTTCTCTCGCGCCCGAAGACCGCCCGTGCCGCGCTGCAATACGGCACCACGATCGGCCTGCCACAACTCCGGCACGAATTGCTGCGCCGGTGGCAGAAGCAGGACCGCGTGGCCAAAACGAAGTTCGCAGCCGACGATGTTGTCGTTACAAGCGGCTCTCAACAACTTCTTTACCTCGTCAGCGAAGTCCTCTGCGATCCCGGTGACGTCGTGCTCGTCGAAGACCCGACCTATTTCGTTTATCTCGGTATCGTCGAGGCGATGGGCATTCGCGCTGCCGGTTTTGGCTCAATCGCTCACCTCAAATCCCGGTTCGACGAGTTAAAGCGCAGACGGCTGTTGTCTCGCCTCAAACTGCTCTACCTCGTCACGTACTTCCAGAACCCGACCGGCCACACGTGGTCGCTCGACGAGAAACGTGAAGCGTTGGCCATCGTGAAGCATTACGAGCGCGTCGCCGGTCATCCGATTTACATTGTTGAAGACGCGGCCTACCGGGATTTGCGCTTCGAGGGCAACGACGTGCCGTCGTTCAAGTCACTCGATCCGCGCAACGAACGCGTCGTATACACCAACACGCTGACCAAGCCGTTCGCCACTGGCATCAAGATCGGTTACGGCATCCTACCGACGCCGCTCATGCGCGCCGCACTGCGCAGCAAGGGCAACCACGACTTCGGCAGCTCGAACTTCCTGCAAACGATTCTTGCTCGCGCGCAGGCCGAAGGTTTGTACGAGCGTCATCTGCCGAAGATCGCCGCCGGTTACCGGCGCAAACGCGATGCAATGATTGCCGGGCTTGATGCGAACTTCCCGACGTCCGCCCGGTACGAGAAGCCGCACGGAGGTTTGTACGTTTGGGTCGAGTTACCGGCGCGAATGAATACCGGGGCGAAGAGCCGTCTCTTCAAGCGTGCGCTGGATGCCGGTGTGTTCTACGTCCCGGGCGAGATGTGTTACTGCGCCGATCCCTCACGCCGCATTCCGCAGAACTGCATGCGCCTCAGTTTCGGCGCGCCGACCATCCCGGAAATCAAGAAGGGCATCCGCTTGTTGGCAGATGCCCTTGGGTAATTCGGTTGAGGTTCTTACGACGCGGCGGCTTCGACGGCGGCCGGATCAATGTTGACGCGGCGGCCGTTCTTGTCGAAGCGAACTTTGCCGTCGGCCAGAGCGAAGAGTGTCCAATCGCGACCGGTGCCGACGTTGCTGCCGGCGACGAACTTCGCACCGCGCTGGCGGATGATGATGCTGCCAGCAGAAACCAGCTCGCCACCAAATCGTTTCACACCCAGCCGCTTGCTGACCGAATCGCGTCCGTTGCGTGAACTGCCTTGTCCTTTTTTATGTGCCATGGCGAAACTCCTGACTACTTTACAACAATCTCTTTGATCTTCAACACGGTATGATGCGCGCGGATGCCGCGTTTGCGGTGATAGCCTTCACGGCGGCGGAATTTGAAGGCGATGACTTTCACGCCCTTCTTGTCCGGCTCGACAACTTCGGCGGTCACGCGCGCGCCTTTGACGGTCGGTTTACCCACGGTGATCTTCTCGCCGTCGGCCACCAGTAGCACGTCTTCCAGCGCGATTTCCTTGCCCTTCTCGCCGTCGAGCAACTCGACTTCGAGCACGTCACCGGGCTGGACGCGGTATTGTTTTGCACCTGTTCGAACGATTGCGTACATGGGAATCAACTTTCTTTCTTCTCGCGAAGGCGGTGAAAAATAGCGGAACAACCGGCCTCCGTCAACGCTTATCTTTACCCTGAAACATTGACGAATCCCGCAAGCCGCGGCACACTTGTTGGGTCATGAATATTGGGTTTCTCTCGACGCGGTTGGCCGGAACAGACGGGGTGACATTGGAGACAGCCAAATGGGCAAAGGTTTGCCGCGGGCTGGGGCATAACGTGTTCTTCTGCGCGGGCCAGCTCGATCCCGAACTGACGCCGTCCATGCTGATGCCCGAGGCCCATTTCACGCATCCCGACATCATCGCTCTGCAGCAGAAATGTTTCGGCGTCCTGATACGCTCACCGGAAACCACCGAACAGATTCACGCGATGCGGCGCAAGCTGAAAGCTGCCATTGCGGAGTTTGTTCGCCAGTTTTCCATCGATGTGCTTGTACCGGAAAACGTGCTCACGATCCCGATGAACCTTCCCCTTGGACTCGCCGTCACGGAGTTCATCGCCGAGACCGGCATTCACACCATTGCGCACCATCACGATTTCTACTGGGAACGGCAGCGCTTCAGTGTCAACGGTGTGCAAGACATTCTCGACGCGGCGTTCCCGCCTAGTTTGTCGAGCATCCGGCATGTCGTCATCAACACGCCCGCCCGCCGCGAACTTGCCCAGCGCAAAGGCGTCCCGGCGTCGCTCATCCCGAACGTGTTCGATTTCGACACGCCGCCGGCGCCCGCCGACGAATACGCCCGCGATGTGCGCGAACAACTCGGCTTGAAGTCTGACGACATTCTCATCCTGCAACCGACGCGCGTCGTCGCCCGCAAGGGCATCGAACACGCGATTGAATTTGTCCGCCGGCTCAAAGAACCGCGCGCCAAGCTCGTCATTTCGCACAGTGCCGGCGACGAAGGCATGGAGTATTACAAATGGCTCGGCGACTTGGCGCAACTCGAGGGCGTGGACGTTCGGTTCGTCGCCAACCGTTTCAGCGAAACGCGCAAAGCGGATGAGCACGGCCAGAAAATCTACACGCTCTGGGACATTTACCCGCACGCTGATCTCGTCACCTACCCCAGCGTATACGAAGGATTCGGCAACGCGCTGCTCGAAGCGATCTATTTCCGCAAGCCGGTCCTCGTCAACCGGTACTCCGTGTACATGCTCGACATCGAACCGCTCGGCCTCCAAACGATTGCGATGGACGGTTATGTCACGGACGCTGTCGTCGAACAGGCGCGGAAAGTTCTCAACGACCCCGAACTCCGCGCGAAAATGGCCGAGCACAACTTCGCCGTTGCGAAAAAGCACTTCTCGCTCGCCGTCCTGCGTCGCCGACTGCACAACCTTCTCGAAACCGCCGGGTCAGACCCCAGGGGAGAATTCACGTAACAGTTTCTCGTACCGCCGCGCGTACGCCCGCAGCGAATACTTCTGCAGCACCACGCGGCGGTTGTGGTCGATGAGCTGTTGTGGAGGGCGCGCGAGCAAGCGACGCATGACGACTGCGTCCGGAGTCCGGTAAAGATGGTCAAGATTCATCCCAGCGGCTTTGAAGTCTGCCGTTACGTCAGGAATGTCGCGGCCAACCACGAGCTTGCCGCACAACCAACCTTCCAGAAACGCATAGCCGAAACCTTCCTGCGTCGCGGTCGTCAGAATAGCGTGCGCGGCACGAAACAGCGGCAGCGGATTGTCGAAGGCTTGGCCGGCACCGATCACCACCGGCAACCGCTCGCGTCGGACGCGCCGCTTCAACCGGTCGCAGTACGCTTGGTTGGAGTCGAGGCTGATGACGAGTTGACACTTCAGTCGCTTTGTCAACTCGACGGCTTCCGCGTTGTTCTTTCGTTCCATCACCTTGACCGGCGAGAGTAGAAATGGTTTGCGCGGATCAAACCGGTAGCCTTGCTCACGGGCGTACTCCGCAACGACCGGTCGCGCGTCAATCCGGCACGGCTGCGTGAAGAACTCGTCGTCCACCGGGTTCGGCAACACATGAATCTTGTCAGCCGGTATACCGCGCGCCGCGAGTCTTTCGGCGTCGTGCAAGGTCAATGTTGCCCACAAGACGTTCGGCAGGTCGTAGTAACAGATGTCCCGGTAGAAATCGTCGTTGCGTTTACCGGTGCAGTAGCGCAAGGCGCGCAACTGCGCAGGCCGGTGGTCTTCGGGGAAATCGTGAACCTGATTGATGATGCGCACGCGGCCGGTTTCGGCGAGGAGTTTGATCGCGTAGGTGAGAGCGGGGTTTTTACCGAGGCCGGCATTGTGTGTATGCAAAATGCCGGTGCGCGGCAGGCGGCGCAAGTAGCCACGAGCACGACGCCGAAATGTCCGCGGGTCGTCCGCGTAGCCAAAGTCAGTGAGCACATCCACATCGCACTTCTTCGCAAGAGCGCGTTGCGCGTTGCGGATGACGGTCGTCACGCCACCGGGCCGCAGGTGGTAATGCAGCATCGTGATCTTCACAAGCACTCCAGCACGTCGAGCAAGTTGGTAATCTCGCCGTCCGTCGCGTAGTGCACAGCCCGGAAACCAATGGCACGGCCCGGCTCGATGTCGTTTTCGCGCGAGTCGCCGACGAACAGGCATTCGGCGGGCGTGATTCCCGGACGCGCCAACGTCTCCACAGCGAACTGAAACAGCGTGGGGTCAGGCTTGGCGACGCCAAAGTTGCAGGACAGAAACACCAGATTTGGATCGAAAATGGATTCGTAGGTGCAAATCGAGCAGGCGCTTTCGTCCCGGAGAAGTTCGCTCAACTCGATCAACGTGTAAAACTGTGCGTTGGAGATGATGCCTTGCCGGAACCCGCGGCGTTTGAGTTCGACGAGAACCTCGAAGGCGTGCGGCACGAGTTTCTTTGGATTGGCATGCCGCTCGAAGAAGAGCGCAACTTCCCGGGCTTGATTCAAAGTCGTGTCACCGAGAAGTTTCAGCCAAATCTCTTCGATGCGCACTTCGGGGTGAGTCACACCGGCAGCGACGCGGCACTCGCGCTCGGCTTTGAATTCGGCGAGGAAATGCTCGTGCAATGCTTCACCGGACATCGGCAGTGAAAAATTGCTCACGGTCTGGTCGAAGGCGGCCAGCAGTTGGTCGTGCCGGCGCAGTAAAGAATCGAGGTCGCCGCGCTCGGCGGCGATCAGTGTGCCGTAGACATCCCAGAAAACAACCTTGTATGCACTCACGGATAGATTCTACAATCGTGGCGAGAGTTAGGCGAAGCACTTTGTGACCAGATGAGTGATTTTCATCAAAGCGGCGTCATCACGACGTTTCACCGGCTCGGCAAGTACAATCTCGAAGCGATCGAGGCGACACTGGCCGAATATATGCAGCACCGGGCCATCGCGCTCGTGTTGCCGTGTCTATACAGCGAATTGGAAGGCCCGGCCCTGCGCAACATCGTCGCGCAGCTCAAGCAAGTGCCGTATATCCGGCAGGTCGTCGTCGGGCTGGACCGCGCCAATGCGAAACAGTTGGCGCACGCGCGGAAATTTTTCTCAGCGCTGCCGCAGGAGGTGCGCATCTTGTGGCGGGACGGACGGCGCATCCAGAAGTTGATGGCGTTGCTCGGCCGGCACGACATCTCGCTGGGCGGGCCCGGCAAAGGGAGCAATATGTGGCTCGCCTCGGGACTCGTATTGGCCGACGAGAAGTGCAAAATCATCGCCCTGCACGATTGCGACATCGTCACGTACGAACGGGAACTGCTGGCGCGCCTGGTGTTTCCGCTGGCCAGTCCGAACACGGATTATGAATTCTGCAAAGGCTACTACGCGCGCGTGTCCGACCGGCTCTACGGACGGGTCACCCGATTGCTGGTGACGCCATTGATTCGGGCGCTGCAAAAGATTCTTGGACGCGAAATCCCGATGCTGAATTTCCTCGACAGTTTTCGGTATCCGCTGGCGGGCGAATTCTCAATGTTGGCGGACTTGGCGCGTGTCAATCGAATCCCCGGCGACTGGGGGCTGGAGGTCGGGGTCCTGTGCGAGGTGTTCCGCAATTGCACCGCGAAACGCATTTGCCAGGTCGAGCTGGCTGACTTCTACGACCACAAACATCAATCGCTGTCGGCCGGTGACGCGAGCAAGGGGTTGATGAAGATGAGCGCCGACATCGCGAAATCCGTCTTCCGCAATCTGGCGACCGAGGGTGTCGTGCTTTCGGACGCGGTGTTCAAGACCCTCAGCGTTCGTTACCTGCGCGCCGCGCAGGACGCGGTGAAACAATATGAGGACGATGCCGCCGTCAACGGTCTGCCGTTCGATCGGCACGCGGAACTGCTCGCGGTGTCGGCGTTCAGCAAGGCGATTCGCGCCGCCGCGAATGAATACCTGCACGATCCGCTGGGCATCCCGCTGATCTCGAACTGGAACAGAGTCACCTCGGCGATTCCCGATTTCTTCGCGATGCTCAAAGACGCCGTCAACCGCGACAGCGCACGCTAGTCTTGGTAGGGGCAGACCGCCGGGCTGCCCGCCGCAGTAGACTTGTGGCCAGGCCTCAATACAACAGCCGGTACCGCTCGTAGGCCTTCTTGAATTCGTCCACATTCCGGTAACCGTAGGTCGCGGCCACGGTCTTGACGTCGCCGTCGTGGATCACCGCGTCAATGCATTTGGGCAGCAGCGCGCGTCGCTCGGGTGTGTGCGTCATGAAATCCACCACGGCGGTAGCCTCGGCGTAAAACGCGCCCACGTCCATCTTGTCTTTGGGATAGCGCGTGGCGCTGAAGAGTTTGTTGAGGTTGAACCGCGGGCTGTCGCGCAGATACCGGCGGAACTCCGCGATGTTCGTGTGCTCGGCGAAATACTCGGCCACGCCCTCGTTGAGCCACAGTGGTAACCGGCCGACGAAAAACCGGTTGAAGACCAAATGCGTCATCTCGTGTGCCTGCACCCGGCCTTCGTAATCGAACTCACTGCGCTCGCCTCGCGTGAAATAGAAAAACTCATTGCCGCGCGTCACCCCGCGCAACGATTCCGACAACTCCAGCTTCTGAATCAAGGTGCGCCAGTCCCCGGGATCGTGCACCGCGAAGATGTGTGACTTGTGTCCGGGCAGTTGATCGGGCCGGTTGCCGAAGAACTCCCGGATGCGGTCGTAGAATTTCTCGCTGCGCGTTGCGATGAGTTGTCCGTGCCGGAAATAATGAATGACGAAATGCGCCGTCTCGCCATGCTTCCACTTTGACGGACTGACGTCGAGTGCCGTCTTCCCCCAATCGCTGATCTCCTTGTCAGAAAGCTGCGCCCAACTTTTCTCGGTGAGCGTGTCGTCTGACACCGACGCCGCCAACCCGACAGAACTCCCCACCAGCAACACTGCGATGGCGATTGCGTAACATTTCATTTCGGCTTGTTCAAGACAACGCTGTCAACCACGTCGCGTTACGCGCGGCTTGTTGAAACGCATCGTTAGCTGCTTTAGCTCCCTGCGAACTGTACCAATCGGATAGATAGATTGACAACCCGGTCCGCGCTGCCGAAGATGCTTTCGTAAATAGATCAGTGCTCTGCGGTGGCGCCCCAGATCTCTATGGCAATGAGCCAAGCGGTAAAGAGAGTCAGCAACAAGTCCGCGTGATCGAGCCAAACCCTCACCGCACTCATCGTATGCGATCGAGCGAACTCCCCGACGCAGCAACTTCTGGTAAGTACGTATTGCTTCTAACTTTCTGCCGAGCATATCTAAGTCGCCCGCATGGTCCCAAAGCACCAAGGGGCATCTAGGCGCTAGACGTAGAGCCTCCTGTGAATAGCGAAGTGCGCGCTTATAAGCGAACTGCTCGTAATACGTCAGTGAGAGTCGAGTCAAAAGCCAATGGCTCTGAGGAGTTCTACGCAACTCAACACGAATAAGACGTCTCGCCTGCTTCCACTTATCTGCTCGAATAGCGGCTTCGATAGCTTTAGACATACAACTCCGATAGCTGAGAAAGATAATAGCACAAACTTGTTGTGCGCGGGTCTCACGACCTCGCACGGCAGTCCGACCGCAGGTCTCCACCGGGTTCGGCGCGGTCTGGAGACCTGCACCGAACAACGCTCCCTTACGGCAAATCCGTTGAGCCCATTAAATAGCGGTCGCACTCGCGGGCGGCGCCGCGGCCTTCGTTGAAGGCCCAGACGACGAGGCTCTGACCGCGTCGGCAGTCACCGGCGGCGAACACGTTCGGGAGGTTTGTGGCGTACTGGCCGTATTCGGCCTTGATGTTGGTGCGTTCGTCGCAGGCGACGCTGAGTTGCTTCAGAAGTTGCTCTTCCGGGCCGAGGAAACCCATCGCGAGCAACACGAGCTGGCACGGCACAATCTTCTCGGTGCCGGTAACTTCCTTCGGCATGAACCGGCCTTTGTCGTCCTTCGCCCATTCGATCTGGACGAGTTCAACTTCCTTGACTTGGCCATGCGCGTCGCCGATGAATTTCTTCGCGGTCATGCAATAGACGCGCGGGTCGTCGCCGAACTTCGCCTTGGCTTCTTCCTGTCCATAGTCGAGCTTGTAAACCTTTGGCCACTCGGGCCACGGATTGTTCGCCGCGCGCTGGAGCGGTGGCTTCGGGAGAATCTCCACTTGGATGAGACTCTTGCAGCCGTGACGCATCGCGGTGCCGACGCAATCGGTGCCGGTATCGCCGCCGCCGATGACCATCACGTCCTTGCCCTCGGCGGAGATAAAATTGCCGTTCTTGTGATTGTCCAACAGCGACTTGGTGTTGGCAGTGAGAAAGTCCATGGCAAAATGGACGCCTTTGAGTTGCCGGCCTTCAATCGGCAGGTCGCGCGGCTTGGTGGCGCCGGTACAGATGACGACCGCATCAAATTCTTTCATCAACTTCTCAGCGGCATAATTCTTACCGACTTCGGTGTTGGTGACGAACTTCACGCCTTCGGCAGCCATGAGATCAACGCGGCGCTGAACAACTTCCTTTTTGTCGAGCTTCATGTTCGGGATACCGTACATGAGCAGTCCGCCAATCCGGTCGGCGCGCTCGAACACGGTGACGAGATGACCGGCGCGATTGAGTTGCGCAGCTGCGGAAAGACCGGCAGGCCCGGAGCCGATGATGGCGACCTTCTTGCCGGTGCGCTGCGCGGGCGGTTGCGCGACGACCCAGCCTTCCTCGAATCCGTGATCGATGATCGCGCATTCGATGTTCTTGATGGTGACCGGCGGTTCGCTGATGCCGAGCACGCACGAGCCTTCGCACGGCGCAGGACAGACGCGACCGGTAAACTCAGGGAAATTATTCGTCTTGTGCAGCCGGTCGAGCGCCTCTTTCCAGAGCCCGCGATAGACGAGGTCATTCCATTCGGGGATGAGGTTGTTGATCGGGCAACCGGACGCCATCCCACTGAACAACGTGCCGGTATGACAGAACGGTACGCCGCAGTCCATGCAGCGTGCGCCCTGTTCCTGAAGTTTCTCCACCGGCATATGCAGATGAAACTCTTGCCAGTCGCGAACGCGCTCGCTCGGCGAACGGTCGGGCGGCAACTCGCGCAGAAACTCCATGAATCCGGTCGGCTTACCCATGTCAGTTTCCGCCGACGCGCGCGAGGTCGCGCGCGTTCTCCTCGAAGGCGGCCATCGTGGCTTCCTCGCCGCTGAGGCCGGCTTCCTTGACGCGCTTGGTCGCTTCGAGCACGCGTTTGTAATCCTTCGGCATGACCTTCACAAACTTCGTCACCATCTCGTCCCAGAGTTTCAGGATGTTCTTGGCACGTTCGCTGTGAGTGTAATCCGCGTGACGTTGGATCATCGCGCGCACTTCCTGAATCTCCCCGGGATCGGTAAGCTTCTCGAGTCCAACCATCTGCAAGTTACAGCGCTGACGGAAATCACCGGCCACGTCGAGCACGTAGGCGATGCCACCACTCATGCCGGCCGCGAAATTCCGTCCGGTCAGTCCGAGCACCACAACGCGTCCGCCGGTCATGTACTCGCAACCGTGATCGCCGACGGATTCGACAACGGCGTTGACGCCGCTGTTGCGCACGCAGAACCGTTCACCCGCCATGCCGCGAATGTACGCCTCGCCGGCAGTCGCGCCGTAAAACGCAACATTGCCGATGATGATGTTTTCCTCCGGTACGAACGTCGAGCCTGCTGGCGGGAAGACGATGATCTTGCCGCCGCTGAGACCTTTGCCGAGGTAATCGTTGGAATCGCCTTCGAGCGTCAGCGTCATGCCGCGCGGGATAAACGCGCCGAAACTCTGGCCCGCCGAACCTTTGAAGTGCAATTGGATTGTGTCATCCGGCAATCCCGGCGCGCCGTACCGGCGGGTGATCTCGCTGCCGGTGATGGTGCCGACGACGCGGTTGACGTTGCGGATCGGCCCGGCGCGACGCACTTTTTCGCCGCGCTCGATGGCCGGCTGGCAAAGTTTCAGGAGCACCATGTCATCGAGCGATTTCTCCAATCCGTGATCCTGATCGATTTGACGATAGCGACCCACGCCGCGCGCGACATCGGGTTGGTGAAAGACCTTGGAGAAATCCAACCCCTTCGCCTTCCAATGATCCACCGCTTTATTCGTGTCGAGCCGGTCGGTGCGGCCAATCATCTCGGTGATCGTGCGGAAACCGAGTTGCGCCATCAGTTCCCGGACTTCCTGCGCGATGAAGTACATGAAATTGACCACGTGCTGCGGGTCGCCGGTAAACTTCTTGCGGAGTTCCGGGTCTTGCGTGGCGACGCCGACCGGGCAGGTGTTGAGATGACAAACGCGCATCATGATGCAACCGAGCGTCACGAGCGGCGCCGTCGCAAAACCGAATTCCTCCGCGCCAAGCAGCGCGGCAACGACCACGTCGCGACCGGTCTTGAGTTGGCCGTCGGTTTCGACGTAGATGCGGCTGCGGAGATTATTGAGCACGAGCGTCTGGTGTGTCTCGGCGAGACCGAGTTCCCACGGAATGCCCGCGTGTTTAATGCTCGAAAGTGGCGACGCGCCGGTGCCGCCGTCGTGACCACTGATGAGCACCACGTCGGCGTGCGCCTTTGAAACGCCGGCGGCGATGGTGCCGACGCCGACTTCAGCGACAAGCTTCACGCTGATGCGTGCGTGCCGGTTGGCGTTCTTGAGGTCGTGGATGAGTTGCGCCAAGTCTTCGATCGAATAAATGTCGTGATGCGGTGGCGGCGAAATCAAACCGACACCGGGCGTGCTGTAGCGCACCTTGGCAATCCACGGATACACTTTGCGGCCGGGAAGTTCGCCGCCCTCACCGGGCTTTGCGCCTTGCGCCATCTTGATCTGCAGCTCTTTCGCCTGCGTGAGATAAACGCTCGTGACGCCGAAGCGACCGGAAGCGACTTGTTTGATCGCGGAGTTCTTGCTGTCGCCGTTCGGTTCGAGCGCGTAACGCGCCGGGTCTTCACCGCCCTCGCCGGTATTGCTCTTGCCGCCGATGCGGTTCATGGCGACGGCCAACGCTTCGTGCGCTTCCTTGCTGATTGAACCGTACGACATCGCGCCGGTCTTGAAACGTTTGACGATAGATTCGACGGACTCCACTTCTTCGATGGGGATCGGTGCCGGCGCGAGCTTGAAGTCGAACAGACCTCGTATCGTGCAGAGAATCTTTGTCTGGTTGTTGACCAAGTCCGAGTATTCTTTGAAAATCTTGTAGTTATTCGTGCGGCAAGCGAGTTGCAGCCGGTACACCGTCTCAGGGTTGAACAGGTGATACTCACCGTCCTTGCGCCACTGATATTGGCCGCCGGGGTCAAGCACCTCGCCGTTCACTTGCCGGTCGGGGAACGCGTGGTTGTGGCGCAGCAAAATCTCGCGGGCGATCTCGTCCATGCTGATACCTTCGATGCGCGAGGCGGTCCACGTAAAAAACTTGTCGATGACGTACCGGTTCAGGCCGATGGCTTCAAAGATTTGCGCGCCCCGGTAGCTCTGGATCGTCGAGATGCCCATCTTGGCCATCGTTTTGACGACGCCTTTGCCGGCCGCCTTAAGGAAGTTCTTCACCGCGTGCTTGTGGTCAATCCCGGTCAGAATGCCCTCGCGGATCATGTCGTCGAGAGTTTCGAACGCCAGATAGGGGTTTATCGCGCCGGCGCCGTAGCCGATCAACAGCGCGAAGTGATGCACTTCGCGTGGTTCACCGGACTCGATGAGCAAGCTCGTGCGCGTGCGCGTGCCTTCGCGGATGAGATGGTGATGCACCGCCGAGACCGCGAGCAGTGCCGGAATCGGCGCCCAATCCTTGTTGATGCCCCGGTCGGACAGGATCAGGAAGTTCTTGCCTTCCTTTTTGATCAAGCGACTGGATTCACGGCAGAGATTGTCGAGCGCGTTCTCCAATCCCTTCGCGCCTTCCGACGCCTTGAACAACATCGGCAACGTCGCCGACCGGAAATCTGGCGACTTGATGTGGCGCAGTTTCTCGAACTCCTCGTTGGACAGGATCGGGCTCTTAATCTTGATCTGCCGGCAACTCTCGGGTTCCGGATTCAGCAAATTGCGCTCGGGGCCGATCGCGGTCTCGGAAGACGTGATGATTTCTTCGCGGATGCAGTCGATGGGCGGATTCGTGACCTGCGCGAAGAGTTGCTTGAAATAGTTGTAAAGCAACTGCGGCTTGTTCGAGAGCACGGCCAGCGGCGTGTCGGTGCCCATCGAGCCGAGTGGTTGCACCGCTTCCTTGGCCATCGGCAACATCACGATACGCAGATCCTCGAACGTGTAGCCGAACGCTTGTTGGCGTTGCGTGACCGTCTTGTGGTCGAGTTCATGGACATGCGGCGGCTCCGGCAAATCTTCGATGGCGACGAGGTTTTGATTGAGCCAAAGCCAGTACGGTCGCTCGGTTGCAATCTGGTGCTTGAGTTCTTCGTCGGCGACGATGCGGCCCAGTTCGGTATCAATGAGGAACATGCGACCGGGCTGGAGGCGGCCCTTCTGCAGCACCTTCTCCGGTGGTACATCGAGAACGCCAACTTCGCTGGCCATGATGACGCGATCGTCTTTGGTGACGTAGTAGCGTGACGGGCGGAGTCCGTTGCGGTCGAGCACGGCGCCGATGCGCACGCCGTCGGTGAACGCGATGGAGGCCGGGCCGTCCCACGGCTCCATCAGGCAACTGTGATATTGATAGAAGGCGCGCTTTTCGTCGCTCATGCTCTCGTGGTTTTCCCACGGCTCCGGGATCATCATCATGACGGCATGCGGGAGCGACCGGCCCGTGAGCACGAGGAACTCCAACACATTGTCGAACATGGCGGAGTCGCTGCCGTCTTCATTAATGATGGGCAGCAGCTTCTTGATGTCGGGACCGAACAGATCGGATTGCAGCAACGCTTCGCGGGCGTGCATCCAGTTGATGTTGCCGCGCAGCGTGTTGATCTCGCCGTTGTGCGAGACGTAGCGGTACGGATGGGCGCGCTCCCAACTGGGGAACGTGTTCGTGCTGAAGCGCGAGTGCACCAGCGCCAGCGCGCTTTCGATGGCCGGGTCGGTCAGCTCGGGGTAAAACTCTTCGACCTGCTCCGGCATCAGCATGCCTTTATAGATGATCGTCTTGTGCGAAAGGCTGGAAATGTAGAAGCGGTTGCCGCCGCTGATGCCCGAATAGCGAATGCCCTTCTCGGCCAGTTTGCGGATGACGTAGAGCTTGCGTTCAAATGCCATGTCGTCGCTCATTTTCCGGTCGCGCGCGATGAACACTTGGCGCACGATCGGTTCGGAGGCGCGCGCCGTGTGGCCGAGCGTCTTGTTGGACGTGGGGACCGTGCGCCAGCCGAGAAGCTGTTGATCCACCGAGGCGACGATCTCTTCAAAAAGTTTCTCGCACTTGTAGCGCTCACCCGGATCGGGCGGCAGGTACACCATGCCCACGCCGTACGCTCCGGCCTCCGGCAGTTCGATACCGGCTGGCGCGCACGCCTTCTTGAGGAACTCGTGTGGCATTTGCATCAGGATGCCGGCGCCATCGCCGGTATTGGCCTCGCAGCCGCACGCGCCCCGATGCCGGAGGTTCGTCAGGACCGTGAGCGCGTCGCGAACGATCGCGTGCGATTTGCGGCCCTTGACGTTGACGACGAATCCCACGCCGCACGCGTCGTGTTCAAACCGGGGATCGTAGAGACCCTGTGGGGCCGGCAACCCGCTGTGTCTGGTTCGACTTTCGTTCATGTCTTGCTGCTGGACCCGCCTCCGCGCTGTTAAAACGTTATGACAACCTGCAACACGCCTTTCAATGCAAATTTGCTCTCTTAGCCGACAAAAATTCCGTCCACCGGCCAATCCTCCCGCAAGACACCGTTGCGCATATTGACCAGCGGAACATAGTTGTGAAAAACCCGAATGGGCTGCAACAACCGGACTGTGGAAATCTCCTCAATCGAATCCGGGCCGTGATTCTTCCGCAGCGACGGCACGATTTTGCCTTGAACGTTCTCGATGATGTCCGCGTCGTTCTTGCCTTCGATGATCATCACCAGCGCCACGCGACCGTCAATCTCCGCGATGTGCGACTCGTAAATGAGATCGGTGAAAATCGAGCGGACGTTCGGCTCGTTTCGGATCTCATCAACGATTTGCTTGACCGTGATCCCGATGCGGAACTTGATGATGTAGAGATGGCGCGCACTGAACGTGCCCGTGCCGGTCTCCTGCATGTCGAGCGCGGTGAAGAAACTCAACAGACCTTCCACTTCGAGTTTCATCCGCTTGCGGCGCACCGTCGGCGTGGGCACACCGGTCTGCTTGCTGATCCCGAGATCGCTCAGGCGCGGATCGCGGACCAACGCCTTCACAATCATCTTCTCTTGCTCGTCGAGCGGACGGGCCGGTACGGCTTGACCATTATGGTTCATAACAATCGAAAACTCGGCTGAATTACGTCGAATAGTTGCAGATTCTGATTCAAATGCAACAAAAAAGTGCAACTTTGTGAACAATTAATGACGATTCGTACAGGCTTGGCCGGCTACACGACCGCTTGACGATACGGACACGCTCGACGATTGTTTCCTAGACCCAACCACAAACCCACGGAGGTTGCACTGTGAAAACTGTCAAACAGCTTTCCCTTTTTCTGGAGAACAAACCCGGCACGTTGGCCGCTGTCTGCAAGGCGTTTGCCAACGCCAAGATCAACATTTACGCTATCTCAGTTTCCGACGCCGTGGACCACGCCGTCGTGCGCGTGGTGGTCAGCAACCCCCAGAAAGCGCTGCACCTGCTCGGTGAACACGGGGTGCTGGTGGTCGAGCGCGACGTGTTGACGTTGGAGGGCCGCAACAAACCCGGCGAACTCGCGCGCATCGCGCAAACGCTCTCCGATCACCGCGTCAACATCGAGTACGCCTACACCGCGAACACGCCTTCGAGCGGTCGCGGCGCGATGATTTTGCGCGTGGACAATCCGAAGAAAGCGCAACGCATCCTGCGCGGACACTGACGCGAAGTTACCGGCCGCCTCGCAACCTCCGCGAGGTTGCGGTGTTCCATCGTGTGCGATAGCATTGCAGACGATGACTTCGAGCGATTCGGACGCGGCCCTCATGTTGCGCGTCAAGGATGGCGACCGGGATGCGTTTCGGCAGCTCGTCGAACGTCATCAGCGGGCTGTCGTCAATACGATCTACCGGTCCATCAGCGACGCGTGGGAAGCCGAAGACCTCGCGCAGCACGTCTTTGTTCAAGTCTTTCGCTCCGCTCCCCGGTACAAACCAACCGCGAAATTCACCACGTGGTTGTTCACCATCGTCCACAACACCATTCTGAACGAATACCGGCGTCGTTCCCGGCACGCTGCCGAATCTTTGGACGCCATGGCGCATCCGCAGGACGCCGACAGTGCCGGTTGGGAGCCGGCCGACACGCGCACCCCCGACCCGGCACGCGATGTAGCCGAGCGGGAACTTCAGGAAAGAATTCAAGAAGCGATCAGCCGGTTACCGGACGCGCAGCGAACCGCCGTCATCTTGTGCCGGTTTGAGGGATTGTCGTACGAAGAGATTGCCGAGGTGCTTCATTGCTCCGTGTCGGCGGTCAAATCGCTGCTGCACCGGGCCCGCGAGACGTTGAAGGAGCAACTCCGGTGCTACTACTGAGACGAAACCTTCCGGGAAGGACGGTGTTGATATGAGCATGACGGGAAAAGAGTTCAACGACCGCGATGAGCAAGCCGCATGGGAACTGCTCGGCCGGCACAAAGGCATCGAGCCGTCGTTCGGGTTCGTCGAGCGGACGTTACGGAGGCTGGATGAGCCGACGCCGGTCACTCGGCCGGTATTCTGGCAACCCGTGTTGCGTTGGGCGCTGGCTGCGACCGTCGTCGTTGCCCTGGGCGTGGGCGGATGGACCGGATGGCAGCGCAAGCAACAGTCGGATCAAGTCTCGGCAACGCGCGTGGAGACGTACGCGACCGCGCAACAAGGGGATTATCTTGAGGATCTTGACGTGATTGCCTCCCTCGACCAACTGAACGGGGAGCAAGAGCTATGAAGCGGACACTTATTTTTCTCGTAGCCGGTCTCCTCGGTGCGACGTTGGTCAACGCCGAAGAGCAACCCACGCCACCACCGCCGGCGCCGCCAAAACATCAAAAGCCGGCCATGACCGACGAGCAGCGGGCGCTGACGGAAGAACACCTGAGCAAGGAATGGAATTCCATGTCGCTGGAAAACAAGATGCGCTTGATGCGATTGCATCGCGCCTTACACCAGATGCCGCCAGAAGAACGCAGATTCATTCAAGACCGTGTCGAGCGTTTCCTGAACATGTCGCCCGAAGACCGCGCGCGTCTCGAGGAGAACAGGAAGAAGTGGGATCGGATGAGTCCCGAAGAGCGCGAGCGCGCCCGCGAGCAATTCCACAAGCGACGGCAGGAGTTCGAGCAAAAATGGCGGCAGGAACATCCCGGCGAAGAACCACCCCCGTTCCCATTTCATCGGCAGAAAGGTCCGCCGCCGGATGCTGGCGTGCCGGCACCGCCTCCGGCACCCATGCCACCGCCTCAGGGTCAATCTCAAAACCCGTAACCACAGCAACACACAGAGGAGAGAACATGAAACAGTTCAAAATACTCGCCGCGATGGCAGCCATCGCCTTGGCGCTCGGCGCATTCAGTGCCGCCTCCGCCAACGATGAGACGAACCAAGTCAAACACGCGCGACGCGGCTCCGGGCCAGCGATGGATCACCTGTTGCCGCCGCGCGCCGTTGAGGACCTCAGTCTCACGGCTGATCAGAAGACGAAGTACGACCAGATCGAGGCCGACTTCAAGGGTGCCGCCGCCAAATGGCGTGAAGCGCACCCAGCCGATCCGGAAGCTTTCCGTAAGGCGCGGGAGTCCGGCGACAAGGACGCACTGCAAAAGCTGCGCGACCAGCGCAAGGAGTTGATGGACATTCGCAAGAGTCACGTGGACAAAGTGCGCGCGACCCTCACGGATGAACAAAAAGCGAAGCTAGACAAGGCGCTCGAAGGAATGCGCGAGCACCGCCCCGGTCACGACAAGAATGGTCCACACGGTACGGATGGGGACAACCCGCCGCCACCACCGCCGCCTGAAGACTAACTTCGTTTCAAGCAGCAATCCACGCGCCGCGTGACGGCTTCGGCTGTCACGCGGTGTTCGTTTTCCGCAATCGCGCCACGAACGCGCCGTCCATGTTGTCCCGTGGTGGAAACGTCGCTCGTTGCGATTCGACCACGAATCCTGGCAACTGCGCGACAACGCGTTCGTTCTCCTCCGGCTCCAAACTGCATGTGCTGTACACGAGCACACCGCCGGGTTTTGTGAACTCTGCCGCTTTGCCGAGCAACTTCAGTTGCAGCGCCGCCAATCGTGCGATCTCTTTTTCCTCAATTCGCCAGCGCAGATCGGGCCGGCGACGCATCACGCCGGTATTCGAGCAGGGCGCGTCCACCAACACCCGGTCAAATTCCTCGCCGCGCAAACACCGGTCGAGCCGCGTGCCTTCGCACGCCAGTGTCGCCACAATCGTCACCCCCAGCCGCCGGCAATTCTCCGTCACCAGTCCGAGCCGGACATTTGACGAATCCGCCGCAATGATCTGTCCGCGGTTCTGCATCTTCTGCGCGATGTACGTTGTCTTGCCGCCCGGCGCCGCGCACATGTCGAGCACGGACTCACCGGGCTGCGGGTCAAGCACATCCACGGCGATCAAAGTCGAAGGGTCTTGAATGTAATATTGACCGGGATCGGCAAAAAACGCCTTTGTGTCGATCACCCGGTAGCACAACGGATGAAATGTTGTCGGCTCAAGCACACCCGGCCAAGGTTTGTCACCGCGCACGTAAACCGGCGGCGGCGTGTTGTTCCACTCGCACCACGCGTCGCCGTGCCGCTCCCACAACCAGCGCGGATGCGACAACCGCACCCACGGCTCGGCCTTTTGTAGAACTGCCGGGTCGGCGCGGCGTAGCACCGCGTTGACAAACTTCGCTTCAGCCGGACTGGCGTGTTTCTTCGCGAGTTCGACGGCCTCATGCACGGCAGCGTGGGCCGGTACGCGCATGAACACGAGTTGATAGAGACCAATTTCGAGAATAGTCGCGACCGGCCGGCGCGGCGGCTTACCGGCGGATTGGCTGATGAGAAATTCGAGCGCGAGCTTTTGACGGAGGCAGCCGTAAAAAAGTTCCTGCACAAACGCCCGGTCTTGCGGCGCGCGCTCTTCGAGCAATTCGTCAGCATTCTGGCGGCCTCGCGACCAAGCCATCAGCAACTCGAAAACGATTTTCCGCGAATTCACAACAGTGACGCTAACACAATCTGGCCGGGTTTTGCTACAATGCCCGCATGTGAACTCCATCCTCGCCATCGTCGGACGTCCCAACGTCGGCAAGAGTGCGCTCTTCAACCGCATTGTCGGCCGGCGTGTCTCCATCGTCCATGAAGAAGCCGGTGTGACGCGTGACCGGGTCAGCGCAACGGCGGAGTGGCGCGGCCGGACGTTTGAGGTTGTGGATACCGGGGGCCTCGCGTTTTCGGACGACGCACTCGCCGCCGCGACGCAGGAACAAGCGGAAGTCGCCATCGAAATGGCGACGGCGCTCATCTTGGTAGTTGATGTGACGGCCGGCATCACGCCGCTGGACCTGGAGATCGCGCAGAAGCTGCGCGCCTCCGGTAAGCCAATCTTTCTCGCGGTCAACAAAGTGGACAATGAAAAGCGGATGCCGGCGGTCACGGAGTTCGCGGAGTTGGGATTCGAGAAGATGTTTCCGATTGCGGCGGTTCACGGCCTGGGCGTACCGGGGTTGTTGGATGCGGCGACGGAGGCTTTCGAAGCCGGTACGCCTGAGGAGCCGGCGCGAGCGACACGGATCGCGATTGTCGGACGGCCGAACGTTGGCAAGTCATCGTTGATCAACACGATTTTGCAGAGCGAGCGCACCATCGTCAGCGAGATCCCCGGTACGACGCGCGATTCGGTGGATGCGCCGTTCACGTTGGACGGAAGGCGGTATGTGTTGATCGACACGGCCGGGCTGCGGCATCGGAGCAAGATCAGAACGTCGGTGGATCAATTCGGGCTGATGCGCGCGGAGCGGAGCATACGGGAGTGCGACGTGGCGGTGCTGGTGCTCGACGCCGTGGCCGGCGTGACGAACCAGGACAAGAAGATCGGCGGGCAGATCGCGGAGGCGGCGCGGGGCTGCGTGATTTTGGTGAACAAGTGGGATCTTGCCGCTGAGTTGGATGCAAAGACAAAGAAGCAGAAGGCGACCGGCAAACGACAGAAGAACTTCCGGGAGGAATACGTCGAGGCGTTGCGGAAGGAATTGTTCTTTCTCGATTGGGCGAGCGTATCATTTGTGTCGGCGAAGACCGGCAAGGGCGTGAGCGATTTGTTCACGGCGATTTCGGTGATCGAACGCGAGATGGCACGGCGGGTCGAGACGCCGAAGTTGAATCAGGTGCTGACCCGCGCATTGGATTCGTATCCGCCGCCGTATGTCGGCGGAAAGCGGTTCAAGATTTTTTACGCGTTCCAGAAATCATCGCGGCCACCGACGTTCGCGCTGTTCGTGAACGATGCCAGCAAGCTCACGCCGCATTACCGGCGGTTTCTGGTGGACAAGATTCGCGCAAGCTGGGGTTTCACTGGATGCCCGGTATTGTTGGAGTTAAAGCAACGCCAGCGTCGCGAGTTCATCGGAAGGTCGCCCAAGCGACGCGGGATTGTAAAAAGTTAGTGCGGAATGCAGTTTTTTCTTGAAACACAATATGTGGGGTTATACAGTCGCCCGTGTCGCAATTAGAGGTGGTTTCAAACCGCGAAGTTCGGCCACTCTGGAAGATGTAGCGGGTTCAGTAAAAGGAGGGAACAGTGATCAATTTGAAGCAGAGTAGCGGAGCGCTGTCTTCGGACAAAGACAAGTTGGCCGGCGCTGTCAGCAACGAGAAACGCAACAAGCGCACTCGTCAAGCGAACCGCGACGTTCAGACCGCATCGCCAAGGAGAAGCGGCCTGACCGTTCCGCGGGTGTTCAGCAAGGCGGATGTCAGTCCGTTCGACGAACTCGAATGGGAGCGGCGCACGGCGGAGATCACCGACGATGCCGGCGAGACGATCTTCAAACAGGAGAACATTGAAGTGCCGAAGAGTTGGTCGGTGCTCGCCACGAAAGTTGTCGTCTCGAAGTATTTCTACGGCGAGAACGGCACCTCCGAGCGCGAGCAGAGCGCGCGACAGCTCGTTCATCGCGTCACGCGCACGATCGCGGATTGGGGAAAGGAGCAGGGCTATTTCGCGAGTGAGAAGGACGCGGAGGCGTTTTTCGACGAACTAACCTGGCTCTGCGTGAACCAGTACGGCTCGTTCAACTCACCGGTATGGTTCAACTGCGGATTGTACCAGCGGTATCACGTCGGAAAGCACAGCGGCCCCGGCAGTTTTCATTACGACCGCGCAACCGGCACAATCAAACAGGCGACGAGCCAGTATGAGAATCCGCAATGCTCCGCGTGTTTCATCCAATCCGTCGGCGACACGATGGAGGACATCATGGAGCTCGCTCGCAGCGAGGCCATGCTGTTCAAGTACGGCAGCGGCACCGGCACCGATCTCTCGACGCTGCGTAGCGCGCGGGAAAAACTCAGCGGCGGTGGACGACCGAGCGGACCGCTGTCGTTCCTGAAAGTTTACGACGCGATTGCCAGCGTCGTGAAATCCGGCGGCAAGACGCGCCGTGCCGCAAAGATGAACACGTTGAAGGTCTGGCATCCGGACATCAAAGATTTCATCGAAGCCAAGCCGCGCGAAGAAAAGAAAGCGTGGGCGCTTATCGAGCAGGGTTATGCCGGCGACTTCAACGGCGATGCGTACGGCTCGATCGCGTTTCAAAACGAGAACCTCAGCGTGCGCTTGACTGACGAGTTCATGCGCGCGGTGATCGAAGATCGCGAGTGGCAAACGCATTGGGTCACCGATCCGAAGAAACCGGGCCCGACGTACATGGCGCGCGAATTGATGCTCGGCATCGCCGAAGGCACGTGGACGTGTGGCGATCCGGGCGTGCAATATGAGGACACGATCCAGCGTTGGCACACGTGCAAGGGCACCGGTCCGATCAATTCGTCGAACCCGTGCAGCGAGTACATGTTCCTCGATAACAGCGCGTGCAACCTCGCGTCGCTGAATCTGATGAAGTTCCGTCGTGAAGACGGAAGTTTCGACGTCGAGCGGTTCAAAGCGGCGGTGGAAATCTTCATCACCGCGCAGGAAATACTTGTGGACAACGCCAGCTATCCGACGGAATCGATCGCGCGGAACAGCCATCTGTTCCGTCCGCTCGGTCTCGGCTACGCCAATCTCGGCTCGCTCATCATGGCGCTCGGACTGCCGTACGACAGCGACGAAGGACGCGGTCTGGCCGGTGCGCTCACGGCGGTCATCCACCTGCACGCTTACACGCAGTCAGCGCGCATCGCAGAGAAAATGGGCACGTTTGAAGGGTTCGCGGCGAACCGTGAGCCGATGTTGAAAGTGATGGAGCAGCACCGCGATGCCGTCAAACGCATCCACGCCAGTTGCGGCCAGGGCCTGCGCGACGCGGCGCAACGTTGCGGCGACGAAGCGGTCGAACTCGGCCGCCGGTACGGCTACCGCAACTCGCAGGTCACCGTGCTCGCGCCGACCGGCACGATTGCGTTCATGATGGATTGCGACACGACCGGCATCGAGCCGGACATTGCGCTGGTGAAATACAAACTGCTGGCCGGCGGCGGGATGTTGAAGATCGTCAACCGCACCGTGCCGATGGCGTTGAAGAAACTTGGTTATACCGAGTCGCAAATCGCCGACATCGTGAAGTTCATCGACGTGAACGACACCATCGAGGGCGCGCCGCATCTACTGGACAAACACTTGCCGGTGTTCGATTGCGCATTCAAGCCGGCCAAGGGCAAGCGCAGCATCCATTATATGGCGCATCTGAAGATGATGGCGGCGACGCAACCGTTCCTCTCCGGTGCGATCTCCAAGACGGTCAACATGCCTCAAGAGTCCACCGTCGAAGACGTCATGCAGGCGTACCTCGAAGGCTGGAAGCTCGGCCTGAAGGCGGTGGCGATTTACCGGGACGGCTCGAAGCGTTCGCAACCGCTCAACACGTCGAAGACCAACGGTGACAAGCCGGCACTTGCGGCCAAGGAAGCGGACGAATTGAAAGCGCGCATCCTCGAACTCGAGAAGGAAATGAAAGAACTCCGCCTGCACGCGGGCGCACCGGCACGGCATCGCTTGCCGGACACGCGGCAGGCCGTCACGCACAAGTTCGACATTGCCGGCCACGAAGGCTACATCACGGTCGGATTGTTTGAAGACGGCAGTCCGGGCGAACTATTCATCACCATGGCAAAGGAAGGTTCGACCATCGGCGGGTTGATGGACACCATCGGCACGCTCGTCAGCCTCTCATTGCAGTACGGCGTGCCGCTGGAGACGCTCGTGAAGAAATTTGCGCATCAACGCTTCGAGCCATCCGGTTTTACGAAGAACGCGGATATCCCGATTGCGAAGTCGATCGCCGATTATCTGTTCCGCTGGCTTGGCTGTCACTTCATTCCCGGCTACCGCGACGCCAACAAGCCGAATGCCGGTCAGCCCGAACTGCCGCTGAAAGAAGTTGCCGAGCAGGAAAAGCGGGCGGTTAATCGCCCGGTCGACGACCTGCCGCAGACTGGCGACGTCCCCGGTCAACCCGCCGGCAACGGCGCGCATTTGAGCGCGGTTCAAAAGCTGAGCCGCACCGTCGAACATTTCATGCAGGATGCACCGACGTGCGACACCTGCGGCGCGATCACCGTCCGCAACGGCGCGTGCTACAAATGCCTGAACTGCGGCAATTCCATGGGCTGCTCCTGATTCCACGGAGTACCCGCAACACGGAACGCCCCGAGCTTTTCGGGGCGTTTTCGTTTCCGGCGATGTGCTTGACGGGCGGGGTACGGGCGGTTACAGTCACCGCCCTCAACAGGAGTTTGACTTATGGCAACAGCAGCACCCAAAGCCGGCGTGACGCACGCGCGTCCGAAGGCCAAAGACGACAAAAAAGACGGCAAGAACAAAGGCCCGGCCATGCCGAGCGAGTTTGGCTCGCACGCGAGCATGGTCAACGCCGAGTTGACCGAGAAAATCGCCGCCGCGAAGCAGGACGCCACCGACCCGTGGCAAGTCCTCACCGACGAACGCGGTAACTACGTCACGCGCAAGCACCGGATCGACACTAACATGGCTGATCCGAACCGGTATGCCGACTTGCCGGCGCGTGAGAAACAATTGAAGGAATTGACGGCGGCGTAACCGGCAACGCAGACGCTTGCGCGAGCGTCAGGGCCGGCAGGCTCTGGCGCTCTTCGTTTTGGTAGGGCGCGACCGCCGGTCGCGCCGTGTTTGGTGACGACTGCGGACGGCCCGGCGGTCCGTCTCTACCAACGACCGAGATGGACAAACCACAGCAAATACGATTTCCTATCAGCAACATGTCCAACGAACCAAACACACCGCCCAGCGATTTCATCCGCGACATCGTCAAAGCCGACATCGAAGCCGGCAAGTACAAGGCCCCGGTCACGCGTTTCCCGCCGGAGCCGAATGGCTATCTCCACATCGGCCACGCCAAATCCATCTGCCTGAACTTCGGCATCGCCCGCGAATTCGGCGGCCTCTGCAATCTCCGCTTCGATGACACGAACCCGACCAAGGAAGAAGTCGAATATGTTGATTCAATCACGGCAGATGTGCGGTGGCTGATCGAAGGCTGGGCTGATGACCGTCTGGGATTGACCAAGAGCGGCCAGCCGTTTTACGCCTCCGACTATTTCGACCAGCTTTACGAATTCGCCGTTGCGCTCATCAAGAAGGGCAAGGCGTATGTCTGCGATCATACGCCGGAGGAAGTGGACCACATGCGTGGCGCACCCGATCGCGCCGGCGAACCGAGCCATTACCGGGAACGTTCCACCGAGGAGAGTCTCGATCTGTTCGCGCGCATGAAGGCCGGGGAATTCCCGGACGGAAAGCGCACGCTTCGCGCGAAGATCGATATGGCCGCGCCGAACGTCTGGTTGCGCGACCCGTTGATCTACCGGATCCGCCACGCCTCGCATCATCATACTGGCGACAAATGGTGCATCTATCCGCTCTACGACTTCGCCCATTGCCTCAGCGACTACATCGAAGGCATCACCCACAGCATCTGCACGCTGGAGTTCGAAGTCCACCGCCCGCTCTACGACTGGATTCTCGAAAACCTCGACCTCCCCCGCCCGTTGCCGCACCAATACGAATTCGCCAAGCTCATCCCCGCCAACACCATCGTCTCCAAGCGCAAGCTCATCCAGCTCGTCAACGAGCGCCTCGTCGCCGGCTGGGACGACCCGCGTCTGCCGACGATCAGCGGCCTGCGTCGCCGCGGCATCCCCGCCAGCGCCGTGCGCCAATTCGCCTACAACATCGGCGTCACCAAATACAACTCGCTGACCGACATCGCCGTCTTCGAACACGCCATCCGCGACGACCTCAACCGCCGCGCCCTACGCCGCCTCGCCGTCCTGCGCCCCCTCAAACTCCTCATCACGAATTTACCCGAAAACCACCACGAAGAACTCGACGCCCTCAACAACCCCGAAGACCCAACCGCCGGCACTCGCAAACTCCCCTTCAGCCGGGAACTCTACATCGAAGCCGACGACTTCAGCGAAAACCCGCCCCCGAAATTCTTCAGGTTGAAGCCCGGCGGCGAAGTGCGTCTCAAATACGCCTACATCATCAAGTGCGACCAAGTCATCAAAGACGCTTCCGGTAAGATCACCGAACTCCGCTGCACCGCCGACCTCGACAGCAAAACTGGCGGCCCGACTGCCGGTCGCAAAATCAAAGGCACAATCCACTGGGTCAGCGCCGCGCACTGCATCGACGCCGAATGCCGTCTCTACGACCGCCTCTTCACCGAAGCCGAACCCGAAAAAGACGGCCGCGATTTCAAATCCGTCCTCAACCCCCACAGCCTCGAAGTTGTTACCGGCAAGTGCGAATCCAACCTGTGCGATGCCAGCCCCGAACTCCGGTATCAGTTTGAACGACTAGGTTATTTTTCAATCGACCCCGACTCCGATCTCGAACCGCCCGTCCCCAGCCAACGGAAGCTCGTCTTCAACAGGACGATAACGTTAAAAGACACGTGGGCCAAAATTGAGAGCAAACAGAAATAGGTTCGACTTGTCCGCCGTAGCTTTAGCGAAGGTGGAACGCCTTTGCTACGTCGCGCTCGATCCCGACAGCAAGCCCGGCAAGCTCGCCTTCAATCGGACGATCACACTCAAAGACACGTGGGCAAGAATCGAGAAGAAGCAAGTGCCGTCATGAAGCGCTCTGCCATCGCGACAGTGATTCTGAGTGGAGTCAAGGAGACTGTCTTAATTCTTTTCCTTTTGTGGGTAGGGTGTGGTGCTCCTACGCGGAGCGGTCAGAGTCTCCCCCGCGCGCCCATTCACGATGCCGCTCAATCAAACAACACCGCCACACTCGACGAGCTTCTCAACGCTAACCCTGAATTGATCAATCTCCCGGGTCCGTGTGGACGAACACCTCTACATTTCGCTGCCTCATCCGGCTCTTTGGAAGCAACAAAGATGCTCCTGCAAAAAGGTGCAAATATAAACGCACGAGATCAATATGGCTGCACACCTTTGTTGCTCACCGTTTACGGTTTTCAGACGGAAATCGTCAAACTACTCGCAGCCAGTGGCGCAAATGTAAATCTCGGGGATAATGGCGGGCGGACACCGCTACACCAAGCGGCCTGTGCAAGCCCGACTGAGATCGTCGTGATCCTGCTGAAGAATGGGGCGAATCCGAATGCGCAAGATCGAAACGGAGTGACGCCTCTGCATGAGGCGGCTCGCACTGCGGACGAGGAAGTCCTAGAGCTTCTACTGAAGAACAATGCAGATGTGGCGATTCGACATCGAACCTATTGGGGACCGGCGAAGCCATTGGAAATGCCACTTCGTCAACCTGGTGGCACAGCTCTTCACGACGCTGTTCAGTGGGGTAGATGCGACTTGGTTAGGATTCTCGTAACACATAAGGCTGATGTGAATGCGAAGGACGATGATGGACGCACACCGTTACAGGTCGCAATAGACAAGGCGGATTCTAAAATGATCGATCTCCTCAAGCGAAGCGGGGCGCAACCAAAGTGAGATGTTGTCTGTCGTCGAAGGGGTCAACCCTTGAAACTCGAAACCTTCGCCCGCTGATTTCCGCCGTCGCCAGAGACTGTCGTAGGGGTCAACTCTTGAAACTTGAAATCTGCTTGCGGTTGCGTTGCCGGTAGGCTACAAGTCGGCGCATGGCGAGACCCATTCGAGTCGAGTTCGCGGGGGCGGTGTATCACGTCACGGCCCGGGGCAATGAGCGGCGTGCGATTTACCGGGATGATCAGGATCGGCGGCGGTTCTTGGAGACTTTAGGCGAGATGGCGGAGCAGTTCGGGGTGCGGGTGTTGGCGTATTGTTTGATGCCGAATCATTATCATCTGGTGGTGGGCACGCCGTTGGGGAACTTGAGCCAGGCGGTCGGGTGGTTGCAGGTGACGTACACGGTGCGGTTCAACCGGCGGCATCGGCGGAGCGGGCATTTGTTTCAGGGGCGGTTCAAGGCGCAGTTGGTGGAGGCGGACGCGTATGCGCGGTGGTTGGTGGAGTATGTGCACTTGAACCCGGTGCGGCCCAGGCAGAAGGGCGGGCCGATTCCGGCAGAGCAGGCGGCGGCGTTGGCGCGGTACGAGTGGAGCAGCCACCGGGATTATGCGGGGTTGCGGCGCAAGCCGGCGGGATGGTTGTGTATGGATTGGTTGCGGTACTGGGGCAAGGACACGGCGGCGGCGCGACGGGAGTATCGGCGGGCGATGGGGCGGTGGTTTACGGAGCCGGTGGAGAGTCCGTGGACGGAGTTGCAGAGCGGTCTGGTGCTGGGCGGGGAGGAGTTGCTGGGCAAGGCGCGGGGCTTGATCGGGAAGAAGAAGGGGCAGGATGAAGCGCGGTGGACGGTGGTGGAAGAGGCAACGGCGTTACGAGACCGGGTGCAGGCATTGGTGAAGGATGAACCCGATGAGATTAAGATTTGGGCGCGCGTCCACTTGGGCCGGGAGCAACGCGTAATGGTAGCGAAGGAGTTTGGCTACAAGGATGGAAGTGGGCTGACCCATTTGCTGAAGGCGGTTGAACAGCGGGCGACGAAGGACAAGCGGTTGGCCCCGAAGTTCGCACAGTTGCGGAAGTGCTATGCACAGTTCAAAAGCCGCGGTGATTACACCAAGGAACGCCGTAAGATATTAGCCGGGGTGACGCTGGCGCAACTGAAGCAAGAACTATTGCCGAGAGAGCAGAAGTAAATTTTCAAGTTTCAAGAGTTGACCCCACGCGCGATTGCGCACCACCAACCGACAACGATAAATTTTGCCTTCGGTCAGGTTGGCAAAGCTTTCGAGGCCTTTGACATTTGGATCCTTCTGGGCGGCGGCGGAGACCTGACAGAATTGGTCCCGCGAAAGGCCCTTGGGGGGCAACGTGTGAGTGACCATGAATTTCGGCATAACGATTTTCTCCTTATTCCTGCATTCCTTTTGCCATCGGTGTCTGGATGACGGTTGGCTTCCGATCTGCGACCAACAGCGCGCCCGTGCCGTCGGATTTCACACTAATCCGATACGCACCAAATGCAAGGGGAATAGGTCGTCCCACGTCATGGAGAGCCGGCACCAAGGACTGAATCGCTCAGTGCTGCATGCGCCGGTGAAGGGTCAACTTGTTGCCGTCGGGATCGCGAACGGTCGCCATCTTACCGGAACTGCGCCAGGGGATGGCGTCTCTGCACGATACATGGCACTACCATGTATCATCGTTTGATCACCGCCCACTGTGCCTGGGCTGTGCGTTGGATCGCCGTAAATCGTGATATGGGCGACATTGTCGAGTCTCGTTTCCAGCCTTGATACATGGCAGTGCTATGTATCCATCAGAAGCCCGCCGCGTTGCGGTCGAACGTCACTGGTTTAACAGGGCATCGACGGCGCGGGTGAAGGAGTTCCATTGCCGGCGTTGTTCCCGCCAGACGCGCTGGCCGCGGGCGGTGAGACGGTAATAACGACGTTCGTGCCCCCGCTTGGGGCGCGTCCAAGAGCCGGCAATCAAACCTTGTTTCTCCAAGTGCCGGAGCACAGGGTAAATCGTGCCATCCTGCCAATTGATCGTGTGCTTCGATTGCTCAAAGATGCGCTTGCGAATCCCGTAGCCGTAACTCGGTCCGTCGCGCAGCACATCGAGCACAATCAAGTCGTACGTCCCCGCCGCGAGATTCCGCGCGAATTCATCCCGCTTCATGATGGATACATGGTAGTGCCATGTATCATCTTGAGTCGAGCGCAATGTTTGTATGGTGGGCACTGCTACGGCGGCGATGATTGGGTTCGTTGCGAGCACTGACACTTGGCATAGGTTTGCTCAGCGGCGCGAGCAAGGAGTTGCGCCCGAAACATCACGGGCGCGTTTGCCGCAAACGACAGCGGCGTCTCCGCTTCGCTCCGGCTCCATGCGGCTAAGGCCACATTTGGCTTACTGCTTGGGGCTGGCGGCCGGCTGTTGCAGCGGCGGGCCGCCGCGGGTGTAGGTCGTTGAATGCAGGACGGCCAGCCAGTCGTAATCGGTGAAGCTTTGCGCGGTGAGCGCAAAGTAGGTCGGGTTCTTCATGCTGCCGGAGCGAGTCGGAAGCGCAGCGATTGCCGCAGCCGGTAACCCTTGGCCGCAGTGAGTAGGAATGAACAGCGCTGGGCCCGGCTCGCCACGCTCAAAGCGTGGCAAGGCAGTCAGCCGGGCTTCGAGAGTGCCGGGTTCGGGCTGGCCGATGCCGTTCGCATCCGAAACGCCCACGGCCGTGCCGATGACGGCGTAGCGCGGGCCGAACATCTCGTTGAGGTGCGATCCCGCCGGCCACCAGACAAGTAAGTCAGGGCCAAGTTGCCATTGTGCGTTGCCGCGTTTCAGGTGGCTGTTGTGCGCGAAGGCCAACACTTTCCCGCGAGAACGCTCACGGGACACGATGTACGCCAGATTATCCGCCATCATTGCGTCGCGAATGCCGAGAAGTTCGACCAGCCGTTTGCTCGACGTTCGCGCGAGCGCCGCATGATAGTTCAGTAACTGCCGAGCGACGAAAGCATAATGCGCCGCTTCCAAATAACGGCTTTCGTCACTCTTCGCCACCAATTCGGGACGGCGGATGTGCAGTTCGGTAATGAGATCCTCCGTCGTGATGCGGAGCGCCGTTGCGGATGGTGACAGACCGATCGACTTCGTCGGGTCGAACGCAGCCGCGGGATTCTCCCAATCCGAGTCCTGGCCAAGAAGCGGGTCGATGCGTTGGCGATGCTCCTGGCCGCTGGCACTGTCAATCGAGGCGAGGTAATCGAGAACAAAACCCAGGACTTGGCGAGGACTATCGCTAAACATCATTTCGCTCGGACTATCGAAGCCGTAGAACTGGAGTTTGACGCGATGGGAAGGCTCGGCATTGTACTGCCGCATCCACTCCACGAGTTCACGATTCGCGTCGAGCCGGCCAAAGCCGTGACTAAAGCCGGTCTCCTGCACTGCCGCATACGATGCCGGGCCGCGACCGGCAATGTACTCATTCACGACGCGCGCCCGAGGGAAACTGCTCTCGATGGTGATGGCGCTATAGCCATGCGCTTCCACCAAGCGCTCGAAGAGCCGGTTGCGGAGCATGAGAATCTCCTCCCCGCCGTGCAGCGCCTCCCCGAAGCCGAGCAACTCCACCGCATCGCCCAGTGAAGCGACGACCTTGTCAACGCCGTCATGGAGGGTGGCCGGCGAATCCACGGAAAACGAAATCGTCTCGCGAGCAATCCAGTCGTCCAACGTGGCATGCGGCATTCGACTACTAGACCAAAATGCAAACTCTGCGTCAACGCTCAGTGCTGCTTGCGGCGGTGAAGGGTTAACTTGTTGCCGTCGGGGTCGCGAACGGTCGCCATTTTACCGGAACTGCGTCAGGGAAAGCGTGTTCCCGTCCGGGTCTTTGAACCAGGCGACCTTCGCGCCTTGCGGAGTGGTCCAGATGCCGGACTCATCTTGCTGCAAACCTTCGAAACGCTCGAAGCGAACTCCGCGTTTGCTCAATTCCTGAATCTCGGCGCGAATGTCCGGCACGTCCCAGCCCAGTACCGTGTGCGTTGCCGGGGTGAGTTCCTCAACCTTCTGGACTCGAAGCATCGTCCCGTTGACATCAAACACGAGGGCAAACGGTCCGTCGTCCACCAGCGGCAGCCCCAGAGTTTTCTCATAAAACTTCCGTGCGCGTGCCGGATGCTGCGTCGCAACAAAACAGATGGCCCTGGATGCCTTCAGCATGATCGCTCCTTCCGTCGGAGGACGAAATAGAGCGTCGTAGCGACGATTGCGCCGAGGGCGTCAGAGAGCATGTCTTTCTGCGCGTCCCACGGATCGCCTTGGCTGCCGAGGACGGCGATGCCAGCAGCGGGATCAGCGTGCACGGCGTAGCGCCATTCGAACACCTCGTATCCTAACGCGACGGTACAGATGGCAAACACGGCGAACAAGCCGGTGAGCCAGCGTGACCGGCTGAGTTGGCGGCATTCGAGGAACTCGGCGATGGCGAACGCGTAGAAGCCGACGGTGAAATGTGCGAAGCGGTCGTAGTGATTGCGTTGCGCACCGATGAGCTTCGTCACGTAGGCAAACGGCACGCGTTCGAAGCTGTAGTGTCCGCCAATCGTGTGGAGGAACAGCAACGCGCTCATCAGCAGGTAAGTGAGATTCGAGAATTGAAAATGCCGGTAGGTGACGACGAGGAAGGCGACGATGAACACGATGGGAACGTTCTCCGCGATCCAGACGCCCCGGTCGTAAGGATGGATCGCCAGCACGACAAACTCGACCAGATAGACGGCAAGAAGGATAACTGGTATCATGGCTTCTTGGCTTCGTGGGCGCTGAGTTGTTTGACGCCGTCGAAGATGTACCAGATGCCGGAGACCAGCGTGAAAAAGCCGGCGGCGTACAGCGGCCATTCGTAGGGCGGACGTTCGATCTTGAGCAGCACCCAGCCGAGCGTGATCATTTGGAAGAACGTCGCGCACTTGCCCACGAGGCGTGGCCGGGCGGTGACCTTGCCCGCAAGCATGTGAATCAGCACCGTGCCGGCCAGCAGCATCAGGTCGCGGCTGATCACCAACACGGGAAACCACAGCGGCAATTGGTCGAAAGGGGTGCCGTCCTTAAACCGCACGCTGAGCAGAATCATCGCGGAGAGCAGCAGCGCCTTGTCGGCCAGCGGATCGAGGAACGCGCCGAGTTCGCTCTTCTGATGGTAGCGGCGCGCAATGTAGCCGTCCACGCCGTCGGAAATGGCGGCGACGGCGAAGATTGCGCACGCCACAATCCGTTTCCATTCCTGTTCGCCGACTTTCTGGGAATTGCGGATGTAATCGAGCGTGATCCACACGAAGACCGGGATCAACAGAATGCGGATGATGGTGATTTTGTTCGCGGTGGTCATGGCCGGAACTTCTCCGCAGCGCGTCGCAAGCGCGCCAGCACCCGGTCGCGGCCGAGGACCTCGAGCATGTGATAGAGCGACATCCCGACTGACTGGCCGGAAACTGCAACCCGGCAGGGATGGATCAGGTCGGCGTTCTTGATTCCAAGTTCAGTGGCTAGAGACTTCAAGGCGGTCTCCAACGAAGGAAGATCCCAATGACGGACAGCAGCAAAGGCGTCTGCGAGCTTCAGCAAACGTTCGCCAGTCTGAGGCGCACTGCATGATTTCTTCACAGCTTCAGGATCGAACGGATACTCTTCGATGAACCAATAATCGATCCTCTGATCAAGTAGCTCCTTGAACGTCTGGATCTTCAACTGGTAGTAGCGCAATAGCGCATGCAGATACGTCCTGTCAGGCGGTGGGCCCGGTATGCGAAGGAATGGCTGAGCGCGTTTAACGAACTCCTCCATCGATAATTCATGGATGTATTCACCACTCATCCACTTTAGTTTCGCGACATCGAACCGGGCATTGGTTCGGAGAACCTGAGGCAGATCGAAAATGCGTTTGATCTCTTCAATGTCCATCTTTTCCCGGTTGTCCTTGGGCGACCAGCCGAGCAGGCACAGATAATTGCGCACGGCTTCCGGCACGTAGCCGTCCTCGATGTAGGTCGAGAGCGACGCGAGCCGGGCCTTGCCGGGGTCAGGGTCGCTCTTGCTCATCTTCGTGCCGTCGGGATTCAGAATCATCGGGATGTGCGCGTACTGGGGCGGTTCGACGCCGAAGGCGCGAAAGAGTGCGATGTGTTTAGGGGTGTTCGAAAGATGATCTTCGCCGCGGATGACGTGGGTGATTTTCATTTCGAGATCGTCCACGACGTTGACGAGATGGAAGACCGGGTTGCCGTCGCTGCGGACGATGACGAAATCGGGGTCTTGGAGTTCCCGGTCGGCAAGTTCCCGCGTCACGTTGCCGGCAATCAGGTCCGGCACGGTGATCGGCTCGCGCGGCATTTTGAAGCGGATGGCGCCATCACGTTCGTAAGCCATACCGGCATCGAGAAGCTGCCGGGTCCGTTGCCGGTAGATCTTGGCGCGTTGCGATTGGAAGTACGGGCCTTCGTCGTGGTGGAGGCCGAGCCATTTCAGACCGTCGAGAATGGTGTTGAGCGATTGCTCGGTGTTGCGGGCGATGTCGGTATCCTCGATGCGCAACACGAACGTGCCGCCGGTATGGCGGGCGTAGAGCCAGTTGAACAGGGCCGTGCGCACACTGCCGATGTGCAGGAAGCCGGTGGGGCTGGGCGCGAATCTGACGCGAACATCCATGGAAGCTCGTACGGTAGCAGATTTGGGTTGACCGACGCAAGACGGCGCTCTTATCGGTAGAGCCTTAATTTGCCGTAAGGAGCCGTAACTAGGCGGAAGAAGACGGAAAGTGTCTCACGGTGAGATGGATTTGAAATAGCCACCAAATGATGTAAATTCAGGGTAGCGAGTTGTTTGGCAATTAGCTGTTGACGCCTTTGCTTGGGTTATCCTAGACTGTTTCTCGCGGTTGGAGCAGCGGAGTGAGCACAGCATGAAGACACGCGGGCTACGGTACTCAGCGGCACGTCGAATGCTAATATACGCTTCGATGACCTATGCGGGCTTTTGAGACATCTGGGCTTCAAATGCAGGACAAAGGGCGACCATCATATCTTCTCCAAGCAAGGCGTTTTAGACATCATCAATTTACAGCCACTACGAGACGGTAAAGCGAAGTCATATCAGGTCAAACAAGTTCGCGGTGTGATTGAACGGTTCAAATTGTGATGAAATATGAAGCCTGAATACGCAGTGCAAATCATCTGGAGTCCAGAAGATGAGGCATACCTTGCTTGCCCCTTTGAGTTGCCGGGCTGCGTCGCTGATGGTGCCACACCGGAAGAAGCCCTAAAGAATCTTCGCGTGGTTATTCAGGAATGGATTGATGTCGCCACGGAAGAGGGGCGACCAATTCCTAAGCCGATGACCGTGGAAGATCACGAAAAGGTGTCCGCGCAATTTCAATTGGATTTGCAGCGGCATATTTATCAACAAGTTCAAAATGCCGTGCAGCAAGTGCTTAGTCAGATAGCAGAGCAACAGCAACATGTTGCTTGGGGTCATACAGTTTTCCGCGGTGTAGAGCTTGTGGAAAAGTAGGGCAGGCAGTTATCAAATCGCGTGGACGCGGCGGGATTTGGACCCGCAATTCTGGGGTGTAGAGCCGTAGCGGTTTGCCGGTTAACCTACGTGCCCACGTGATACCACCAATCGTATTCCAGTTCTCACAGCTTTAGATCATCTGGCATGGTAAATTCCAACTGGCCTTTTGCCGCCGGGAATGCGTTCTTGAATCCACGTTCAAACTGAGCTTTTGTCGTCACGGCACCACCGATTCCAACAACTTGCCAGAGGTGTGCTCGAAACGCTGGCAGTCCGATCTCATCCGAGAGAAACGAGAACATTTTGTACCGACGCCCTCCACTCATATAGACAATCGGGTTACTTTCATCCAGCATCTCAAGGATAGCCCCCTTGCTGTCAGCCAAAGGTTCATAGACGTAATGGCGGATGAACCAAGCAAAAAACTGAGGATGATTTTTCGCGTTTGGTCTTCGTTGTAAGCCATAAATTCGGTAAATCATATCGAAAAACTGCGGCGGAAACTCAGCGCGGTACTCTCTGGCAGTTTCTCGCAGGAACTCTTTGAACAACTCACGGTATTCCTCTTTTCTCTTGAAATGAGCAGCGGAGTCAGCTACTTTAAGCAGTTCGTTTGGGATCTAGAGAAGCGGGGAGTATCCAATATCGACATGCCAGTGATGATTCTGGGCATAGATACTTCCGTTTCAAATTAAGGCACTACCCTCTTATCGTCCGTGCTCGTGCCGAATCTGCGTCGCACGGCGCAGAGCGGGGGACCCGAGACGTAGGGGCGAACCCAGCTCATTCTGGTGAATGGACTGGGCAGGGGTGCTGCTCTCCTCCTGAGCCCGTCAGCTAACCTCGCAGGCAAACGAGAGGAGTTGTCATGCAGACATCTCAATCCGAGGCGCGATTGCCTCGTGGTATGTGGACGCGCGTCCGGCGTGTATTGTTCGGACGACCACGAGACGTGAAAGATTCAGGCCTTGCTCACAAACTTTCGCTGATCGCGTTCCTAGCGTGGGTTGGCCTTGGCGCGGATGGTTTGTCGTCGGCGGCATACGGGCCGGAAGAGGCGTACCGGCAACTGGGCCAGCACACCTATTTGGCGGTTCTGCTGGCGGCGGCCACCGCGCTGACGGTGTTCATCATTTCGTACGCGTACAGCCGGATCATCGAACATTTCCCGCACGGTGGCGGCGGTTACGTTGTCGCGACGGAACTGCTCGGCAAGTCGGCCGGTGTTGTGTCGGGATGCGCGTTGCTGGTGGATTACGTGCTGACGATTACGGTGTCGATCGCGGGCGGCGGCGACGCGGTGTTCAGTGTGCTGCCGCTGGAATTCCAGAAATTCAAGTTGCCGGTGGAGTTCGGCGCGATCGTGCTGCTGACGGTGATGAACTTGCGCGGAGTCAAAGAGTCCGTTGCGCCACTCGTGCCGATCTTTCTGACGTTTCTCGTGACGCACGTTATCCTCATCGTCGGCGGGATCATTTCCCATTTAGGGAACGCGCCGGCAGTGGCCCACACCGTGCAGACCGGCTTTCTGGAAGGGTCAAAGCAACTCGGCATGTGGGGCATGTTTGTGTTGTTCCTGCGGGCCTATTCGTAGGGCGGCGGCACGTACACCGGTATTGAAGCCGTGTCCAACGGCGTGGGAATCATGCGTGAGCCAAGGGTCGAGACCGGTAAGCGCACGATGACCTACATGGCGACGTCACTGGCGTTGACCGCGGCCGGATTGATCGTGTGCTACTTGCTTTTCCATGTGCAGCCAGTGAACGGGAAGACGTTGAATGCGGTGTTGGCGGAAGAGTTTGCCGGTGGGTTTCACGTCGGCTCGTGGCCGGTCGGCCACTGGTTTGCGGTCGTGACGATGTTGTCCGAGGCGGTGTTGCTGCTGGTCGCAGCGCAGACGGGCTTCATTGACGGCCCACGGGTGATGGCCAATATGGCAATTGACTCCTGGCTTCCGCGACGCTTCGCATTGTTATCCGAGCGGTTCACAATTCAGAACAGCGTGATGGTGATCGGTCTGGCGGCAACGGCGCTGCTGGCGTACACGCGCGGAGCGATCGGCATCATCGTCGTCATGTACAGCATCAACGTGTTTGCCACGTTCTCGCTGTCCGAGTCGGGCATGGTGCGGTTCTGGATCAAGCATCGCAAGACCGACCCGCAATGGAAACGCCACTTGCCGATTCACGCCACGGGGTTGATCCTGTGCTTCTCGATCTTGTGCGTGATGCTTTCGATGAAGCTGAAGGAAGGCGGGTGGATCACATTGTTGATCACCTGTATTTGTATTGGACTGTGTTTTGCCATCCGGGGGCACTATCAAGGCGTCGCTAGGAATGTCCGGGAAGTCGAGAAAAGTCTGGAGAACATTCCGTCAGGACCTACAGGCAGGACTGTCTCTGAGTTCGACCCGAAGAAGCCGACCGCCGTCATCCTCGTCGGCGGCTACGCGCGATTGGGCGTTCACTGTCTGCTGACGATTTTTCGGACGTTCCCGGAGACGTTTCGCAACGTCGTGTTTGTGTCTGTCGGTGTGATTGACTCGGAATTTTTCAAGGGCGCGGAGCATCTCGATGCTCTGGAGCGACACACGAGGGAGAATCTGGCCCGGTATGTCGAAGTCGCACGCCAGTTGGGAATACCTGCGCGCTCCGAATACCGCATCGGGACGGACGTGGTGCAGGAGGCGTCGGAGCTTTGCTGTGAACTGGCGCGTGAATACCCGCGCGCCGTATTCTTCGCGGGCGAAGTCGTCTTCGATGAACCGCGCTGGTTCGACCGTCTGCTGCACAACGACACGGCGTACGCCATTCAGCGCCGGTTGCGGTTTGCCGGGGTGACGGTGGTGATTCTGCCCGTTCGATTGCGACGACACCAAGACACGCAACACGCCGCGTGAATTTGACGGGGACGGCTCCAGCCTTGCGTACTGGCCGCGGTTTCGATTAGCCTTCGCGGCTGAATGGAATTGCTGACAGGTACAACGCGACCGCGCAATGTGGACTGGAAACGGGCCGCGGCGTTGCTGTACGGCGATTGGGGCACGAGCAAGGCGTACGTTACCGGCATCGCGTTCGCCATCGCGATGTACAGCTCGTTCTGGTACGTGCTGGCGATCGCGATTCTTACCGGAATTGTCGGCATCAATTATATTTGGATCTGCAAGTACTTTCCCGACGGTGGTGGCGTGTACTCGTCGGCGAAGGCGCAACACCGGTATTTGGCATTGATCGGCGGTTTTCTTCTGATCGCGGATTATGTGGTGACGGCGTCGCTCAGTTGTTACGACGCGTTTTTGTATCTTGGCTTCGAGCACCCCGACGCGAAACGGTGGGCGATCCTGACGATTTTTGTCATCGGCTGCGTGAACTTTCTTGGGCCGCGACATTCCGGCAGCATCGCGATTCTGCAGGCGGTGGCAACGGTGGTGGTGATGATCGGTCTGGCGGTGGCGTGCCTGCCGCACTTGCCCACGGCGGTGGCCAACCTGCAAGCGCCGCATCGCGATCCGTTGCACTGGTGGGGATCGTTTGTCGGCGTGGTGCTCGCGTTGTCGGGTGTGGAGGCCGTCGCCAATATGACGGGCTTGATGCATCTCGACCCGGGCTCAACGAACGCGCGTCCGCGCGTGGAGCGGACAGCACGCAAGGCCATCGTCGTCGTGATGATCGAGGTCTGCTTGCTCACCGCGCTGTTTGGCTTGGCGATGCACGCCATTCCCGGCATGGGTCCACACGACCATGAGGGCGATATGTTGCGACACCTCGGACACGTTTTTGTGGATCAGCCGTTGCAGCAGATCTCGGTGTTGAGCTGGTTTGGCAATCACGCGTTGTTTTCCTGGGCCGTGAGTATCGTGCTGTGCATCCTGCTGTTGAGTGCAGTCAACACGGCGATCGTTGATCTCGTCAGTATTCAATACATGATGGCGCGCGACGGCGAGATGCCGCAGCCGTTCACGATGCTGAATCGGTTCGGGGTGCCGTGGATCGTGCTGTTGATCGCGATGTTTGCGCCCATTCTGATCATTGACATTCAGGGCAGCGAAAACGCGCTGCATGTATTGGCCGACATGTACGGCATCGGCGTGGTCGGCGCGATCACGGTGAATCTGGGTTCGAGTGCGTTCAACTTCAAGTTGCCGATGCTGCGGTATGAGCGGATAATCATGATGATGACGTTCGTCGTGTTGGCGGCCATTGAGGTCACCATTGCGGCGACAAAACCGGCCGCGTTGATATTCGCCCTCAGCGTGCTCACCCTGGGTTTCATCGCGCGCGCGCTGCACAAAGGATTTCAAATCAGGGTTCCGGTCGGTGCCGGGCGGTTCGCCAGGACACTTTTCCCTGCCGCGCTGGCCAAGCAGCGGGCGAACTTGGAAGCCGGTGAAGCCGACGCGCTCGTGAAGCAGCAGTTGGGCAAGGAGCGTCCCGTCACGGCCATCATGGTCTCGGCCCGCGGCGTCACGCCGACGCTGCGCTACGCTGTGGAGTTGGCACGGGCGCACAAGGCGCAGTTGTTCGTCCTGTTCATTCGTGAATTGTTCACGACCATTCCGGTGCCGATGATTGAAGAGGAGGACGACGAGGCGCAAGCGGTCTTCAAGGCAGTCAAGTCCATCGCTGAGGGAGTGGACGTGGTCACGATCTACGCCGTGAGCGATGATCCGGCATGGACGATTCTGGACAACGCGGCCATTGCCGGGGTGGATATGCTGATCCTCGGCCATTCGCGGCGCTTGGCGTTGACGCGGTTGTTGCGGGGCGATTTGATGCAACAGGTCGGGATGAATTTGCCGGAGGAGATTCGCATGGTGATCGTGGGCTAGCGGCGCGCGCGGTTAGACTGGTTGCCATAAATCATTTCCAGATCGGAACCCACCCCTCACCCCTCCAAGGAGGGGAATCCGGAGCAAACACCCCTCCCTTGGAGGGGCCGGGGGTGGGTCGGGTGATGCTCGAAACCGGAAATTACTTTTGGCAACCGCTCTAACCCATGGGGTGCGTGGCGTTCCACAGGATGCGCATCACGATGCCGAAGATCAGCAGGAGATTGAACCACGAAAGAATGAACGCCGCGTAGTACACGCTCAGCGACCGGCCTTCCGCGCTGCGCAGGTCCTTGTAGAGACGCAGTTCGTGAAACGCGCGCCAGAACACAAACCCCGTCGGGAATCGCGCGCCGTGCTTGTAGAGCGCCCGGCAGACCACGAACCAGTGCAGGATCATGGCCGCCGTCACGAACGTCCCCAACAAGATGACCAGTCCCAGCAACGATCGGTCTTGCATAAATTAGAGTGAACGCAGGAACTCTGCCAATTCGTCCGCCGTCGGGCTGGTGCCGGTGCGGACGTAAATGCCCGACGTGCCCACCCCCAATTGTAGCGCCACCTCGTTGTCGGCGCCGATGAGTTTGCCGAGGCAGAACCCGGCATTGAAATGGTCGCCCGCGCCGGTACTGATGAGCGGTTTCGCAACGAACGGGCCGGTCACCTTGATCACACCGGTCGCCGAAGCCGCCACCGCATAGGCGCGCGGATGGACGACGACGCCGGAGATATTGATTTTGCCGTGGATGAATTTGGCGACGTTCTTCACCGCATCTTCGCCGTCGGTCGCGCCGTGGTAGCCGAAGACGTGGCCGATTTCGAAAGACTCCTTTTCATTCAAGCCGAGGTAGGTCTCGAAATACTTCTGGAATTTGCCGATCAACTTGATCGCGTTCTCGATGTCGACCGGATCGCGACGTTCGGGGTCGGCGAGGTCGAAGAAAAACGTGCGGCGGGCAGCCCCGACATTCGTCGGGGTAAACTTCGGGCAATATTCGTCGAGCACGTGCTGCCAGATGTCGCTCATGAACGGGATCATCGTCCAGTTCTGCAGACCGACGAGACTGGCGCGGGCGAAGGAGTCAAAGAGGTTGTTGCGTGCCACCCGGGCGACGAGGTTGTCCCAGGTGATGTCGTTGAGCGACGCGATCTTGCCGAGCATCAGCTTGCCGTCGGAGAACTCCAGCGCGTCTGTGTGGCCGGGTTCAGCGACGCTGTAAACCGTGGCGCGCTTCGCGAATTCGTCAAATGCCGGATGCAACTTCGGATAGCCGAGGTTGCCGATGTAAGTGACCGGCGTGCCGAAGACAGCGAGCGCATTGGCCATGATCGGCCCGTTGCCGCCGAGTTTCACTCGTTGCACCACGAGTTCGGCGTTGGTGCTTTTGCCGGCCGCGCTCTTGATGCGCTCGCCGAACGAAGCCAGTGTCTCAAACGGCGTGAACTTGTCGATGGATTCGCGTTTGTCCACCACGTTGACAATTTCGTCCACAAATCCGTCCAACCCGATCGTCACCCGGTGCGAGGCCAGCGACGGGATTTGTGCCGCCAACGCGGCGGCAGCGCGTTGAGTGATGGAATTGGTTTTCACGTGAAAACTCTACGCGTCACGAGCGGTCGCTCTGGCATCGAAGCTGCAGCGAGTCGAAGCATGACGCTGTCTGTAACAAATCTCGCGGGCGTGCCGCAATCTAAATTGCGACGCGGCATCCGACGGACTCTTGACGTTTCTTCCCGCGCTGCTACGCTATGGCAAGGGCGGGAGATGATGGGGTCATGAAGAAACTCGAAATTGGCCAGCGCGCGCCGGATTTCACATTGCCGGGTGTGGACGAGAAAGATTGTTCGCTGAACCAGTTCAAAGATAAGAAGGTTGTCGTGGTCATGTTCACCTGCAATCATTGTCCCTACGTGCAGGCCTACGAGGAGCGGCTCATCAACATCCAGCGCGATTACGGCCCGCGCGGCGTGCAACTCATCGCCATCAACGCCAACGACAGCGCCGGCTATCCCGAAGACGGTTTCGACAACATGGTGAAACGCGCGAAGCAAAGACAGTTCAATTTTCCCTATCTGCGCGACGAGAATCAGCGCGTCGCCCGCGCCTACGGTGCCGAGTACACGCCGGAAGTCTTCGTGCTTAATTCCAAGTTCGCCGTCCGCTACATCGGCCGCGTGGATGACAACTGGCAGCATCCCGACAAGGTCAAGACCCACGACCTGCGCGATGCCATCGACGCCGTTCTCGACCACAAGAAAGTCGAAAACCCGGTCACCCACGCCATCGGCTGCACCATCAAGTGGAAGTACTGATTTTTTGGTGGCGTGCCGCTCTCCGCTTGTGGTTACATCATTCCCACGATGGGCCGAAAACTTCTCATCCTGTTTGCCAAGCTCGCCATCAACGCGCTGGCCCTGATTGTCGTGGATGCGCTGTTTGCCGGCATCCACTTCGATGACACCAACACGATGATTGCCGCCGCCGTTGTCTTGGCACTGGTCAACACCTATCTGCGCCCGTTCGTCGTCTTGCTCACGCTGCCGATCAATATCCTTACGCTCGGACTCTTCACTCTCGTCATCAACGCCGGGATGCTCAAACTCGTCAGTTGGCTCATCCCGGCCTTTCACGTCGAAGGATTCTGGACCGCCGTTGGTGGCGCGCTCGTGATCAGCATCGTCAGTCTTCTGCTCAACTGGTTTCTGAACCCATCCAACGTTCAAGTGCGCGTCCATCGCGGATGAAAAAATTCGCTGCGGTCATTTTCGACATGGACGGCGTCATTGTGGACAGCGAGCCGCTTCATCAAAGAGCGTTCGAGACGCTTTTCGAAGAACTCGGCAAGAAACACGATCACGGTATCGTCTTCCATGAGTACTATGGCCGGTCGGACAAGGTGTTGCTCAAAGACTTCATCGAGCGTAATAAAGCGCCGTTCGAACTCGAAGACCTGACCCAGCGCAAACTGAAATATTTCCTGCAATACCTTCGCGAACACCGGCCGGTCTTCAAGGAACTCCACGCACTCGTGCCGGAACTCACCAAACACTACAAGCTCGCCGTCGCCTCCAGCAACTTCCGCCATGTCATCGACGTCGTCATGGAAATAAGCGGACTCCGGCAACACTTCAACGTCATCGTCGGCTACGAAGACATTCGCCTTACAAAGCCGGACCCCGAAATTTATTTCACCGCGGCCAACCGCCTCGGCGTTCGTCCCTCGCAATGCTGCGTGATTGAAGACGCCACGCTCGGCGTGCAGGCCGCCAAGATGGCCGGCATGACCTGCATCGGCCTCACCACCAGCCTGCCGCCCGAAAAACTCAAACGCGCCGACTTCATCGCCCGCGACTACCACGACGTGCGCCAGATATTGCTCGGCGCTCCGTCACGAACTTCTTCAGAAAACATCCCGTGTAAGTCTTCGCGCGAGCGACTTCCTCCGGGCGGCCTCTTGCCACGACCCGCCCGCCGGCATCCGGCAAGGAATAACGCTCTTGGCGATTCCGCACGCGGCATGGCAGAATCACCGCCGCAATGAAAAAGTGGCTGCGCCGATTCGCGAAGCTGGTGGTTGGGCTGTTGGTGTTGCTCGTGCTGTTCATCGCTGAGGAAAATGTGCGCGGACGGATTTTACTTGCCGCGTACAAGCGCGAGTTGCGCGCGACGGGCGAGATACTGACGCTGGCCGAACTGGGCCTCACCAACACGCCCGCGCCACCCGACGCCGCAACCGTCGAATTGCTCGCAGCGGCGAAGAAACTCCCGGATTGGAATCCGAACAATCGCTGGGAAGCCCAAACGTTAAGATTCATGCGACCGGTCATTTCCGGCGCGGCGACTTTCTCATGGCAAGCGCCAATCTCTGAGGAGCGCTTGGTCAACAATCGTTGGGTGAAAAACACATGGCCTGTCGTTGTCGAGCAGCTCCGATCCAACGCGCCAACATTGTCGGCAGCAATGGAGGCACTGCGGCGAAACCCGCGGAGTGTGCCGTATGGATTCCTTCACGATCCTGTCTTTGCTTGGGAACAGCGTGACAAACTCCGGCTTTGGCTAATGTGGGTCACGGCAAACAATCTGCGGGAGGGTAACGTGGATGGCGCGATGGAAACCACGCTCGCGCTTGCTCGATTGGGTAGGACTTTTCAGGCTGTCCACAGCGGCTACCACCGGAGATTTGCGCAAATCGGATTGGAAGCGACGTGGGAATGGCTGCAGAGCGGCGCAACGAACGACGTACAACTCAGCACACTCCAAGACATCTGGTCAAAAAGCTCAATTGTGCCCGGTCTTGCGAAGCAAAGTGAAGCATATCGGACGTACAACTTGGAAGAAATCGAGGCACAAACATGGGGAGCACGACACCGCGATCCTATCTTTTCCGTGTTTGATTTTCGGCTACCGGCAGGCTTCACATTGTGGCATTTGGCAGGACGATACTTTGACGGGCACACATTCTTGATGCTTTCTCAGGAAGAATTGCGCTGTGAGCGCGCCGTTGCACAATCGCGCCGGTGGAACTCATGGCAAGATGCGCCGAGACCTCGTTGGTCAATGTTTGGCCTCTGGTTTTGGGCGATGCCATTTTCACAGAATGAATTGTGGAGGTATGGTTCTTTTCTCCACGAAAGAATGCTTCGTGTGTTTGAGTTTGAAACCCAACGCGAGATGACCGTCGCGGCCATCGCGTTGCAGCGGTTTCGGCTGCGGCACGGGCGATGGCCGGAAAAGCTGGAGGAACTGTCGCCGGAGTTTTTATCGGTGCTCCCCCGTGATTGGATGGACGGAGAGCCGTTGCGCTACCGGCGTAACGCCAACGACACGTTCACGCTCTACTCCATCGGCGAGGATTTGCGCGACGACGGCGGCGACCCAACCAACGTCCCTAATTGGAATTTCGACGCGCATCCACTCCCGATGTGGACGGGACGCGATGCTGTCTGGCCGTGCGTCGCGACGGATGAAGACGTTGCTGCCCTCAAGAGCGCCGCAGCAGCAATGAAAACGCGCCACGCAGCCGATCACTGAACTTGGCGGGCAGGGCTGCTGGTCACAGGCCTTACGCTCGCCGTCGCAAGAACTCCCGCAGGAATTCCGCCGTATGCGACTTCATTCGCGCCACTTGTCTGGGCGTTCCCTGTGCGACTACATGCCCGCCGGTATCGCCGCCTTCCGGTCCGAGATCAATGATCCAATCGGCTTCGGCGATAATGTCGAGATTATGCTCGATGATGACGACGGTGTTGCCGGCATCGACGAGGCGATGGAGAACACGAATCAACTTTTCCACGTCCGCCATGTGTAACCCAATCGTCGGTTCATCGAGCACGTAGAGCGTGCCGGCATTGTTGGCCTTGGCGAGTTCGGTGACCAACATAATGCGCTGTGCCTCGCCGCCGGACAATGTCGGGCTTTGCTGGCCGAGCGTGAGATAACCCAGCCCGACTTCCTGCAATAACTTCAGCCCGCGATGAATTTGCCGGTGGGCCGCGAAGAACTCGACTGCTTCATCCACGTTCATCGCCAACACCTCGCCAATGTTCTTTTCCTTCCACGTCACCGCGAGCGTCTCCGGTGTGAACCGCTTGCCGGCGCACGTCTCACAATGCACCGTCACATCCGGCAGGAAACTCATTTCGATTTTCTTCGCGCCTTGCCCCTCGCAGTCCGGGCACCGGCCTTCGACCGTGTTGAACGAAAACCGGCTCGCCGTATACCCGCGCATCTTCGCCTCCGGTATGTTCGCGTAAAGCCGACGGATCTCATCCCAGAAACCGATGTACGTGGCCGGGCACGACCGCGGCGTTTTGCCGATGGGCGTTTGATCAACTTCGAGCGCGCGGGTGATGTGTTGCGCGCCGGCAATCTTCGCCCCACTCTTCAACCCTCGATACAACACATCGCGCACCAGTGTGCTCTTACCGGACCCGCTGACGCCAGTCACGCACACCAACCGGCCGAGAGGAATCTTCACGCAGAGGTTTTTCAAATTGTGCAGCGTCGCGCCGATGATTTCGATTGTCTCGGTAGGAGCGGCCTCCCGGCCGCGATGGAGCGGGTGCCTCAACGGTTCGCGCAGCAACAGCCCGGTCAACGACTCCTTGCAGCGGACGATGTCCTTGATCGTGCCTTCCGCGACGAGCCGACCACCGTTCACGCCGGCGCCGGGGCCGAGGTCAATGATATGTTCGGCGTGCCGGATCGTTTCTTCGTCGTGCTCAACCACGACCACCGTGTTGCCTTTCGCTTCCAGCTTGTGCAGCGTGTCGAGCAGCATGAGATTATCGCGTGGGTGCAAGCCAATCGTCGGCTCGTCGAGGATGTAACAGACGCCGCGCAGATTCGAACCGAGTTGCGCCGCCAACCGGATGCGTTGCGCTTCGCCGCCGCTCAACGTCGGCGCGGCGCGGTTGAGCGACAAGTACGGCAACCCCACTTCGCGCAGGAACGCGAGTCGCGAGCGCAACTCCGCGACGATGTCGCGCGCGATCTCCGCTTCGCGTCCGCGCAACTTCAGCCCGGAAAAATGTCGCTCGGCTTCCTCGACCGACCACGTGGTCATCCCTGCAATGTTCAGGTCGCGGAATTTCACCGCCAACGCTTCCGGTCGCAGTCGCGCACCTTTGCATTCGGGGCACGGACGCTCTTTGCCCTCGAACCACTCGTTCCACCACGCCTCCTCGCCGGTATGCTCTTCCTTGAAACCGTAAAACAGCAACCCGGTACCGTAACACTCCGGACACCACCCGTGTTTCGAGTTGAAGGAGAACAAACGCGGATCGAGTTCGGGAAAACTGCGCGCGCATTTCGGACACGCCCGCCGCGTGGAAAACATCCTGTCTTTCACCAGCACCGCGCCCTTGCCGAACTCCAGCGCCATCTCGAGCAGGTCGCGCAACTCCTGTTCGCGTTTCGGCGTCACCTCGCACGCGCCGACCGGCAATTCGATGTTATGCTCCTTGAATCGGTCGAGGCGCGGCCATTTCGCTGTCGGCAACAATTCACCGTCCACGCGCAGGTGCGAGAACCCTTTGCGCAACGCCCACTGCGCAAGATCGGTGTAATAACCTTTGCGCGCGACAATCAACGGCCCGAGCAACTCAATGCGTTGACCCCGGTAATCTTTCATCAGTCTCGCAAGAATCGCTTCCGGCGTTTGCGGTTGAATCGGGATGTTGCAGTCCGGGCAGAATTGCGTGCCGAGTTTAACGAAGAGCAATCGGAGAAAGTGATAAACCTCCGTCACCGTTGCGACAGTGCTCTTGCGTCCGCCACGACTCGTGCGTTGCTCGATGGCGACCGTCGGCGGAATCCCGAAGATCGCGTCCACGTCCGGTCTTGATGCCGGCTGGACGAACTGCCGGGCATAGGCGTTGAGCGATTCAAGATACCGTCGTTGACCCTCCGCGAACAGGATGTCGAACGCCAGCGTGCTCTTGCCGGAGCCGCTGATGCCGGTGATGACGGTGAATTTGTCGCGCGGAATGCGCACGTCGATGGATTTCAGGTTGTGCTCTCGCGCGTTGTGAATTCGAATTGCATGATTCGGTAGGGCGCGACCGCTGGGCGCGCCGCGGACGGCCCGGCGATCCGTCCCTACCAAGGCTTTCCCGGTATGACTGCGCTCGCATTTTGCGACTTCCGCCGGCGTGCCAACGCACACCATTTCACCGCCGGCATCGCCGCCTTCTGGGCCGAGGTCGATAATCCAATCGGCGGCGCGGATGACATCAAGATTGTGTTCGATGACGACCAGCGAATGTCCGCGTGCCAGTAATTGCTCGAAAGCCTTCAGCAACGTCGCGATGTCGTCGAAGTGGAGGCCGGTGGTTGGTTCGTCGAAGAGGAAGAGTGTGCGGCGGCTTGTCGTTTGCGCGAGGTGACCGGCGAGCTTGAGGCGTTGGGCTTCGCCGCCGGAGAGCGTCGGGACTGGCTGGCCGAGTTTGATGTAGCCGAGGCCGACGGCGCGGAGTGGTTCGATGACACGCAGGATTTCTTTTTCGCCGGCGAAGAGTTCGCAGGCTTCGTTGACGGTGATGTCGAGGACGTTGGCGATAGACTTGCCGGAGACCTTCACCTCCAGAACTATGTCGCGGTACCGGCGGCCGTTGCAGTCGGGGCAGCGGAGGTAGACGTCGCTGAGGAATTGCATCTCGACGTGCTCGAAGCCGTTGCCGTGACACGTGGGACACCGGCCTTCGCCGGAGTTGAAGCTGAACGTACCGGCGCTGTAACTGCGTTCCTTGGCGAGTGGTTGCCGGGCAAAGAGTTTGCGAATCTCGTCGAACGCGCCGACGTAGCTGGCGGGGTTCGAGCGCGTCGTCTTGCCGATGGGCGATTGGTCAACCATCACGACGTCTTCGATCTGCTGATGACCGCTAATCTTCTTGTGCTTGCCGGGTTGCTCGCCGGGTTTGTGCTTCAGCTTGCGCAGCGCGTTGTAGAGCACATCTTGTATCAACGTGGATTTGCCCGAACCACTGACGCCAGTGATGCAGACGAGCCGGTTGAGGGGGATCTCGACGTTGACGGATTTTAGGTTGTGTTCGGATGCGGCTTTGATGACCAATTTGCTGTGGGAGGGGTTTCTAACCCCGACCGGTCGCGGTTGAAAACCGCTCCCACAAAGATATTTGGCGGTCAGGGAGGTTTTGCACTTCTTGAGTTCGGGTTGTGTGCCGAAGAAGACGATTTCGCCGCCGCGTTCACCGGGGCCGGGACCCATATCTAAGATGCGGTCGGCGGCGCGAATCACGTCGGGGTCGTGTTCGACGACGAGTAGCGTATTGCCGGCATCGCGCAGGCGATGAAGAATATTGATGAGCCGGTTGATGTCGCGCGGGTGGAGGCCGATGCTTGGCTCGTCGAGGACGTAGAGCGTGTTGACGAGCGAAGTGCCGAGCGCAGTCGTGAGATTCACGCGTTGCACTTCGCCGCCGCTGAGCGTGCGCGATTGGCGGTCGAGTGTGAGGTAGCCGAGTCCAACGTCCACGAGATACCGGAGGCGTGTGCGGATTTCGTCGAGCAGGAGATCGGTCGCCTCGTCAAGTGGCGCCGGTAGCTTCAGGTCGTTGAAGAAGGTTTGGCAATCTGAAATCGGCAGCAACATTACGTTGTGAATCGTCATGCCACCCGCTTTGTCATTCTGAGCGGAGCGAAGAATCTCTGCCGTGGGGACGGAACGACTGAGACCCTTCACTTCGCTCAGGGTGACAGAAGAAGGGAGACGCCACAGCAGCGCGTCCGGCTTGAGACGCGCGCCGCCGCAGGCTTTGCACGGCGCGTAGGTCCGGTATCGCGACAACAACACGCGGACGTGCATTTTGTAGCTCTTGGTGGTGAGCCAGTCGAAGAAGCGTTTGACGCCGTACCATTTCTTGTCCTCCCACGCGCCTTCGCCGTCGATGACCCACCGGCGCTGCTCGCCGGTCAGTTCGCGCCACGGAACATCGGTCGGAACGCCGCGTTTGCGGGCGAAGGACATCATGTCGTCCTGACATTCGTTGTAGCTCTCGGTTTGCCACGGTTTCACCGCGCCGCCGGCCAGCGTCTTCGTGTCGTCGGGAATGACGAGGTCGTAATCAATGCCGATGGTGCGGCCGAATCCCCGGCAGGTCTCGCACGCGCCGATGGGCGAATTGAACGAGAACAGGCTCGGTACCGGATCACGGTAGTGAATGTCGCACTCGGCGCAGTGCAAATCGCTGGAGAATCTGCGGTCGTTGACGGTGACGCGTCCGTTGCCGACTTTCAACGCGGCTTCGAGCGCTTCGACGATGCGCGATCGGTTGCGCGGCGTGTTCTCAACGCGGTCCTGGATGACTTCCAATGTGGTGCCGGTTTCGGTGTGGAATTTCGTGTAACCTTGCTTGGCCAGCAACTCGACGACCTCGCGCTTGGTGAAGTTTTTCGGGATGCTGACCGGGAAGGTGATGAGCAACGGTTCTGCCGGTAGCGCCGCGTAAATCGAGTCGGCGGTATCGCGCCGCACTGGCTTGCTGCATCGCCGGCAGAACAACTGTGCGGCGCGGGCGAAGAGCAGCTTGAGGTGATCGTTCAACTCTGTCATCGTGCCGACGGTCGAGCGCGAGGTGCGGACGGTGTTGGTCTGGTCGATGGCAATGGACGGCGGGATGCCGTCAATGCGGTCGACTTTCGGTTTGTCCATGCGGTCGAGGAATTGCCGGGCGTACGGCGAGAACGTCTCGACGTACCGGCGCTGACCCTCGGCGTAGATCGTGTCGAACGCCAACGACGATTTGCCGGAGCCGCTGACGCCGGTGACGACAATCAACTCGCCCAATGGCAACTTGAGGTTGATGCCCTTGAGGTTGTTCTGTCGCGCGCCTTCAATAATGATGTGCTCAGAAGAATCCAACGCCATACTCGCGGGGGTACTCTAGCAGATTGCCAACGCGGCGCAACGGGGGTCGCGCTCTCGACTGGCTGCCAAGAATCTTTGAAAAAGTGCTTGCATGGTTCAGGGGTAACGATTATCGTGCGCGTCCCTTGACACGGGGAAGCGGACGCTGTAAATAGGAAGTGTTAGCGGGGAAGAAGAGACGGCTCTTCAGGAGTTCGACAATTTCTGCCATACGCGGCGGAGCTTTCCGTCGGTAGGGCTTCGTTCTTTACAAACGTGAAGCACTGGAGAGAATAATCCCTCAGCGGGGCCGTAGCTCAGCTGGGAGAGCGCCTGCTTTGCAAGCAGGAGGTCACGAGTTCGATCCTCGTCGGCTCCACCAACGTGGGCGCGTAGCTCAGTTGGTTAGAGCATGCGCTTGATAAGCGCAGGGTCGGAGGTTCGAATCCTCCCGCGCCCACCAGCCTTCGCTCGCAGCGAAGCGGAGAGCGGAAGGCTGCCGCGCCGTAGCACGAAGTGCAAAGGCGGGCATAAGACGCACGTGCGAGCTTCGGCTCGGCACGCCAATTTTCACGAAGATTTTGCCGGTCGCGTTGAAGCTCCGGCAGTTCTTTGATAATTGCATACAGTGGTGTAGTGGGTAAAAACTACAACATGCTGAGAATATGTCAGTCTGGAACTCAGTAACATGAGAACCGGACGGCAAGTTTGTGATCAAGCTACTAAGAGCGCAGGGTGAATGCCTTGGCGACGATAGGCGAAGAAGGACGTAGTAAGTTGCGATAAGCCACGGGGAGCGGCAAGCACGCTTTGATCCGTGGATGTCCGAATGGGGGAACCCATCCAGAGTAATATCTGGATACAGTGGGCTGAATTCATAGGCCCATATGAGCCATACCCGGTGAAGTGAAACATCTCAGTAACCGGAGGAAAAGAAAGAGCACATCGATTCCCTGAGTAGTGGCGAGCGAAACGGGAACAGCCTAAACCGAGGTACTTGTACTTCGGGGTTGCGGGACCTCAACGTGGTATGCCGAGAGTTAGCAGAAGTCCGTGGAAACGGACCCCCTAGAGTGTGACAGGCACGTAAGCGAAAACTCAAAGCGGCCTAGAGGTATCCCAAGTAAGACGGCACACGTGAAACGTTGTCTGAATCCGCGCCGACCACGGCGCAAGGCTAAATACTCATCGTCGACCGATAGTGAACTAGTACCGTGAGGGAAAGGTGAAAAGAACCCCTTTGAGGGGAGTAAAAAGAACCTGAAACCCTGTGCTTACAA
>JBGQCJ010000003.1:0-87689 GCA_041495285.1 Verrucomicrobiia bacterium
ACACAGATTGAGCACCACGTTCACAACCAAACCGCCGGCCTCGAACTTCTCTATTGGCTCTGCAAGACCATCACCGCACCCAACGCCCCGGCATGGTTGGACACGATTCCCCGAGCGACCATACTGGCTGCCGTTCTCAACACCCTCGAAGCCGCCACCACGCGCTCCGAGACGAAAAGGTTCCGCGATCTCCTGCTCGGCGACGAAACGCTGCTCATCGAATTGCTCGCCCACGCTTCCGCCGACAAGATCCGCGACTTCGCCCGGCAGATTCTCACCACCACTGTCTTCGAGGAACTCGACCGCCGCTTGTTGATGTCACGCGTCGTCAAAGAGTTTCCGTTCGTTCAAGATTTGCTCGTCACCAGAACCGCCAAGGAACAGCCGCCCATCGTCTCCCGCGCCAGCTTCCAGAAACGCCAGGCGGAACTCGACGAAATCATTCAGAAAAAGATTCCACAGAACAGCAAAGAGATTGGCCAAGCCCGCAGCTACGGCGACCTCCGCGAAAACTTCGAATTCAAAGCCGCCAAGGACATGCAGAAACTCCTCATGCATCGCCGCGCCGAATTGGAAGTTCTGCTCACCCGCGCCCAACCGACCGATTTCACCGACGTCAAAACCGACATTGCCCAAATCGGCACGAGCGTTACCGTCACCGACATGGCCACCGGCAAACAATCCACCTACCACGTCCTCGGCGCGTGGGACAGCGACCCCGACCGCGGTATCATCAGCTATCCGGCCGCCCTCGCCCAAGCGCTTCTCAACAAACATGTCGGCGAAACCGTCGAATCCCCCGGCGACACTGAACGCCGAAAATTGCGCATCGACCGCATCGAGAAAGTTCCTGCGGAAATCCTCCGGTCGCTCTGACGTGGCCCGGAGGCTGGCCGGCCAGGAACACAAACGCCAATCGCCGGACCCGCTGCTCCCGGAACCTCTGCGCGCTCACCGCCTTCAACTTCACCTCAGGGGGTCACAACGTCCCCACCGGTTCCCACGGCCGGCACAGATTATGCTTGATCAGCCTGTGCCAACATGATACCTAGCACTGCTAGGTATCAGTATGAAATCTGGTGAATTCGCGCGACATCTGGCGACCGGCACCTACGACCTGATCGTGCTCGACGTGCTGCGCAACGGCCCCACGTACGCCTACGGCTTGGTCAAACGCATCGCCGAACAGTCGAAGTCCGTACTCCAGTGGCGGGAAGGCACGCTTTATCCCGTATTGCATCACTTGGAGGAACAGGGCTTGGTGACCAGCGAATGGAAAGGCCGCAAAGGCGGTCGACAGCGGCGTTACTACCGGCTCACCCCGCGCGGTCAGCGCGCCTGGCGCGAGCAACGCGCCCAATGGCGGGTTTTCAGCCGGGCCGTCAACGCGCTGCTCGGTCTCTGATCGAAGCCTCCTCTCTCCCGTCCGCCAAGCCCTGATACCTAGCAGTGCTAGGTATCATGAATCCGAACGTGATACGCAGAGACGCGGTAAGCTTTTTTGTAGCGCAAGCATCCTGCTTGCGATAGCGGTAGGACGCGACCGCCGGGCGCGCCGCACAAAGACGCCAAACATTACCGGACTTTGCGCCTCTGCGCCTTGGCGTGAGTTTCGTCGTTGACCCGCCCGATGCCGCTCCTTATCCTCACCGGCATGAAACGCATTCTGTTGCCGTTTCTGATTCTCGCCACGGTTCTCTGTACCAACGTCCGCGCCGAAACTGAATCCATCGACCTCAAAGCCCTCGCCAAGAAGGCGCGACTGGCGGTGATGCTGTTGGTCGTCTCCGATGCTACCGGCAAGGAAATCGCCACCGGCACCGGCTTCCTCGTCTCCAGCGACGGCAAACTCATCACCAACCACCACGTCATCGAACACGCCGCCAGCACCGTCGCCAAGGCCGAGAACGGCGGTCTGTTCCCCGTCGAAGGGGTTCTGGCGGACGATCCGAAGAACGACCTCGTGCTGCTGAAGCTCAAAGGCAAGGATTTGCCGTTCCTGTCGCTTGATAAGCAACTTCCGACATGCCGGGGAGAGACTTAACTGATTACAGGTCACGACCAGTGAGAGAGTCCGAGGGAACAACCACCTACGAAGGAAATGAGGCGAAAGATCAGCTCGCCAATCTCGTGGATGAGATAAACAGTCGGTGGAAGACTGTCAAGATTGACGGCCCACTACAGCAGTATAATCACTCACCAAAGGAGTATCTCATCATAGTTTCACGCAGGGGAGACTTCTCCATTGCAGGTGGTTCCGCCGCACACATTCGCTTCCGTGAAAGCCAACTCCGCAGTATGTCGGTCAGCAGGGACAAGGATGGGAAGTCAGTCTATTACGGCAGCATGACCGTGGATTTGAAGTTAGAAAGAGGTTATATCTGTCTTCGCCGCTGGCCTTGGCTAAGCTTTCCCTTCTTTTGGCGAGACATGGAGTCGGTTGAATCGGAGACTTTCGACCGTTGAAGCGAATGAGGCTGAGAGCGGCCAAAGCAAGCGGACAGGTGGTGGCGGCGGCAAGCTATGAGTGAGGAACGATGCACCTTGAGTTCGATTTGTTCAGATACGTGGTAATGAGTTCATTCGATGAGTTGGCCGAGTTTCGAGACATTGTTGAAGCTCAAATGCAGGAGGTGAAGCATCTTGACCGAGCCCGGATTATCGAAGAGTTCAAGTTGTTTGAGCCTAAAGACCATGATGAAGAGCAATTGATTTGGGCTGAGCAAAACTCGGAACTCGAAGTCCTCGACCGCAAGTTTGCGGTGACTTACCCACGGATAAGCCGGTACTCATTCCTGACGATGCTCTTCATGCACATCGAAACGAACCTCAAGGCTGTTTGCGTTGAAATTGCGAAACGGAAGAAACTGAAGTATCGCGCTTCTGAATTTCGAGGCACAATTTTTGATCAGGCGAAGCTCTTCCTCGTCAAAGAAGCCTCGCTGCCACCTTTCGCGCCTGCGGCTTGGGGGTCTCTAACCAATCTACAAAAGATCAGAAACTGCATCGTACACTGCCGTGGACGCGTCGCGGATTCACGCGACAGGGCTGAGATCGAAAGTCTAACTACAAACAACTTGGGATTAAGCATCACGCCACCTATGTTCCACGGCCTTACCGAAAACGATTCCTTTGTCGACGCAGATGAAGGTCTGCTCCAGATTGAGCCGGTTTTCTGTACCACCATTCTTAAAGGAATTAAGTCACTTTTTGGACAGATTTTTGAGAAAGCTGGATGCTTCGGCCCTGATCATGTTGTTCGTGTGGATTGAGTCACCGGGTCAACTCCCGACTCGACACGTTGAATCCTCGACACGGCGGGGCAGAGCGGTGACGAGCCCGCGCACTCCAAAGGTTGTCTAGCGGACGGAAGAAACGTATAACTGCCGGCATGCGGATTATTGTCACCGGGTTGGTGGGGCAGTATGCGTTTGGCGGAGTGGCGTGGGATTACTTGCAGTACGTCGAAGGATTCCGGCAACTTGGCCACGACGTGTTCTATCTCGAAGACACCGAGATGTGGCCTTACGATCCGGTCAACAACACCGTCACTGACGATTGCAGTTACAACGTTGCCTATCTCCGCAATGTGATGGACAAGTTCGGCCTCAGTGACCGGTGGATTTACCGGAACGCGCCGGACGCGAGTTATCACGGGTTGCCGGAACCCGACGTGAAGAATCTCTGTGCTGGCGCCGACGTGTTCGTGAACGTGTCCGGCTGCGGCTGGCTGCGACCGGAGTATCTCGCTATCCCGAAGAAAGTCTTCATCGATTCCGACCCGATGTTCACACAAGTCGCGCTCGTCTCCGGCAAGCAGGATGTGATCGAACGCATCCGCGCGCACGATTTTCATTTTACGTTTGCCGAAAACATCGGCCAACCCGACTGCCGCGTGCCGGCAGCAGGACTGAACTGGATTCCGACGCGCCAGCCGATTGTGTTGGATTGGTGGAACTCACCCCTCACCCCATCCCTCTCCCCTCCAAGGGGAGAGGGTGTCCGAAGGACGGGTGAGGGGTCGCCACGCGATGTTTTCACAACAGTGATGAACTGGGTTTCGTACAAGGAATGCGAGTTCGACGGTGAACAATGGGGACAGAAGGACGTGGAATTCATGAAGTTCATTGATTTGCCGGAGAAGACCTCGCAGAAATTTGAGATCGCGATGGGCATGGGGCCGGGCATGAAGCGGCCGACTGATTTGCTGCAACAGAAAGGCTGGAGCATCGTCGAGCCGGACAAGGTGTTGCCGGATCCGTGGAAGTACCGGGATTACCTGCGTGACTCGAAGGGCGAGTGGAGCATCGCGAAGGAAGGCTACGTCAAATCGCGCAGCGGCTGGTTCAGTTGCCGGAGCGCGTGCTATCTCGCGCTGGGTCGTCCATGCGTGTTGCAGGATACCGGCTGGAGCAAGCATTACCCGACCGGCGACGGACTTTTTGCGTTCGACACGATCGAGGAGGCGGTCGCCGGCATCGAGGAAATAAACGCTGATTACGCGCATCATTCCGCTGAGGCGCGTAAGCTCGCCGAGGAACAGTTTGATGCACGCAAGGTGCTCGGCGCAATGCTGGAGAGACTGGGTGGATGAACCGGCCGCTTGCCATTTATGCGGGCTACGTTGTGCGTTACCCGTTGGGTGGGTCTGTCCTGACGGAGTCGCACTGCATGGCGGGTCTGCAGCGGCTCGGTTACGATGTGGTGTACGTTGAGGAGAGCGGCTCGGGCTGGGCGCCGTGCTACAATCCCACACGAAATGAGATGACCACTGACCCGAGCTACGGCATTGGTGTGCTGCAAGAAGTCCTTCGGGCACGCGGCTTGGAGCGGAGATGGTGCTATGTCGACTCTGAGCGACACTATCACGGGCTGACCAAGGAGGATCTGCTCGAGCGATGTCGGCGCGCCACAGTGTTTTTCTGCCGAGCGAGTGTGAACTGGCTGGAAGAATTTCGCGCGTGCAAGACGCGGGTGTTCATCGATCTTGATCCCTGTTTCACGCAGCTTCGTTTGCCGCCGGCGAATGCGCCATCGGTATCGGGTTACGCGTCGCCCCATGAATTCCAATTTCATTTCACCTGTGGCGAGCGGATCGGCAAACCGGATTGTCCGATTCCCGCAGGGGGGTTACAGTGGCGTCCCACACGCATACCGGTCGTTGTGGATATGTTCACGCCGAGATACACGCCGGAGGCCACGCGATTCACAACAGTTCTGAGCTGGAGCGCCTACGGCTCGGTGCAGTACCAGGGGGAAGTGTACGGTCCGAAATCGACCGAGATGCTGAAGATCCTGGACTTGCCCCGTCGGGCGGGACCGGTGTTCGAGATCGCGCTGGCGGGCCCGGATGCGCCAGCCGAGCAACTGCGGGCGGCCGGATGGATCATCTCCAGTGCGCTGGACGCGACCATCACTGTGGAGGCCTACCAGGATCACATCGGCCGTTCTCGCGGCGAATTCAGTGTCGCAAAGAATGCTTACGTGAAGAGCAAGTGCGGCGTCTTTCTTGATCGAAGCGTCAGTTACCTCGCCATGGGCAAACCGGTGATTCTTCAGGACACGGGCTTCAGTGAGATTCTGCCCTGTGGCGAAGGCCTGTTTGCCTTCAGGAATAGCGACGACGTGCTGATCGCCATCGAGACGATCGGCAGGGACTACGCACGTCACTGCAAAGCGGCGCGAAGAATTGCCGAGGAGTATTTCGATTCGGACAAGGTTCTCGGAACGATGTTGCGCCAGTGTGATCTGCCGGTCACGTCTTAGTCAGGCTTCTGAAACTTCTTCGGCACGTTCAGCTTGATCAGACCCAACTCCTGTGCGCTCAAATCCAGCAATGCCGCGCCCAACCGGAGTGTCCGCAGCGCGCGCAGATGCAAATAGGCGGCCACGAGCACGACCAGCAACCACGCCGATAGCGCCCACAACGCATGCGCCGTCAACGCGAGAAAAATCGTGACAAAGGCCACGACCGTCCACAGAAACACCTTGCCGAGCAACGTCCAATGCGCGCTCAGCCGTCCCCGCAACAGCCGCTTGCTGCCACCGTGGTTCTCGGCCACCGTCTTCACCTGCACTTTCGTGAACCGGTCGCCGTAAATCGTCACGTCGTATTCATCCCAGCCACTGTCCGCGCGCGCCTGCCACCGGTCGCGGTCCAGCACCTCCAGCAACTTCTGCAAAAACGCAAACCGCTCGATCCCCTCTTCATTCCAATAATTGACCGTGAACACGCCACCGGCATTCTCATACTGCCGGGCCAACGCCCGCACGGTTTCCCGGGTGACGACCGATGTATCCGCGCCACGCAACCTCCGCGCGTACCGCGGCCACCCGCGCACGATCGGCTGCAACAAGTACAACGCCGCCACCAGCGGACGCGACCAGAGCCGGTCGTGTCGTGGCATCAAACCCACCTTCGCGGCGGCGACGGCGGCCACGCTCAAACTCGCCAACAACGACAACGCCGGCAGCGGCCACAACGCCGGCCACATCATCGCCAGCAGCAACCCACCCAGCGTGAACAACACGTGCCACTCGAGGCTCGTCAGCAACGGCACCAGTCCCGCCGGGGCCGGCGTGTACAAGGTTTGAAACAGCGCGCTGCCAAAGATACCGTGATAAATCACCGACCGACCAAAGAACCCGGCGAGTTTCGACGGACTGTAAATGCGGCCGCGCCAGCGCATACTGCCGAGACTGTTGAAGTATTCGGGATGCTTGTGGCGCAGCAACGCCTCCGCCTGGCCGTACCCGCGTTGCTGTTTGACGTACGCGGTCATCGTGTTGCGCCGGTAATGCCAGACAAACCCGGCATGGGAAAACGCGATCTGCCGGCCCCGCTGCAGCAACCGCCAACACACATCCACATCGTCGCCCGCCGACCGAAATTGCGGGTCGAACCTTTCGATCTCATCGAGCGCCCATTTCCAAAACGCCATGTTGCAGCCGGGAATGTGTTCGGCGTTGCGATCGTCCAACATCACGTGCGCCGGACCGCCCGGCGAAACGGCGACGCAACCGGCCACCCAGTTGTCCTCGGCCGGTGGGAAATTGTGCCCGCCGATGGCGCACGCATCCGTCTTGAGCAGATCGCCGACGAGGTAATACAACCAGTCCTCATCCGCCCGGCAGTCGCTGTCGGTGAACGCGATGATGTCGCCGGTGGCGGCGGCGATGCCGGTATTGCGCGCGGCGCTCAAACCCATGTTCGGTTGATGAATCGCGCGGACGCCGGGGTAATGCGAGGCGATCCGCCCGGTATCGTCGGTCGAGCCATCGTCCACGAGAATGACTTCGTAGTTCGGGTAGTTCAGATGCGTCAACGAGTCGAGACAGGCCGGTAACGTGCGCCCGCCGTTGTAGCTGGCCACCACCACACTGACTTTCGGGTAATCCGGTAGCGGGAAGTACGGTGCGCGCTTGAACTGCTCGGCCACCGCATGAAAGGAACGGCGCGGGTTCCGCGCACGATCGGTCAGCCCGAAAAACCAGTTCTCAATCTGGTGACCGCCGGTATGCCAGTCGTCGGTGAAGGCGAAGAGGAATATGCCGGCCAGCCCGGCGCGAAAAGCGATTTCAACATGGCCGCTGAGAATCTGCGCCTTCTGTTCTTCGCCTTCGCGGACGGAATCAATGCCGAACTCGGCGAGCAACAGCGGCCGGTCGCCGGCAATGCTTTGCAGCCGGTCGAGGTAATTGCCGAATGGGCGCGGCTCGTGCAGATAAACGTTGTAGCTGACGAAGTCGATGCTGGCCGGCTGCAGAAATTCCGTGGTCGGGAAATTGACGAACGTGACGAGCAGTTGCGGATCGACGCTCTTGACGATGTCTGCCAGCTCGTCAATGAACCGCTCGATGCGGCGCGCGCCGTACCACCGGGCGACGTCCGGAGGAATCTCGTTGGCCAGCGTGAGCGCGAATACTGCGGGATGACCCGCGACCGCCTCGGCAGCCTGCCGGGTCGCGCGCCGGGCGAACTCCATCGTCTCCTTGTCGTCGAGGAAACAGGTGTGCTTGGGCCAGTAATAATCCACCAGCACTTTCAGCCCGTGCTCGTGCGCCATGTCCAAGAACCACCGCGGCGGTACGTGATAGACGCGCAGGCAGTTGGCGTTGAGTTTTTGCATCAACGTGAAATCGCGCTCGACCTGTTCAGGCTTCGGGAACGTGCCGCCTGAAGCGTCCGTCTTGAACGGCCCATAGGTCACACCTTTCGGGTAAAACTTCTGCGCGCCGACGCGGAAGAATTTCCCCTGCGTCAGCACCCGCTGCGAAGGCAGGACGGGTTGGGTCGGGCGGACGACAGGACGGCCAGACTTGGCAGTCCGTTCGGTAACCGGGACAACGGGTGCTTCAATTAGTTCGGGAACGGGCACAAACTCCTCACGCTCCAAGACGGTCTCTCGCCTGGGACAATCGGGCGTTGTTGTAACAAAAAAAGTCCTCATGGTCAATCTACGATGGTTAGATTACCGGCACGCCCACATAGACGCCAAAAGGGATGGAATTATTCAGGTTTTGTCGGGATTTTCACCCTTGCTACGTTTTCTTGGCGGCTTGGGCTTCAGTAACGACTTTTTGGGCGATGTGCTGGGGCACCTGTTCGTAGTGGGAGAATTCCATCTCGAAGCTGCCGCGACCGCTGGTCATCGAGCGTAGCTCGCTGGCGTACTTGAACACTTCGGCTTGCGGCACCTGCGCCTTGATCGCCTGCAGCCCGTCCGCCGGTTCGACGGTGAGAATGCGGCCGCGCCGGTGGTTCAAATCGCCGGTGATGTCGCCCATATATTGATCGGGGACGTACACGGTCAGAGTCATGACTGGCTCAAGCAATACCGGCCGCGCCTTCTGCATCGCATCCTTAAACGCGTGTAAGCCAGATATCTTGAAACTGATTTCGTTGGAATCAACGTCGTGATAGCTGCCGTCGTACACGATGGCGCGCACATCCACGACCGGGTAACCGGCCACGACACCGCCCTGCATCGCTTCGACGCAGCCCTTCTCCACGGCCGGGATGAAGTTGCGCGGGATCGCGCCGCCGACGACTTCGCTGAGGAACTCGAAACCCTTGCCTCGTTCCACCGGCTCAATCTTGACGTAGGCTTCGCCGTACTGGCCGTGGCCGCCGGATTGTTTCTTGTGTTTGTAGTGGCCGTCGCCTTTGGCCGTGATCGTTTCCTTGTAATCAACTTTCGGCGTGCTGAGGTCCACGTTGACGCCGAGTTTCTTCTTCATGTTGTCCACGACCACGGCGAGATGCTGATCGCCCATGCCGGAAATGACGAGCTCCTTCGTGTTCGGATTGCGGTGCATGTGGAATGTCGGGTCTTCCTCCAGCAGACGGTGCAGAGCGGTGCTGATCTTCTCTTCGTCCTTCGACGTGTGGGGATGAACCGCGTAGAACATCACCGGCTTCGGGAACTGGATCGGCGCGAACTTCACCGGCTTGGCGGGATCGGCCAGTGTATTGTTGATGTGCGTGTCTTTCAGCTTCGCCAGCGCGACGATCTCGCCCGGCCCGGCCTCCGGCACGATCTGTTGCGTCTTGCCCTGCATCCGTAGCAATTGCGGGATGCGCTCCTTGCCGTTGCGCGTCGTGTTCAGCACGTCCATGTCGGGCTTCAACGTACCGGAGATCACGCGTACATAGGCCAGATGCCCGGCATACGGGTCAACCGTTGCCTTGAACACGAATCCACTGAACGGCGCGCCGGCCTTTGGCTCGACGCTGCCGCCGTCCTCCGTCGCCACCGGCCCGCGATCCGCGGGCGACGGCAACAACGCCGTTACGCCTTCGAGCAGATTCCGCACGCCGATTTCCTTTTCGGCGCAGCCGCAGTAAATCGGGACGGTCGTGCCGCGCGCGACGCCGAGGTGGGTGCCTTGCGTGATTTCGTCCAGCGTGAGCGCCTGGCCGCCTAGAAATTCCTCCAACAATTTGTCGTCTTGTTCCGCCGCGGCTTCTTCGAGACTTTCATGCGCCTTGTGAAACTGCTCGCGCAACTCGGCCGGCACGTCCGCTTCGGGCGTCGTGCGCAAGTTCAAAACCTTGGAGAAACCGGCTTCCTTGCCGACCGGCAACTCGAACGGGATGCAGTTCTTGCCGAAGGCGCTGCGAATCTGCTCGACGCAACGGAAGAAGTCGCTGTTTTCCTTGTCGAGCTTGCTGACAAACACCAGCCGTGGCTTCTGCATTTCGTCGAGCAGTTTCCACACGCGGCGGGTGCCGACCTCGACGCCGCCGACTCCGTCCACGACGACGATCGCTGCATCCGCAGCGCGCACGGCAGCGATGGTTTCGCCGTAGAAATCCGCAAAACCCGGTGTGTCGAGCAGAATGATTTGGTGATCCTGCCACCGGCAGTGAAACGGTTTGGCGTGGATCGTGATCTTGCGCTCGATCTCGTCCGGCAAACAGTCGGCCGCGCTCGAACCGTTGGCGACGCGCCCGTGGGCGTTGACGGCCTTGGCGATGAACACGGCGGCGTCCAGCAGCGAGGTCTTGCCGTTGGAGGCGTGGCCGACGATGGCGACGGTGCGTACTTTCGCGGTGTCCACTGTCATTGGAGAATCTCCCGGAAACTGGTTCGCGTTTGTGGGACTCCATCCGCCTTGCTCGCAGCAAGGTCGCCGCTGATTCTCGCCGAAACTCTCACTGAATCAAGCAAAAAGGCTGGGGTTTCGCGAAGCATTTTCTCTCTTGACCAGTTGAATTTTTTGTCTTAAACAGCGTCTTAGCTTCCGAACCAACAACCCTACAGGAGGAACTCTATGAGTAAGTATCTGTTTCGCAGTGCAATGGCCGTGAGCTTGGCGGCAGTGGCTCTGGCCTTCGCACTTCCCGCCCGCGCCGAGGAAAAAGCCGGGACAAAGACGGAGAAGCCCAGCAAGCACGACTTCACGGGCACCATTGAATCCATGGATGCGGCAGCCGGCACCGTGAAGATCAAGAACAAGAAGGAAGAGTCCAAGACATTCTCATGCGACGCAGCCTGCAAATATCGGACGAACGACAAGAAGGAAGCGGCCATGAGTGACTTCAAGGTCGGCGACAAGGTCACCGCTCATTACACGGAAGAAGAGGGCGGCAAGTTGGTGTGCCATAAACTGGAGCAACCAAAGCCGAAGAAAGCAACAGAAGAGCCGGCGAAGTAATCTTCGGCATCATCTGCAAGAGACGGGGAATCCCTTGAGGATTCCCCGTTTTCTTTTTGAAGTATCAACAACGCGCTAGCTCTTTAGATACCGCACGATCCCCTGCTCGAAAGTTTCCTGCTCCAAGAGGAAGTCGCGTTCGGCCGGTCGCGGATCGCCCACGTTGTCTTCCTCGGTCATGGTGAGCTGGTCGCGGTTAAACGGCGGATTCGGCAGGAAGGTCTCGAACACGGCTGCCTGCACCCGCGCGACCGGCAGCGGTAGGTGGAGCTTGGGTTTGCGTAGCCCGTACAACCTCAGCAGCTTATCGTACAGTTCATTCCACGTAAACGCCTCTGGCCCGCACAAATCGTACGTCTTGCCGATCGTGCTGTCATTCTTAATGGCCGACACGAAACACTTGGCCACATTTTCGACAGACACCGGCTGAATCTTCGAGTTCCCATTTCCCAATACCGGCACGAACGGCAACCGCCGAATCAATTTCGCCAGTACATTGATGGACTTGTCCCGTGGACCGTAGATCAATGACGGACGAAAGATCGTCCAAGCCAAACCACTCTTGCGAACGTATTGCTCCGCCGCCCATTTGGTTTGGTGGTACTGGCTGCGCGCGCCCTCGCCCACACCCAGCGCGCTCATGTGCAGATAACGTTTCACACCGGCCTTCTTCGCGGCGTCCACCACGTGAATCGTCGCTTGCGTGTGCACGCGCTCGAACGTGTTCTCCTTCCACTCGTTGATGATGCCAACGAGGTGGATAACACACTTCGCACCCTGCATCGAACCTTCCAACGACGGCGCGTATAACACGTTCCCGTGAAAAAGTTCCACGCCAAAATCCCGCGCCAACCATTCCGCTTCCTTCGGGTCGCGCACGATCACGCGTACCGGATGTCCTTCCGCCCGCGCCTGCTTCACGACGTCCCGGCCGACAAATCCGGTTGCTCCCGTGATGACAATCATCGCCCCGCCTCGTATTCCACGCGTCCGGCCACCAACGTTTTCCTCACCTCAAACGCCGGCGAAAAGATCACCACATCCGCGTCCTTGCGCGGCTCAAGACTGCCCTTGTGTCCGCCAACGCCTAGCGCGCGGGCCGGGTTCAAGCTTGCCATGCGCACTGCATCCGGCAGCGAAACGCCGACCAACTCCACCATGTTCTTCACCATCGCGATCATCGTCGAAACACTGCCCACCAGCGCCGAACCGTCAGCCATCAACCCGACACCCTCGCGCACCACGCCCGGCGTTTCGCCGACCCGGAACTCCGCGCCTTCCGGCAACCCCGCGCCGGCAATGGCGTCGGTGATCAAACAAATTTTATCCACGCCTTTGGCGCGCACTGCCAGTTTTATCAATTCCGGATGAACATGCCGGCCATCGGCGATCAACTCCACCATCACCCGGTCATCGGCCAAAAAAGTTTCCAGTGCGCCCGGCAGCCGAAACGCTCCGGACTTCGCCGCCGCCGACATGCAGTTGAACAAGTGCGTCGCATGGCACAGCCCGCGCTCGACCGCCGCGCTCACCTGCTCGTAGCTGGCCGCCGTGTGACCGCCGCTTGGCAACATCTCGCGTTCGAGCAATGCATCAATCAACTCCAGCGCGCCCGGCAGTTCCGGCGCCAGCGTCATTTGTGTCACCAGACCGTCGCGATCCAACCAGCGTGTGTATTCGGTGGCGTCCGGGTTGCGCACGAACTGCGCGGGTTGCGCGCCACATTTCTCCCGCGATACGTACGGGCCTTCGACATGCGCGCCCACAATATCGGCACCGCCAAAATCGTGTCCCATCGCTTGGGAAATCGCGTTCAACGCCGCACTGATTCGCTCCGGCGAATCGGTCATGGTCGTCAACGTCATCGCCGTCGTGCCACCGGTGGCGTGGAACTTCGCAATCTGCGCCAGCGCCTCGACGCTGGCTTCCATCGTGTCGCGACCCAGCGCGCCATGCACGTGCATGTCCACAAATCCCGGCGCGACAAAGTCACCGGCGGCGTCAATCACCTGCGCATCTTCCGGCCAGAGCACCTGCGCCGTCGGCGCGATCCGGTTGATCTTGCCGGCCTCGATCACGACGCAATGCTGCTCCAGAATCGCTCGCGCCCCAACGACGCGTCCATTAATGATGACCACCATGACGGCGCAGTATCGCCGTCACTGTGAGGCCAGACAAGTCCGAATCGTGTAGCCGACTTTGGTGAGGCGAATCGTCACGGCGCCGGTCTCGTCGGTGCGGTAACTCGCGACGTGGCGGCGTTCGAGTCGCTCGCGCAAGTCCGGTTGCGGATAGCGATTGCTCGGACGGGTGTTGGCGGCGACCACAACCGCTTCGGGCCGGACGGCGTCGAGAAACTCGTCGGTGCAGGACGATTCCTTTTCGTGTCGTCCCTTGATGACGAGTTGAGCGCGCAAATCCTCCGTACCGGCCAGAAGCCGCCGCTCAACTGTCTCACCGGCGTCTGACATCAACAGGACACGCGTGGGACCGAACTCCAGTGCCAGCACCAGTGAGTTGTCCGCACTTCTGTTTCCGATCCCGTCGCGTGGCGGATTCAGCACGCGCACGCGAAGGTCTGGCGCAACCGGCACCTCGTCGCCCGCATGGACTGTGCGGATCGGAATCTGACGGATGCGCATCTCCGTGATCCATTGCCGGTAGAACTTCGAAAGGGAGGGTACACCACTGTACATGGCTTCGCCCGACGGAATTTCCCGCACCGCCAGCACCAAGCCGGCCGCATGCGGCTTGTCGCCGCGGGTCAGGACGACTCGCGCCAACCGGTCAACGCCCTGCGCGCGCAGGAACGGGATCACCACGCGCAGCCCGCTCCAGTCGCCACCCCCATCAATCAGCACATCGTGTTGCTCGCCGGGAGCGTTCAGAAAAATTGACGCCCCGTCGTTCAAATCGAGGACCGTGATTTCGACCACCTCCTCGCGCGGGTGCGACAGGAACAATGCGACCCCGAGTGCCGGCACCGCGATCGCCGCCGCCATCCGACGGCGCGGCCACGAAATCCACCGACTCAGCAACAGAATTCCGACCACGTAATACGCCCACACCATCCAGAGCGGTGGCGACTGTACGAATTGGTGGCCGTACGGCAAGTTGCCGAGCCGCGCCACGCCGCCGATCATCGTGCTCAAAATGAAAAAGTTGGCGTTGTTCAACGCCAGTGCCAGCCACGGCCAGACGGCGTACGCCAACATCGACACCAGCCCCAAGGCAATGATGAATCCCAGCAACGGAATCACCAGCACGTTGCCCAAAATGCTGATCGGCGTGAACAAATGAAAATACACGGCCAGCAACGGGAGTAGCCCAATCCACGCTGCCAGCGAGGCGCTGACCAAACGCAGCGCCCAAATGGCCGGACTTTCCACCAGCCCGCGCCACGGTGAAAGCAACTGGCGCGGCACCAACGGATCCGGTGCGATCAGCGCCTTGAACTTCGCCTCGATGCGCGGCGTCAACGTCACCAGCGCGATGACCACGACAAACGACAGCACGAATCCGCCGTCGAACAACTGCGTTGGGTCGAACACCAGAATCACCAGCGCGGCTGCAGCCAAATTGTTCAGCGAGTCCGTCGGTCTCACCAGCGTCCAACCGATCAACCACACGCAGGCCATCACCAGCGCCCGCACCGCGCCGGGATGCGCGCCCGTTGCAAACACGTACAACACCAGCAACGGAATCGCCACCACGCCACACCAGCGCCGCGGAATCCGCAGCGTGCGCAGGATCACCAACACGACCGCTGTGACCAAACCAACGTGCAAGCCGTTGATCGCAAACACATGAAACACGCCCGTCCGCTGAAAATCTGCGTACGTGTCCGGCGGAATCTCCGAGCGCTGGCCAATCACCATTCCCGCGAGCACGCCGGTCAGCTTGGGATCGTCCTCCAATCCAAATCGCAACGCTCGCTCAAAGTATTCCCGCAACCGGAGTGACAACGCAATCACAGCGTTGCCCTTGTCGTGCTCGTGCACCTCGCAAAGGTCCGACTTGCGGATCGTCGCGGTAAACGCAATGTTGCGCCGCGCCAACCACGCGCGCCAGTCGAACGTGCCGGGGTTGCGCAGGGCCGGTGGCACACGCAGAATCGCCGAACATTCGATCACGTCCCCGTAGCGCAAGGGTTGTGGTTCGCGGGCTTCGCTGACGAACACGAGGAGCCGGCCGTCGGCGCGCTGCCATTGATCACCTTGCCGGAGCGCCTGCAACTCCAACTCGAACCGGGGCCGCTCCGCCGAAGCAAGCTCGCCTTCCTCCACGCGATAACCGGTGTCGCTGACGATCACGCCGCGCACGATGACATTCTGATCGCGCCGCTCCAGCAAACGCGTGATGTGCGTCGGCGAGGAAATCGTCACCGCGTGACGGTAAGCAAAGACGCCGACTGCAAAGATGGACGCCAGAAAAAAAGCAAATGCGAACCGCGTGCGACACACCAGCAAGAATCCGGCAAGTAACCCCGCTGCGAGATACAACACAACCGGCACCGGCCAGTTGACCAGCGACCCGATCCAAATCCCCGAGGCAAACGCGACCACCAGCCCCGTGAGTGGACGTTTCATAGTTTCAGCGCACGATATTTCCCCACTCGAATGGAATCACGAATCGCTTTCGTGACAAAAAGTTTTGCGCGGCTGATCGCCTCGACGAGGTCTTGGCCGAGCGCCAAGTTTGCCGCGATCGCGGCGGAAAAAGTGCAACCCGCGCCGTGCGGCTTCACATTGCGGACCGCCAGCCCGGGGAACTCGTGGAATCTCTTGCCATCAAATAAGACATCCACTGCGCGCTTCGCGCCGGGCAGATGGCCTCCCTTGCACAACACCGGCACACCAAACTGCTCCGCCAAGGCCCGCGCCGCCGCGCGCAAATCATCCAGCGACCGGATCGAACGATTCCAGAGAACTTCGGCCTCTGCTAGATTTGGCGTGACGACTGCCGCCAGCGGCAACAGCTCGCGTTTCAAACTCGCAATCGCGTCCTTCTTTAACAGCAACGCGCCGCTGGTAGCGACCATGACCGGATCGACAACGAGTTTCTTGAATTTGCGCTGCCGGAATTTGCCGGCAACCATTTCGATGATGGCCGCGTCGTAGAGCATACCGGTCTTCGCGCCGCCGACGTTGAATGCTTCGAACACGCGGTCCATCTGCTCGCGGACGATGCGTGGCTCGACGGCTTGCACCGCGCTGACCCGGCCGGGGTTTTGCGCGGTGATACAGGTGATGGCGCTGGTGCCGAACACGCCGAGCGCGCGAAATGTTTTGAGATCAGCCTGGATTCCCGCGCCGCCGCCGCTGTCCGAACCCGCCACCGTCAGGGCTACTGCCGCTGTGCCTCTCGCCTTCAACCCGCCTCCGGCAGGCATTGTAGCGGCGAGCACCCGAATTGGAAGCGCAAATGCCGGCGGGTCAGATCGCTCAATTATCCTTGAGCAGATTGCGGAAATGCTCGCGGAACTTGCGAACTTTGGGCGTGATGATCGCCTGACAGTACGGTTGCCGGCCATTCTGCCGGTAGTACTCCTGATGGTAGTCCTCGGCTTTGTAGAACGCCTTGAACGGTGCGAGTTCGGTCACGATCATCCCGTCCCAGACCTTTGCGGCCTCGATGTCCTTGATCGCTTGCTGCGCGACGGCTTTCTGTTCGTCGTTGCGATAGAAAATCGCCGACCGGTATTGCGTGCCGACATCGTTGCCCTGCCGGTTCAACGTCGTTGGATCGTGAACGCCGAAGAACACCTCCAGAACCTGCTTCAACGAAATCACCTTCGGGTTGAACGTAATCTGGCTCACCTCCGCGTGACCGGTACCGCCCGAACAAACCTGCTCGTAGGACGGATTCAGCACGGTGCCGCCCGAGTAACCCGACTCGACTTTCTCCACGCCCTTGAGCTGCTCGAACACAGCTTCAGTACACCAAAAACATCCGCCGCCAACCGTCACCACTTCCTTCGTCTGCGCATTACCGGTAACTTGACTCATAGCCGCTACGCCCCACAGGACGCCTCCAAGAATTGCCGTTGCTCCTTTCATGACCCAGATTAGACGTTGCCAAAGATGCAAACGTTTCGCACTTTTCAGCGCACAATCCAACAACATTGTCCCACAATGACAGTAATCCGATTATCGAGGCGCGAAAGGTCTGGTAACATCACTGAGCAACTCATTCGCGGTCTTGTTCTTGTTCCGCTCACTCCAGAATACTGTCAGGTCACGCTTGCCGCAGATCTCTGCCCTTGGATCACCGCGATGCAAAGAACTATGAATCTCCGTGCCATCGGCAATTTTTCCTTCCAGAAGCGCCTCGAGATTGGCCAATCCCACGAACTCCCAAAAAACAGTTTCACCGGCCGAATTCCGGTAAGATTGGTTCTCCTTGTTGCCAAGTTTAATGGAGCGACGATATGCCGCCTCATCGTTCGCAGCACGCAGTATTTTGATCTGCCGATCATAAAGCGTCTTGCGGCTTTGTGATCTGCCAACCCGGCACCGTACGATGATCGTTGCCACATACCATTTCATTGGACACCAAACGATGCATCATTCTACCCCGTCGTGAGAACTGCGCACAACAGAGATGATGATAGGCCAAGTGAAAATGCGATCGTCAAGTCGTACGGCCTGACGACCCGTCCCTGCCAACGACGGACAAACTCACCAACCGAACTGGCGCTGGTAGCCTTTGTCCCAGCGGGAGAGGACGAGTTTTTGGCGGGTGTAGAACATCATGCCTTCGACGCCTTGCACGTGGAGGTCGCCGTAGAAGGAACGATTCCAGCCGGAGAACGAGAACAACGCCATGGGCGCCGGTATCCCGACGTTGACACCAATCATGCCGCACTGCACGCCGCGGGCAAAGTCGCGCGCATACTTGCCGCTGCTGGTGAAGATCGTTGCGCCATTGCCGTAACCACTCCGGTTGGCCCACTCGATTGCTTCTTCGAGCGTCTTCGGACGCAACATCGAGAGTACCGGGCCGAAAATTTCGTCGCGCGCGATCTTCATACCGGGGTTGACGTTGTCGAACAACGTCGGGCCGACGAAAAAGCCTCGCTCCATCTTGAGCGTGCGACCGTCGCGTATCAACGACGCACCTTCAGTGACGCCGAGGTCGATGTATTTGCGTATACGGTCGCGTGCTGCTTCATCAATCACCGGACCGAATTGCACGGTTGGATCTTCGTATGTGTTGCCAATCTTCAATTTGTCGATTGCTTCGACGACGCGACGTTGTAGTCCATCAGCCGCTTCGCCCACGCCCGCCAACAGCGAGCCGGCCATGCAGCGTTGACCGGCACAGCCGTACGATGAACCCATGATCGCGCGCAGCGTCGGGTCGGGATCGGCGTCCGGCATGACGACGAGCACGTTCTTGGCGCCGCCACCCGCTTGGACGCGTTTGCCGTGTTGGCAGCCGAGCGTGTACACGTGTTGCGCGACCGCCGACGAACCGATGAAACTGATGGCGACGATGTCCGGATGTGTGCAGATGGCGTCTACCACTTCGCGGCCGCCTTGCACGATGTTGAGCACGCCTTCCGGCAGGCCCGCTTCCATGAACAACTCAGCGAGACGCGTTACCGTTAGCGGTGCCTTCTCACTGGGTTTGAGGATGAACGTGTTGCCACAGGCGATGGCCAGCGGATACATCCACATCGGCACCATCGCAGGAAAATTGAAGGGGGCGATACCGGCACAGACACCGATGGGCTCGCGCGACGTGACACCATCGATTTGTTCGGCGACTTGTGGAATGACTTCGCCTTTGAGGAGGTGGCCGATACCGCAGGAAAGTTCGACGACTTCGAGGCCGCGTTTCACGTCGCCGCGCGCTTCGTCGAGTGTCTTGCCGTTTTCGCGCGTGATGAGTTTGGCGAGTTCTTCGAGATGCTCGGTCACGAGCGTCCGGTACTTGAACATGATCGCGGCGCGATTCGGCGCCGGCGTGTTTGACCATGAGGGGAACGCGCTTTTGGCGGCCTGCACCGCTTTGTCCACGTCTGTTGCGGCGCACATCGGCGTGCGCGCGATCGTTTCGCCGGTCGACGGATTGTGGACGTCCGTGTACTCTCCGACCTTGGGTGCCGTCCACTCGCCGCCGATCAATACCGGCACTTCGCTCTGCTGCAAAACTGTTCCCGTCATGTCCCTGATTCTCCTTGCCAATATCTACGCTCGAAAGCCGAGACGGACAAGCGGGAAGTGGAAATAACGACGGACCGCCATCACAAGCGGGCCAACACGCCGCGATTGACTTCCGCAACCTTTTCCGGGCCGCAGAGAATCTCGACGAGCTGGAAGGCGAATTCCATCGCGGTGCCGGCCGCTTGACTGGTCACGACCGGGCCGTCCACGACGACCCGGTCGTCGGAAACTTTGGCGGCACCGGTGGAAACTTCGGCACGAACGCTGGGATGGCTGGTGGCCGTGCGGCCCTCGAGCACTCCGTACGCGGAGAGAACGCTCGGCGCGGCGCAGATGGCGGCGATCTGACGATTCTTTGCCCGCAACGTTTCGATGATGCGTTTGATGCGCGGGTCATTGCGAAGGTTGGTCGTGCCGGGTTGGCCACCGGGCAGCACGATCATGTCGAAGTCTTCCGCGCGAACGTCGTCCAGCGTGCAATCCGGTACGTGTTTGGTTTTGCGCGAGGCTTCGATCGTACCGGGTTGCGTACCGGCCACCGTGACTTCGATGCCGGCGCGGCGGAGGATGTCGATCACAGTGATGGCTTCGATTTCTTCAAAGCCCGGCGCAAGAGGGACGAGCACTTTTGTCATGGCGTGGGGTTCGGACTGGCCTCTTGCGGCGGGGGCGCGGCCTTGATTCGCTGCGCAACGAGTTGCCCCTGCTCGTCTGTATAAAACCGCAGCGCAACAATCTCTCCTTGTTTCAGTTTGTCGACGGAGATTTTTTCTTTCCCGCGAAAAACATACGTGCGCTCCGTCCACGTAAAAGTCTCCAGCCGGTCGCGCGTTTTGAGCGTCAGGAGTTTGTGAGCCAGATCGATCTTTTCAATCGGGCCTTTGGTAAACGGAGCGCGCGGTTCCGGTTTCGCATCTTCGGCGCGTGCGGTGGTCGCAAATGAAAACACAGCGGCGATGCCAAAGAGGCACAGAGCGATCCGGAGTTTGCGGTGCGCCGGCATGATGAGAGTCGCCGGGGAAACGGCTACCTCGCCTTGAGACCCGGTCGCGGGGGACTGGCCGCGGCGATGCCGGCTGGCGGCGCGACCATCTGGGGCACCTGCCGGAGCGAGGCGTTGCCGGTGCGGGAATCGATGTCGAACACCAGCGAGGTGTTGCCGACCTGAATCTTGTCGCCGGTGCTCAACGCGCACTCGAACACGCGGGCGCCGTTGCGGTAAGTGCCGTTGGTGGAGCCGAGGTCTTTGAGGGTGAACTGGTTGTTGATGAAGCTGATGCCGCAATGCACGCGCGAGACAAAGGAGTCGCGCACCAGGATGTCGGACTCCGGCACGCGGCCGATGATGAGCGGTTTGTTGGCAAATTCGAGCGTCTGATCGCCGCCGTCGGGTTTTTTATGAATGAGTGAGGGCATGGTCGGAAAGCAACTCGCGGATTTCATCCCGTTGCGTGTTGAACGCGGCATCCGTGAGCACGGGGGTCAAGTCTGCCGTGGAGATCGCCCGCTCCAATTCGACCCAACTCTTGCAGCCGCCGTAACTGTCGCGCATCGGGAAGCGCTCCGGTGACGGAAGCCGGTACGCGCGAACGCGCAACGCGTGCAGCCCTTCTTCTCGACCGAACTGGAAACGCTCCTGCAGCACAGTCTCGTTCCAGATGTGCCGGCCTTGCAGGCGCTGGAGTTGTGCCGGGTCGGAAATCTTCAACACGGGGTCCGCCACGGCGTAAAACCGGATGTCCACGAAGTCTTTCGTTGCGCGCGCGGCGATGTCGCGCAAGGCCGGTCGCTTGGACGGAATGATGGCGCGTTCGGCTTCGTGGTATTGCGTGGGGAACAGCCAGAATTCCCGGTGCGGCACATCGAACTGGCCGCGTGGCTCGCGAATGCCGCCCTTGCGCAAAATGAGAATCTGCTCGCCCTCCCCCAGCGCCTCCACCACAACCGCCCATTCCTTGAACGCGATGTTGGAGTGTGCCTGCATCCGCGAAACTATTAGCGTATCCGCAGAAATCTGTCCACTGGGAAAAATGACGCCGCTTGACAGCACACCGGCTAGCCTGCTACAAAGTGCGCGGCTCAAGGTCAGAGCGTAAACCGTTGACACGTTGGAACAAAAGGACATCACGATGAAATATCTTTCGCCGCTTTCGCGACTTGGTTTGCTGACCGCCGGTTTGGCCGGCATGCTTCTGACCAGTTCCTGCAACCCGCCTTCGTCGTCACAGCCGGCAGCTCCCGCAGCGGCACCGACCGAGATTGGCCGCTATCAGGTCAGCGTCGTGAACGAAGGCGACCGCGGAACATTCGTGCTGTTGGTGGACACCAAGGAAGGGGCCACATGGATTTACCGGCCGCCGCAGGCGCCGGCGATCAACGGATTCTGGAGCGACATTCCGCGTCTGACTTACGCGCCGGATTACTGGCGCACCGTGTTCACTCAACAGGGGCAGACCGGTCAGGTCGCCCCGCCGCCGTCCGGCGGCACCACGGCGCCACCGCCGGCCACCGGGACTGCGACACAGCCCAAGCGTTGAGACTGTCGCGGGCGTCCTGAAGACAGTGACCGGCGCGGAATAGTTTGATGGCCATGAGATTTCGCGCGCTCAAAGGCACCAACCTCAAGGTTTCCGAAGTCGGCTTCGGCATGTGGACTGTTGGCACCAAGATGTGGGGCGTGCCGGAGGACGACTACGATACCGGCATCCGGTTGCTGCGCCGGGCGCTGGAGTTGGGCATCAATTTCTTCGACACCGCCGACGTGTACGGCGACGGCAAGGGAGAAATTCTGCTGGCACGCGCTTTCGCCGGTCAGCGCGATCAGATCGTGATCGCCACCAAGTTCGGTTACGATTTCTACAATCATCCCGGCGTTCAACCCGGCCAGCGCGAGCGGCCGCAGAATTGGTCGCCGGAGTTCATCCGCCTGGCCTGCGAAAAAAGTCTGACGCGGCTCAACACCGACCGGATCGATTTCTACCAGCTTCACAATCCGCGACTGGACACGATCCGCAACGACGACGTGTTCACGACGCTGCACGAGCTGCGCGACGAAGGGAAGGTTCTGAGTTTCGGCGTGGCGCTCGGCCCGGCGATTGATAAGCGACAGATTGACGAAGGGATGGCAGCGATTCGTGAACGCGGAGCGCACGTGCAAATCATCTACAATCTGCTGGAGCAAATGCTCGGCGCGCCGATCTTTCCGGTCGCCCGGCGACATGATGCCTGCGTGTTCACCCGCGTGCCGCACAGTTCGGGTTTGCTGGAGGGAAGCTATTCGGAGGCGACGACCTTCAGCAAGGATGACCACCGCAGCTTTCGCGTCGCGGACGATGAGAAGCGCAAAGCGTGGCTGTTGGAAGGACTGAAGAAGGTCGAAGCGATTTCGTTTCTTACGCAAGGCACCGGCCGCACGCTCGGTCAAGCCGCCATCAAATTCATCCTCGCCGAACCCAGCATCGCCTCGGTGTTGCCGAACATCTACAACGAGAAGCAACTGACGGAGTTCGCGGCAGCGCCCGACACGCCCGACCTGACAGTGGAAGAGCTGGCGCGAGTGGCGGAGCTGTACGACCGCAGTTTTGGAGTGGGGCAACCGGCGGCGCGGTCCTGAATCACTTGGCTTTTTGAGCCGCCGGCGTCGACTTCTTGGACTTTGGGGCGCGGTCCTTGAGACGGCGCAGATAGCGCAATCGGCGTTTCTTTTTCTGGTGTTTGTTGTATTGCTGGCTCATTTATGTGTTCCTATTCGGTTTTTTCAGGAAGCGGACGATCTGTTTCTTGGCGTTGTCGGTCAGCGGATCGCCGTGGGCGAAGGTCACGACCTTGAAATCCAACTCGGCCAATTTTCGCAGCGACTGAAGGGCCTGTTTTCTGTCCTCGATGTATTGGTCCGGCAACAGTGCCAGACCTTTGTCCGGCAGGTTCAGCAGCGCGTCGCCAATCAGGATAATTCCACCGCTGATCTTGGTGTAGAGCGCGATTTCGCTGGCGACGCTACCGGGCAGGTGGATCGCCCTCAGCCCGCCGGGCAGTTTTTCGCCATCGAGCACCAGCACGTCGATTTTGGTGTCACAATCTGACTTCGCCTTCTCGTGGGCGTAGATTTGGATGTCGTATTGCTTGCGAAACCAATCGGCATCGCGGTCGTGATGGGCGTTGGTGAGAAAAACTCCGATCGGCTCGCCGAGTTCCTCCAGTTTCTCGATGATAGCCGGCGCCGGCTTCATGGGGTCAACGAACACGACTCCGGCGGGCGTTTTGACCGCATAACTGTCGAAATCCGTCTTCCACTGCGTGTGGAAACTGGACCAGCCGTACAGATTCCTGGTGATTTCTTTGAGACTGGTTGCGGGCGTCATGATCCCACCACAAACTCAGAAAATGACTTCTCCCTCATGCGTTACCTTCGAGCCGGACTCACCGAAACTGATTGCCCGGTAGTTTACTGTCAAAGCAATCATTGTGGCAAGCTGTGGATTACGACCAGCCGGCGGGATCAAGTTCGCGCGGCGGTCGCGACCGGCTGGTTGTCCAGAGCCGGCGCCATGATGCAGGCCACGTCGCCGAGAACTTGACACTGGCAACTGAGCCGGCGGTTTGCAGGTTTTCCCTTGAGGCGAAATTGCTCGCGCAGTGTTTTTGGGGAAACATTCTCGGCACCCTCGACAACCTCCACCACGCACGTGCCGCAAATTCCATTGCCGTGGCAGTTGGCAACCTTGTCCAAGCCTTTGTACACTTCCACGTCGTGCAGCAACGCCACCTTGCGCAGGTTGGCGTACTGCCCGCAATCGACCGTCTTTCCTGCATCCAGAAACTCAACCGTTGGCATGTTGTTTCTTATACGGAAACGCGGCGGCGTTTGCAACGGTTTCTCCGCCTGTCACTTTAGCGATGGTTAGAGCGGCTGCTAGAAATCATTTTCCGAAAAGGCGACCCACCCCTACCCCTCCCAAGAGGGGATTCCGAAAAAACTCCCCTCCCTTGGAGGGGCCGGGGGAGGGTTCGTCTGGAAATCACTTTTGACAATCGATCTATAACTTACGGCGGCGAAACTCTTGATAGACGCGCACAAACCCCGGGGCGCACAGCTCGGGATGATCCGCGATCATGGCTTCAACTCGTGCTCGCGACCAAAAGTCGCCGGCCTCGATTTCGCCCGGATTGATGACGGGGTGATCGTCGCCCTGCACGCTGTACACCCACACGAACTCCCAGCCGGTCTCCTGACATGCCGCGATCTTGAAATGCTTGCGAAAGCGATCGAGTGGAATTTCCAATTCCAGTTCCTCGCGAAGTTCGCGGTGGGCACAGGCGTCGTAGTCCTCACCGCTTTCCAAGTGACCGGAGGCGCTGGAATCGTAGCGGCCGGGGAACGTGTCCTTACTCGCGGAACGCTTCTGGACGAATAGCTCGCCGCGCGGGTTAAACAGGAAGATGTGTACCGCGCGGTGCTTGAGGCCCCGGGCGTGTACTTCGTCCCGGCGTGCTTGGCCGACGATGCGATCCTGATCGTCCACAACGTCGAACATCTCCTGGCCGGTGGTCATGACAGAAAAAGAAACGCCCCCCGAGGGTTCGGGGGGCGTTCCGTTGAGTCTATTCTAACTCTAGGTCGGGTTAGAACTTGACGTTAACTTCGCCACGTAATTCGACCGCAGTCCTAGAGAAGCTGGTTGCGGTCGTCCTGAAACCACGGTCAGGAATAAACGCTGCCGTCACCAACTGGCAACGAACGTCCTTGCTGTAGTCGTAGCCGAGAATCAGGTCGGCTTCAAAACCCAACTCCCTAGCGGTGCCGGGGTTGGAGTAACCTAAGCCGCCGAAGTCCACGTTACCGTCGCTGCCCGCGCCGTACTGGCCATTTTGCGCGAGGTAGTAATAACCCTGAAGAGACAGCGTGGTGTTCTCGGAAGGCTTCACCGAAGCACCCAGATTGATGATTTGGATGTTCGAGAGCGCGGGGGCGAACAGGTAACCATTGTATCCATCCGCATAGCCGAACCACGGACGGAAGCTATGCTCCTGCTTGGCAACGCTGCCGCCGCCGGAAGCCCATGTGAAAGCGGCGTTAAAGGCCGGCGACCACTTGGTGTCCTTGAGCGTGAACTGGGCACCCAAGTTGAACAGGTAAGCCGAGATATCGTTACCACCGCCGCCTTGTCCGGCCGAACCGCCTTCATAAACGCCCTCCGCCCACACCTTGAGGTTTTCGGTCGGGACCAAGTCGCCGCGAATACCGATAATCCACGGTGATTGACCGCCGTTACCCGTCAGTGACACTGTCGGTGGCACCCTTAGGTTTTGGATGTTGAGCGAACTTGGCTGCGTCACCCAACCGAAGTACGCTTCCACGTTCTTAATGATCGAGTCGGTCATTTCATAGCGTGCATTGATGAACAACAGGTTGTTGCCGCCATGACCACCACTTGGGCTGAAGCTACTGCTTTCCACAAGCTTGGCCCCGACGAGATCAATCGTCAACGGGTAGTAATCCAGCACGAGCCGGCCGGCGTCGTAGTTGTACTCCTGCTCGACGCTGCTCAGGATCAAGCCATGACCGTAATGCAGGTATTGGCGACCCAGCTTCAGCGTGGCGGCCGAGTAGAAGATCTCGTTGAACTGAACGTAGGCCTCGTCGATGCCCACGTCGAAACTCCGGTTGATTCTACCGTTGCCGCTGTTGGCATTACCAGCAGGATTGCCCGCACCAGACCCACCGTAGAGCCCACCAAAATTGCCCAGCGATGAGTCGGTGGTACCCCACCGGCCTTCGGCCTTGAGTGTTACCACCACAAGGACATGATCCTCGAGGTCGGCCTCGACGGATACACGCGTCCGTTGAGAGATGAACGACGTGTCTCTGTGGTTGGTGCTGTCTGTGTTGTCCAGATAATACCCGCGCATGCGGATATCACCGCTGAGGCGGATATTCTGAACGTCGGCGAATGTGTTGACCGCCAGTCCCCCCAAGGCAACCAGCGCAACTATTAGCCATGCTTTCTTCACGTTTCTCCTCCTTTGTTTGCGTTTGCTGCTTGTCATTTCTCTTAGAGCGCATCTCTGCGCGTCCAAACCGTTTACTCGAAACCTGCCGCCATCGTCAAGCAGGTTCTCAACCTGAAAAACAACCCATCAAAACGCCATCAACGACAACTCGATAGACCTCTAAATTATACGCAGATGTGTCTTTGTCACCCCTTTCTGTCCACGAAACCTTCGAGCTGCCTTCCCCGCGGAAACCCTTGGCTTTACCCCCCGCAGGACAGAACTCCTTCGAGTTGGGCACATAGTATGACACGGCCTAAACCTGTCAAGCACGAAAACGACCTCAATCCGAGTTGGCTATTTTTGCGCCGGCACCAAAGGAACCGCGCCCAACGAGGGCAACGTGTCCTGTTGTGGCGACTGGGGTTGCGCCGGCAAATCGTTCTTATGGTCACGCCCCAAAACCACCCACCGCAAATAAGCCTCCGATTGCCACGGCGATCCCCGCCCCGCTGACAGAATTTCTTCGTAAGCCTGCTGTGCCTCCTTGATCTGGCCGAGGCCCTCGGAACACCGGGCCGCCCCCATCCGCGCCGACCAGACTGCGTAACCCCTTGGGTACGAAGCGACAATCCGGGTGTATTGGTCCCGCGCTTCCTGCAGATTGCCCAGTGCCTCCTGCGCAGCTGCCATGCCGAGGAGTGCCGACTGAATCAGAGGGTGACTGGAATAATCATTCACAAACCGTTGGTACGCAGCGCCGGCTTCGCTGTACTGGCCGGCCTGAAAATGCAAGTTCGCCAAGCGCAGCAACGCTTGGGCCGCGACTTCGCTCTTTGGATAATCCTCGACGACACGTTCCAAGGACTTCACATTCGTGGCCTCAGCCAAGCTCGTCGCTGCACGTTGCTCGCGCTCCGATGCCTGCCTCTGCCAGTAGAAAACGGCTATCCCGACAGCGAGAACCGCGACCCCGGCGGTAATGATCTTCTTGCCGTGGTGTTCCCAGAAAATCTCAGGCTCGAATTGTTCAACCACCCGAATGTCAGTTCTTGAAGTCCCTTCCACTTGCTTCCTCCAGAAAGCGCAGCCATTTTCACGAAAACTTCTCAAAACGCAAGCGCGAAAGATACGATCTTACCGCTTCTTACGCATGGCCCACCATTCGCAGGCAACCAACCGAAAGAAAGCCAAGTCCTCGACCAAATACCTCCTCCAGAGCCGCCTCGGCTCTTGGGCCAAGCGGTATAACCATTCCAGGCCGCAGCGCTGCATCCAACGTGGTGCCCGTTTGACCACCCCGGCAAGCACATCAAAGGCGCCGCCCACGCCCATCACGAACGGCACGCCGAGTTGCTGTTTCCACTTCCTGATAAAGAGCTCCTTCCTGGGAGAACTCATGGCAACAAAAAGAATATCCGGGCGTGCCTCCCTGATGGTCTTCGCCACCTCCGCCTCTTCCTCGGGACTCCAGTAACCATTCCTCCAACCGGCTAATCTGAGTCCCGGGTATCGCTCGCTGAGGATTGCCGGTAGCCGAGCGACCACCTCTTGTCGGGCACCAAGCAAGAACGGGCGAAACCCATTCCGAGTACACCTCCTTAAGAGTTCACAAAACAAATCTATCCCCGCAACTCTCTCTTTTATAGGACGTTGTAATAGTCGAGACGCCCAGACGACCGGCTGCCCATCGGCGCTAATAATATCGCATTCGAGGATCGCTTCGTGAAGTTCCCGGTCCAACTGAAGTTTAACAATTTTGTCCACGTTAACCACGACGTGTTGGTGGGTCGGGCCGCCTTCGCGGATCATTTGTTCAATTTTGTCCAGAGTCTCGGCCATGCTCAGATTGTCTATGGGCACTCCAAACAAGGTCACGCGTGCCGGCAAGTCCGACTTCACTTCTTTGGTGGATGATCTAGCAGACATTGGATGATTCGCTCGGCCGCTTTGCCATCCCAAAACTTCGGGACGCGCCCCCGTTTGCCGCGCCCTTCCATAATGCTCCGGACCTCGGCAACAATCCGCGCATGGCTCGCCCCAACTAACGTGTTCGTGCCTTCCGTGATCGTGACCGGCCGCTCGGTGTTCTCGCGGATCGTCAAACACGGGACGCCCAGCACCGTGGTTTCCTCCTGCACGCCGCCGGAGTCCGTCAGGACGAGTTTCGCGTTCGACATCAGACAAATGGAATCCAGATAACCGAGCGGTTCGATCAATTTCATGTTGGGCCACTGGCTTACTTCGTCCCAGAAACCAAATTCCTTCATCCGCCCAACCGTCCGCGGATGAGCCGGGAAAACCAGCGGCAACGACTTCTGCACGACATCCAAAGCCGACAGGATTTCGGCCAACACCGGCCGGGAGTCCACGTTGCTTGGCCGGTGCAAAGTCACAAACCCGAATTCCCCGTCGAGCCCCAGTATAGAGCGGATGTCGGATTTCGAGCTCTCGGCTCTAAGCCGCAGCAGGGTGTCAATCATCACATTGCCGACAAAGTGAATCTTCTCCGTTGCCACGCCCTCCCGGCGCAGATTCACCCCAGCATCCTCGCCGGTGGTGAAGCAATAATCGCTGAGAGCATCCGTCACGAGCCGGTTAATCTCTTCCGGCATCGTCCGGTCGAAACTTCTCAACCCCGCCTCCACATGCGCCACCGGTACGCAAAGCTTGCCGGCCACAATCGCCGCGGCCATTGTTGAATTCACATCGCCCACGACGACCACCAAATCCGGCTCCCGTGCAACCAACAACTTCTCCATCTCCAACATGATCTTGGCCGTCTGTTCCGCGTGCGAACCAGAGCCGACTCCCAAGTAAACGTCCGGCTTCGGAAGGTGCAGTTGATCGAAGAACAGCTTGGACATGTTGTCGTCGTAATGCTGCCCCGTGTGCACCAAAAGGGGTTCGAACTTCCCGGGATGCTTGCCGTACTCGATCATCAGCGGCGCGATCTTCATGAAATTGGGGCGCGCCCCGACGACGTTAACGATTCGCAGTTTCATCGGCCTTCAATAACTCCGCCAGAGCGTAATACATCCACGCCTGTGTCCACCGCATGTAGCAAATCCGATTCGTAAGCCAACGTCCTCGTTGATACCAAAAGAATCCTCGTTCATCCCACATATTATCCAGCGCCCACCGTGCCACCCCTCGCGCCTTCTCCGGTTGCCCGAAAGCGAGGTAGGTCAGAATTCCCTGCGCGCTCACGTGCGTGTCCAACGGAAATGTCCGGTCGTGATAATATCGCGGCGCCCCATCCTCGCGCCAGAAGGTCTTGTCCCAATACTCAAACCCACGCCGCGTGCTTTCAGCAAAGCTGCAGTCGCCGGTCGCCCGCTGATATTCCTGCAACGCGACGAGGCAATAGCCGGTATGAAAATTATCAATCCACCGCTGATTGGTCGCCTCGCCGTAGAACCACGACCCGTCGGGCCGTTGCCGTCGCACCGAGAACTCCAGGCAATCCCGCCGACCCAACAATGCCGCGCCGATCATATTAATGTTGTGCACCTGCGTGTCCGATTGCGCAATGTAGGTGATCCATCGTTCGCCGTTGCGTTGCCGGAGCAAGTGTTTCTCAATGAAACTCACATCGCACGGCCGGTCAAACTGCCGGTACGCCCGCACCGCAAATGCCGTGCAAATCAAATTCGGCGTTCCCGCTGGCGCGTAAAACGCCCGCTGCTGCCAGGCAAATGGATACCCCCAGCCGCCATCCGGTGTGCGCAATTGACCGAGCAACTCCAGCAACTTCTCATCACCACTGCCCATCGCGAAAAGGGCCAACCCCTTTGCGTTCAACGTTGGTTCGATCCCGCACAGACTTCGCAGGTTCAGAGGGCTGCGCCTGTGAAATTGCGTCCAAACCTGTCGCGCCGCTTTGCCCGGCAACAACCGCGCCAACGGCGAGTTCAGTCCGTCGTAGGGATCATGGCCGCGCCATTCGTGCGCGGCGCAGAATTCGTGGAGCTTCTGCCAGACCTCCCGCGGCTCTTTCACAGCGTGACGACCGCGCCCGTGCGCATGGACTTCACAATCGCAAACGTCGCCTGCGTGCTCGCGACGATCTCCTCCAACCCGACCGGCATCGCGCCGCCCGTCTTGATCGCCTCAACAAACCGGCGAACTTCCTCCTCCCGACCCTTGTCGCGAAAATCCTCCACGTTCAAATGCCGGCCGCCGCCGAACACTTCGAGGTGCTCCTTGCCAAGCGACTCGTCGCCGACGCTAAAATAGTCAATCGCCCCAATCGATCCGTTCACAAAACGCAGCGACACTTGCACGTTGTCGTCACCAAAGCCTTGAGCGAACACGGAGACCGGCCGCGCTCCCGACGCGAACACCATGAAGTCCACGAAATGACAGACCTCGCCGATGATTCGCCCGCCGCCAACTGCCGGGTCGTTGAGCCAGTGCTCGCGCGGCAACGGCGCCACACTCACCCGGTAACGCATCACGACCGGCGGCGCGATCTCCTTCACCTTGCCGGCGAACGAAGCGAACCGGCGATTGAACCCAACCATCAACCGCGTGTTGCCGGTCTCATTGATCGTCTTCACGATCTCGTCGAGTTGATCCTCGCGCAGGCACAGGGGCTTCTCGCAGAACACCGCCTTACCGGCACGCAACGCCTCGCAAACAATCGGCGCATGCAGGTCGTGCCGGGTGGCGATGAGTACCGTGTTGACCGACTTGTCAGCCACAACTTCGTGCCAATCGGTCGTGCACGATTCAAATCCAAATTTCTCCGCCGCCTTTTTCGCCTTCGTACCGGTCGCGGTACACACCGTGCGCAACGTCACGTCCGCGTTCGCCTTGAACTGCGGTAGCAACACGCCCTGCGCGTGATTGCCCGCGCCGATGACGCCGAGCACAACCGGCGCCGGTTTCGCAGCCGGAGCGGTTTGAATTACGCGTGCCGGCTTCGCTTCTGTGGCCGGATATTCGATCAACACGCCGACGAATCGTTCGCCCGTCTTGCTGGTGATCAGTTCGTATGCCTTCGGCGCATCATCAATGGGAAACTTGTGCGTGATGAGCGGCGCGACATCCACCCGCTTCGAGGCGAGTAATTGCAGGAACGCTTCCATGTTGCGTTGCTCGGTCCAACGCACGTAGCCGATGGGATAATCCACGCCCTTTTCCTCGTATACGGGATCGTACCGGCCGGCGCCGTAGCTGCGCGACATGCGAAGTTCCAGTTCCTTGCGATAGAAAATCTCGCGCGGCACTTCCATGCCGGTCACGCCGACCATCACGACGCGTCCCCGGTCGCGGCACAGGTTGCCGGCCAGTTCGAGCGGTTCGTTGCTTTCAGCGGCGGCGGTGATGATGACCGCATCGTAGATCGGATCGTGCGGCAAGTCGTCGGCGCCGCATTGCCGGGCCAACGCGACGGCGGCGGGGTTGATGTCCACCCCGAGCACGCGGCAGCCGGCGGCTTTCAGAATTTGCATCGTGAGTTGGCCGACGAGTCCAAGTCCGATCACCGCGACGACTTCACCGACGCGCGCATCGGCTTGCCGGACGCCCTGCATCGCGATCGCGCCGAGCGTCGTGAACGCGGCGTGTGTGAGTTGAACGCCTTCGGGAATTCTTGCGCAAAGATTCACCGGGACGGCAACGATTTCCGCATGACTCGCGTAATCCTGTCCGCCGCAAGCGACGAGATCGCCCGGAGAAAAGCCCGTAACTCCTTCGCTGACTTCGATGACCGTGCCGGCGGTCGAATAACCGAGCGCCTTCCATTGATCGAGGCGCGACTGAACCTTCCGCATCGTCGCTGCAATGCCTTCGCGTTTCACCGTGTCGAGAACTTGTTTGACGAGGTCGGGACGCGAGCGCGCTTTGCCGACGAGGGACGCTTGCGCGAGGTTGACCGTCTGACGTTCCGTGCCGGCGCTGACGAGGGAGAACGAATTGCGCACGAGCACGAGACCGGGCCCGGCGACCGGCGCCGGCACCTCGACCACTTGGATGTCACCGGTTTTGAAATCCTGGACGAGTTGTTTCACGGTCGCGACAATTCTAGTTGTTGGCGCGGCAATTTGGAAACAATAAACCGAAACTTGCCGTTGGCCGTGCGTTCGATGGCTTCTGGGTATTCAAACTTGATGCGGATCGAAGGTCCAAGCCGCTGGCGCGCTTCGGCCTGAATCGCTTGTTCGTCGTGGGCATTGAACCCGGCCGTCCGCACGATGCGCAGCACCAACTCGTCGAATTGCTCTTGGACAATCTGCGCTTCGCGGACGTGCTCGACACCTTTGAACAGGTGATCAAGCCGGCCAACGAATCGTCCATCTGGTGTGCGCACATAGTCTTCGACACGGCCCTCGACGCGTTCGATCAACGGAAACGCGCAGCCGCAGGCGCACACGCCCTCGCGCGCTTGGGCGACGTCGCCAACGCGGTATCGGATCAGTGGCATGGCGCGGTTGTTCAGCCCGGTGCAAACCATTGCGCCGCCATCCAACAGTTCAAGGACGCCGTAATCAGTCCGGTAATGCAGATTGCCAGCGGGACACTCAATGATGTTGCAAGTCATTTCCGTGTTGCCGTACCAGTTGAACGCCTTCCGGCCAAACGCCTGCTCGATGGCGGTTCGTTGGAAATCGAGGAGTGTTTCACTCGCGCAAAACACGGCGTGCGGACGGAACCCTTGCGCGTCATGTTCGATGACGTGCCGGGCCAGAATGTAAAGCGACGACGGATACCCGTGGATGAACTCCGGTGAGTATCGCGCGAGCGCGGCGACGTAGGCCGGGAGGTTTTGCGGAGCGAGATGATAGGAGGAACAGAGCAACCGACCTTCGACGTAGTCCACGCGCCAGAACGGCGGGTCTTGCTGGCCGGGCGGCACGACAGGGTGACCGGAGATGTACGCGCCGCGCGTGGGAAAAGAGATACCGGCCCACGCCCGGTGCCGCCAGCGAAACGCACTTTCCAGTTGATTGCACTCCAGTGTAAACCACACCGTGAGCGGCGTGCCGGTGGTGCCGCCGGTCTGCAACTTCATCAGGTCGCGGCGCGGAAATTCGTCAGACAAAAACTGTTCCGGATTCGCGGCGACGACGCTCTTGTCGAGAACCGGCCACTCGCTGAGGTTGTCTGGCGAAAGCTTCTGATTCCGGTAGTACGGCACGTGTTCGACCGCGTACCGGAGCAACTGCCGGAGGGAGGACTGTTGATCACGCAACAACTCGTCGCGGGATTTCTTTTCGTTCTGCGCGAGTTGCCCCAACGATTTGCGGAAGACGCGCCCATGTTTGCGGGAAAAGTTGTTCGCGCTGGCAAAATTCACCGCCAGCGTCTGCCCCCAGACATGCAGCGAGTCGTAGAGTTTTTTTCCGCGGTTCATCTCAGTGCGTCGGATTCAACGTGATTCTTCCATCCAAAATGCGGCTGGAAATGAAATGTCTCGCCAAGTTCCGGTACGACTTCGATTTGCTCCGGGCTGAAATCCGTCAGCGGCAGGTCGTCGCGCCGGAACGCTTCGCGCAGCGTCAGAATCTTTTGGCAATTGAATCCCATGAGTTTGGTGCAGACGAAGTCCGTGGCCACCGGATTCGTGCCGGCAACGATTACGCCGCACGGTTTGGCGTCGGCTTCCATCGGACCGTTGCCCTCGCCGGCAATGATACCGTCAACAATCGTGAGATAACGCAACGCTTTACTGCGCTTCTGGCCGGTACCGTCGAAGTGGAAGAGAATCTTGTTCAGATCAAGCACCATGCGCCACGTCGTGTCGTTGCCGTGCCAGTTGCCGCTGCGCACGACCTGACTCGTGTCGCCGAAGACGCGCGAGCCGACGCGCCGGGCGACCGGCGCCCATATCTTCGTTGCCCGACCGGAGCGGAGCGCCGCCGCTTTGAACGCGCGGATCGCGCGGCTTTGTATTTTCGAGGTTGCATCACTGCGCGGAAATTCATCGCCGCCTTCGTCGGGCGTGCCGATGGAAAAGTGCGGCAGAAAGTTTTTGTCGCCGTTGACGCCGACGAGATTTTTCAGGCTCAGGGTCACACCGACTTTCTTGTGGGTCTTGAGTTTGGGCAGATTGATGAAAACGTCGGCGTCCATCACGCTGCGGGAGATGAGGTACTCGTGCTTACCGTTCGTGTGATGTTTGGCGGTGAACGCCGTGTCATAGTCCGCGCCAAAGAAATTGGCTTTCTTACCGTGAAAGCAACTGTGCGCGCCGAGGTCAACCAATGTGTAGCCGCGCGGGTCTTCCGGCAGCTTGTGACGCTCGATGATGACGCCGTTTTCGGTGCGCCAAGCTTCCCGGCGGAGATCGAGAATCTCGACGGCAATTTTGGGAAACTCGCGCGCCAACCGGGCCTGAAGCGCGGGAAGCTGCACGCGTTCGGAAATTTTTTGGAAATCGCTGTCGGTTTGTGGCGCATCGGCGATGGTGATCGTGCCGCGTCCGTCGAGCGCGGCGGCGACTTCGAGGGCGACGGCGGCGATGACGGTGCCGTGGGTGATGATCTGCTCCCATTCGCCGGGACGTTGTGTGTGGGATTCGCGGATGAAGTTAGGTTTCAAGACCACACGGTCACCGGGGCGGACAAAATCTTTCCAAGAAACGCCGAGCATTTCCATCGCGCGTCGCACGGAATCGCGCACGATTGATTCGTCGTAGCGCGGCGGTTGACGAATCACGGCCACCCGGCGTGATGTTGATGCGGTCCTTTGGCCCGTCACAATTTCAGTCTAACACAAGCGACGGCAGGCTGTCATCCCATCGGCGGATGTGAGCGCCTCGTTGACCGTTTGTTTCGTGGCCTGCTAGAATGACGAAGATGGTGAAAATCTCAATGGGCGCCAGCGTTACCGGACTGCTTCTGCTGGCTGTGGCCGTGCGCGTTGCCTACATTCTGACGGTTGCCCCGGCGGATCTGCGATGGAAGGACGAGCAAGTGTACGACCGGATCGCGTGGCGGTTGGCCGAGACGGGCCGGTTTGAATCGAATCCAGACGAAGCGGCCCCGGCGCTGCCGGCTTCGCTCGCGTTGGTGTACAAGTGTTTCGGGCATAGTTACGTGGCGGCGCGTCTGGTTCAGGCCATTCTCGGCGGAGTGCTGGTGTTGGCGATCTACGGCACTGGACTGTGTCTATTCGACCGGCCAACCGCTACATTGGCGGCGTTGGGGGTCGCACTGTATCCGCAATTGATTTACCTCTCCAGTGTTTTTTACGCGGAACATCTTTTTGCGGTCTTGCTCGCGGTGACGATTTTTTGTCTGGCCCGGTGGCAGGGGCAGGGTGTGAGATGGTTGGTTGCCGGGGGCGTGACATTGGGCTTGGGTGCATTGTGTCGGCCGGTCGGCCTCGCGGTGGTGCCGTTTGTGGCGGCCTACGTAGTCTGGCGCGCGCCGGTGGGACGAAGGTTGGTGATGGGGGCGGCGATCGTGGCGGCCACCGCGCTGACAATCCTGCCATGGACGATGCGGAATGCAGTGGTGTTTCACCGGTTTGTGCCCGTGGCAACCGGGTACGGAGTGCAGCTCTGGCGCGGGAACAACGATCTGGCGCGCGGTGATGCGGATGACCGTCATCTGGTGCCGCTCAATTCGCTGTGGCAGGAACGGGCTGCCGCCTTACCGGAAGCGCGACGGGTGAAGGTGACCCAAGAAGCGACGCAGTTGCTTGACGATCTGAAGGCGTTGCCGCCAGTGGACCATGACAGGCGAATGATGGTCGAGGGATGGCGATGGTTGCGAGCGCATCCGGGAAGGTTCATCGCGTTGAGCGCGCGGCGATTGGTGACGCTGTACTCCGCGTTTACGCGGACGATGACCGAGAACGAAGCCGCGAATCGGTGGAGCCGGTTGGTGGCGGCGGTGAGTTTTTATCCGGTGCTGGCACTGGGTTTAGCCGGGTTTGTGGTGGCGTGGCGGCGCAACCCGGCGAGTTGGATCATCCCGGCGGTGATTGCCGGGGTGACGTTGGCGTATTTACCGGCGACGGCCTGCACGCGGTTCCGGTTGCCGGTGGACGCCTTTTGGATATTGTTGGCCAGCGTGACCGTGACCGGCGTCTGGCGGCGCAGAACAAACACCAATTGACTCGGGGTCGCCTGCCCGTTAAGTTGTCGCGGTTTAATCCTACTGAAATGAGTAGTCTTACCTCCATTTTGCCGTCTTGGAGGCCCCGGTCCGGGGCTGACTGGGCGCGGCTGGCGTTAGGCTGTGCCATCGTCGGGCTGGTCTACTACGCTTACTGGGTCGTGAAGGTGGGCAAGGACTTGTCCACATACCGGTGGTTGATAGTCCATTGGCAAGTGACGTCGAATTACTCCCATGGGCCATTGATCCCGCTCATGGCCGGGGCGTTGCTGTGGTGGAAGCGTCGGGAACTGTGGGCGGTACGACTGTCGCCAGTCAACGCGGGCGTGGGGGTGCTCGTGGCGGCGATGTTTCTTTACTACATTGGCATCAAGGCTGTGGAGCCGCGAACCTCTGTGTCGTCATTCGTACTCTTGTTGTACGGACTGACGTTGGCGCTGGGGGGCCGGGAGCTTTTCAAGGTCTTGTTTTTTCCCATCACGTTCTTGCTGTTGATGATTCCGCTGAATTTCCTGGACGAGTTTGTCGGTTTTCCTTTGCGCCAGTTTGTGGCCGGCACGACCGTATCGCTGCTGAATTGGTTTGGGATTGAGGCGTATCGCATGGGCAACGGCACAGGGATTTACTCCAGCGTGTTTCGTTTTGACGTGGCGGATCCGTGCAGTGGGATCCGATCCTTGATGGCCTTGACCACGGTGACGGCGTTCTACGGTTACATCACGCAGCACCAGCAATGGAAACGCTGGGTGCTGTTTCTCAGCGCGATGCCGCTGGCGGTGCTCGGCAATCTGGCGCGGGTGCTCTCCATCGCTTTGGTTGCGGAAGTTTACGGTCAGGATTTGGCCACGAAGATCTATCACGATTGGTCCGGTTTCATTTTGTTCCCGGTGGCGCTGACGGCCATGGTGATCATCGGCCTGTTAATGAACTTTCCCTACCGGCGTGTTCTTCAAAACTGGCTGAAACCGCTACCCGTCGCCGAGAGACCAAGTTCCGAACAGATGAGCACCGTTACTCCGAGGGAAACCTTATGAGCGAAGCACGAACAAATGATGCGTTGAGCGCGCCGGAGATGGCGGTCACCTCCCGCGGTCCGAGCCTGTTGCAGATCGCTATCGTGGTGGCGATCCTCGGCGCGGGCGTTCTGGTGACGGCCTTGACTTCCAACGTGACGCAGGTCTCGGAGCCGGGTATCCGGCTGGTCGACGGTCGGCCCTACCTGGTGGAACAGGTGGGTGATTGGAAAGGCGGGCCGCTGGAAGGACTCACCAAGGACGAACTCAAGATTCTTCCGCCGGACACGCAGGGGGCCCGCAGAGTTTATAAAGACAAGGAAGGTCACGAAGTGTATTGCTCGGTCGTGCTCGAAGGCAAAGATGTGACCAGCATTCACCGTCCCGAACTGTGCCTGACGGGACAAGGTTGGGTGCTGGAAAAACCGCATGTGGAACAGATTCCCACTCCGGCGGCCAGTACCGGCCTGTTGCCCGTGTCCCGCCTAAACGCGTCCCGCAACGTCCGCATGGACGACGGGCGAACGGGGATCGCTCGCTCCATTTTCCTGTATTGGTTTGTGGGCAAAGACCGGGTGACGGCTTCGCATCCGCAACGAATCTTCCTGACGACCATGGATCGAGTGTTCCGCAACCGCAATGCGCGCTGGGCCTACATTCTCATTCACGTGCCCATGGTCGCCGATGCGCCGGCGGGCGGTTCCAGCAATGCGCAAAAGGATACGATGCAAGTCGTCACGAAGTTTGTGCAGGATATTTACCCGACTCTTGCGCTGAATTGACGACCGCCATCGCCGCAAGCCCGGCTTCAATACGCGCCCTGACCACTGATCACGACCGCAAAGCTTCGCGCCATCAGATAGAGATCCATCCACAGCGACCAGTTGCGAATGTAATACGTATCGAGTCGTTCCTGAATATCCAAATCGCCTTCACTCCGGGCGGAAACTTGCCACAGGCCGGTCATGCCGGGCAGCACGTTGCGCCGCAATGTCCGGAACTCTTCGTTGAAAGCTTCCAAGTGATAGCTAGGAAACGGTCGCGGCCCCACCATGCTCATTTCGCCAAGGATCACATTCCAGAGTTGCGGCAACTCGTCCAAGCTGAATTTGCGAAGAAACCGTCCCACGCCCGGCAGAATGCGCGGGTCGCCTTTGATTTTGAAGTAGCGCTGCCACTCGGCGCGCGCGTCGGGATTTTCTTGGAGCAGTTTTTGCAGCCGCGCCTCGGCGTCCACATACATCGTGCGAAGTTTCCAGACACGAATGCGCCGGCCATGAAGACCTTCGCGTTCTTGACTGTAAAACGCGCGACCGGGGTTGATCAGCCGAATCCAGCAAACCAGCACCGCCAGCAGCGGGGACGATAACATCAACAGTGGCACCGCCACCGCCAGATCGAGACTGCGTTTGAGCCAGCGGTTGCCCTTGATGAGCAAATTGTGTCGGATCTCCAAACCGAGAATGCCGCCGACATCGCGCGCCACGATCCACAGGCTGGCCAAGCCGCCCAACTCCGGGATGACCATCATGTGGGGGAAACAACCACCGTACAGCTTGTGAATATCAAACAAACGCTTGTTGGAGTCCTCGTCCATGGCCACGATGCAATACCGGATCCCGCGCTCTTTTCCCAATTGCCAGGCTTTCTCCAATCCACCGAGAATCGGCACACCCTCAATCTCCCGATCCGCACAGGGTCCGTCGGTCAAGATCGCGACCGGCTTTACCCCGAGTTCTGGTTGACGCTCGAGAATGCGCACGACCTGACGCGCCGTCTTGCCCGAGCCGAAAATCACCGCCGACGATCCCCACCACGCGCGATGCGCAAAACAGTTGCGCACCACCGCCCGCCCACACGGCACCAGCACCAACGCGGTCACCCAGGAGATGGCCAAAACCAAGCGCGAATAGAACAATCCTCCCTGCAAAAGAAACATCGCCGCCACGACCGTCATGAACGCCCAGGTTGTGCCCACCGTCGTGCGACGCAATTCCTCGACAGGGGTGATGAAAATCCGCCCCGTCACGCCGCCGCCCCGATAAAGTCCCATAATCCCGAACGTCACCACCCACAGAAAGAGCACGGGCCAAAGTGCGAAGTATCGCGGTTCGTCAAAATGGCCCTTAAGACTGAAACGTATGCCCATAGCGATGCCCCATGCGATAGCGACGCTGAAAAGATCGGACGCCACGAGCAGAAGCATCATCGCCCATGACCGAACGGCGCGAAGCGATCGAGACACCCCCGTTGTCTTCGGAGAACCAACCTCCATTAAATGAATCGACAACTCCTTGGGGGTTTGTTGGCTGGCTTGTGCTGGAGATTTCACGCCTCTTACCATCCACGTTTTTGTTATATTATCACAACAGCGAATCCCGCGCCAAAGACAAGTTAGCACACGCCGCCGTTACCAGAGCCCGTGAATACGAATATGGCAGGCTGGCCGAATGATGTTGTCGTGGCACAGGTCAGCCGTGGGATTCTTCGGGCTCGCATCCGTCAGGGAATAACACCGGCACGCGATAGAGCCTCAGCGCCTCAAGGATAACCACAGTGAGGTACATCGGATTCAGCAAGAGATAGCGGCGCCAGAGCCGGCGAGGTTCGCGAAGCAGTCGATAGAACCATTCCAGCCCTGCGTCCTGCATCCAGCGTGGAGCCTGTTGCAGCGTGCCTGAGTGGAAACTGAAGGCAGCTCCAACGGCCAGCAGAGGCATGGACAGGAGGTTGCGGTACTCATAAACCCAAATCTCCTGTCGCGGGCAGCCCAGCCCGACAAACACCAACTGGGCGCCGCTGCTTCTGATCCGGTCGACAACCATCTGCTTTTCAGATGCTGTCAATCTGCGAAACTTCGAGGGCTCGATCCCGGCAATCCGCAGTCTTGGGACCTTCTGCTGAAGCTTGGCCACCAGTGCCTGCAGGGCCTCGGCAGTGCTGCCGTAAAAAAAGACGGCTAAGCCTTCGCCGGCAGCCACCTCAAGGAGGCGGAGAGTCAAATCGGGCCCGTAAACGCGGTCGGGGAGACGGACTCCATGAATCCAACGCAAGGCCCAGCGCACTGGTTGCCCATCCGGCAACACGAGATCGATACCGTTGAGTCGGCGGCGGTGGACAGGATCGAGAAACCCGGTCATCACGCCGTGCACGGCTAGAGCCGTGATGGCTAAGGAGGTGCGGTCGCGCGCAGCCGACATGATCGACTCCACAGCGGCAGCGTAGTCCATCGCCGAGATCCGCACTCCAAGAATCGGGAACTTACCGAGATTGATCAGCGCTGTTCACTCCTTCAACCAGCGGGTTTTTCCGTAATCGTAAATCTCTTGGGCGATTGCCCGGACACTCGGGTAGCTCAAATCCCACTTCGGATAATGCCGTTTGAGTTTGGACAAATCGGAGATATACCAAATGTGGTCGCCGACTCGGTTTTGACCAGTGTAGGAAGTCTTCAGCTTGTTGCCCGTAATTTCCTGTGCGAGTTCGATCGCTTCGCGCACCGACGCGTTGCTTTGACGGCCGCCGCCGATATTGTAGACTTCACCGCACCGCGGCTTGCGGAAGAACGCGTCGAAGGCGCGGAGAACGTCGGTGCTGTGGATAATATCGCGCACCTGTTTGCCCTTGTAGCCGATAACAGTGTAGGGTGTCTTGGTAATGGCGCACTTCATCAGATACGATAGAAAGCCATGCAATTGGGTCCCGGAATGTTGCGGTCCGGTGAGCACGCCTCCGCGAAAGACACCCGTGCGAAATCCAAAGTAGCGCCCATACTCCTGCACCAACACGTCCGCAGCCAGCTTGGACGCGCCGAACAATGAATGCAGGCACTGGTCGACGCTCATCGTTTCAGGAATGCCTTGGTAATATGAGTGATTGCGGCGAAGTTCCCAACGACTCTCCATTTCCACCAATGGCAGTGTATTGGGCCGGTCTCCGTAAACCTTGTTCGTTGAGGTATACACGAACACGGCCTCCGGACAATAGCGGCGCATGGCCTCCAGCAGTACGAGCGTACCATTGGCGTTCACGGTAAAATCGGTGACCGGCTCCTTCGCGGCCCAATCATGCGACGGCTGCGCGGCGGTATGGATAATGAGGACGATGTCGGAGCGATGCTTCGCGAATATCTTTTTGATGGCTGCAGCGTTGCGAACATCAACCCCACAATGCAAGTAACGACGGCCGAGCGCCTTCACGACGCGACGGCGGTTCCAGCGCGTTGACGCTTCATCACCGAAGAAATAGCGGCGCATGTCGTTGTCCACACCCACGACCTTGAAACCGGCCCGACCATAGAACATCGCCGCCTCTGAACCAATTAGCCCCGCCGCACCCGTAATCAAGACAACTGACATTCTCGCGCGTTCCTTTCTTCAGAGCCCGTCAGGACTGAGATTGAGAGCTTCCCTTTTAGTCAGCAGGACGGTTTCTACCGAATCGCGCGAGACTCTAGCAGTTCCCGCAATACGTGACAATTTCGAATTCAACTGCTGGTCTTCCTAGCTGCAGCCTGCTCAATGCAAGTGCGGTAGATATTCATCAGCATCTCGTAATTGCGACCGGCGGTGTATTTCGTCTCAAACTCCTGCCGGGCGTTGCGTCCCATCGCCGCCATTTCTTGAGGATGGGCAAAAGCCCACTCGATTTTGCCGGCCAAGTCACCGGCGTCGCCCGCGACAAAGTGCAAACCAGTCCGGCCGTCCTGCACAATGTCGGCCAGCACCCCCACCTTGGAGGCGATGACCGGCACCCCGCAGGCGAATGCTTCGATGGCCACCAATCCGAAGGTCTCGTAGTAGCCCTCGGACGGCCAAATCAGAAAGCACGCGCCTTTTATCAAGCGGCTGAGGTCTTCACTGGAAAGCCGGCCGATGGCTTCGACCGAACCGGGGTTTCGTTGCATAAAGTCTTCCACTTCTCCGCGCAATTGGCCATCACCCCTGATCTTCAGCAATTTCGAACCAACTCGCTGCCAAGCGCGAAGTAGGGTGCGCACCCCTTTTTCCGGGTCGAGTCGTCCGAGGAAAAGCGCGTAGCTTCCCGGACTCCCCTCACGCTTCCCCGGATCAGGATCGACGAAATGGGGTTTCACAAAAATCTTCTCTGCCGGAAGGCCGCCATTGATGAACTGTTGACGGTAGAACTCTGTGAACACGATGTACGCGTCAACCTGCTGTTGCCAAGTCTTGAGGAGACGGTGAGTCGTCAGCATGCCGGCCACCAGCGCCGTCTGCAGCCGCGAACGCCGGTAACAACCGTGCACCACACCGGGCCAGGGCGGTGTTTTGCCCAGACAATCCTGACACACGCTGCCGTTCCGATAGAAATTCGCTGATGGACAGAGCAACCGGGGATTGTGCAAAGATTGGACGACGGGAACACCCATTTGCCGGCAGGCGTAGTACGCTGCCGGCGAAATCATCAAGAACGTGTTGTGAAAGTGTGCGACTGCCGGCTTCGTGCGTCTAATGAGATCGCGCAGGTCCCGCACGGCATCGTCCGCCCAAACCATCCGCTTGGGAACGGCCAGCTTGCGCCAGAAATTCAGCGCATCCAATTCCTTGTTCGACCGGCGATATTCAATCACCTCGTGACCGGCCCTCTGCAGCAGCGCGGCCTCTCGCTGGGCGACAGTATCCTCGCCGCCCGGCTGTTGATATTCATTATGAACCAGGAGTACGCGCATACCGGGAGGGAAATCTCTCTGCTGCATTGTCAGGCGAGCTTATCACAGCAACAAGAGCCAAGGCCAGTGTTTAGGCTCCGGCATTGCCTTCTCGGCGGCAAAGACCGTATCCTGTTCGGCCGTGTGATTAGGAATTCAAAACAACTTTGCGCTGATCCATTCATCGGCTGGTTGATCTTGCTGGCGATAGCAACGTTCGTCCTACACCTGACGTTTGGCGTTTATTACGTGACCAAGGTCGGCTCGTACAATCCGCGGCCTTCGTTGACGGCTACCGGGGTTGACTACCTTCGCAGTTGGCCGGGCTGGGACACGGACAGTGAACTCGACAGCAACGGCCTTAACCGCACCGCCGTGTCGATCCTGCAAACGGGCTTACCGCGCAGCCGCCACGGTGCGATTCTCCTTCGCACTTTCGTCTATTCCTATTTTGTAGCGGCTTGTTACGCAATCGGTGGAGTTCGACTCTTATCCCTTGCCGTGCCACAGGCCGCTCTCAGCGGGTTGGTGTGTTTGTTTCTCGGGCTGGCCGCGCGCAGAATGTCGAAAGGCCACTGGCTCACTTGGTTCACGCCACCATTGTTGTACTTCCTCAACCTACGCGTGGCGATGTACACCGGTTACGTGATCCCGGTGATACTACCGCTGTTCTTCACCGTCGTGGCGCTTTGGGCTGCCACCCGGCCCGTGGATAGGATACAAGTGGGTTTGATCTCTGTGTCGATGGGCCTCGGGGTATATTCACAAGCGGCGTTCTTCGTGGTTAGCTTCGCAGCAGCAACTTGGTTGGCTTGGAGATTCTTCCGTTTCAAGCGACGTATGGACCTCATCGGTGCCGTAGTAATCATGCTATTCATCGGAGTGAAGTTCCCGCTGAACTGGCTGGACCTAGGCAACTCGGATTACGACCCTCAACGGGCAACGGATCGCGGTGGCACGTTGTGGCTGGCGAACAGCCCGTATTACGAAAGCATGAGGCCATGGAGCCTTTGGGAATGGCGACCAGTGGATAACCCTTGGTCAACTTGGAAACGGAGCGACCGGGAGCAGAAGCGATATGAAGACTACCTCACTCGCGTTAACGGCAACCAGCTACACGCCGCGCTGCTGTGGATGCGGGAGAACCCTCTTCATTACGCGACGTTGTGCTTTGTGCGCCTGCGCACGGAGTTGGGACCGTACACCGGTCAGATGTCGCCGCGCAACCGGCAAATCTCAACCGTGATCTGGCTCTTGATTTTCCCGGCAGGATTCTACGGACTGTGGAAGACCCGCACCCAACCTGTTACCGGACTCGCTGTGTTGGTCATTCTGGCTGTGTCCGGGTTCAATACGCTGTTCATTGAAGAGCCTTACCTACGCTATCGAATGCCGGTCGATCTGGTGCTGACGTTGTTTACGGGCGTGGCTTACGCTGAATGGCTTTCGCGTTTTCGTCGCGCGAGCAATTCGTCGAACACCGCCGCCATGCGCTGACCGTAGTGCTCGACGGTGTAGAAATTCGCGTACTTCTGCCGGTTGGCTTCTCCCATTCGTGCGCGAAGTGCCGGGTCGTTGGCGAGCGAGATGATCTTCTTCGCCAGATCGCCGGCATCCTGTTCGGCGGCGAATAAACCGTTCACGCCCTCCTCCACAACCTCCGGTATCGCCGCCCGGCGCGTTGCGATCACCGGCAATCCTGCGCCCATCGCTTCCAACAAAACCTGACCGAGCGTCTCGTAATGATAGAACGTCGGGAACACCAGCACGTCGCTTCCGGCAACGATCTCCCATTTGCGCGTACCGGTCACAGTGCCGGTAAACTCCACGCAAGATGAAAGTCCGCGTTCCCGGACGAGCCGCTCCGCTTCCACGCGGTCTTCCTCACGCCACCACGCACCAGCGAAAACGAAATGCGCTTCCGGACAACGCGCCCGCACCGCCGGTATCGCGTCGAGGATGACGAACACGCCTTTCTCGCGCACAAGATTGCCAAGATAGAGCACGGTGAATCGCCCGGGCGTCTTCGTCACCACCGGCAGCGGGGCCGGCACTTCGATTCCGTTGGGCACCGCGAATACTTGGTCTTCACGAAGGTGATTCAGGAAATTAAACCGGAGCGCTTTGCCCGGTACGGTCGCCGCCACTGCGCCGCGGATAGTCCGATCGATCAAGCGTTGCAGCCAGCGCGGAGATTTGTCGCGAAACTCCGGCAACCCGTTGCCGTGTCCATATAGGACAATCGGCACGCGAAACGCCCGGGCGATGGCGAGCAGAAGCGCATCCTTGAGAAACGCATTGCGATTGAGCGAGACCGGGTAGAACACAAAGTCGAATCGTTGGCTGACGAGGTGCCGCAATTCAAGCCCGACGTGACGGCACAGCAGAGCGAGCTTGCGCCAACTGAAGACTTGCAGCTCGCGGAAGTCGCGCACGACATTCAGGTTCACGAAGGTCACATCGAACCGCTCCGGAAATGAGGATCGCAACAGTGCCTGATACGTGATGGCCGGGCCGTAGATCGGCGGCGGCAGATAGCCAAACATCAAGATGCGCGCCTTTGGAGTTGTCCGATCTGCTTCCATCATGAGCGCGGTTTTATGAGCAGATAATTACCGAGAGCCAGAGCGTCGATCCCGGTGCCGTAGAAGCACCGGATCGCCTGCGACGGCGTGCAAACAATCGGCTCGCCCATGATGTTGAATGACGTGTTCAAGACACACGGCACACCGGTCAGGTTCTCGAATTCCTTGATGACCTGCCAATAGAGTGGATTCGTCTTGCGGCTGACGGTCTGCGGACGAGCGGTGCCGTCCACATGAGTGATCGCCGGGACTTTTTTCTTTTTGTCGCCTTTGACCTGCGTGATGAACAGCATGTAGGGGCTTTCGGTGATGTGCTCGAAATACTCCGGCGCTTTCTCTTCGAGCACCGACGGCGCGAACGGACGGAAGTCCTCCCGGTGTTTGACCCATTTGTTGACGATGTCGCGCATCTCGGCGCGGGTCGGATCGGCGAGCAGACTGCGATTGCCGAGTGCGCGTGGTCCCCATTCCATCCGACCTTGAAACCACGCGACGATCTTGCCGTCGGCAATGAGCCGCGCAACTTCCTTGGCCGGGTCGTCCATCTTCCGGTACTCCAACTTCGCATTGTCGAGCGCGGCCAGAATTTCGGTGTCGCCATACGCCGGCCCGAGGAACGCGTGGTCCATCACGTAGCTTCGCGGTGCGCCATTGAGTTGGTGATGAATGTGGAGCGCCGCACCGACCGCACAGCCGGCATCGCCGGGATTCGGCGGAATGAAGACGTGATCAAACAAGCCGCTCTCCAGAATCTTGCCGTTCATGACGCAATTCAGGACGACGCCACCGGAGAGGCACAGGTTTCGCTTGCCGGTACGGGCGCGAAGTTTTTCGAGGTAATGGTGGACGGTTTCTTCCAGCAAGGCTTGCACACTGGCCGCAATGTCTTCGTGGCGCGAGTCGATGGCCGAGTTGGGCACGCGCGCCGGGCCGAACGTGTCGAGGAATTTCCGGCTCAACATGTCCGGCCCTGTGAACGTCGGATCGAAGTAACTCAGATCAAACCGGAACGAGCCGTCCGCCTGCGAGCGTACGATCCGTCGAAACTTGTCGAGGTATGTGGGTTTGCCAAACGAGGCGAGGCCCATGACTTTGTATTCGTCATGGCCGGGCTTGAAACCGAGGTATTTCGTGACCTCCATGTAGAACATGCCCCACGAGTGCGGATAGGGAACAGTTTCCAGAGTGCGGATCCGGTTGCCCTCACCGATGGCTGCGCAGCACGAGTCGCGTTCGCCTTTCGCGTCGATCGCCAGAATCAATGCTTCGTCAAATGGCGAACAGAAAAACGATGCCGCATTGTGCGTCGCATAATGGCTGATCCAGTGAAACTTCACCGGCTTCTGGCGACGGCGGTTGAACAATGATTCGGTCTTGAGGTGATCTTTCAGCAACGAGACCGATTGGACGAGATGATACGCCGCACGAGCCGGACTGCGGTAAGCCCGGGCGAGACGAAAGGCGAGGTGCGACCGGAACTCCTGCCACGGATTGTAGAAATACCCAACTGCATCAATGTCGTCGGCTTTGATTCCGCCCGCCTTCAAACAGTAATCAATGCTCGCGTGCGGCAGCCCGGTGTCGTGTCCGAAGTAACCGGCAAAGCCAATGTGCTTCACTCGCTTGAAGCGTTCCTCCTCGACGGCGGCCACAAGCTTGCCATCCTGCAAAAGTGCCGCTGCGGCGTCATGGACAGCACCGGCAATACCCAAGATGTTCATGCGTGGTCAGTTCCTATACGCCGGCGCCATTGCCGTTTCAACCGGTAATACGAGCGGACCGTTGTTCGCAACGGCAAATGTTGAAGAAAGCCGTGAAGTCCGCCCATTGCCCAATACTCCCGGACAATCCGCATGGTGTCGGCGCGACCGACCGCGGGGTTGGCGACAGATTTCGCTGCGGGATGAACGCGAATCTTCGCGCGCAGACGCGGTTCGTAGGCGAACCGGCCATGCCGGGAAAACCGCAACCAAAGCTCGTAGTCGAAACCGCTGTCAAATTCCTCGCGCAACGGTCCCGCCTTCTGCAACAACTCGCGTCGAAAAAAGACTGTCTGTTGACCGATGTAGTTGATTCCATAGAGCAACACGCGCAAGTCGAATGGGATTCCGCAGGATGTCCGGAGCGGACGGCCAACTTCGTCCACAATTTCCACATCGCCGTAAACGAGATCGGCGCCGGTGCGTTGTAGGGTATCCGCCGCCACCCGCACGGTGTCCGGATTCATCACGTCATCGGAGTTGAGCCATGCGAGGATTTCGCCGGTGGCCATGGCGAACCCTTTGTTGAGGGCGTCCACCTGACCGCGGTCCGGCTCGGAAATCCAGCGGATACCGGGGGCAGCCTTGAGGAGTTCGATGGTGCCGTCGGTCGACCCGCCGTCAACGACGATGTGCTCGATGTTCGGGTAATCCTGCGCGCGCACGCTGCGTAACGTGTCCGGCAGGAATCGCGCCTGGTTGAACGACGGGGTGATGATGGAAACCTTGAGCGCGGACATGACTGGGCCAGTTTAGGCAAATCGCGTGCCGCCTGTCGAGGGCGGAGGGCTGGGTTGCCACGCCCAGCGCGAGCTTGCCGGCGTTGGTGATGGACAACGTGAACGACGAACCTTGCCAAGCACCAGTAGTTCGTGAATAATGACGCGGTTTTTCCTATGAAAGCTGTCATTCTAGCAGGAGGACTTGGCTCACGGCTGCGACCGTTTACGGAGATCATTCCGAAGCCGTTGCTGCCGATTGGGGAGAAGTCGGTGCTGGAGATCCAGATCGGGCGGCTGAAGAAGCACGGCTTCGATGAGATTTTTCTGGCCACAAATTACAAGGCGGATTACCTCGAACGTTTTGTCGGTGACGGCTCGCAGTACGGGGTGCACGTGATGATCAGCCAGGAAACCAAGCCGCTGGGGACAGCCGGCCCGTTGACGCTACTGCAGGACAAACTCACTGAGCCATTCGTGGTGATGAACGGGGACATCCTTAGCTTGATTGACTTTACGGACTTCCACCAGTTTGCATTGAAACAGAAGGCGTGGCTGACGATTGCCATCCGCCGGCACATCACGCCCTATGCGTTCGGCGACATTTTCTTTGAGGGAGACCATGTCACCGGCATCGACGAGAAACCGGACATTGTGAAGTTTATCCTGGCGGGCATTTACGTGATGCGACCGGAAATCTTTGGGGTAATCCCACCGGACACCTATTTCGGAATGGACTCGCTCATCAAGGAGATGCTCCAGCGCCGCTTGCCGGTCGTGAAATACAATTTGGAGGCGTACTGGCTCGACATCGGACAAATCACCGACTTCGAGAAGGCTCAGGACATTTACAGCAAGCATTTCAAGGACGAACAATGAAGCGAGTGCTGGTTACTGGCTGTGCCGGCTATATCGGGTCGGTGCTGACCCGTCAACTTCTTCACAAAGGTTATGAGGTCCGCGGTTTGGATGCCCTGTTCTTCGGGGGAGAATCTCTGATGGACATCATCAACCATCCGAGGTTTGAGTTTGTCCGGGGCGACGTACGAGATGCGGAAACAGTTCAGAAGGCGCTGCAAGGTATCGAAGCCGTCGCGCACTTGGCGGCAATCGTGGGTGATCCCGCCTGCGCCAAACAGCCTGATCTGGCCCGTGAAATCAACGGGACCGCTTCACGCCGGCTTCTCGACATGTCACAGGAGACGACCGGTGTTCGATCGTTTGTGTTCGCCTCGACCTGCAGTAATTACGGAAAGATGGTTGGTGATGGTTATGTGACCGAGCAATCCCTGCTCCGTCCCGTCTCGCTCTATGCGGAACTGAAGGTGGCCTTCGAAGAGTATCTTTCCCAAGCTCAAGTGCGTCCCGGTTTCGCCCCCACTTCCTTGAGGTTCTCGACGGTTTACGGCATTTCTCCCCGGATGCGCTTTGACCTGACCGTCAACGAGTTCGTCCGTGAACTCACTCTCGGCCGGCGGCTGCAGGTTTTCGGTGAACAGTTCTGGCGACCGTATTGCCATGTGGATGACCTGGCTCGTGCCGTCGTTCTCGTGTTAGAATCTCCGGCCGACAAAGTCCAGCGAGACGTTTTCAACGTCGGCGACACTCAGGAGAACTATACGAAGAAGATGATCCTCGAGGAGATACTCCGCCTGTGCCCCGAAATCTCCCCTGAACTGGTCAGCTATGTTCAGAGATCAGAAGACCCTCGCGACTACCGGGTGGATTTCAGCAAGATTGCATCCGTTCTCGGCTACCGCATTACGAAACGCGTGCCGGATGGTATCCGGGAACTATATTCTCTGCTCCGCAGCGGAATCCTGTCCGATCCCGATTCAGCACGGTTCAAAAACATCTAGAGCCTAAAGCATGATACCACTCAGCGTTCCTGTCATTTCCGGTAATGAGTGGCAGTACGTCAAGGAATGCCTCGACACCGGCTGGGTGTCGTCGGCCGGGAAGTACGTGGACCGGTTCGAGCAGGAAGTCGCAAGATACACGGGTGCGAAATTCGCGGTAGCCTGCGTCAACGGAACAGCGGCACTGCACGTAGCCCTGCGCCTCGCGGGAGTCGAACCGGGCGATGAAGTCATCGTGCCCACGGTCACATTCATTGCCACGGTGAACGTCGTCCGCTATGCGCAAGCGATGCCGGTCTTCATGGATTGCGATGATTTCTACAATCTGGACGCCGGTAAGACACGCGAGTTCATCCTGCAGGAAACCGTGTTCAAGGACGGTCACACGTACAACCGCGCTTCCAACCGGCGCATCGCCGTGGTGATACCGGTGCATGTGTTCGGCAACGCCGCGTGGCTCGACGAGTTCCTGCCATTGTGCCGGGAGCGCAACATCAAGGTCATTGAAGACGCCGCCGAAAGCATCGGCACTGTGTACACAGCCGGCAAGATGAAGGGGCGTCATACCGGCACCGTGGGAGAAATCGGTTGCCTGTCGTTCAATGGCAACAAGATCATCACCACCGGTGGGGGCGGTATGGTGCTAACTGATGACTCGTCACTCGCCGCCAAAGCAAAGTACTGGACCACACAGGCCAAGGACGACGAAGCGCGCTTTGTGCATCACGAGGTCGGTTACAACTATCGCCTGACCAATGTGCAGGCCGCGATCGGTGTTGCCCAGATGGAGCAACTCCCGGGGTTTCTGGACGTGAAGAAAAGAAATTTCGACGCGTACAAGAGGCGCCTCAGCCCAGTGGCCGGACTGAGTTTGGCCGAAACACCCGGGTATGCTCGGAACAATCATTGGATGTATGCGATGCAGATTGACGCCGGGTTGTTCGGTCGCGACCGGGAGAGAGTGATGGCAGATTTGGCCAAGCAAGGAATCCAAACGCGGCCTCTGTGGCATCTGAACCACCGCCAACGTCCCTATCAAGACTGCCAACATTTCCAGATCTCGCGCGCAGAGGAGCTGTGGAAGACGACCCTCTGCCTTCCCTGCTCGACGAATCTGAGCGAAGCAGACGTCGAACACGTCGTGCAAATGCTAACGAGCTGTTCATGAGAAGTCTCGTCATCGTTGGTCATGGCGGGTTGGCCAAGGAAGTCGCGTTCTTGGTCGAAGAAATCAATCGCAGCAACCCACAGTGGCAATTGCGGGGATTCGTTACCAGTCAACCGGAGTTGGTTGGCAGACAACATCACGACTACCCGGTCATCGGGACGGATGAATGGCTCGATCAGCAGGAGGATCTCGCGGTGGTCGCAGCCATCGGCAAATCCGCCACGCTTCGCGCAATCCACGCACGCCTGCGCGGGAATCACCGCCTCTCCTTTCCCAATCTCGTCCACCCCCAAGTTTTTGGCGACTGGCGGAGGATTCAACTTGGTGAGGGCAATATCATTCTGAACGGGGCGTCCCTGACAACGGCAATCCGCATGCAGTCATTGAACATCATCAACCCCGGATGTACTATCGCCCACGACTGTGAGTTCGGCAGCTACAATGTTCTCTGTCCCGGGGCCAACATCTCAGGAGAGGTTCGTCTGGAAGACGAGGTGTTTGTCGGCACCGGCGCCAAAATCCTTCAAGGTCTGCGCGTTTGCAGCCAGGCGATTGTGGGGGCGGGCGCAGTCGTGATTCGAGACATAACCGAGCCCGGCACCTATGTCGGTGTACCGGCTCGACGGGTGGACAGCGCGCGAGAATCCTGAAAATTCGGTACCCCTTTGAAGACACTGGTCAGCGTAATCGCTTATAATGAAGAACGGAATCTGCAGAACACTCTGCGGGAGCTCCTCGATGCTGCCGGCAGTTTCGATATCGTCGTTGTGGACAACGGTTCTTCCGACAAGACGGTCAGCGTAGCCCAAGAAATGGGCATCCCGGTCTTGTCACACTGCGTGAATAGCGGCGGTTCGATGGGGACGGTGACAACATATTTCGCCTATGCCTACCGGGCTGGGTACGACATCGTGTGCCAGTTCGATGGCGATGGACAACATATTGCCGCTGAGCTGCCAAAGATCCTCGCCCCCATCGAACGCAACGAGGCCGATTATGTGATCGGGTCACGGTTTATTCAGAAAGAGGGGTTCCAGTCCACCTCCCTTCGGCGCGTGGGTATCCGGCTCTTCTCATGGTTGGACTCGTTGGTTCTCGGTCAATCCGTCACCGATGTGACTTCCGGATTTCGCGCATACAGCCGTGCAGTAATCGAGTTCTTCGGACTCCGGTTTCGATACGAGATTCATGATACGAACCAGCTCTTGTTGCTCAGCCATTTTGCCGGGGCGCGCGTTTACGAGGTGCCTGTCCGCATGCGGGAACGAATGCACGGTCAGTCAGAATACGATCTGCTCAATGCTGCAACATTTCCCCTGAAGGGCTTGGTGAATATCGGGGGCGCCTTGTTGCAGCGGCAACAAATTCAACCGCGGAGATAAACAAATGGGAATCAAAATCAAACTGATCGCCTTCCTGCTGGGGCTGGCATTCTCCCTCGTTGTCATCCGCAGCGTGAGACGAAACGTCTTTCGTCCGACATACGCCGTGTTATGGATTGCGATATCACTGTTCCTTTTGTCCGTCGCCCTCTTCGAGCCCGCCTATAAATGGCTGGCCACCTCGGTCATCGGTATCAACGACGCGCGTCACATCATCTACATCGCTTTGATCGGTTTCCTGCTGGTGTACGTTTTTTACCTCACCGCCATGGTCAGTCGGATGTCCAATCAGATCCAACAACTTCTAAGCACCTTGGCGATCTTGGAGTGCAAACTGGCTAAAGGCGACAACGTCAGGGATGCTGCGCAAAAGGAACCGAACAAATGCTGAACTGTGCAGGGCAATCGCATCCCGACAAGAGCAACGCTGATGGACAGGGGGAATCCCGAGCGGAATTATGCCCTCTCCGTCACTGATGGATCGCGCCTGATATCTGAGGAGGTTGCGTAAATCGCGATTTAATCTGTAGTTTGCCAGAAAAGCCTTTGCCTCGGCTTTGAACCAAGGCTAAAGTCCGCGCTGTGAGATCCGCGCGTTTCCAACTGCGTTTGCTCTTCAACCAATTCATGGCCGGTGTGCCCACGCCCTTGATGAGAGGGTTTCTCAAAACATTTGAGAGACGCATTGACGTGGCCGAACGGGCTGGTTTCCACGTTTTCCCACGTGTGTTTGATTCGCCGCTGCCCATCATTGAGGAGATTGACCGGGAGGCGTTGGATCGTCCGCGTGCGCTGCCGGAAATCGAACTGCGGCTGCCGGAAGCGCGCCGGCAACTGGGAGAACTTGGAAAGTTCACCAGCGAGTTGGACGGCGTGCCGGACCAGCCCGGACCGGGGGTTGAGTGCTGGTTGCACAACGACACCGTTGATGATTTTGATGCCGCAGTTTTGTACTGCCTGCTTCGGCATCTCAAGCCTCGCCGTTATGTTGAGATCGGTTGCGGATTCAGTTCGTTTTTTAGCACCCTTGCTCTTCAGCGCAACCGCGCCGAGAACTCGACCTGCGAAGCGACCTACATCGATCCGGAGCCTCGCCTTCCCCTCGACATCAAGAAACTGGCCGGCGAGTTGATTCGCTTGCCGGTGCAACAGGCCAAGCCCGCGCTATTTCAAACGCTGAGCGATGGGGACGTCCTCTTCATCGACACCTCACATGTCTTGAAAGTTCAGAGTGACGTCGTTTACGAACTCACAGAGATTCTACCGATATTGCCGGCCGGCGTCTGGATTCACATTCACGACGTCTTCACTCCATACGACTACCTTCCCCGCTACGTCTTTAGCAATTGGCGACTCCATTGGAACGAGCAATACGCGATGGAATGTCTGCTGTCCGGCGGCAGTCGTTTCCGGGTCGAGATGCCGCTTTACTGTTTGTGGAAACAGGAGCGAGAGACGCTGACACGCTTCTTCCCGCGCGGACGGGCAGAACCCCACAGTTTCTGGATCCGCACCGTGTCCTAAGATGGGACTCGCACCTCAGAAACCGCGTATTGCACTTTGTATGGAATATCCGGTCGCGCAAGCGGGCGGCGTCGAGGTGCTGGTGACCGAACTGGTCAAGGGCTTGGCCGCAGAGTTTAGCATCGTCCTCGTGTCCGATGACGATCAGAACTCATTGGCTGAGGCAGGGCTTTCTTCTTTCGTGACAGGGCATTTCCGGTGGCGCTTCGGTCAAGGCGGTGCGAAAGAGGCGCGCGAGTTGGCCGCCAAACTCAAACAGGCCGGAGCCGCTCTAGCGCACTTTCATTTCGGCGGCACCTGGGTTTGGGGCAGCCGGGTCGCACATCGCTGTCCGGTCATCCACACGGCGCAGCTTGGAATACCGGTGGTGATCACCAATCACCTGGTCCATCCGCCGATGGAGGGCTTCTGTGGCGCTTACCGGCCGCTTTGGCAGAAGCTCTCATTCTTGCCTTTCGTTTGGGTGAACCGGATGCGCGTGCTGGCCGCTGCCAAGTGTGAGTTTGCGGTTTCGATTGCCGACCGGGACGTTGAGCGCAAGCTGTTCTGGCCTTTACGCAATCGCATCAGTCACATGTACCACTCGAAGTTGGATGAAGCGGCACCGGGCGGCGGGCTGCCGGCTGACGCGCGCGCGCCGGTCGTGCTGGCGCTGGGGACCATCGGGCCGCGCAAGGGGCAACGGATCCTCGTCGAGGCGTTCGACCGCATTGCCGGCGTGCAACCGGGCTGGGTTCTGCGGATTGTTGGCCGCGTGGCAGATCAGGAATACTACGACAGCATCCGCACCAGCGAGGCGGCGGAACGTTTGGGTGAGCGTCTGCAGTTTGCAGGGAAACTGCCGGACGCCGCGATTCCCGGCGAGCTGGATCGCGCATCCATTTTCGCGATGCCGTCGTTGTCCGAGGGGCTGGGATTATCCTTGCAAGAGGCGTTGTTCCGCGGGTGCGCGTGTCTGGGGACGCGGGTGGGAGGGATTCCAGAGTTGATCGAGCACGACCGGACGGGGTTGTTAGTACCTCCGAATGATCCTGTAGCGTTAGCGGAAACACTTCGCAAACTGATGGCCGACCCGGTGGTGCGCCGCCGGCTGGCGGAGAATGGCCGCGCGTCCATTCTCGCAAAGGGGATGACACGGCAGCGGATGGTTCGCCAGCACGCCGAGCTGTACCGGCGGCTTCTGGCCGAACAGAGGCCATCGTCCGACAACGACCGGAGGAAATGACTTTCAGATGAGTGTACAGCCACACTTTGTCGTCGCCGTTCCGTTCCGGTCGGTGTGCGATGATCACGCGCGCATTTTGGCCAAGCACGGTCTGCTGCGCCGGTATCCACTGTGGACGCGGCGAGGTACGACCGGTATTCCAGCGGATGTGACCCGGTTGTTCCCTCCTTTGGGGTTGCTGGCTTATGCCGGAACGTGGGTGCTGCCGCCGTTTTACTCCGAGTCCTTCCGCTTCAGTCTCTATCCGTTGTATGACCGGTGGGTTTTGCGACAACTACAACCCGGCGACCACATCATCTCCAGTTACGCGTACGCCAACGCTTGCTTCGCGTGGGTGCGCCGACACGGCGGCAAGACGATGCTGGATGGAGGCAACTCGCACCCGGACAACTTCTGGGAGATTCTCATGGAGGAGCACAAGCGGTGGAATTGTTCAACCCCGCCCGTCGCAAAGTTCTACTACGAGCGCGCCCGGCGAATGATGGAGGACGTGGATTACGTCCTGTCATCAAGCTCATACGTGCGCAATTCTTTTCTGAGCCGGGGCTTCAAGTCGGATCAAGTCTTCGATGTCCTTTATCCTGTCGACCTATCGTGTTACCGGCCGTCGTCCGAGACCCGGCCCGCGGAGCGTCCCTTTACAATTGTCAATACCGCGTCACTCTCACTTCGCAAGGGGACTCCTTATTTATTGGAAGCGTTTCGGTTGATCTGCCAAGAGGTGCCGGATGCCCGCCTTCTGTTGACCGATATTGTGACGGACAGCGTGAAGCCGATATTGGCGCGTTACCGGGATCTGCCCATCGACTGGTCGCCGCCGCTGAACAAGGAGAATTTGGCCGACCGGCTACGATCCGCCGACGTGTTCATCCTACCCTCTCTCGAGGAAGGGCTCGTGCGAACAGCTCTGGAAGCGATGGCCTGCGCGTTGCCGGTGGTGCTGACCCCGAACACCGGCACGAGCGATTTCGTTTCGGCCGGTGTCAATGGTTCCGTCGTGCCCATCCGGGATCCGCGCGCCATCGCGGACGCGGCGCTAGGCTGGTGGGAGCGACTGCGCCAGGGCCACCGCGTGCCGGTTGCGGATTTCCAGTCGCAAGTCTCGTTTGAGAGATTGGAGCAGGTCTTCACCGGACACTTGGGGAAACTCGGGCTTTTACAAGGTCCTTCAAATTGAACGCATCCAACCCAGAGAACACTGAGACGAACCGGCCTGAGTCGCCGAAGTCGCGCATGCGTCGCTACGTGCAAACGCTGGCGTCGAGCTATCTGGCTCTCGCGGCAGCGGCCGTTTACACCGCTATCTCGGTGCCCCTCGCACTGCATTTTCTCAGTCGTTCCGAGTTCGGGTTGTGGGCGCTGATGGTGCAGATTGGCGGGTACTTGGCGCTGATCGATATGGGGATGTCAAGTTCGGTCGCGCGGTTTCTCATCGATCACAAAGACTATCCGGAACAAGGGGAGTACGGCAGCGTGCTGCAGACCGGCCAGATGGTGCTGCTGGTGCAGGGCTCGATCGTTGCCGTCGCCGGTTATCTGGCCAGCCCGTCACTTGCGCAGCTCTTGGACATCCCGTCCGAACTGCAGCACAGCTTCATCGTCTTGATGCGGTGGCAGTCGGTGCTGCTGGGGGCAACCATGGCGACTGAGACGCTCGTGCATCTGTTGTATTCGCATCAGCGTTATGACGTGGTGAACTATGCGCAGCCGCTTAGTTACATATTAATGACGGGGGTGCTGTGGTTGGCACTGCGGTTTGGGACCGGCGTGTACAGCGTGATCCTGTCGAATGCGGCGGGGTTGTTGCTGGTCAGGGTCGTTGTCATTGCCGCCTGCTTGAAACTGCGTCTGTTTCCGCCGAGCGGCGCATGGGGTCGTCCGAGTTGGGCGCGGTTCAAGGAGCTTTTTGGATTCGGCAAGGATATGTTCTTGATCGCGCTGGGCAGCCAGTTGATGTCGGCAAGTCAGACCATCATCATCAGCCGCACGCTGGGACTGGAGAAGGTGGCCATCTGGTCGGTCGGCACGAAAGTCTTTACACTGATCTGGCAATTGGCGCGCCGAATCCTGGATTTTTCCGGGCCGGCCTTGGCGGAAATGGTCACACGCAAGGAACACGACCGGCTGCGCGAACGTTTCCGGGCGCTCTCGATCCTGACCACATCCGTCGGGGGCTTGGCCGCCGTGTTGGTCGCCGTCTGCAATGCGCCGTTTGTGACGGTTTGGACTCACGGACGGATCCCATGGGAAACAGGTTACGATGTGCTCCTTGGTGTTTGGCTAGTTGTTCTGTCTGTGCAACACGGCCACGTGAGTCTGGTCGGGGCGACGAAAGACATCCGGTTCATGCGATGGATTTACCTCGTGGAGGGCACCGTGTTCGTGGCGTTGGCCTTTTTGACCGCTCGATGGACGGGCCTGCCCGGCATTATCGCGTGCTCGATCATCTGTACGGTGAGCATCACCGGCGCGTACTCGGTGTGGCGCAGTAGCCGGTATTTCTTGCTGCCGGTCACCGAGCCAAGCTGGGAATGGCTCAAACCGCTTGGAAGGACACTGCTGCGGCTCGTTCCGTTGGCGGCAGGCATTTGGTGGTTGACCGAGCCACTTACCGACTGGCTGCAAGTGGTTGTCCGGGGCGCCGTCCTGACACCCTTGGGAAGTGTCTTGGTGCTGCGTTACGGAGTCGTCCGTGAGCTTCAGCGAGAATTTGTTCAGCGCCTACCCAAAGCCTTCACACCATGGTTACGCATCGTGGTCGGCAACCTCGACTAGCGCGACCGGTTGTCCGCCGGTCATTCAGCCCGAAGAAAGGTATGGTTGGTCCCGTACTGGTTGATCAGTTTGTATCCGTGCATTCTCAGCTTCAGCATCGCGCGGATTGTCTGGCCGCGCCTGATGCCGGGGAGATTGCTGTGATGAAACTCGACACAAATCTGCCGGACAGGAATGCGGTGATCTAAGATGTCGTCGATGACTTCGTACTCGCTGCCTTCGATGTCGATCTTCAGCAGGTCGATCCGGTCGTGTCCGTTCTCTCGTAACAAGGACGTCAGGTCGGTGCACGGAACTTCCAGCGCTCCTGCCGTGCCGGTTGGGGTATACCACGAGCCTTCTTCCGGGTTGATCGGCGGGGCGAAGGCCAATGCGCCACGGTGACCCGCGAGAGCAACAGCGCAGAAGCGGAATTGAGGCAGTTTGTTCTCCGCTTTGGACATAGTCTCGATGCCGGTCGGAGACGGATCGAGCATGACGATGTTGCATCCGAATCGCTTCACCAGCGCGTGTTCGAAAGTGATGTCATTGCCGACCCCGCCACTATAGATGATGCTATCCTTCCCCAATCCATTTGGACAAAAAGTCCAATGGCACTCGTTGACGGTTTCTCCAAGTGTCATCAAGGGGACCTGCCGGCCGCTGAGCAACCGGTAGAATGTGCGATAGCGCCAATCCCGCACCACATGCGGCAAGGACCAAGAGCACCTAATGGACATCGGCAACCACCTGTAAAGCTGTTCCGGGACGGGTTCAAGTCCAAACCCATGCGGTCTAGCGGCGAGGTTCGAACGCCGACTAAGGGCAATCCTACAGGTGCGTCAATATCTTTGCTGGATTACCCACGACCACGGAGTCAAGCGGGATGTCTTTTAGAGAGACAACGGCCCCCGCCCCGATGACGGAGCGCGCGCCGATTGTCACGCCCTTGAGGATGATGGCGTTCACCCCGACGAAGACGTCGTCGCCAATCACGACAGGCGCCGTCTTGCAGTTGGCATCATCCGTGTCCGGTTGGCGTCGCGCGAGATAGTCAATCGCATGGTAGTCATGGTCGTAGATGCGGACGTTGCCGCCCAGTTTCACGTTGTCGCCAATCTGGATGCTCGTCCGCGAGGACAGAATCGCTGCGGAACATCCGCTGTTGTTGCCGATGACGATCCGCCCTTGCCGAGTGCAATGCAAGACGGTGGGGTTGGTCACGCCGACCAAGTTCGCCCGGAAGCGGGAGTTGATCTTCACATTGTCGCCTAGAGTGATGGCGCCCTTGCGGGGCGACCGGATGATGAGCTTGCCGTCCACTTGGAGGTTCTTCCCGTATTGGCAACCCAATAAGGAGAGCACGACCTTGGCGCGCCACGAGGAGAACATGACGCAAACTTTGCTCGCGAGAGCATCCCAAGCGAAGACGACAAGCGCAAACACACTACAGGTTTTCATGGCGTCGCCGACGGATTGAGAACGCCGGGGTGAATCGTTTTGCACCGGATTGTTCATGCTGTTGCTGCGGAGCGTTGCTTCTCGAGTCTCAAGATTTCCCAGTATGCCTTCATCGTTTCTTCAGCCACGGTTTCCGGCAAGTGGCGCGCCCGCGCGATGGCGCGCGCGTTGTCGGCAAGTTTACGCCGTTTCTCGGGATTTTGAAGCAGATAGATAATCCTGTCCGCCAGTTGTTGTGGATTTCGAGCTTCCACCAGAAGGCCGGTCTCGCCATCGGCAACCATGGATGGAATCCCCCCGGCATTTGTCCCGATCACCGGCATCCCGGATACCATCGCCTCGGCCAGCGTGTTCGGACTATTCTCGTTGTCGGATGGCAGAACGAAGATCTGTGACCGGCGATGCCAGTCGGCGATTTCGGCAGCTGTTTTCTGGCCGAGAAAAGAGACATTCGAACCAAGACCGAGTTCCGTGATCAAGTTCTTCAGGGACTGCACATACTCGCCGCCTCCCCCACCAATCACAGAAAGCCGTACTGCCGGTACAGCTTCCTTCACCTTGGCGAGAGCGCACAACAAAACGCCGAGGCCCTTTCTTTCCTGCAACCCCCCGACGAAAAGCAGTTGAGCATCCTCGTGGACTTTCCATTCGCCTCGAAAGAACACGGGGTTCATCGCTTCATGAATGTGGAAGATTCTTGCCGACGGATTGGTGGCGCGGACAAAGCCGGTATCGAAGTTCGTCCGGCACGTGAAGTACTTCGCCTGCCGGACCTGTCGCCGTTCCAGATGACGGACGACGCGGAAGCGGAAGTCCGGGTTTGTCTTGAAGTACTCATTGATGATGCCTTGGATCGACACAAGGCAGGGATAACCCGACGCGAGGCCGGCTAGGGCGAACGCGGCTTCGGTGCCGTGCGCATGCACGATGTCAGGACGAACCGCGCGAATCGCGCGAGTCAAGCGTGTCGCATTCGAGCGAAAGCCGGTGATGACATCGACCGGACACCACGAGGGATATCCGCGGTTGATGAACGGCACTCCTTGCCTGACGACATGAAAGGTGATGCCGCCGCGCTGCACCGTCTGGTTGCGAGAAACCAACGTGCTTTCGGTGACAAGGTGCAACTCAATGTCAGGCCGACTTGCCAAAGCGGTGGAAAGGTTCACGATCCAACTGCATGGATGATAGGCCGGTGGGCGCCGGCGGATTTTGAGTTCGGGCTCCAAGTCTTGGGCCGGGTATGGGGCCAGCCACGCCACTTTGATCTTCATGTCACTTTCGGTGCCGATGCGGGGAGGTTTCTCCGCGACAGCACGAAATCGCATTCAGGTCATGTTGCCGGGCGCGAGGCCGGGATGCGCCGATGCACGGCGTTGAGGTCGACAAACGGAGTTCACGGTGCTTGTTCCGGTGAACGGGCATGCTCTTCACGCGGCTACCGCAGCACTTTTCGCCGGCACCATGGGCGCTTGAGAAGTCGCCGCCGGAGGCAGCTTTTCCCTCATCCTCATCACCAGCAACAACGCGCTGACAAGTAACATGGTTTCCGCCAGTTGCTTGTCATACGCACCGAATACAAGAGTGTAATGAAATGGCCCCCAAACCAGTTGAATGGCTAGGAAGATTGATATCATTTGCAGTGGCGTGCCTCGGCACCGATTGACACACTTTACGGATAAGACTGCGGCCGTGATGATGTAGATATAAAACAGAAACAATCCCACGACACCTGAAACACGAATTGCAGTCAGCGGCCCGTTGTGGAATGCTCCGGTCAACGTCATCCAGGTCAGGAAGTCCCGACTCGACCTCAGCAACTCGAAGTCACTAGCAGCAACCCCGAATCCATCGCCCAGCCACCAGTTGTGGACGAGGTTGTACCTGATTACATCTTTCCACCACCCGAAGCGGCCCTCGGTGCTCTGCTCTGTTTCAGCAACCACGAGAGGTGACCAGTTTCCCGGCATCCAACACAAAGCACGTTGCGCCGGCAACGGAAGCTGGTAGGCGCGTCCTTGACCAACTATCACAGTGCCCAATACGAGAATGGCCGTAATACCACCCAGAATCACTTCTCTCCAACCGTGATAGAACCAAGAACCCAGCCCTAAGGCGACGACTGCCCAAAGCAGCGAATTCCGAAACCCTGAGGCCATAATCGCCGCCATCGCCAATGCAAACAGGTAGAATCGAAGACGCAACGGGTTGAACAACGTGCGGGGCGGGTAGAGAGCGCACAAGACAAAAACCAGCGTCATCCCAAAAGGGGCAAGAGAGCTCCAGCGCGTGACCGCCTCGGAACTGGCAGGAGATGAGTAAAGAAAGGCGCTGACATCCACGCCAGTGTAGAAAGCGTAAACCCAAGGGGTTGCTGCTGGCAGCAGATATACAACCAGATTCACAAGAGCCACAACGACCGTTCCCGCAAGGATGAAGTACGGTATCCGAGAGATACTCTTGGCAGAGTCAGGCAGCCGCACCATCACCCAGTAAGCCATAAGTACCAAGACTAGATTGAAATAACCTCGGCCGCCTATTGTTTCAGAGCCAAAAATTCTTAAGCCAATTGGATTACGAAAAAAAGTGATGGCAATCCAAACAATATTGATCGCGAGGATCACGTCGAGTAGCTGGGTTTTCTGTCGCAAGTCCCTGGGCGACAGAATCCGATAGCCGATGTAGGCACAAACTGCCAACAAGATGCAGACATCGTGAACGGAGAAACCCATTGGAATGAATCCGCTCCCGCCAGTAAGCGCCCACCCAAGAGGAATCAGAATCCATGCCCGATCACGCATCCAACCAGTTACCAGCGCGACTACAGTGATCCCGATGCAAAACATCAGCCACGTCGTCTGCTGCGTGCCAACCCAATAGGCGATGATCATCGCCACAACCAAACTCACCGCGATCCCAAACCAGCGCAGAAGGACTTGCTGCAATAGCGCCGGTTGTTGTGATACCTCGGATAATCTCATGTCGATATCTACTTCAATGTCCCAATGGGAGAATCATGTTTGCCTGATATTGTGACAATGCCGCAAACTATACACCAAACCGGCAGCCCCACAAGCTGCTGAATTGCGGCAACCGATCGGGCGACTGAATGCCAGCACCAAGCACTCTGGGGAGTCACGACTGAGTCTGAAACCATTTGGCTCGCAGGAGAATACTATCCGTCCGCCCGCGCCATAAACCGGTCGGCTTATCCACGTGGAACACAACCCGCTTTTCGGGGCTTTGTGCTGTGTAAATGGAATACTCAAAAGGCTTCTGAGAATATGACCCATTCAACAGCATTCGCAGGCGGTGATGAAAGATGAAGGCAAATCGCAACCTCCGAACCCATGCGGGGGGCATTTTCAGCATCATCTGACGCTCATCCAGCGCTTCCGGCTGAAGGGAGAGGTTCTCTCTCGTGTCGGCAAAGGTTGAGGTGAAATGATGAAGAACAGCCGTGGGAACTTTACGGTTGACCATCTCCATCACCCAAAAAAGATCGCCGATAACTCGCCACTTGGGGTCGAAGTAAACACCGTACCGATCCAATACTTCACGCCGCAAAAAAATGCCGCAAGTGAGAACCGGGAATCGATACCACATATGGGGCTTGAAAGGCATCAGCGCCTTGCGGTGGCAGACGTACTTTCCGTTTGCATCCACGACGATTGCGTCGCCAAACAGGACATCAATGTCGGGGTGAATCGCAAAGAAGTCACGGACCCTCTCGAGCGCTCCCGGCAAGTATTGCTCATCGCAGTTTAAGTACGCCACGATATCGCCCTTGGCTCGCTTGAAACCGCGGTTCACAGCGTCGTACATGCCGGTGTCTTTTTCGACGTAGGCTGCAACGCGTGGGTCTTTCAATAGCCAGTCCAAGGTGCCGTCATCCGAGCCGGCATCCTGCACAATATGCTCCTTCGAGACGCCCTCTTGATCCGCAACCGACGCAACACACAACTTGAGCCACGCTGAATTTCGGAAACTAGGAGTAATGATGGAAAACTGCATGGCTTTGACTCAACTCGCGGCGGATTGCTCGCGCGGACGTCGGGTAAGACGGTCGAAGCATAAGGCCATTGGGTAGCTCGCAAAAACGACTAGGAACGGAATGATAAGTATGGTGTATCGCGGCGTCCCAAAAAAAAGCACCACCGACACCACATAGCTCAAAATGGCTAGGTACAACAACGAAAAGTCACGCCAGCGGCGACGCGTCGCGATAATTCCGGCTAGGGCGAATGCTGCGACCGGCCCATACGTAAGCAGATGAACGACCGCCGCGCGCGGGTCTCGCTCGAAGATGGCAGCCCGGGGAAACAGCCCGAAAGAATTGTTGAGTTTCTTGAGGCACAGCAGGAGAAACTTGCCGGGATTCTCCCGCATCCAAGTCAAGGCCAGAGTGCGGAAGATTCGATCCCGTTCTGCAGGGTCGGCCCTCTCGAGCTGCTCTGTAAGACCATGGCTTTCAATGTATGCTTTGCCCTCTGGGGTGTATTCCGCGGATATGTAGCAACCGTCGACAAGTGGGTTGTTACCCGCCCAAAGCGAATACCCCGCATTACCCGGCAAGAGCACCGCCTGCCGCATTGGAGAAATCAAATTCGCCAGAGGAGTGATGGCAGACATCAGCGCCAATCCCAAGACGAGGGCGGCAACACAACGAATCCGCTGCGGAATTCCCGCGCGAGCCGTGATGAGAAACCAGACGAGCAAGAAAGGGGGGAACAGAAACAGATTGGACTTCACCAACTGCGCATAGCCCACAACTAATCCCACGATCATCGCGCGAGCAATTTGGGGTCTTTGTGACAGATCGATTGCCAGCAGCACGCCCAAGACAAGAAGCATCATGTACAGCGCCTCGCCCATGACTCGCCAAGACCAAAAGATATGGCCCGGGTAGACCGCCAGGATCAGTCCGGCAAGAATGCCGCTCCGTCTCGTAAGTAATCGCGTGCCGAGTTTGCATGTAAGCACGCAGGTCGCCGCGCCGAAAGCCGCTTGAAGAATGCGCAGAACCAGCCAAGATCGTCCAAAAAGTGAGTACACAACTGCCACAAACAGCGGGTAACCGGGGGGATACCACGTAGTAGTATACTCGTGCTGCGACACAAGTTTGTACGCGATAACATCATACTTGGCATCATCACCCCACTGGACTGGCGGCGACGATGGCCCGTAGAGAAGAACAAATGTTACCCTCAAGCTGAACGCGATGAGGAACACCACCGACAAGGCATGTCGATCCAACAGTTTCGATGCCCCGCACAAGGATGACTCACTGATTGGCGTTTGATCTCTTGGTTTTATCGCCGACATTTTCAATAGCTTCTTGCTTATCAGCACCTGCACCATCCGGTGGCGCACGTTACCGTCTTTACTGTGAAGCCCAAGCGATAATACCAATCCATGGGCGAGACTTGCCACCAAATTGCTCATGACTTATAAGTTGATGCACCAAACTCCACCCACAATCTTTAAGAGACTACGGCAAGACAATGTGGAATCTCAACCGACGAGTTCAATGAGACAGAAGTTGCCACCAACAACCCCGTTGCGATGGGTCGTGATTGCGTTTTGCGCGGCAGCGGTGTTGTTGGCCCTCCGTTGGGGTTTGTGTTTTCGCGAACCTCACTTCAAATATGGCGATGAAAGTGTATACCTCGAGGCCGCTAAGAATCTTGTCACACTGCGTAGCTACCGACTGGATCATGAAGGAGGGGAAGGTGACAAGACGTCGCGCGGGCAAAGTGAATGGCTTGGCTCCGCCATTAGACTGCCTCCGGGGTTGCCGTTCTCTCTGGCTTTGATGGGGCAAATAGTCCCGCTCTCCCCTCTCACGGCCAAATTGCTGAACGCTACGGTTGGCTGGATGGCGGTGCTGTTCTATGCATTGGCCGCCTACTGGCTTTCCCAAAGCCGACCCATCGCACTCGCCGTCATGTTGACGATTGGGCTACACCCTCCTCTCTTGTATTTGAACACGACCAACTATCCGAATACGTTCGAGGCTTTCTGGCTGTCCGCGTTTGTCTTACTACTCGTCTACGTCCGTCGCTACCGTTCCGAGCATCGAGTTTCTCCACGTTGGGGTTTGGCCGAAGGATGCGTTCTGGGCATTGGGGCATTGTATGTTCCCACCCTGCTTTTCCTCGTTCCCGCTCTTGCTTTGGCGCAATTCACCCCGCCGTTTCGTCGATGGCTGGTCTATGGATTTGCGTTAGGGTGTGGGTTTGTGATTCCACTTTTGCCTTGGATCGCACGAAATGCGATAGCCGAGCGGGCTTTCATTCCCTTCGGCGTAGGCGCCGGCAAGGAGATGTACGCAGGCTTCAATGACCAAGCACGCGCCAATCTCTGGCAGCCTACAGAACAGGGAGGCACCTACACCTTTGAGCGTCCACCCGGATTACCCGCGCGCATATTGTCCGCAGCGGACTACAGAAAGGCCGACGCTGTCTATCAATTAACGGCAATCGCGTGGATCAAAACGCATCCGATGGCTGCCGGGCGTCTTTGGTTGGCCAAAGCTTTGAATTTCTTTCGCTGGGATGTGGGAGCCATGCACACGGTTGAAGAGGGCAGCCGTCCCTTGCGCATCGTCTTGTCGCGCGCCACCACCATCTTCGTCTTCTCCATCTTCTTGTTTGGTTGCCTGCTGGCTTCAACCAACGACCGGTTCTGGGCGCTCTTCAGCGGCTTAGCGATGATTTTCCTGGCTTGCGGTCACGCTTTCTTAATTTCCCGCTACCGGTTGCGTTTACCCTTCGAACCGCTGTTGCTGTTTGTTGGGCTCACATACTTCGGCCGGCGGTTGACTGGCGCAGTCGGCCCAAAAACCTCGTGCCAAGAAGAGGCGACGGATCGTGCAACCACGGATCGTCGGCGATGAAACGTGGACGCGCAGCCTCCGGTCTGGCCGGTATTACCAGAGTCTCACTTACACTAGTAGCGTTGGGTAGCAGTACTTACTTCACGGAGCAACTCACGCTAGCGGTAACCAACTCAACCCTGGAGTTCGCCGGCTTCACCAACTCGTTCAACCCGGCATCAGCACGAACCTTATTCGCCATCAATCCGGCCTCCCAACACAACTACGAGGACGGTTTGTTTTATCGCTCCGACGTTGTGATCCTGAGTAACGCGACGGCGAGTACGCCAATACGGATGTGGGATTACCGAGGTACTCTCATCACCAACGGAGCCAGCCCTATCGTGTTCCCAGCAAATTCACTTCGTGTGAATCACTACTTTGTCGAGAGCGGCAATGACCGCATGAATGTGGCCGTGTTGCCCGCCGACTACCGCGGCGGCGATCTGCTGGGACTCGAAGGGGTCAGCGGCACCCGCGATCCTGCCGGTGTTGCTCGCACCCGCAAGATGAAACCGCACTGGCAGCGAGTCTACGCCGAGTGGGGTGTCATCGAGCGCACGCCCGGTCTCTACGACTGGAGCAACAACCGCTACTACGGAGATTCAGCCATTCTCAATTACGCTGCGCCGAACGTACTTCTTTACCTCGACGGCTGCGGTCTGTGGTCGAACTGCGGCGGACTCGCCAATAAGCGTCTCGTGTGGTTGTCTTCGACCAATTACTCCGCAGCTTACGCCAACTGGGTCAAGACGGCCACGGGCCGGTATCTGTCCAGCAATGTACCCGTGCGCGCCGTCGAACTGTTCAATGAACCGTTCCGTGAGAAATTCGACGGGATCAATGAAGGTGGCTTTTGGGCGTTGATGTCGTCATTGATCTCCACAGGGGCAGCGACGATCCACGGCATGAACCCCGCCATCGCCGTGGTCGCCCCGAGCTTCGACGTGCCAGCGGTGGTGGCGTACCGTTGGGGTTCGCTGGCCGGTCTCCACGCTTTGGATAATGTGGACATCTTTGCTTGGCACGATTACATCCACACGATTGCCACGCCCGACCAGACGTTCACGTACACCAACGAGATTCCCGGTTGGATACCAAGCCCCAGCGTGCCCCAGATTGTTCAAGATACGTTTGCCGCCGCCGGACGAGCTGCGCCGTTTCAAATCACCGAAATCTCCATTCGCGGCTTGAGTCCTCTGTGGGCCCGGCAAAACCCGATGCCTTTCGAGAACGGCTACCCACAGGCATTGCCGTGGCAGAAAGCGCGCGACCGCACGGTGAAACTTGCCGTGCTGTATCGTGCCAGTGGAGCAACCGCCCTTTACCCGCATTCAACGGTTGGCGCATTGATTACCAACAACCTCTCCGGCCCGATCGGTGATGCTGACTGGGATTATGCCTATCGCGGGCCGCAGCCGAAACTCAGCGCGTTCCTGATGACGTGCTACTGGCTTAACGGACTCTCACCCGCCGGCAGCGAGCAGACTGGCCCGCTCTGGCATCTGACGTTCACCAATGCTGTAAGGCAAGTTGAGTTCTACTGGACGCTCGAAGGATCAACGACAAACATCCCGTTTGCGGTGGATTCGCTTACCGACACTTATGGCAATCCAATTCGCACAACCGAGGTCGGCTCGATGCCCTTGATTGCTCGGGGCAGAAGACCGTAACCCGCGTTAGAGAAAAATTGCGGGTTTCCCACATCTAGGGAGAGGCCAACGTGTTTTCGCGGAAATGAGAGCGGCATGGCGCTGCCCAAGCTTTTCTCGCACCGCTCCGAAACTAATGGCCTGTCACCTGCTCTCCGTTCTACCTGAAACACAAGTGGGATAAGAGAGAAGGCCATTTGGATGCAAAACGGATATCATAACATCGTCACAGTTAGCCACCGATTACTTCGGATGCTGATCGTACTGGCGCTCGCGACACTAGCCCGCGACTCCGGCGGTCAAACACCGGCCACCGCATTCACGCAACCGTTCGATTACACGAAGACTAGGATCAGCATCCTCCCGCAGTCGAAATGGGGTGTGTTCAGGGTAGCCGACACGGTAACCATCGCCACTTCGAACAATCTCCCCATTACGGTCTACGATCTGTACGGTAGAATTGTGTACACAGGCAGCCCCGTTTCGCGCAACTTCGCGGAAGGTCATTACTTCGTTGAGTGCAACGGCGACCGCAACCAGTTTTGCGTATTGCCGGACGACTACACAACGATGCCCTTCCTCGGTGACCAAGGCAATCAAGGCGATCGTGACGCGATGCAGCGTGACACGCTGATCGGTGTCGGCTGGAGGCGAGTCGGGCGGGACTGGGGCGTTATCCAAACGGGTGCCAATCAATTCAATTGGTCGATCGTGGATGACGAGATGAACGCGAAGCTGGACTGCAACATCATGTTGGGCGGGGCAGGCTACACGCCCTCGTGGGTCAGTGCCGGCAATTTCATCACCGCCTACACGAACTACGTCGCCGCGCTGGTGCAGCGGTACAAGGGTAAGATCGCTGCGTTTGAGTTGTGGAATGAGCCGGGGCCCGACAGGTTTCCCGTGTCGGACTGGAACGGGCTGCTCGGACAACTCATTATCGAGGGAGCCAAGACCGTGCGGGCGATCGACCCATCAATCAAGATCGTTGGCCCGGCCTGGTGGTCGTCGTTTGCGGACACGCGCCCTCTCGCCGCAACGGGTGCCCTAGCTGCGCTCGACGTTTTTTCGTGGCATGATTATCAACTCAACGACGCGCCACCCGACCAGATTGTGCCGTACCCACCGGGCGCCTGGGTGATTTCGAACTTAGTCCAACGGGTTTCTCGGTATCGGGACTCGGGAGTAACCACCAATTCCCTTTTCGTGGATGAGATCGGATTGTACGCAGGCAGTGCACTCGGCATCCCCTATCTCTCCCCGCCCGCCGAGTCCATCTCGCCACTCATAGACTGGCGGAGGGGCATGAACCGCAGCATGAAACTCGCCGTTCTGTACCGCGCTGCAGGCGTGCAAGCCTTGTTCCCGCACGAGCTTGGTCTTCCTGCCTACAGCCTGACGGACGTCGGAGGAAATGCAAATTACGGCTGGGAGTACGGCTACCGTGGACCGCAACCAAAAACCTCTGCATTTCTCATGACCTGCTACTGGCTGAACGCAGCCCAATTTATAGACTACCGGATGCTGGGGCAGAAAGTTTGTCTCTTTGCTTGGCGACGTGCCGACAACACCGCAATCGTCTTTGCTTGGACCGTGGAAGGGCAAGTAGTCGCACTGAACGGGAGTGTCGCACTGAAAGCGACGGATATTTTCGGCGGCAGTGTTACACCTACTTCGCTCACCGAAACCCCTGTCCTGTTTTGCTCGACCAATCAGGATGCCTCCACGCTGCTTGCAAATGTCATCGCGAACTTGCCATACCTCAATCTCCCTCCGGTTATCAGTCCTGTTGCCAACCAAAGCGCCCAGATAGGTCAAACCCTGCAACTTGTGGTGTCGGCCACCGATCCCGATAACGAGCCCATCACTTACTCAGCCAGCTCGCTCCCCGCCGGGGCGACAATCAATCTCGCAACTGGTCTCTTCTCTTGGACACCCGGACCGACACAAGCGGGTTCCTACACGATTACCTTCACGGTCACGGACTCACGTGGCATGAGTTCTTCGACGTCCACGATTCTCACTGCCGTCGGCAGCGTTCTCGATGGCCTTGCGCACCGATGGAAACTCGATGAGACCTCTGGAACAGTCGCCTACGACTCCGTCGGATCCTGTTCCGGAGTGTTGATGGGCTTTGGACCAGTTACTCCCTGGGTTGCCGGCAAGAATGGCATGGGCCTTAACTTTGCGGGAAGCAGCAGTTACGTGAATCTAGACAGTACTCAAATCAATCTTACGAATAACTTCACTATCTCCACATGGGTATATCCGAGAGACGCTGCAATAGGTGGTCTGTTGGGAGCGATAAGGTTCCGATATCAAAACAGCGGATTCTGGTTCTGGATCGGTGGAAACGCTGTAGTCATTCAGGGACAAACCACCACAGGGTGGAAAGCAAACACGTTTGCACTCGGTCAAATCCAGAATAACACTTGGTATCAGCTCGTTCTGGTCTATGACAAGTCTACTTGGAGAGTTTATCTCAATGGCCGACTCGTTACTATTGCCTACGGCGGAAATCCGTTCTGGGACGGCGATCTCGTTTTGGATCGAACGGCTGGCAGCTCCGTAGGGGGCAACTATCCGCAGTATTTGAACGGTATTCTTGACGATGTCATGATCTTCAGCCGAACGCTGAGTCCGGCCGAGGTGATGGCGCTATATCAAGGGACCACGAATACTGCCCCGCCAAGATCACCCTCAAACTTGACACTTACCACCAATTGACCTGGCCTGGCCGCATCCACCACCTACTTCTACAAACTGCGCGCTGCCAGATGTTGCTCGTACCATTCAATCGTCTTGCGTAAACCTTGCTCGAACGGCGTGCGGGCCCGGAAACCGAACTCGCGCTCGGCCTTCGTCACATCGAGGCACCGGCGCGGCTGACCGTCGGGCTTGGTCGCGTCCCACCGGATTTCACCGCGAAAACCGGTGAGCCTCACAATCAACTGCACCAAATCACGAATCGAAATCTCCCGGCCGGAACCGATGTTGACCGGTTCGGGTTTGTTGTAGCTCTCCGCCGCGCGCACGATTCCTTCGGCCGCGTCCTCGACGTAGATGAACTCGCGCGTGGGCGAGCCGGTACCCCAACATTCAATGAATTTGTCGCCGCGCTCGCGCGCATCCACGCACTTCTTAATGAGCGCCGGTATGACGTGCGACGATGCCGGATCGAAATTGTCGCGCGGACCGTAGAGGTTGACCGGCAAGAGGAAAACTGCGTTGAGACCGAACTCCTGCCGGTAGGATTGACACTGCACAAGGAGCGCCTTCTTCGCGACACCGTACGGCGCGTTGGTCTCCTCAGGATAACCGTTCCACAAATCTTCTTCCTTGAACGGCACCGGCGTGAACTTCGGATACGCGCAGATGGTGCCGACCACGACGAGCTTCGGCAGTTTGAAGACACGGGCTTGTTCGATTAACTCGACGCCCATGATCGCGTTCTCGTAGAAAAACTTGCCGGGATGTTCCCGGTTGGCGCCGATGCCGCCGACGACCGCCGCGAGGTGCAGCACCATCATCGGCTGCGTCTCGTTGAAAAGGCGCGCAATCGCCGCCCGGTCGCGCAAGTCATATTGCTTGCTGCGCGGGATGACGATGTTCTCACAACCGCGCGCCTTCAACGCGTCAACGACGAAGCTGCCGAGAAAACCCGCGCCGCCGGTGACGATCACTCGTTGTTGTGGCCAGAAACTCACGATGTTCAGCGACCCTCGGAGGTGACGGCGGCGACCTTGCCGGCGAGCTTGTCCTGGAGGACCTTGACGTCGGCTTCGACCATGATCTTGACCAGTTCCTTGAACTTCACTTTCGGCTCCCAACCAAGTTGCTTCTTCGCCTTGCTCGGGTCGCCAATCAAAATGTCCACCTCGGCCGGGCGCAAGTATCGTTTGTCCAGATCGACATACTTCTGCCAGTCCAAGCCGACCAGCCCGAACGCTTCTTCGCAGAACTCCTGCACCGAATGCGTCTCGCCGGTGGCGATCACGTAATCATCCGGTTTGTCCTGCTGCAACATCAACCACATCGCCTCGACGAATTCGGGCGCGTAACCCCAATCGCGTTTGGCGTCGAGGTTGCCGAGATAAAGTTTCTTCTGTAGACCGGCTTGGATATAGGCCACCGCCCGGCTGATCTTGCGGGTGACGAAGGTCTCGCCGCGCCGGGGCGATTCGTGATTGAAAAGGATGCCGTTGGTGGCGAACAGATCGTAACTCTCCCGGTAATTCACCGTCGCCCAGTAAGCAAACACCTTCGACACGCCGTACGGACTGCGCGGATGAAATGGCGTAGTCTCCCGTTGCGGAATTTCCGCGACCTTACCGAACATTTCGCTGGAGCTGGCCTGGTAAAAACGCGGACGCACACCGGCTTCACGGATTGCTTCGAGGATGCGGATGGTGCCGACACCGCTAATGTCCGCGGTGTATTCGGGAATGTCGAAACTCACGCGCACGTGACTTTGCGCGCCCAAGTGATAAATCTCATCGGGCTTCAGCTCGTGTAACAACTTCACGAGGCTGACCGAATCGCTGAGGTCGCCGTAATGCAGGAACAGACTCGTGCCGCGGATATGCGGGTCCTGATAAAGATGGTCAATGCGCTCCGTGTTGAACGTCGAAGCTCGCCGGATGATGCCGTGCACCTCGTACCCCTTGCCGAGCAGCAACTCCGCCAAATACGACCCATCCTGTCCCGTGATCCCGGTAATCAATGCCCGTTTCATTCCAGTCCTTTCAAATCAAGCTCGCATCCTACACCAGGCAAAGAAACACTCTCAAGCCATGTTTTGAAGATCGGTTTGCCCGTTGTTGACTTTTTGCCGGGCACTAACAACACTGCCGCCATGAAAAACCGCGTCCGCTTCGCCGTCATCGGTGCCGGCTCGATTGGCCTCCACCACCTGGAGGCGCTGCGCAAGTGCAAGCGCGCCGAACTCGTCGCCATCGCCGAATCCAATCCCCGACGCCTTGCGGAAGCCGCCGACCGGTTTCGTCCCGCTGCCCGGTACGCCGATTACCGCGAGGCGTTCGCGCGGCCGGACGTGGATGCGATCAGCATCGCGTTGCCCAACTATCTCCACGCTTCCGTCGCGCTCGCCGCACTGCGCGCCGGCAAGCATGTGCACCTTGAAAAGCCCATGGCGCTTAACGCCCGCGAAGCCGGTCGCATCATCGCCCTCGCGAGGAAAAACCGGCGCGTGCTGATGGTCGGCCAGAACATGCGGTTCACGCGCGACGCGCAAATGCTCAAACTCCTGATCGAGCAAGGCGCACTCGGCGACATTTATCATGCCCGCGCCTGGTGGATTCGACGTGCTGGCATTCCACGCATCGGCTCGTGGTTCACGCAAAAGAAATTTGCCGGCGGCGGCGCGCTGCTCGACATCGGCGTGCACGTGCTCGATTTGGCGCTGCATCTGATGGGCAATTTTCAGACGCAATCCGTCACCGGCATCACCCACGCGCGCTTCGGGCCGCGCGGACTCGGCGGCGGCGGTTGGGGATCGAGCGCGATCGACAAGAACGCCGTCTTCGACGTGGACGATTACGCCGCAGCATTGATTAAACTGAAAGGCGGCAAGTCAGTGATCCTCGAAGCCGCTTGGGCTGCACACGTGCCCGAACCCAGCTACGGCGTGCAATTGTACGGCACCGACGGTGGCGGCGGCGTCTTCCCGGCACGGATTTACCGGCGCAGCGGCCAGCCGCCCGCCTACGAAGTCATCACGCCCGAATCCATGCGGTTGCCATACCCAGAAGACCGTCTGCACCATTTCGTCGATTGCATCCTCGACCGGAAAAAACCGCTCGTCGCGCCGGAACAATCGTTAGCCATCCAGAAAATTCTCGACGCCATCTACCGGTCTGCGCGCACCGGCCGCGAGGTCCGACTCTAGCGGCGCTCCGGCTCGCCGCCCAATCCGGCCGCGATCACGTTCCCGCGTTCATCGAACACCACCTTCACCACGACGAATGCGCCTTCGCGCACGCGGCCGCCCGGCATCGGCGTGCGAAACCGCAGGTCCCGGTACCGCAACACGGTGAAGCCGTGTTCTTCGGTTTTCTCCACGAGCGGAAACGCCGCAAACCACCGGAACAGTTTCACCGGCTCCGTCGCCTCCGCCTTCGGCAACAGCTTGTCGTCATGGAATTGCACATACGTCTCATTGTGCGCGCCGTTGATCCAATGAATGCGGTCGCCCTCCGCCCGCAGGATCGTCCAGCGCAGCGGGTTCAACGGTTGCGGATAGGCCACGGCGCCGGATGGTTGACCGCGTAAAGCCACCGCCCGCGCCGCGCCGCAAAAAAGAAAAAACGCGCCGACGGCCACCAGCCCCGTTTGCGCCACACGCGGTCGCTGCATCCAGATGGCCGCGATCAGCGCGACGAGCAGCATCGCCCACACGTACACGTCCACGATGAATACCCAGTTCAACGCAAACCGCGCATCACTCACCGGCCACATCAGTTCCGTTCCATAATTGGTGATCCAGTCCATGAACAAATGCGAAGCGATGCCGGCCGCTGATGCCGTCCACAGAAGTCGAAAGTTTTTTCGTCCCGACAATTCCCAAAACGCCCACGCGACGAGCGTTGCCCAGAATGGCAACAGCACCGCCGAATGCGTGAAACTGCGGTGCCACCGCAGATACGTCTCGCCGCCGAAAAAACCCATCACGATGTCAGTGTCGGGAAATTCCGCCGCCGCGATGGTGGCCCACAACGCGACGCGTCCGCCGCGCTGCCGGAATCCGCAGTAGCCGATCACCGCTCCCGCCAACCCATGCGCAATGCTGTCCATGCGTGCCGCTCAAGGCACGGGAAACAGACTGACCCGGAGCGCGTTGAAGAAAACGTCTCTGAGCGAGCCGACGCCGGCGTTGCGGTTGTACAACGCGAAGCTGTCGAGCGAACCGCTGCCGGCCAAGGTGCCGGTGATGGTCGTGGTGGCGCCGGTGGCGTTGTCGGTGATCAACAGCGAGTACGTGTCGGCGCCGGTCAGGGTGAAGGCCAGCCGCACGCCCGTGCCGGTGTAGGGCACGCCGGTGTCGCGGGAACCGGCCGCATCCATCACCTTGTAGTTGCCGGTCGGACTCGGACCGACGAATGAAAACTCGAAGCGCGCGCCGGTATTGTAGTTGGCGGGGCCGGTCGTGGCGTTGCCGTTGCGGATCGTGAAACCCACCGGCTGGCCGGCGTCAATGAGGCCGTTGTCCATATTGAGGGAGAACGTTTGGCCGACGGCGAGCGAGCCGGTCGCGAACGCGCGGTACGCGGCCGTGAAGTTGGCGCTGTTGGCGTAAATCCCCCACGACTTGCCGGCGACGTCGATGCCCGGTCCCGCGCCCGACGCGTTGTTCAGGCTCGATCCGATGAAGTAGCCGTTGGTGGTGCTTCCCAACACGCCCGAGCCGGTCAGCGTCCACGGGCCGAAGCCGGTGCCGCCGTTGCTGCCGGTCGCCCAACCGCCGGTGTAGGACGGGTCGGATGCATCGTCAGCGGCCGCCGCGTTGCCTTGCGCGAGACGGACGCGATAAAACCGTTGCGTCGCGGGATTCACGACAACGTTGGTCACCTGCACAATGCCGCCGGTGCCCGCCACGTTCGTGGCCATCGTAGACCACGCGCCGGGGGAAAGGTTGGGAGAACGCTCCAAGTTGTATTTCTTGCCGGGACTACTGGTGAAACTGATCAACACATTGGTGCTGTCGAGCTTTTGGACTCCCGCGATGCGTAAGAAGTCATTCGCGTTGGTCGGATTGGTGCCGGCCAGAAACTCCTGCCGGTTCGACAGGCCGTCGTGATCGGTATCAATGGAAGCGTCGGCGACATTGTTGGTACTCAGGCCGAACTGTCGCTCCCAATCGTCCGGCAGGCCATCGCCATCGGTGTCGCGCCAGATGATCCGGTAAATCGCGCCGACCGACGCGGCGTACTTGGCCACGTAAAGCTCGCCGTCTTCATCTTCGCCAAACGTGCTGATGTTGAAACCGGACGAAAACAACGACCCCGTGCCCCACACGCTGCTGACGTTCTGAGTTGCGCCCCAAATCTGTCCCGAGCAATTATCGCCGTACACATACGTGCCGGCGAGCGGCGGGATTTTCGAGCCGCGATACCGGTAACCGCCCATGATGGCGCACGCGCCGTTGACGTGACCGTAATCAAAAATCGGCAACGCGGTCGGCACGTTGCTGAAAGTCACGCTGCAGCAATTCGTGCAAAAGCCTTCGTACAACCGCCAGCCGTAATTCTGTCCGCCCGGACTGCCGGCGGGTTGGAAGTCAACCTCCTCGGCCGTGCTCTGGCCCACATCGGCGATGAAGAGGTCGCCGGTCGCGCGGTCGAAACTGAACCGCCACGGATTGCGCAGGCCGTAGGCCCAGATTTCCGGCAACGCGCCGTTGGTGGCGATGAATGGATTGCCGGGCGGAATGGTGTAGTTGGTGGAAAAATTGCTGACGTCGAGGCGCAGCAATTTGCCGAGCGGCGAGCCGAGGTTCTGCGCATTGTTGGCCGGATCGCATCCACTCCCGGGGCCGCCATCGCCGGGGCCAACGTAGAGATAACCGTCCGGCCCGAACTGCAATTGGCCGCCATTGTGATTGTCCGCGCCCGGATGCGGCAGGCGGATAACCGTCATCATCGTGTTCGTATTCACCGTGCTGGCGCCGGGCGGAGACGCGGTGAAGCGGGCCACGACGTTGCTGGTGTCCAGCGCGGTGAAGAACACGTAGAACTGTCCGTTGGTCGCGTAGCCGGGGTGAAACGCGATGCCCAACAGTCCTCGCTCGCTGGCATTGCTGAGCACCATGGAGCGAATGTCGAGAAACGGCGGCGTCAACACGCACGTGCCGTCGTACATCATCACCCGGCCGCCTTGCAGCATGAGAAACAACCGGCCCGACCCGTCGCCGGCGTTTGCGATAGAAGTGACATTGTCCAAATTCGGCGCGAGCAACTGCAAGTCCACCGTCGGCGCGGCTATGGCCTGATGAACAACGAGAGTGAAAAGCACGGCAACCCAAAACGATTTTCCCATGATGTGATCCATTACGGTGTGAGCCTGACGCGGTAGAACCGGGATGGTTTGTTGGTCGCACCGCCGATGTCGAGGTAGTTGGTCACGGTGCCTGTTGCGTTGTTGATGACGTGTACATCGCCGAAGCTGACCGCGAGACTGCTGGCGGCTTGCAGCGCGTTGGTCTTGCCGAGAAACGCGCCCCACGTCACGCGCACGTTGTTGCCCTCCCGCGCAATCGATTTGATGTCGGCAACCGGATTGCTCCCGGCTTGAAATTCCTGCAAGTTCGTCATGCCGTCGGCGTCCGGGTCGCCGCTGGCGCCATTAGCGCCGGTGGGGTCGAATTGATCAAGTCCGTACTTGCTTTCCCAGCCGTTGGGCAACCCGTCGCCGTCAGCGTCTAGGTTCGGGTCGACCGTGACCGTGCCCACGACGAGCGAGCCACCGGTATGAATGAAACGCGCGCAGGCGTTGGTGACGACGAGTTGGTCGGCCTTGAGCGACCCGGCGCTGAAGGTGAGCGTGCCGCTGCGCACTTCCAGCACGGCGTTGCCGGCGGCGTTGGTCACGAACAGGCTTCCGCCCGCGATGCTGACCACGCCGGTCGTTGTGCACGCGAAATTGCCAAGCCGCATGAGAGTGAACACGACGGTCGTGCCGCCGCTGACGAGGTTGATGCCGCCGTCGACCCCCAGATTGCCGCCTGAAACGCCTTCCACCAGCACGGTCGAGTTGGTGGCAAACAGTTCGCCGCCGGCGCCGATGGTGAACCCGTTCAGAATCCGCAGTGGCGTGGCGCCGACTCTGTTCAAGGACAACCGGTTCGTCAAGCCGGCGGGCGCCGACACGGTCAGGTTACTGATGGTCATCGTACCGGATGGTGTGCTGGAATCGAGATTCACGGACTTGAAGCTTCCCCCGGAAATCGTGTTGGTGATCAGGACGGCGGACTGATTATTGGACGGGGCGACGCCGAGCGACCAGACATTCGTGTTATCCCAGAAAAAGCTGCCGTCATATATCCAACTATTCGTCAACTGCGCCCGAGCGGCGCCGGGTAGAACGAGCAAAAGGTATACACCCACTGTCCCCACCAACCAGCGCAAACTTGCCCCATAACCATTCACATTCAGCTTCACTCCCGTGCCTTGCCCAACCAAACATGAGTCGGCAGACATACCCCGACTTCGCCCCCGACAGTAGAGCATAACGCCGGGCCAAAGTCGAGAAACTTCTCCCGCAGGGCTGGCGTTGCTCAAGAATTCGTTTCACAACGGGGCGGGTTTGGCTAAGATGCCGGTCGCTTCCATGTTCACAATCCGCACTTTACTCGAAGGCAAATGGGCGATGCTGGTCTTGCTGGCGCTGGGCATTGCCGGACTCGTCTGGTGTTCGTGGGCCGCGTTGATTTCGTTTGCGCTGCTGGCGTTCACCATTTCATTTTTCCGGGACCCGAATCGGACGGTGCCGCCAAACCCGACGCTGATCGTCGCGCCAGCGGATGGGAAGATTGTCGAGATCAAAACCGCGAACGAGCCGCATTTCCTGAAATCGGACGCGACGATGGTGGCGATCTTTTTGTCAGTGTTCGATGTCCACGTGCAACGCGCGCCGGTCGAAGGGGAAATCAAGTTCGCGCAGTACAACAAGGGCCGGTTTCTCGACGCGCGCAATCCGCAGGCGTCGTTGCTCAACGAGAACCGGGTCATCGGCATTGAATCGTCCGACGGATTTCGCGTGGCGGTGCGCCAGATTGCCGGATTGATTGCGCGACGCATTGTCGGCTGGAGCGAGACCGGCGCGCGCTTGGCGAAGGGCGAACGGATTGGTATGATTCGGTTCGGTTCGCGCGTGGAATTGTTTCTGCCGCCGGGCACGGAGATTGCCGTTACGGTGGGCGATTACGCGAAAGGTGGTGAGACGGTCATTGCCAGAAGAAGATAACAAGCCCAACGAGCCGCTGGGGACAGCGGCTACTACACCGGCAGCGGCTGCTACACCGGAGAACGGTGAGAAAGTCAAAATCTACTTTCTGCCGAACCTGTTCACCGCCGGTAATCTGGCGTGCGGGTTTTTTGCGTTGACGTGGATTTTCAAGTACGACGTGACGGCCGGCAACTTCGAGCCGATTCAGATGGCGATTCGGCTGATTCTGGCGGCGTTTGCATTCGACTTTCTCGATGGCCGGATGGCGCGGCTGGCGCACCGGGAGTCGCGGTTCGGGCGCGAGTTTGATTCGCTGGCGGACATGGTGAGTTTCGGGGTGGCGCCGGCGTTTCTGGTGTACCGGATTGTGCTGCACGAGTTTGAGAAGACCGGCTGGGTGATCGCCGCGGCGTATCTGGTGTGTGGCGGGATCCGGCTGGCGCGGTTCAACGTGTTGAGTTCGGGCGGGCCGAAAGATAACGGAAAGGAGTTTGTCGGGTTTCCCATCCCGTCGGCGGCGGCGCTGGTGGTGAGCGTGACGTTGTTCATGATGTGGCTGGCCGGGCAGGAGCGGACGCTGGGGCGCTGGCGGTTTGGGTTGCCGGTGCTGATGGTTTTGCTCTCGGCGCTGATGGTCAGCAATGTCCGGTATCCGACGTTCAAGTACGTGGACTGGACGTTGCAGCGGTCGGTGGCCGCGTTTGCGATGGCGGTGGTCGTGGCGCTGATGCTGGTGTTGAATTTCGAGGTGACGCTGGCCGCCTTGTTCATTGCCTATCTGCTCTACGGGTTGGTGCGGCCGTGGGTGAGCAAACGCTGGCGGCGCGAAATCGAGTCGGACGAAACGGACGAGGAGTCAACGACGAGATAGATGGATACCTCGGTCCAGAAGCTGGCGGTTTCGGCGCTGGCGGGTCTGGTGAGCGGATTCGTGGTGTCCATTCCCGTCGGCCCGGTCAACCTGACGGTGATCAACCACGCGCTGCGCAGAGGGTTTCTGTCAGCGTTGCTGGCGGGCTTCGGCGCGATCACGGCGGACACATTTTACGCGACGCTGATGATTTGGGGTCACTCTTCGCTGTTGGACCAACCGAAGTTGAAGATCGCGATGCGCGTGGTTTCGGTGCTTGTAATCGGCGCGGTGGGTGTTCGTTATCTGCTCTACAAGGCCGATAATCTCGAAGCCAGCGCCGCCGTGGTTGAAAGAACCGACGAACGCTGGCATCATCCGCGTTCGTTCGGGCTCGGATTCATCCTGACGATTTCGAATCTGATGCTCGTGCTGTTGTGGGCGACTCTCGCGGCCGCGTTGTTCGACCACGAACTGATCGCGCCCCGCTGGCCGAGCCGCGTGCTGTACATCGCGGGCGTTTTTCTGGGCGGCGCAAGCTGGTTTTTCCTGCTCGCATTTTTCGTCTCGCGCGCCCATCGGCGGGTCAAACCGAAAACGCTCACGACCCTGGTGCGCAGTTGTGGCGTGGTGTTTCTGGTGTTTGCGGTGCTGTTGGCTTACCGGATCTTCACGCAATAATTGCCGCTACGACTTGGTCCCGCCCCTTTTGGCAACGCATTGACTTGACCGGGCGCGCGCCGTAATCTTCGGGCATGTCCAGGCAGAAGCAATCGGTGCTGGTGGGCTGGTGGGCGAAAGCCCGGCAGTTCATTATTGACGAGCTGCCGGTCGAAGACGTTTCGAAGCGGCCGGTCGTGAAGAAACTGCGGACCGCCGCGCAGTTTGTTTATCTGGTGGTGCAAGGTTTCGTTGGCAACCGCTGTCCGCTGCGCGCCGCCGCGCTTTGCTACACGACGTTGCTGGCGCTGGTGCCGTTGTTGGCCGTCGTGTTCAGCATTTCCCAGAGTTTCCTGCGCGAGTCCAGCGCGGACGTCGTGCCGAAACTGCTGGACGAGATCGTCGCGAAAGTCGCGCCGCAACTCGAGTACATTCCCGCAGACGGCAAGACCGGCGTGCCGGCGGCGAAAGGTCACGTCGTTGTTTCTTCGGAGGCGCGGCGGCAGGTCGTCGAGAACATCCAGGCGTTCATCAGCAACGTCAACGCGGGGGCGGTGACGACGATCGGTTCGCTGTTTCTGGCTTTCGTGGCCATCCGGCTGCTAATGACGATCGAGCAGACGTTCAACGATATTTGGGGGGTGCAAAAAGGCCGGTCGATCTGGCGCAAGGTGGTTTACTACTGGACGTCCATCACGCTTGGGTCAGTCGTGCTGGTGTCGGCGACAGCGGTCACCGGCACCGCGGAGTTTTCCCAAGCCCTCGGGAAGTTCGCCGTCGTGCCGGGTTTCCAGCGCTTCCTGATTCAACTCGCTCCGTACATGATTCTATGGGCCGGGTTTGCGTTTATGTACGGTTTGATGCCCAACACGACCGTGCGACCGGGCGCCGCCCTGGTTGGAGGCATCGTCGGGGGCACGCTCTGGCAACTCAACAGTCTGCTGAGCACGATGTACCTGTCGCGGGTCGTGACCTACAGCAAGATTTACGGCGCACTCGGCATCCTGCCGGTGTTTCTCATCGGTTTGTATTTTTCGTGGTTGATCGTGCTGTTTGGCGCGCAGGTGTCGTTCGCCGTGCAAAATGTGAAAACGTACATGCAACAGCGCGCGAGCGAGAAGATCGATCAACGGGGCCGCGAGTTGCTGGCCTGCCGTATGGTGTTGCACGTGTGTCATGCGTTCTTGCGCGGACAAGAACCGCCGAGCACTCAGGAAATCGCCGACCAAATCCGTGCGCCCGTTCAGTTGCTCAATCAACTCGTGGGCCGGCTCACCGACGGCGGGGTGTTGCGCGTCGTCGCTGACCGGGACGGCGGACTGGCGCCGGCGCGGCCGCCCGAATCCATCACCGTCGCGGACGTGTTGCACGTGGTACGCACCAACAGCGGCACCTGCGGTGAGCAAGTGAGCGCCCGCAGTGGGGAATTGATCGAGAAATTGTTGAGCGATCTGCAAGCGACTACGCGCGCCGCCAACGCCAACGCGCGCTTCAGCGATCTGGCCGCGAAGCTCGATTCAGCGTCTTTCTGACATTCCCTCCCGGCCGAGCACCCGCCACGCTCGCCACCGGTGCGTCGCGGCACAAGTGTCTAGTGTGCAAGACGAAACAGACAAAGTCCTCCTCTGAAATGCGTCCTGCAAATGCCCAATCCGCACGCTGTGGCGGTTGATGGCCGCGCTTCATGGCGGTTACACGCCAAGAAAAAGCTTGCAAAGCCTTATTTCTTATGGCATACAAGGCGACGTTCGTTGCGACTTTTGGAGAAGCACAAGATGCGTCGTACACAGGTCTCGTTTGCCTGAAGTGCTCTCTTTGTCGTTCAAGGGTAGGTACTGGGGAAAAGGGTATGGGCTGGGTGACAGGCAAAAAAAGGGTAGCAGCATCGTGGCGAGCGGGCAGCTACAATCTGAGTGACCATCCCGGGGCGGAAGGGGACTTCGCACGAGCCATGTCGCTGTGTTTGGTCCGGGTTCGCACGAGTTGGCTCGCCGGTGGAGATTCTTCCTCAAGCTTTGATCCGCTGCAACCGCAACGTGTCCCGCTATCCGGAATGGAGAAAAGTATATGAAGCATATCAGTCTCTCAACGAAGCGGGCTTCCGAGAAACTGTTCAAATCCAGCGACGGCCAGTCGTTGGTTGAGTTTGCGGTACTAACCCCGATATTTTTCCTGCTCATCTTCGGTGTCCTCGATTTCGGCCGGGTCCTCTTCACCCAGATGACATTGCAGCACGCTTTGCGTGAGGCCGGGCGTTACGCGGTCACGGGGAGACACCTGCCGGGCACGAACCCGAGCACCGGCAACCCCTACACGCGCATTGAGTCCATCACGCAGATCGCAAAGAACTCCGCGGCGGGCGTGAGCATTGTGAATCTGAGCATTTCCAGCGTGCAGGGCGGCAGCAGCAGCGCTGGCAAACCGCGCGATACTGTCACGGTTTCACTCACCACCAGCCTCAAGTTGATCACGCCCATGATTGGGCGCTATTTCGGCCCCAGTGGAGTGTACACCTTCACCGTGAAGACAACTTTCCTGAATGAGCCATTCAACCCCAACCAAACGCTTTGAAGGAATGACTATGAGAAATCTCTTCCTGAACGGCCGATGTCATTTGCGCCGGTGGCGTTCCGATTGCACAGGTCAGGCGACGGTCGAGCTTACATTCATCATCATCATGCTGTTGGTGATGATGTTCGGCTTGATTGACTTTGGCCGGGCCATCTACGAGCGGCAGGTGATAACCAACATTGCGCGCGAAGGCTCGAATCTGGCGTTTCGGGGCGTGGGCGATTCGCCGGAAGAAACCATCACGAACGCCGTCAACGCGGTGATCGCGTCGGCCAGTCCTCTTAACATCAACACCAAGGGCTACGTGATTATATCGGCAGTTATTAGGAACGGGGGGAGTTTCACTGTGACCAGCCAAGTATACAAGGGTGGCCTTTCGCCGGCCCCGTCCAGTAAACTTCGTAAGAATCCAGGAAGCTTTCCGTCAATGCCGGTAACGACGACACCGCAGATTCCGCTCGCCAACAAGACCGTGTACGTCACCGAGGTTTTCTATAAATTTGTTCCCATCACGCCAGTCGGCAAGCTGTTGAAACTTGCCTTCCCCGCGCAATTGTATGACGTCGCATATTTTTAAACCGGCAAGCTAGGGAGGAAACATGAAACCATTTATCAAACGGGGTGCAGAACGAGACAGCGAACGCGGGCAGATGTTGGTGATGTTCACGTTCTTTTTGACGGTACTGATCCTTTTTGTTGGTCTGGGCATTGATATCGGATTTGCCTACGTGACCAAGGCGGAACTGTCCAAAGCAGTTGATGCGGCTGCTTTGGCGGGGATTAGCAGCCTGAACCAAGGTACACCCACCGCTTCGAGTGCGGCCTCAGCCACGTTTGCCGCCAACTACGGCAGACCGGGCCGCGATACAGGATCAATAACCCCGACTGTTAATTTCGGTACGGATAGCGCTAACAACACGTTCATTACCGTCGATGCCACCGCGACCACTAGGACCTTTTTTGTCCGTATATTGCCGACTTGGAAAACGATGACTGTGAAGTCAAGCGCACAGGCCACCAAATCCAAACTGATCATGACATTGGTGCTCGACCGATCCGGCTCTATGAAGGACGTAGATAGTAGCGGGTTTAGTGGGGCCGGCAAGATGACTGAATCGGTTACGAATTTCATCAACCATTTCGATGACACCCACGACCGTGTGGCCTTGGCTACATTCGCCTCAACCACTCGCGTGGATGTGCCGATATCGTCGACGATTGGAACGGCTTTCAAGCAACCGATCATCAATGCCACCAAGGCGATCTTCTCCGGCAGCGCCCCCGGCGTTGACGGTGGAACGTTCGCTCAAGGTGGGCTGACCAATGCGCTGGCGCAGAACAACATTCCCATCGTCGCGCCGGGCGAATTCGCGAACAGGGTTACAGTCTTCTTCACTGACGGCAAAGCCAACATTGTTCAAGACAAGTTTAGCTGTCAAGCCGATCCGTGGAATTTTGGCGGATATGATTCCGGCAACATGGTTGGCTTTTTCGACTACAACAGCACCAGTCAACAACCCGTGTGCAATACGACCGGCGGCACGCCTTCCTGCTGCAACGGAACTAGTAAGTTTAAGTCTACGTTTGCCGGAGGAATCATGAAGTCCTTCCTCCAACCCGACGTGACGGATGAAGCTGAGTATCGCTCCCTTCAGGTGGCGAAGGACATGCGGGCTGTGGGTACGACTGTTTTTTCGATTGGCTTGGGTGCCAACATAAACCAGGATTTCTTAAGAGAAGTGGCCAACGATCCCACCGGTCCGAACTACAATCCCAACCTTCCGCAGGGCAGGGCCGTATTCGCACCCACAGCCGCTCAACTCGCACAAGTCTTCGACACGATCGCTAATGAAATCTTGCTGCGGCTAACACAGTAGCGGCACGCAGCTTTTCTTACAGGCTTTGTCTTGATTTGGCGCGCCGGCGCTCACCGTCCTTCTGCCACAAGCCTGGTAACCACTGTTCAGAATTCTGGACACCTGTGTTCAGAGTGTAGTGCTCGATTAACAGTCAAGGCCTGTAAAATCGGGCCTTCCAGCCGCACGGAACATTTCTGATTTTGCGTAAGTGGTGCGGACGGAACCGGTTGTGCCGGCGCCATGTAGTCGCCAGCAAAGCCTTATTTTATATGGCACACAGGACGCTAAGTATCTGTCGAACTGGAGAAGCGCATCACACGTCCTGCACAGGTCCCGTCTGCCTGTAGGCAGCCGGGCTGTCGTCTTATTCCGGGGAAAAGGGCTGAGGGCATTGTTTAAGTGAGGGACGGAATTCAGGGTGCCGTAACGCTGCACGCCGCTGGGTGCAGACCAACAAGGGACGCTGTCGAACAGCAAGGGTGCGACTGCGATGGGCTGAGCTTTCTCCAGAGGATTCACCTCTTCCTGTTTTCCAAGCGGCGCGCCGTCGAGGAACATCTTACCGCTTTCGCTCTCCATCTGCCTGACGACATTGTTGCGCAACTCCTGTCCCGCCTAAAAACCTCCGAGCAGCAATTGCTCTTCCTTCTTCTCCACGGATGTGAGCTTCGCGATGCAGCGCGCGAACTCGGCATCTCTCATCCCACCGCCCTCAAACGCTGCAAACGGATCGCCCGGCTCTCCCGCACGCTTCTCCAGAAGACCGGGACGGACAGCGATCCCAGCGCCCTCCGCCAAACCGAAGGAGCCCCGGCGGGCTGAACCACATGAGCAACCGGGAACACATAGGGATGAAACTGACCAGCGCCGCATTGGCTGTGCTGGCCGCGCTCTTGTTCGGAACCACACCGACCGTTCGCGCCGCCACCAACGTTTGGACAGGCACGACCGGCGGGGGCTGGACGAACGGTGGCAACTGGTTGTCCGGCGCGTATGCCCCCGCCAGCACCAATCAGTTCACCAACGCCACCATGACGGTGAACCTCAACACCAGCACCAACACTGCCGGGATTCTGCTCAGCGACACGGCGGGCACGATCACCATCACCAACAACAACAACACCTTGACCATCACCACCGCCTACGGCATCAACATCGCCGCCGGCACGCTCAACCTCAATGTCGGCACCGTGGCGCTCGGCGCAGCGCAGACGTGGACAGTGACCAACAACGCAACTTTGTTCGTCGGTGCCAAAGTCAACAACAACGGCAATTTGCTGACGATCGCAAGCGCGGGGAACACCACCATGACCAACGTGATCTCCGGTGCCGGTGGTCTGACGATGAGTGGCGCTGGCACGCTCACCATCAGAAGCACCAACAACACCTATAGCGGCGGCAGCACCATCAACAACGGTGTCCTCATCGTCAGCAGGCTCCCGAACACCGGCAGCACCTCCTCGAGCATTGGCACAGGCGGCGTGACGCTCAACGGCGGCACGCTACGTTACACCAACGCCACCGCCGGCCTCACGGCCAATCCCGCGTTCACAGTGGGCGCCAATGGCGGCACACTGGATTACTCGAGCGGCTCATCCGGTCTGTATATCTTCTACGCCGGCACGGTTTCCGGCTCGGGCACACTCAGTATTCTGGATTCCGGCGGGAACGGAGCTCAATGGCTATTCACCAATGCCAGTTCCGCGTTCACCGGACCGATCAACATCGGGAACGGTTCAGTCGGCAGCGGCTGGCTGCAGGTCCGTGGCGTAACCAACGTTAATCAAGTCGGCAATGGCACGGTCACTATCAACGGCGGCGGAACATTTTCTTACGATACGGTGCCGGCGGCCACCATCACCAATCCCATCATCCTCAACGGCGGCGCGTTGGGGGCGCAGTCGGTGGCTGTCACATATTCCGGTCCGATTGCCGTCTCGAACAACTCGTTCATCGGAGGCGTACAGGCGACCGTCGGTACAACGATGACCTTGAGCGGCGTGATCAGCGGCTCCGGTGGGATTGCCACGACCCTCAACAACACCAACACGCTCGTTGTCTTCAACGCCGCCAACACCTATAGCGGTAACACGACCATCACCTCCGGCACCAACAAACTCAATAACACGCTGGCCGTCCAGAACAGCACCGTCAGCAACCTCGTTAACAACGCGCTGGTTTTCGGCACACCCACGACCTACACGCTTGGTGGTCTGGCAGGCACTGGTAACGTGGCGTTGTCCAATGCCGCCGGCGGCATCGCGCTGAGCGTCGGCAACAACACCTCCAACACCACCTATTCAGGTGTCCTGAGTGGCTCGGGCAGCCTGACCAAGATCGGCACCGGCACCCTGACGCTCAGCGGTGCCAACACCTACGCTGGGGACACGATCATCAGCGCGGGCACGTTGAAACTCGGGGCCAATAATGTGATCCCCGATGGCGCGGGCAAGGGCGACGTGACGGTCAACGGCACGCTGGATATGGCGAGCTTCAGCGATACAATCAACGGCCTCAATGGCAGCGGCACCGTGGACAACTCAACTGGCACGGGCAACACACTGACGGTCGGTGGCAACAACGCCAACAGTACCTTCTCCGGCGTCATCCAGGACACCAGTGGCTCGTTGGCACTGACCAAGATCGGCACCGGCACGCTGACGCTCAGTGGTGCGTCGGCCAATTCGTACAACGGACTGACCACGGTGAGCGCCGGTGAGTTGGATCTGAACAAGAGCGCCGGCGTAAA
>JBGQCJ010000004.1:0-81076 GCA_041495285.1 Verrucomicrobiia bacterium
ACACGAGCGCGGCGCCTTCACGGGCGCGGCCGAGCGTCGGATCGGCAAGTTTGAGCAATGCGACGGCGGCACGATTTTTCTCGATGAAATCGGTGACATGCCGCTGGCGACGCAGACCAAAATCCTGCGCGTGCTCCAAAACGGTGAATTCCAGCGCGTCGGCGGCAACCAGACGCTGTGTGCCGACGTGCGCGTCATTGCGGCCACCAACAAAGACCCGGAGCAACTGGTGGCCGCCAAGAAGTTTCGCGAGGACTTGTACTACCGGCTCAACGTCGTGCGCACGCACCTGCCGCCGTTGCGGGAGCGGCGCGAGGATATCCGGATGTTGGTGGACTATTTTTTGCAGAAGCTCGCGCGCGCAGGAACTCTTTCCTCTAAATCGATCAAGATTTCGCCAGAAACACTGAAAATACTGGAGAAATCCGCGTGGCCCGGCAACGTGCGCGAGCTGGAAAACGTGATCGAGCGGGCGGCCGTTGTGGCTCGCGGCGATTCGATCCTCCCCAAGGACCTGCCGGCGGAAGTGCGCGACCCGAGGTCGGTGGTCGTGCCGCCCGAAGATGTCCACGCGGCCATTGATGCGGCGGTGCGCCCGCTCTACGCGTTGGCGAAGAAAGACCCGAAGCTGAAGATTATGGCCGCCGTCGAGCGCGAACTGATTGCGCGGGCGTTGGCGGAGACGGCCGGTAATCAAGTGCAGGCGGCAAAACTGTTAGGAATCACGCGCGCGACGTTGCGCAAGCGCATTGAGAAGTTTAAGATCGCGAAGCGGTTGGAAGTGAAGTGAACCCCGGGGCCGGCCGTTCTACTGGATGATGATGCCCTTCTTCTCCATTTCGTCAACGTCTTCCTTCGTGAGGTTGCCGAGTCCCGCCGGAAGCTTGCCGTTCGCGATGAGTTTACGGAGGTAATCCGCCTGCTGGTGGGCAATTTCCTTCTGTGCTTCATCACGGCTCTTGGGCGTGGCGATTTGTTTGTCGAACGGAGAGTCCTGACGGGCCGCTTGACTGTCTTCAACCCTGCCGACTTGTCGTGGATTCATCCATGACGGCTCAGTCCTGACTGGAGTTTGCTCCGGCGCCTCCGAAGCAGGTTGTTGCGTCGCAGCGACATTCTCTTCTTCGGGAGACAAGACCTTGACGAATAAATGCGTCAGGAATGCCACGGAAGCAAGCGATACCGCCGCCAAGACGACGAGCCAACGCTTCGAAGTTGCATCAAGAGACCGGGTAGTCGCGCTCATATTCGGTTATCGTCCCTCCTGCCAGTTAGAGAAGGTCACCTTGTTTGCAATCGTTGGGTAATAGGGCGGCGGTGTGTTGATGAACCGCGGATCGTAGCCGTATTGTTTGGCATACCCGTGGGTGGTACTGCTTCCGCTGAACGTACCGACCGCGCCGCGCTGGTCTTGCACGATGCCGCCGTAGATGGTCAGGTTACCGCGTGGCGACCCGGTGTTGTAGTTGATGACGCCGAAGCTGCCGGTGTCACTGCTGCTGCCGGACGTTCCGTTCGCGATCATGGCCGCGTCAATCTCCAGATTGTTGGGAGCGGTGGTGTCCACCCAGATGTCGGCTTGCGAGATCATTCCCAGCGCATCGGTGGAACTAGAGGTGGTCCGGGGATCCGTGGTATAAGTGATATTGCCTCGGACGTACATATCGGACTCAGTTACAACCGTCAATCGGCCGGTGACATTGCCGCCTTTCAAGTATGCTATGCCTGCGACATCAGAAGAACCAGAAGTGGCATTCGCGATGTAGATGATTCCCTCGGTGCTTGGGTTGTAGGTGTGATTCGACCAACTTTTTCGGGTGTTCGTAATACTCACTGAGGTGCCATTGAACGTGAGGGTTGTGGTGCCGCTCAAAAGCAGACCCGAGCTCGATGCGGTATTCTTCATCGAAGTCGATGCGGAAGAATTGAAGTCAACGTCAGCCATCTGACCCTGATACGAATTTAGGGTCAGGCCCTGGTCAAATTCGATGTCGGTAATACTCCCGTTCTTTACGGTGTAGGTGCCGGCATTCGACGTGACGGCGGCATGAAACACGGGGCCACCGCCGGAAGCGTCGAAATACAACTGGTCGTCGGCGTGGACGTGTCCGTCGAATACTTCTCCGTCCTTAAAATAGATCGCTCCGTTGACGTGGGTCCAGAAGGCGAATTCCGCGTATGACGGCTGATAAATGCGCAGGAGCTTGATGACCCGGCTCACGCCGTTAACCGTTCCCGTCGAAACAAGGTTATACGTAGAGGAGTTGGATCTGATAATGGAGTACGTAAAGGTTCCTGAGCCCACGCTTCCGCTGCCATTGGTCGCGCCGGTGGAAGAGCCGACGATCACGGTGAGATTCGATTCCATGAAACGGGCGCCCCGTTCGATACCGGCTTCGGCCACGAACATGGCCTGCTCCATCGTCACCTGCTCTTGCGAGACTTTTCGGTGGTTGCTGCTGAGGGAAACAATGGCCAACACCATCCCCACGCTGAGGAAGAGGTAGCCAAGCACAGCTAGGAGAACGGAACCCCGTTCACCGTTTTGAATATGGTTGGTCGCATTCATCGTTACGCCTTTCGTTGTCCGCTCATGTTGTTCTTCCGCCTAATTCCTGTATTGCACAAGCGTACTCACCGTGCTGGTCCAAGCGCGCCCGCCTGCGCTCTCGGCAACCGTAATCGAAATCCGGCAGCTATTCGCGAAATTGGTCGCCGTCGAAGCGATGACATTGGTGCAGATGGCTTTGCCGCTTTGATCCGTGATTTTCTGTGCGCTTCCTGCCGTGTACCTGAAGAATTGATTTGTAGTGTACGAAAGTTGCCAGCCGTTCGTCGGATAAGTCAGCGAGACGCTGCTCGACTGGGCCTCGCGCAACCCGTAGTTGGTGCCGACGCCGTACACCATGCGCTCCAGTGCCAGACTCGATCTCGCGGTCGTGTTGCGGATCAGCGTCGTCTTGTTGTACGACCGGAGGAACGTGACGAACAGACTGAGCATGCCGGCGACGACCGCAGCGCCAATCCCCATCGCAACCGCCATCTCGGCGAGAGTGAACCCGCCCAATGCCTTTCGCACCTTTGTCCCGGTAGCCTTCATGGATGCAGCGTCGAAGTCAATGACGTGACCAATGTGTTGGTTGAGTATCCTCTGCGAATCCGGTTGATGTACGCGACGTTTACGGTGACGTTTTTTGTCGCGGAGTTGACGTTGGAAATCACGTACGAACCTGTGAAGGTTCCGTTTGTGAACGCATATGTGCCGGCATTTAGCACTGAACTGCCGAAGCTGTACGTTCGCAGGGTCTCCAATTGGTCGCGGGCGACGTGCAGAGCCGCCATCTGATTGCCGGCCGTGGCGGTCGCTCTCATGGCCATGCTGAAACTCATCACACAAGCGCCAAGAGCGATGCCAAGAATCATAACGGCCACCATGGTCTCGACGAGCGTGAAGCCGCTCTGATTGTTGGCCCGCTCTTTTGGATTCATGGCTGTTGCTCGAGATCCGCTGCGTTTCAAGGTAAAAAAGAAGCAGATGATATGCCACGCTCGCCGGGCGATGGGAGCCCCAAGGCGGGTTTCAGGCTTGCCGGAAACAGTGCGGGGACGCCCTTCGCGGGCATCCCCCCACCCAAGAGTCCCTGCCCTCACCCGTCAGGAGCCCTTTGATTGGCCGAAGTTACTTCGCTCCGAAGTTTTGCGAAACGGGTTTTGGCGTCACCGTCTCGGATGGCCGGGAGCTGCTTCGGAAAAAGTTGTGGGGCTTGGCGTTGTCCTGCGGCATCCACTTATCGTTGGTATACACTTCCTGCTTCGGTATTCCGTCGAAGTACTGCTCGTACCCTGTTTGCGCTTCAGGCCCGACGATGGTTGGGGTCAGGAAAATCAGCAGGTCTCTCTTGCTCTTGTCGAGGCTCTTGCTGCGGAACAGCGAGCCGATAAGCGGGATGTCTCCCATTATCGGAACCTTCGTGTATTTGTCGCTGACGTCTTGCCGCATCAGGCCGCCGATCGCCAGCGTGTGACCACTCTTGATCAGCACCGTAGTCGTGGCCGTCCGCGTGTTGATAATCGGAATCTGGACAGACGAGCCGCCGCCGCTCTGGAGGGTCGCGTTTTCCGTGGAGCTGCTGGCCTCGGGCGTCACCTCCAGCGTGACGAACTCGTTCTTGTTAATCCGCGGCAGGACATTCAAAATGATCCCGATATCTTTGTAGGTGAATCCGGAGATTTGCAGTGACGCGGTCTGCTCGCTGAACGAAAAACTGGGAATGGGAAATTGCGTGGCAATTGAGATTCTTGCCCGGCCGTTATCGGTGGTCACTACACGCGGGTTCGCCAGCAACTCGGTGTCGGTGTCCCGGCTGAGGTATGAAAAGAGAATTTTCGCCTGACCGGCATCCAGCAACGCGGTGGACGGTATCCACGCACCACCGGCCAAGTTCTTGGTCAATTGGAATCCACTGACCGGCGAGCCAGTGGGGTCCACAATCGTATCGCTCCCTGCGGTGAGCACGTGGTTGAGAACCGTTTGCGACCAATCAATCCCCAAGTCTTTCTTCGGGTTTTTCGTGGTCTCAACGAACTTCGCTTCGATCATCACCTGCGGCGTTTGCGTGTCGAGCGATTCAATGAGCGGCGCGAGCATGGCCAAGCTCGAAGATGTATCGGAAATGACCAGCGTGTTGCTCCGGGCATCCACCTGAACTTTGCCCTGCTTTGAGAGGACCGGGGCCACGGTCTTCTGCACGTCCTCGGCCTTCGCATAATTCAGCGTGAATACTTTCACTTCGACCGGTTCTGTCTCCAAGGATTCACGCGACTTCACCTTCACAATGTTTCGGTCCCGCACGTGCGTGTAGCCTTTGGAGTCGACAATCAGACGCAGCGCCTCTTCGTAGGGAACGCCTTCCAAGTGGACCGTGACCTTGCCGGTAACTTCGTCGCCGACAATGAGATTCACGCCCGCCTTGGCCGCCAACGTGCGCAACACATTCTGAATGTCCGCCTCGATGTACTCGATGACGATTGGCCCGTCTTTGGCCGGTTCGGCTTGCTTTTCCGGTTGGGCAGATTGCACTGCCACCGCCTGATCTTCAGCCATCACGGGCACGCCCGTTACAAAAACGGCCAAACACGCGCCAAGAGCGAGCTGATGCAACGTCCTCGTAGCAAGGGTCTTCATATCCATCAGGTACATAGCAGCAATCGGGCCACCGATGCGGCCGTTCACTTGAGCACCTTCTCGGAAGCCGCTCCGCCGAGCTTCAACTCAATCTTCTGTCCGCCCACCTCCAGCACCACGGCATTCCGCGTAATCTCCACTGCCTTGACCTCCACCTCGCCCGGCCCCATACGCACCATCGTGGGCTTATTCACCAGAACCAATTGTCCGTTGATGATCGCAGATGGATTCGTGGCTTGGTAGAGAATGCCCTGCAATTTCAGGCCGACCGTTCCCTCGGTTGTGGCCGAGCCGCCGGACGATTTTGCCGTTTCCCCACCGAATGGATCGCGCGCCTTCTCCGGTGAGTAAGAAGAAAGCTTCAGTTCCGGCTTGAAGTTTGGCTGGCTTGGCGTTGCCGCACCGGCATGCGCGCAAAGGAACAGGAACAGCACGGCAAAGAAAATCATCTGGCAAAAAGCAAGAATTCCGACCACGCGCAACGGCCCCGCAAGACTGTTCGTCACGCTCCCGGCTTGAACGGCACCGAATGTCCCGGTCGGCACCTCGCGGCGCTGGTCGACGGTGCAATCTTCGGTCAACCAAGCCGTGTGCGGCGCTGTCATCAGAGGCGCATGTGATTTGGTGATCATATCGTTTTCTTTCCCTCCACCTTCTTGGCCGACTGCGCGGACTGCATCAACAGCGCCAAATTCAACGAGGCTTGGTGCTGGCCGTTGGCATCGACCGCACCGAGGGCAAAGGTACGAATTTCGCCGGTGGGAAACTGGTTTTCCAGATCACGGATGAACACACCAATTTGGTCATACGTGCCGGTAACCTCGATCCGCGTGTTGTACGTCAGGTACTTCGTCTTGCCGGTCGAATCGGGTTTGTCACCGGGGTGCAGGCCGAGGACATGCACCGGGTGCTTCTCGGCCAGCAGGCTGATCTCGCGCACGACCCAGGCAAACGGATCGCCCGAAACCATCCCGGCCTGCTGCGTTTCGGCAAAGGACCGGACTTGCTCCCGGTACGCTTCATTTTGCGCCGCTTGCTTGACTTTGTGCTCGGTGTCTTGAATCTGCTCGTTGAGCTTCGTGATGCGGGACTTGGTATCGCGCCACGCCGTCCAACTTTTCAGCACGTAGAACTGCGTCGTCGCCACGACCGTGCAAAGGGTGATGATGCACACGAGCACGATCTTTTGCAGTTTGTCCTTCGGCACCCGACGCAAGAAGTCTAATTTCATTTGCTCTCCTTCGCCTTGTACCGGCACTCAATGACGAAATTTGCCGTGGGCAGCGTGTTACCAGTCTTGTCCGTCTCCTGAGACACGCGCGCGATCGAGCGCAACTGGATGTCTTCAACGGCTGCGCTGAACCGCGCATCCGTGCGCAACGTTTGCAAAAACTTGTCCACCTCCAGCTCCGGACGGCTGCTGACGGCTCTACCGTCCATCCGCAGGATGAGGCGTTCAGAAGATTTCGGTCGCGCCGGCTTCTTACCGCTGGCGGCTTGTTCTCCGCTTGCATCGCCGCCGCCCGATTCTTGCGACAGCGCCAGATCAAGCTGCGCCAACTGGATCGTTGGAGGCACAATCTCCTTCACCATCGCCAATTGCGGCGCGATGAGCGCTCGCGACCGGTTGATTGCCACGATGTCATCGGCCAATGATTTGATCTTCTGAAATTCACCGGCCTCACTGCCTTCATCGTCAATTTGTGCCCACCGGGCTTCGATGGCCGCCAAATCTCCGCGTTTCTGCACCGCCATTGCCGAAAACATTCCCCCGAGCGCCACGACCACGGCGATGACCCCGATGCCGATGGCAATGAATCCCTTCAGGGGATCGCGAGCGCGTTCCTGTTGCGCTAGTTGTTCCTCGGCGAGAAGATTGAGGGTAATGGCTGTCATCGTTGGTTCCTGCTCACGATAGTCGCGCGGCGGCCACACCGACGGCCGCCGCTAACGATGGGCCGAGCGCCTGCACCTGTGGCATTTCGCCGTTGAAGCTGCTGATGTCGAGGCTCTGCACGGGATTCCAGCACTCGATGTGCAACCCGACGGACTCACCGAGGAATTTCAACACGTGTTGCGAACACGCCGAACCGCCGCAGGCGAAAATCCGGCACACGTGCTGGTCGTGCTGCCGTTCGAAGAAATCAATCGAGGAACGCAACTCGCGCGCGAGGGGCGAAAGCGCCGTCCGCACAAGTTCTTGGGCCGCATCGGACATTTTGAGTTTCTCTTCCTCGGCCTCGCGGGGATTGAGCTTGAGCACCTGGCTGATGTACTCGCTAAGTTGTGCGCCGCCAAAGTGCATGATGCGTGTGATCAGCGGGGCACCATCGAGCAAAACATTGATGCTGGTGGCGCGTGAGCCGATGTCAACCAGCAGCACCACTTCGTCCTTGAACTCCGGATGGCCGACTTGAAATGCGTTGATGACGGAGACAGCGGCCAGTTCGATCACTTGGGGATGAATCTTCGCGGTGGTCAAAGCGCCGCGGCAGGCGTCCACCTCTTCTTTCTGGGCGCCGCCGATCAGCACTTTCGTTTTCGTCGCGGTCTTGCTCTTGGCGTCTTGGAAGCCTCTCTTCAATTCGAACACATCCAGATAGTACGATGAAAAGTCGCGACGCAGATAACCCGTGCTGTTAAGTTTCAGGGCGCTCTTGATCTCGGTGAGCGCCACCGGCGGGAACTCCGTCTGGCACACCATCGCCGAACTGCAGCTAATCGTGACAAACGCGCGACGCTCGGAGCTTTTGAGCCCCCCCACCAGTTGCTCCAACTCCGCCGCGAATTGCGGTTCTTTGTACGGCGTGGCACTGCCCAGCGGAAGTGGACGCACAGCATACTCGACCAATTCCAGTTTATCCCGGTTGCGGCGAACGAGAACGGCCTTGATCTGGCCGGTACCCAGATCGAGTCCCAGCGCGATGTCCCGCTTCTGTTGTCGCTTGTGTCCGAATAGCATAGATCACCAATTATAATTTTAGCAGTTCACATGCCACGAGCACTGGCTACGGACCGACCTAAGACGGGCTGCGGTGGCGAAGAAACGGCCTTAGTACGGTCCCCAGTCAATGCTGACGCCCATAAGCGCAGACTTCGTCTCGGCGGCGATCAGCACCTGGCTAGCGCCGACCGTGTTGATGGTATATGGGTTTCCGAGAATGTCGTTGGGATTAATCGTCCCGGATTTCGTATATTGAGCCGCGTCGTTCAGATCGATCGGATCACCATCCGCTTTGTTCGATTCGAGCGCCCAGGCGTTGATGGCCGCGTCAATGATGCGGACGTCGTTGACAATTCGTTTGCCTTGAGATTGTTTGCGCACCTTGATGAAGCTCGGGACGGCCAATGCGGCAAGCAACCCGATCAGTGCGACAATGATCATGATTTCTGCTAACGTAAATGCCTGCCGCTGGTGGCGACGGAAACTCATGGCCATCTTGCTTGCCTCCCTTCGCACGTTTGGCGACTGTCCTCTCCTCGCCAGAGAGGCAGGAGGGGTGTCCTCCTGCCTCTTTAGTTGCGAGCGCGTTGCGCTCTGTTCAGGATTCCAGTTCTAGTAAGAACCCCAGTCGATGCCGACACCGGTCAAGCTGCTCTTGGTCGAGGCCGCGATCTTGATCTGGTTCGTGCCGACACCACCCGAGATGTCGAAAGTACCACCGAGCAGATCGGTCGACTTCCAAGTCGTCTTCAAGTAGGAGGCAGCAGCGGTCGTATCGATCGTCGCGCCGTCCGTCTTGCCGTTCTCAAGCGCCCACTGGTCAATGGCGGCGTCCATCTGACGCGCGTCATTGAGGATCCGGCGGCCTTGAGACTGTTTGCGGGCCTTGACGAAGCCCGGAATCGCCAACGCGGCGAGCAACCCGATGATGGCAACCACGATCATGATTTCAACAAGGGTAAACGCCGATTTGCTATTGCGAATCTTGTTCAACATTCTGACTCACCTCCTTTACAGGTAATTCGTGATTTCTCACGCACTCCCTAAGAAGCAGTCAAAATGCCAATGACCCGTTGAACAAAAGCGTGCAACGGCGGAGGCGAATTTCGGGAGGATTCAGGCGGCTTTTCGCAGTCCAATTGGATACTAATGGCTGGCGGGCACGCCTTTCTCTGCCGTTCGAGAGAAACCGCGGTGAGAAACTCTCACGCCTGAACAGATCTGGGAAACACAAAAGTGGACGGTTCCGTTCCAGAATGGCCAATGAATCCGCCGCGTGGCAAGTTCACGCGAAAGTCTTGCGGCTTTTTTCCGGTGCTCGTTGATCGGCACAAGCCGGTAAGCATTTCTTTCTGTGGCACTTACCATGCTAAATGAAATTGAGTTCCAGGATGATGACTCCCTACAAATATCGAGCAGCCTTGATTCTGGCGCTGGCAACCATCATCGCCTACGCCAATACGTTGAGAAATGGATTCGTCTGGGACGACGGCACCGTCGTGACACAGAACCACTCGATCCGCAACAGCACCTACTTGGACGCGGCCTTTACGTCAGAACTTTTCCACGACAACCCCACCAGCATCGCCTACTACCGTCCGCTGCAAATCGTCTCGTACATGATCGACTATTTCTTCTGGGGCTTGAATCCCTTCGGATACCACCTCACCAATCTCCTGCTCCACTTGCTCTGCGTATTACTCGTCTGGTCGGTGGCGGAACGAATCATCCAACAACGCCCGCCGGCCTTTCTCGTCGCCCTGTTCTTCGCGATTCATCCCGTGAACACCAACGCCGTCGCCTACGTCGCGGGACGAGCAGACCTGCTGGCTCTCGCCGGTATGCTCGCGTCATTTCTCCTGTTCCTGCATTATCGAGCGATGCAACAAGATGCACGGTTCGTGAGAACTGCCGTGTTCGCCGCCTCCATCCTCTGTTATCTCCTCGCTCTGTTCAGTCGCGAGAACGCCCTGCTCTTGCCATTGCTGATTTTGCTCTACTGCCTCACCCTCGACCGAACGGAGAAGGGAAAACTCAACCACGCGCTGGCGGTGACGGCACCGTTCGCAATCATCGCGGCGGTGTTCATCGCCTGGCGATGGCTGGTGCTTGCGTCCTGCGCCAAACCGTGGCTTTCCGAAGGAACAATGCCGGGGGCTTTGCGGATACAGATATTCTTCCGCGCCGTTGCCGCCTATGCGGGCATGATCATCTGGCCGGTACAACTGCAGATGGATCGACAACTGACCGGCGGCAGCGGTTGGCTGCACGTGCTGACTCTTGCCGGGGTTCTTATTTTGACGGTCATCGTTTGGATGATGTTCTGGGGCTACCGGAATTCACGCGCCGTGTTTTTCGGACTCTGTTGGTTTACCATCACCGTCCTTCCCCTGCTGCTCTTGAATCTTGTGGCCACCGTCGCGGAACACTGGCTGTACGTGCCATCCATCGGATTCTATCTGGCTTTCGTCGCCGTCTGCGCGCAGGCCATCGAGCGCACCAATACCGGCATCCAACACATGGTCCGGCACGTCGTTGGATTTGCCTGCGTGATCGTATTGGCTGCGTTGACGGCGCGAACCATCTTCCGCAATCGCGACTGGGCCACCGACGCCTCGTTGTATCGCTCTTCCGGACAAGTCGCCTCGCAAAGTCTGCGGGTTCAGGTGAATCTCGCCCACATGCACCTCGTTTCCGGTCAGTTGGATCAAGCATTGATCGAATTCTCGGAGTTGGAGCGTCGTTGTCAACGCGGTCCCCTCGTGCTGATCGTCAAGGGCAACCTCGCGGCCGCGTACCATCTCCGCGAAGATCTGGAGCGCGCCATCGCGAAAAATGAGGAATGTCTGGCGCTTGATCCCGGTGACGTTGACGCCCGGTTGCGTCTCGCGCACATCTGGGAGCAACGTGGTGATTTCGTGCGCGCCAAGCGAAGCTACATTGCTGCGAGCGCGGCGAGCACGATGCTATCGCCCAGGCTCTCGCTTGGAGTATTTCTGCTGCACCACGACCGGCTCAAGGAAGCGCTGCACGCCGTGGAGGAAGCCTACGAGCTTGAGCCCGGCAATGCGGATGTGTTCAATCTCCTCGCGGGGATTTTCGCCCGAAGTGGCCAGATCGAAAAAGCCCGGGAAGCCTTTGCCATGGCTCGCAGTCTGGATCGCCATGCGGGAATGGGCCGGTAGGTACTCGTTCGCTTACTGAACTGCGGGAAAGTTGAGGCTCGCATCTTCGCCGGCAGGCGCAGGCGACAACTTGCGGTACAAGGTGGCCATGCTGATCCCCAACATCTCGGCGGCCTTCTCTTTGTCGCCCTTGACAGCTTGAATGGCTTGCTCGATGTAAGCCACTTCCTGCTGGTGCAAGAACTCCTTCAACTGTACGAGCGTGAAACCCTTCGTCCACTGCGCCGCGCCGGCCGCTTTCTCCGCCAAGGCACTGTCGATCGCCGGCATAGCGGCCGGTGCGGGTGTCGGGCGCACGTTCACCGAGGTGGCCACGGATTCCAAAACGCGCTCCGGTAAATCTCTCAGCTCGATGACGCCGCCATCGCACAATGCGCACGCGCGTTCCAACGCATTCTGCAGTTCGCGGACGTTGCCCGGCCACCGGTAGGCCGTCAATACTTTCAGCACCGGCTCCGGCACATGCGGTGGAGGAACGGCCTGCCGCTGGGAGATCGCTTGCACGAAGTAGTGCACCAGCAGCGGAATGTCCTCGACCCGGTCGCGCAACGGAGGAAGCTCGATGGGGATCACGCTGATCCGGTAATACAAATCTTCGCGAAACGTTTTTTGCTTGAGCTTTTCTTGCAACGGCTCGTTGGTGGCGGCCAGCACGCGGACATCCACATTGATCATTTCGGTGTCGCCCACGCGCCGCAGTTGCTTGTCCTGAAGGAAACGCAGCAACTTGCTCTGCAGTCCCGGCGCCATCGAGCCAATCTCATCGAGGAAAATTGTCCCGCCATCGGCCGCTTGAAACAGACCAACCTTGTCGAACGCGGCACCTGTGAACGCGCCCTTGCGATGGCCGAACAACTCGGATTCCAGCAAGTGTTCGGGAAGCGCGCTGCAATTGACGGCCACAAACGGCATGGAAGCGCGCCGGCTGTTGTAATGCAGCGCCTTGGCGACCAATTCTTTTCCGGTGCCACTCTCGCCCAGAATCAGCACGGTGGAATCGGTGTTCGCGACACGCTCGATCATCCGGTAAACCGCCTCCATGATCGGGCTGTTTCCGACGATGTTGTCGAAGCGGAATTTCTCGCGCAGTTGGTTCTTCAACTCCGCGTTCTCTTGAAGCGCATGAACGGCCTTGAGCTGGAACAACGCGTTGTCCACGCGTTTGACCAGCTCATCAATCTGAAATGGTTTTTCGACGAAATCTTGCGCGCCGGCCCGCAGCGCCAACACGGCACGCTCTTTCGTCGCCTGCCCCGTGATCATCACCACCGGGATTGACCGATTGTACTCCTTGATCCGCCGGAGAAGATCCAATCCCGAGGGTTTGCCTTCCGGCATCTCGATGTCTGTAAGCACCAGGTCGGGCGTTTGCTCTTTGATCAACTCAAAGGCGCGCTCGGCATCGCTGACCGGGATGATCTCCCGATGATCACCGGATAAAACTTCGGAAAGCACTGCCACCATTGCCGGGTCGTCGTCTACAACTAAGATTCTGGGCATAGTCTCCCTTGATTGTTGTGTTCGTTAGCTGACGGCCTTGCCGCCCGAGCGACGCCATGCCGCCCGGAAACCCCGGCGCCCGTAAGAGCAACACTTATGCCTGAGCCTGGCCATCTTCCCCCAAACGTATGCGCTTCTCGTTGTTGCGTTAGAACTGGACGATTTCGTTCAGCTTGAAGATCGGCAGGAACATACAGATCACGATGCTGCCGACCACCACGCCCAGGAAAACAATGAGCAATGGTTCAATCAATGACGTCAATCCTGACAGCGTGGCCTCAATCTCTTCATCGTAGAAATCGGAAATCTTTTCCAACATCGTGTCCACCTTGCCGGTTTGTTCACCGGCCGCCACCATGCGCACCAACATGCGGGGAAAGATCGGATGCTGTCCCATGGCTGTGGCGATGTTGTCGCCGCGTTCGATATTGCTCGCGGTTCTTACAACCGCTTCCTCGACAATCGTGTTGCCGGAGGACTGGCCGACAATGCGCAGGGTCTCCAGAATGGGCACCCCGCTGCGCACGAGGGCCGCAAACGTCCGCGTAAATCGGGCCATGGCGATCTTGTGGATCAATTTGCCAAAGACGGGCAGCCGGAGTTTGACGCGGTCCCAGATTCGCGCCCCGTACTTGGTCCGCTTGAACCGGATGAACGCGCCGATCAGAAGGCCAATTCCGACCAAGGTGAACACAAAGTAGTGACGGATAACATCGCTGATGCTGATGAGTATCTGCGTGGGCGCTGGCAGTTTGGCGCCGAAATCCTTGTAGATGTCCGCAAAGATCGGGATCACCTTGATGATCAAAAACAACGCGATGCTGATCGCGATGAAGCAAACGATCGTCGGGTAGGTCATCGCCGACTTGACCTTCTTCTTCAAACGCGCCGTCGCTTCGAGATAGCTGGCCACGCGATCCAGAATCTCCGCCAGCAATCCGCCGGTCTCTCCCGCCTGGACCATGCTGACGAAAAGCTTGTCGAACACCTTGGGATGCGCGGAAATGGCTTCCGAAAACGCCTCGCCTTGTTCGACTGTTGCGGTGATCTGCTTGAGGATGGTTTTGAACGCCTTGCTGTCGGTTTGCTCTTCGAGAGCGGTCAGCGATTGCACCAGCGGCAGCCCCGCGTCCATCATCGTCGCCAACTGCCGCGTGAACACGACCAAGTCCTGCGCTTTGACTCGGCCTTGATGACGTTTGGTGCGCGACCGGCGATTCGCAACGGCCCGAAGCTGGGTGACCATCAGATCGCGACTGGCGAGAGATAGGTTCGCCGCCTGCTCGTCGGCCGCTTCAAACTGACCGTTGACGAGTTTGCCGAATACGTCGCGCGCCTCGTAGGTGAAAGTCGCCATGAAGGTATATCCCTCCCGCAATCTTCGAGCCAAAACCGAGCATTTCCAACGAGCACCAAACATGCCACTGGCGGGCGCGTTCCTTGTGAGCCACGTCAAGATTTTTTTGCTTGCTCATCCCTGGTTTCGACGGGAATATGCGGTGAAAGCGCGTAGCGACGGAGCCTCATAAGGAGATTGCCACGATGCAGAAATCCACGCCCCAACCGACCCATTTCCACCCGTTAGCCCGGCTGGAATCATTTCCGCTTCGGACGGCTCTTTTCGTCGTTCTTCTGTGCACAAATTTGGCCATTCCTTCGGAGGCTGCGTTCCTCGCCGGCGACCTGCGCTGTCACCTGTTCAGCGGCAATCTATTCGCCGTGAAGTTCAAGCCTGCTGAGGCGAAGACCGATATCGGCTCGATTGAAGGTCTGCCGATCGACTCGACAGTCGAAGTTCAGGCGACAATCAAATCCATCAGCAAACCCGGCGAAGGCTCGAAGGCGCCGGTCAAACTTACGATTGCCGATGAGACCGGGTCCATTGCTTTGGTCATCAGGCAGGATTCTTTTGAAGTCATCGAAAGTCAATACGGTCTGGCGACCGGCGATTCCATTCGCGTGCTCGCACAGGTCACTGAATTTCGCAACGAGAGACAGTTGACGCTGCGCAACGTGGCGGACATCAGCGTGCTTTCCAAGAGCGCCGCGCCCGCCAGCCCCGCACCGAGCATCATGCCAGGCCCCGCGCCGAGCACCACGCCAACCCCCCCGCCGAGCACCACGCCAAGCCCCGCGCCACCGCAGAAAACAAAGCCCACCACGCCGCTGGCCAAAATCAACCAGTCGATGAACGGGCAGGAGGTCTATATTCAAGCCACAATCTCGGATATTCGTGAACCCCGCGAAGGTTCGAAGGCGCCGTTCATCGTGACGCTGAGCGAAGGCGATTCCAAAGTTTCCATGGTTTTCTGGAGTAACCTCCACAAGCAAATTGCCCAGCACATTCGCGTGGGTAACGTGATTCGCGCCACCGCGGTCGTCAGCGAATACCGGGGCACACTGCAACTGAAGCTCCGCAACGCCAAGGACATCGAATCCGTCGGCGCGGCGCCCACAGCGCAAGCCGCCAATCCGGAACCCGCCGACGGCAAGGCGACCATTGGAAGCATTACCGAAGGTTGGGCCAACCGCACCGTCACAATTTCAGGAAACATTTCTTCTTCGGATAGCATCGGCAAAGGCCAACGCCTGCGGTTGCACGACGACACAGGCGAGATCCAAGTCGTCCTTTGGGACAACGTCCTGTCGCGCATCCCGGCCACAGAGTTTCAATCCGGCCGCTCCGTGTCCGTCACCGGTCGCGTGAAAGTGTATCGCGGCCAGCTTGAAGTTGTGCCCGATTCGGCCGAGGGAGTGAAGATTCTCGCCAATTAAGGAACGCCGGAGTTGCCGGATTGAGCGGGCTGCGCTCGCCGCTCTGTTTTCCACCACCCCCTGACCACCGGGGAGATTTTGCCGCGCTTGCGAATGTAGTCAATCACCGCCTGCCGCGTCTGAAAATCGTATTCCACCAGCTTCGATTCGGGACGCTCGACAATCTCCCGCAATTTTTTCCACCGCAATCCGCCGCTGGCAAGGTCGTAACTGTTGAACGCCACCGCCAGCCGCTTTTCCTCATTCAGCGCCGTCCCATCGGCATGTAGCAACGCAACAGTCCGTTTGCCCTTTGCGGCATTGGGATTCAGCGTCCACCGCAACCCCCAGACGCCGCGAAAAGCATTATTGTCGTAAGCGGCTGCATCCTCCTCCAAAATCTCTCTCAGCTCCGCCGGGGTAAGCTGCGCCACCCCGATTGTATTTTCATACGGAACGATTCTCCATAAGTCGCCCATCGTCACCGCGCCCCGGCCCAGCGTTGCGCGACGATCCAGAATCCCGTGCATGATGGCGTCCACCGCCACGCCGCGTTCCCGGAGTGCGTCGGCGATGGCCTCGAACAGAAGGTTGTGTACCGGCGTCTCCCGCCGCGGTGCTCCGCGAAGACTGAATTCATCTGTGGCCTCACCGACCACGGTGCTGAGAACCTTCTGCGCTCGATCGATCTCTCCGCCCAGACGTTTCAACACGGTTTCATCCACCGCGACATGCTCGTCCATCAGCATCGTCTTGGAGCGGCGCTGCGTTACCCGGCCCTTCTGCGTGTCGAACACCAAGTCCACCCGGCCCAGATGAATCCCGAAATAGTCCGCCTGACAGTACAGCACGTTGCTCACTTTGAACTCCGGGAAGTCGCGGTGCGTGTGACCGCCGATGATCACATCCAACTCCGGGTAGTTGCGGGCGATGGCGTTGATCTGATTGGCGTGATCATCGCCCGCCTCCCGGTAGCCTTGATGACAGACCAACACCAGCACTTGCGCCCCGGCATCTCTCACCGCCGGTATGATCGCCCGGAGCGTCTCGACCGAGTCAACGAATTGCAGTCCGTCAAGGAGCCGGGGCCGACTCCAGTTCGGAACGCCCGGCGTGTTCAACCCGATGATGGCAATCTTCACGCCATCCACATCGCGGAGAATATACGGCTGCAACCGCGAGAGGATGCGTCCGGCCGCGCTCGTCGCTAGGAGATTCGTCGAAGACGCTCTCACGTTCGCGTTGAGGATCGGCATCCCGGCGACCTCGGCGCAACTGGCCAGTTTGTTGAGCCCCCAATCGAACTCGTGATTTCCCCAAATCCAAGCGTCGTAGCGCAGATGGTTCAGCGCCTTGACCATCACCTGCCCATCGGACAGATAACTGATCGCGGCACCCTGGATCGTATCGCCCGCATCAACCAAGAGCGCCCCCGGTATCTCGGCGCGCACCTGCTTGATCGCGGTCGCACAGCGCGCGATGCCGCCCACATTTGTCCTCCCCTCATAATCTTCTGTGGGCAGCACATTGCCGTGCAGATCGCAGGTGTGCAGGATGGTGATGGGAACTTCGCGGGCGAGAACGGACGCCTGGAGCAAGACGCAGACCATTCCGGTAACCAATCGCATGGACTCGCCCTTTCTTGTCACAAGGCTACACGTTGCCGGAGCGGATGCCAGAAAAAACAGAACGGGTCAGCCTCTTACGAGGCTGACCCGCTAGTGAAGCAAACCTAAGGCGATCTTCTTATGAACGACGGCGACGGATCGCCAAAAAGCCAACTAACCCCGTGCCGACCAGGAATATCGTGGAAGGCTCGGGAATTTGGTCGGCAAACTCTGTACTAATATTAAGATTGTCAACCAGCACGCCTCCCTGTTGAGCGTTGCTTTGGCGGAGGCCATACGCCGTTATGATAAGATTAGTGCCGGGCGCTAGAGCGCCTAGGTCGGTCGCGGTAATGCTCGGATCCGTAATGTCCGTCGGGTCGATCCACATCGTAGACGAAATGTTCACACCCGTCAGATCCAGCCTTATGACGACGAAATGAGTTGTGCCGGTAGGTGTCGATGAAGCCCACCACGCCACCCCGGCGTTAGTGGAAGTTGAGGCTTGGTTTGCGATTCCGAACCTCACCGCACCGGCCGCTGTATCGTTTGTCACTTCGACCCTTGCTACGAAGTTGAACGTTGAGTCGTCCTTGAACATGGCGAAATACGCACCGCCGCCGTTAGCGGTCGACGTAGCCAATGCGACGGCGGTCACATTAAAGCATGCAAACAGCACATCATTCGTATGCGGTCCCGTGCTCGGCGGGTTCGAATCGAAACGAAGCTGGTCGTCCTTAGAGGCGGTCCCGGTGACGAAAACTGCAAAGCCTTGAACGTTCATGGCGGTCGAGCCGTTGAAGTTGGACCAGATTCCACCCGACACACCACCACCCGGATTAATCGCCAGATCTCCGTCCGAGTAACTGTTGAAGTTGTCATTAGTAAGTACAATAGCTTGAGCTTGTGTTGCGGCAAAGATAGCCACGGCAACAGCACATGTGAGTTTTATGAAGTTTCTCATCTCGTCTTTTCTCCCTATCTCCTCGTTGTTGTTCCTAGGTTTGCTCACCTCGTGATGAGCGTTGTCTGCTTCTCCAATGGCCACATCATAGACACTCGGCATTTTATTGCAAGCTTTTTTTTCACTTTTTTTGGCCCCTCCCTCCTGACAGATTCCAGGGCTTTCCCTGCCCGTCTGCGCCAACCGGCTGTCCGCCTTCGACAGTACGAATGCCCGAAATGGACTCGTGCTTTCTTGTCACAAGGCTACACGTTGCCGGAGCGGATGCCAGAAAAAACAGAACGGGTCAGCCTCTCGCGAGGCTGACCCGTTGGTGTAGCAAACCTAGTTCTACAGTTTAGGAGGAGCGGCGACGGACTGCGATCAGTCCGGCCAGACCCAAGCCCACCAAGAACACGGTGGACGGCTCCGGAATTATCTCCGTGCCGGTAACCGTGAGGTTATCAACCCTGAACGTGCCGCCGGCCAAAGCGCCATTGCTGGTGAACCGGATGATCGCACTGGATTGGTTGTTCAGATCGGTAGGCAGGCCGTTTGTGTAGGCAACGTTCGAAGCTGCCGTGATGGCCAGAGCTGCGTTAATGGTCTGAAACCCGGCACCGATGTCATACTGGAACAGTAAGTTGGTCACTCCCGTGGCGGAGCGGTTGGCCGCGAAGGTCAATATGAGGTTCTCGTAACCGGTCGTGTTCAACGTGAACTGGAAGTAGTTCGTCGTTCCCGTCCACAAGTTGTGCCCGAATGAGGAATTAGCAGGATAACCCGGCTGATTGTTGGCATTGATTCCCGCGAATGCTGTTGCCAATCCGTTTGCAGTCTTGAACGAGAACACGCTCCCACCGTTCTGGTCGATGGAGGCCGTAAGCCAAGTATTGGTATTAGCCGAGGGGCCCGGCAACAGAGTCACATCGTTGGTGTTAAACGAATAATACACGAGAACAACATCTGCTTTGGCCTGAGCCGCCGCGATGAGTAAGGCTACCGCCATACCACAAATGATTTTCCCAAAGGTCTTCATAAATTTCTTTCTCCCTATCTCCTACTTGTTGTTCCTAGGTTTGCTCACCTCTTGATGAGCGTTGTCTGCTTCTCCAATGTCCAATATGATAGAGACTTGCCCTTTTTATGCAAGTCTTTTTTTCACTTTTTTGTCGATCCTGCTCGGTCACTTTTTGCCCTTTATTGCTCGAAATTGGCCCACAAACGTTATTTTCTCTGGTCTGAAAGGTCAACGCAGATTCCTCAGCACAACCAAATCTTCCCTCAATACCTTACCTTTCTGTTCTCTACCGTGTGTAATGCCGCGAGACAGGATTTCACAACCAAAATTCTGGAAGACTTGCTAAGTTTCAGGCTCTACCGGCGCAACAGTGTGACCGCGCGGGCGTTGTGGCTCTTCCAGCCCGAATCTGGCACAAAGGTTTTTTGTAGGAGCGGCCTCCTCGGCGCGACCGGCTGGACAAATCGCGGTCGGAAGGCCGCTGACACAACCACACGGTTTGCTCCCTCATCGTGAGGCTCATGCAATATGCGGCAGGCCAGTGAGATCGGATGACCAGCCCTTAACAGGGCTGGTCACTTCTTCAGCGCCTCGGCGCGCGTGGCGATGGAGACTTTCGTCATCTCGATTTTCTCGTTCGGGTTATCACGCGGGTCGCGCGGCACGCTCACGATCTTGTCCACAGCGTCCATGCCAGAGATGACGTTGCCGAACACGGTATAGTCGCCGTTCAAGAAATCGTTATCCTTGACGTTGATGAAAAATTGGCTCCCGCTGGAACGCTTCTCTGGGTTGATCGGCCCACCCGTGCGGGCGGTGGCTACGGTGCCGCGTCGGTGAAGCTGTTTGATCTCGGCCTCAACAGTGTAATCGGGTCCGCCCGTGCCGACGCGTGGCCCCTTCGGGTCCGTCTTCGTGATCGGGTCGCCGCCTTGGATCATGAAATTGGGGATGACTCGATGGAATGTTGTACCATTGTAATAGCCTTCGTTGGCCAGTTTGATGAAGTTCGCGACCGTCTTCGGCGCGTCCTTTTCGTAAAACTCGATCACGATTTTGCCGAACTTCGTTTCGATAACCGCCACGTTGTTCGTGTCCGCTGCCATGACGCTGGTTCCTTTCGATATGAGCAGAAGTGCTGTTGCCACCAACCCGATCAACCTGATTACTCGCCGCATATTCTCGACACCTCCGCTGTTCCGTTGTTCAACGTGAGTTTGGTTCCGGTCATTGCGAATTCGCGCCGAACATAACCGAGCGCCACGACTTTGCCAAGCCGCGTCGAACGCACCGCGCTCGTCACGTGACCTGCCTCCCTGCCCTCTGCGAAAATCTTCGTGCCACGACCGGGCAAGTCTGTTCCTGCCAACGCGAGTTGCACCAAGCGCCGATTGACATGTCCGTACGTCTTGATGCGAGCGATGGTTTCCTGTCCGATGTAGCAGCCCTTGTCGTAACTGATCGCCCGCGCTTCGAGTCCGGCTTCGTTCGGAATCGTATTCTCGTCCATGTCCGCGCCCCACAACGGCACGCCGGCTTCGATGCGGAGAATCTCCAAATCCTCCGGGCTGATCGTGACCGGCCCCGGCGGCGCGCCGAGCACGCCAATGCCGAGCGGATGGGCGAACGTAACCCGATCCGGTCGCGGCGGGGACGCCGCTCCTACCGAGTCTTGACCAACGACCAGCCACTCTCCCAACGTCGGGCTCACATCTTCAATCGTAACATCCTCGGTAACGATGAACTTCTCCAGCGACGATTGAAGTTCTAGACTTGTTTCCAGAAGAAATGCACCGTCCAGACAGACGACGTGTCCCTCGCCGCGCATCTTACCCTTGGCATTCAAGAAGGCCGCGTAGCAACTCTCGCCCGCACCGAGCCGTGTGATGTCGTTGGTACACTGCCCGTGCAGGAACGCCACGCGGTCAGCACCCAGCACGCGCAACCTGCTTCGCTCGTGGGACAGATTTGCCAAACCGACAAGCGTGCACGCAGTCTGATTCTCATATTGCGACTTCGCCATGCTCACTTGTCTAGTCGACCGAACCTGAACATCAAGATGTATCCGAGTTGCCTGATCAAATCCTTCCAGGACGATTTCACTCCTTCGTCCGCACTCCGTGCACAATATGAAATCGGTAACTCCTTGATTTCGTAGCCTCTTCGCAACACATTGGCCGTGATTTCATGACACACCTCGAAGCCGTCGCTCTTCAAGACAACGCCTCTGATCACGTCGCCGTGGAAGGTCTTGTAGCACGTACAGGCATCGGTAATTCGTGAGTTGAAGAGGAGATTGATATAGGAAGTCAAAACGCGGTTGGCGAACCTGCGAGTCCGCGACATGCCACGGATTACTCCTGTGAATCGGGAGCCATAGACCACCTTGGCTTTCCGCTCCAAGATGGGCGTGGCGAGCATCGGAATTTGGCTCGGGTCATATTCCAAATCCGCATCCTGAATAATGATCACTTGGCCGGTGGCGGCGCTGATCCCGTCCCTCAGGGCAGCCCCTTTGCCGGCATTAGCCTTGCGATGGATGATCCTCAGGTTTGGTGTCCCTTGAAATTTCTTCAGCACTTCTCTTGTCTTATCGCTTGAGCCGTCATCGACGATCACGACTTCCCGCCTGTAGGGGCCAAAATCCACTCCCAGAATCATCCTAAGGACAGCCTCAATGATTTGATCTTCATTATAGACCGGGACCACAATGGACACGTCCGGTGCCCTCTCGTCCATAGCCGGCGTCAAACTCTCATCCATTCTAACCACCTCCGAGGGCGGGAACGACACCGCTGAGACGCACGATCTTCCATGTCGGCCCCAGCCGAGACATTTCCTCGCACGACAATGTGGGAAAGCGATCGTTTCTCACAAGGTGCCACACGTAAGCTTTGGAGATTTCCTGTTGGGTTGGCAATCGTTCGTTCAGGGCTTTGAATGACTGTCGAATGTCTTGTTCGAATCTGGCAGGTGAAGGCACAAGGAGGAATTCCACCTTCCTCTTCCGCGCAAGCTGCCAGAACCGTTCCTCAGACGAGGTCGTAAGCATCTCCCAACTGTCGGCAAGCCCGTCCAGATTAGACCAGAACCCCGACCCGACAACCCTCACCTTGCCCATCCCAGCGAGGATAGATGACTGTTCCCACGCCGCCAGTACGATTGGGTGTTGTGCTGAGGCACCAAGACAATCAGAGGCTGCGCGCAGTGCAAATGTTTCAAGGTATGGACCGCGCATGGGATTCGCACCGGCCAATTTCAGGTTGCGGCTGATACTCGCGCTGATCATCCACGGAGGGATCGTTGCCAGAAACATGATCACCAAACACAGTAATGGATCGCGACTGCGCAGACGAGTGACACCCAACCCCGCTGTCATCACGAGCAGCGGCACGAAGAAGTCCAGCCAGCGCACTTGATAAAGGGTAAGCAGTAGATAACAAGCTGTCACAAGAACAAGCCAGCGAATTCGCAGATGCTGTGCCTTGAGGCCAAAGAGCAGGCCGAGTGATAGCAATGGTAGCAAGCCGAAATCAATCCACGCCTGTTGTAGCGCTTGGGGCCATCTCCTCGGGTAGGGCATGCATTCGGTCGTCACACTCATCAGCCGCTTGAGCCGCAAATCCTGCATCACGTGGAGATGCTGCCAATCGAAGCCCTTCATCGCTGCCGCACTGATTATGGCGATTCCGGCAGCGAGCAGGAACGCAATCAGCTTCCAACCCAACGAAATACGTAAGCGAGCGAATAGCTCTAACAATCCTCCGATGATGACCCACAGGGTGACATGCCACACCGAGATAAACTCCAGCCGGCCGTGAAATACGTGGGGCCAGAACTCAAAAAGCCATGCGGCCGCAGTGCCCAAGAGTCCGCTGACCCACCAACCACGCCAGAATCGTACGTGCGCGTCATCCGGTGTCCCCCGCCCTAGTTCCCACACTGCCAGACCGGCCACCAAAGCCCCAGCGGGCAATATTTCTGACCCAGCCGACCAAATGGCCACAGCCATCGCAAGGCCCACGAAGATTCCCCAGCCGCTCGTGGGCTTGCGCACCCAAGCCAAACAGCCGGCCACCACGCAAATAAACAGCAATTGGTGCAGGCTATGATGATCAGTGTTCCCGAAGCCCGTAATCGAGATCACATCGATCAATACTGGCCACGCGATCAGCCAACAGGCCGCCAAGAGCCAACCACCCACGCGCCACCCTAAAAACCCCAGCGCGGCCAAACCCATCAGGCCGACAATCGGCCCCAGCCACAATCCGCCCCACTCCAACGCTTGTGCCCGCGACATTCCACCGAACCATTCTGCGGAGCGCACAAGCCCGACACCGAGGATCGTCATCGGCGACGTCCACGCGTTCAGATGGCCGTACGGCGCATTCTCATCGGGCATCCAGTGAATGCGCACGCCCTCACCTGCGAGCGCGCGCTCCACCAGACGCCAGCGCACGAAACTGTCAGGATCGGCCAGCACGTAATGCCCGTCCGGCGCGCGCGATAGCGGCAACTGCAGGCTTCGAACCCAAAAGTAAGCGGCGACTGCGCCCACGAACAGGGCCAGCAAAATCAGAATCTCTCGCTTGGTTGTCTCGCTCGACAAGTTTTCATGATGATGCGCCAACTCTGGCCACAGCGTCCAGTGAAAATGCCGGTCGAGCTGACAAGACAGGCAACCCGCACATGCCGGTCATCCAATCCACAGGTTCAGGGCGAACCTCACAACAAACACAATCTGTACAACCAGAAATACAGTTCCTAAGCACGCGAACAGAACCCAGCAAGCTTTGCACGAGGTGCCAAGTTGCAAGAGCGCAAGAATCAAGAACGGCACAGCCAACAGCGAATACCGCGCGAACGCCATTGCCCCAACCCCCATCGCGGCCGGGCAGTACCCGAGAATGACGTACAGCAAGACATGCAGTGGTGCCTTCGACCGCATCACCACCGGGATGCCCGCGAGCATGAGGATGACAAAAATCTTATCGACGCGGCCATTGTTGTAGGCAAACCACGATGCCGAAGGGCTCAGCAGGTAGCGAATGAATCTGGGGACATCCAGTATGTGAAGCGCACTGGCTTCGGCAACGAAATATTTCTGCGCTTCAAGGCCCGCCCAAAAATTCCCCGTGGTCAGTTTGTAGAAAAGGCCACACAGGACTGTTCCCACTGCAAAGCCGGCCAGAACTGTCAGCTCGTATTTCGCGTCGAACCTGTGTCTCCGCCAAATCTGCCAGCCAAGATACGAGACAATGGCACACGCGACGAGTAATCCCTGCGCCCGGATCAAGGGCAAAAGAATTGCAAAGAGGACGGCTCCCCAATGCTTGCGGTCGTAAAGAGAAAGGAATGCGAAGAAGCAAACCAGAAAGAGCGATTCCGAATAAAACACGGTGAGAAACAGCGACGAAGGGTAGAGCAGAAGGAGGACCACGGCCAGCCGCGCCCTCTCGACCGGAAGAAACCTCCGCGCGTATGCGTAGTACACCCAAAGCAACAAGAACGAAAAGATCGTCACGTTCACGAAGGCGGCTAGATACGCATTTGACACCACGGTATTGGTCAGCGCGATCGACAGCGGAAACAGAGGGTGGCAGCCAACGCTGTACTGCGCCGACGGGTCCGCGTATCCCCGGTCCGCCAGCAGCAGAAAATGTTGGCCGTCCCAGTTGCAAAACGGAATGTAAAGCGTCCGCACGTTCGCCGTGTAAAAGCGGTTCCAGAGGTTGATATGCGCAGGTATGAAAACGAACGCCGCCAGCAGGAGGGAAATTACAGCCAGCTTCGACAACACAAACGCATTGATCAGGAACCTGTCCAGGGTCTGACGGAACGAGCAGTCCCCCGCGGGTGTTGGCGCTGAATCCTTGCCTGACAAACTGTGCTCCTTTCCGTGTGTGTTCTTATTGTGTTGTCGGCTGTGCCTTAATCCGTTGCAACCCATCGAGTGCGCGGCGGTATCTTTCGGATCCCGGCTCTAGCTGCACCGCGCTCTGCAAGTGTGAGATCGCTTCGTCGTGGTGACCTTGTTTGGCGAGCAACATTGCGAGAATGTAGTGGGCTTCTGCGTAACCGGGATTCAGCCTTAACGCGGCCTCAAGGAGCGAGGTCGCTTCGTCCAGCTTTCCCTGCCCTGCCACCGCCAAGGCCAAATTGTAGTGTGCTTCGACAGAGCCGGGATTGATTCGCAAGGCCTGCTCCAGTTGCGTGATCGCGTCTTTGACCTTGCCAACCTGCAACAAGGCGAACGCCATGTTGTTGTGCGCCTCCAAATAATCGGGTGTGATTTGCAGCGCCCGCTCGTAGTGCATGATCGCGTCCTGGAACCTGCCCGTTAGCGAGAAGGCATTTCCCAAGTTGCAGTGCGCCTCAGCATAGTCGGGCTTGACCTGCAATGCTTGTTCGTATTGCCAGATTGCATCCTGGACATGGCCGGCTTCGCGCAGCAGTACGCCGAGATTGTTGTGCGCCAACCAGCAACTCGGGTTCTTGGCGATGGTGTCTCGCCAGATCGTCTCATTGTCGCGGAACGCCTTGCAGTGTTGCCAACTTAGCGCGCCCAATGCGATCACCACCGGTGCCGTTATCATGATGAGTGTTTGTCGGGAACGCAAGACCTTGGCGGCGACGCAACTTATCAAGGCGATGAAGCCGATGCTGGGCAAGTATTGGAAGTGATCGGTCACGTAGGAAAAGCGCATGAAATACAGATTGAAGAACGCAGGGACCGGCACCAACGCGCCGACGAAGAAAAACACAGCGACGAAGGGACCCTTCCCCAGCCGCTTCCGGAGGAACCACAAGGCCAGGATTGCCACCACTGCCGCGACAGGAAACACGTACTGCCACCACTCCGCGGCATTGATTTGCCAGCGTGGGTAAATGAACATTAGCGGGTGTGGCCAGATGAGCTTGCCGGCATAAAACCAGACGACTCGACCTGCAATAAGACAGCGCTCCACCCATGACAGTTGCCATTCTGAACCCAGTGCACCCCCGTAGTGCTTCTCCACCCAATTCGTTAGAGTTGCGATTGGGATCGACACGAGGAAGAACGGAATTAATGGCAAAACATGCTGCCACCCGATTCGGTCCTGTCTCCACCAGAGCACAAGCAAAATGGCGGCGGGTAGCGCGATCGTTGCCGTCTTGCTCAACAGAGCGCAGAGAAATAGGAAGAGTGCAAGTCCATAGAACCACCCCCGATGTGCGGAACTCTTCACGAAGCGAAGGTAAGCGAGAAACGCGCTCATGAAAAAGAACCCGGATAGGACGTTCTTGAGTTCCGTGATCCATGCGACCGATTCAACATGGACAGGATGAACAGCAAAGATGAAGGCCGCAAGCCACGCGCCCGGAACCGACAAACGCGTCAGCAGAACACCCAGCAGGAAGGCATTCAGTGCATGCAACAGTACATTGACCACATGATAGCCAGAGGGCCGTAATCCCCAGAGCTGATACTCGACCCAGAAACCGGTGTAGGTCAGTGGGTAGTACTGGATTGAGGCGCGCGGATCCGCCCACGTTCGTTTCAATCCCTCTGCAGTCCGGAGCAACTGGTTGTCTGTCACATTGTGCCGATCATCCCAAATGAACCCGCCACTCGTCGCTGGAAGATAGGTGACTAGAGTAATAAGGATGATAAGTCCTGCACAGAAAAGAAGTTGTCTCGGGGAATTGCCCCAGACCAAAGCATCTGGGGCTGCAAGAGATCTACCGGTTTTGGCTCCGTTCATGTGAGGTGAGGTAGTGCTTCCAAAGAATGAACCATCATCCCCTGCCGGAGCAAGCACGCAAACTTGCAGCTGGTCGTAGGGGCAAAAATTGCAGTGCACAACCACTGATGATATGGTTTAGTTAGTGCCACGCAAGCGTCTTACCTGGGACAGTTAAATTATGATTCGGCGCACGACGAGCAACGACCACCTCCGGTGAAGAAGGGCAATTCACACTCCTTACTTTCGAGGGACTTGGCGCAGTGAACCCGACGCCCGAGTTGAGTGTCGTCGTTCCTTGCCTCAACGAACGAGACAATTTAGAGGCCTTGGTCAGCGCCATCCGCGCCACAGTCGATCCTCTGAAGATCGACTACGAAGTGGTACTGATGGACGATGGCAGCACCGATGGCAGTTGGAAATTCATCGGTCAACTGGCCGCGTCCGATCCCCGGATTCGCGCCCAGCGGCTCGCCTCGACCTCCGGCCAGTCAACCGCCATGTGGGCGGGGATTCAAGCAGCGCGTGGGAAGATCATCGTCACTATGGACGCGGATTTGCAGAACCCACCGTGCGAGATTCCCAAGTTTCTTGAGGCGCTGAAAGGAGCGGACTGCGTGTGCGGCTCGCGCGTGGCCAGCCGGCATCATGGTGACAGTTTCGTGCGCATGATGTCTTCGAGGATCGCGAACTGGATTCGGAACGTGGTCTTGCGCGAAACGGTCAGCGATTCCGGTTGCTGCTACCGCGCGTTTCGCTGCGAGTGCGTCTCGCGGATAAAGTTCTTCAAGGGCGCGCACCGGTTCCTGCCCGCGCTGATGAAGATGGAAGGGTTCACCGTCACCGAGATCGCCGTGGATCATCGCCCTCGTCATGCCGGGCGCACGCACTACGGGGTATGGAATCGGTTGTTTGAGTCGCCGGCGGATCTGATGGCTGTGCGCTGGATGAAGAAACGCATGAAACGCTACGAGATTGCCGAAACGATGAATTAGGTTTCCCGCCGCCGGCCGATCTCGTATCGGACAACGCGGCACGTTGTGCGATTACAGCCGGGCTGAGAATCATGTGTGGCATCGCTGGCTTTACAACATTTCGAGCATCGCCGAACGCCCCGCGCGAGTTGATCCGCCAGATGGCGCAGTTGCTGCGCCCACGCGGACCGGATGGGGAAGGCTACTACGCCGACGCCTCCATCACACTGGGGCACCGCCGCCTGAGCATCATTGATCTCGAAGGAGGCGCGCAGCCGATGTCTGTTGAGAACGGACGTTACTGCATCGTTTACAACGGGGAAATCTACAACTACGTCGAGTTGCGTCGCGACCTCGAATCACGCGGGTGCGTCTTCCGCACGAAATCGGACACCGAAGTCCTCCTGCAACAGTTTGCTTTGGACGGTGCCGATGCCTTGCTGAAACTGGAAGGGATGTTTTCCTTCGCGATCTGGGAACGGCAACGGCGTGAACTGTTCCTCGCCCGGGACCACATCGGGATTAAGCCTCTCTACTACTGCCACTGTGGCGGCGAACTTGTTTTTGCTTCCGAGTTGAAGGCCTTGCTCAAACATCCGGGTGTCCGGCGCAAGATCAACCCGCTTTCCGTGGCCAAGTTTTTCACTTTCGGTTTTGTTCCCACTCCGCACAGCATTTTCGAAGGCGTTCACAAACTGGAGCCGGGGACGTACTTGCGCTTCAACGCCGATGGTCTGCACAAGGCGCGTTACTGGGACATTCCGGCAGTGGATCAGCCCGGCAACGGTCGCAGCGTTGAAGAATGCGTCCGTGAACTCTTGCCGGTTCTCCGAGCCTCGGTTGCAAAGCATTTACGGAGCGACGTGCCCGTGGGCGTGTTCCTGAGCGGCGGCATCGACTCCAGCACGATCACCGCACTCGCGGCGCAGGCAACCAAGGGTCAGCTCCACAGTTTTTCGATCGGATTTGAGGAACGCAGCTACGACGAATCGCCTTACGCTCGGGAAGTGGCGCAACGCTACGGCACGACTCATCACCACGAGGTGTTGTCCTTGAAGCGAGCGGTTGACTTGCTGCCGCGGGTGATGCAAATCCTAGATGAACCGTTCGCCGACGCTTCGATTCTGCCCACGTACTTATTGTCCCAGTTTGCGTCGCGGCACGTCAAAGTGGTTCTTTCGGGTGACGGCGGTGACGAGTTGTTTGCGGGCTATCCGGCGTTTCAGGCACACAAAATCATGGAGATGCTGTCCGCGTTGCCCTCGCCGTGGGTTCGCGGACTCAACCGCTGCGTCCAGCGGCTTCCCGTCTCGCATCAGTATGCCAGCGTCCAGTTTCTGCTCCAGCAGTTCTTCAAGGGGCGAGAGAGTCCGCCGGAGATTCGCTTCTTCCATTGGCTGGGGTATTACGGCAACGAAGAGAAAGAGCGGCTGTTCTCGGTCGCCTGCCACGAAGCTATCGCGGATAAGAACCCGTTCGAAGATATCGCGAATTACGTCCAACAAAGCCGGCGCGCGGACGACTTCGAAAGGTTACTGTACTTGTGCACGAAGTTGTATTTGCAGGACGGCATCTTGGTAAAAGTGGATCGCGCTAGCATGGCCAATTCTCTTGAAGTGCGCGTCCCGTTTCTTGATCACCGCGTGGTGGAGCACGTCGTCGGAATCCCGTCCTTCTACAAATTGAAACGGCTCACAACGAAATACATTCTCAAGCGCGCCGTCCGCGACTTGCTGCCGCGCCGGATCACGCATCGCCGGAAAGCCGGCTTCATGATTCCCGTGGCAAGTTGGCTGGGGCGAGACCTTCGCCCAATGGTGGAGGAACTATGCGCGCCGTCGGCGCTGGCCGAAGACGGATTGCTCAACCCCACGTACATTCGGCAACTACTCGACGAACATTTCCGCCACGAGCGCGATCATCGGAAACTGATTTGGCCGCTGTTCTGTTATTTGATTTGGAAGAAAAACTTCGCGGCGTAAAACGGGTAACTCGTCTTAGCGTCACGACCTCGCCTTAGGTGCAATCATATCATGTAAAGTCGATGCGGTACGCCGATCACGAGCCATCGGTTGAGATGGGCCATAAGCCTTCGATCGTTAAGTCCTCGGTGATGACAACCTCTCCAGCACCGCCTGTACTCCGATGCTTGCGTCTACCAGGAATGCGTGTTCGAGGCAGACAATGGGGGTCCGTGCATCTTACTCTTCGCGTTCAAAAAAGCCGCGTAGCAACTCTCGCGTACGGGTCGGCGAATTGCGCGAGCCCAAGGGGCATCTCTTTTTTCAGACTGAGATGGCCGACTCGAAAACCCTGCACCGATATATTGTAGTATGCGTCAGCCGCATTTTGGCTCAAGAATTCACATGCGCCCGGCTGAGCCATGTACGCGTAAACCCCCGATGACCAGCACGCACACTGCGCCCAAGCTTCCCCACTGTATCCATCAGGGCTTTCCCCCGGACACTTCCGCCTCCCTGCATTCTGGCTTGCTGTCGATCATCTTTGACCTGTGGCACCACGCTGCTGCATACTCGCGAGCGCCTGCCGAGCCAGTTGCAGGTTGGCGCGTGCATCGGTGAAATCAGGCTTAACACGCACCGCCTCCTCGTAGTGTACGATGGCATCATGGAGCTTGCCCACCTGCAACAGGGCATTGCCTAGTATGTACTGCGCTTCGGCGTAATCGGGCCTGAGCTGCACTGCCCTCTCCAAGTGGACGATCGCGTCCTGGACACGGCCCACCTGCAAATAGATATTCCCCAGATCGTACTGTCCTTCGACGGAGTCGGGATTGATTCGCACCGCCTGTTCCAAGTGCCCGATCGCATCGTCGACCCTGCTCACCTGCAACAGAACAAAGGCCAGATTGATGTTCGCCTCCACATAATCGGGCTTCAGCCGCACCACCCGCTCGTAATGTCGGATTGCCTCCTGCATCCTGCCCGTTCGGGAAAATGCATTCGCCAGATTGTAGTGCGCCACCCAAGCATTCGGATTTCTTGCTACGGTGTCGCGCCAGAGTGTTTCAGAGCTTTCATAAACACAGCTCCGTGCCCAGGTGGCCGCCCCCAGCAAGGCCACCACAGCCACGCTCGCCAAGACGCCAACATGCTTGCCGGGCTCACCGATTCGGCGGCAAATCACCGCCCCAGCGGCCACCACCAAGGCGATCGGGGCGGCAATCGCAATATATTGCCAGGGATCGGCCACCCACGAGAACGCATAAAAGCTTATGTAGAAAAACCCCAATACGGGGAGAAGTGTGACTACAAAATATCCCAACCCAAAGAATAGCGGTCGTCCCCAAGCTTGCCGCTTCCACCAAAACAACGCAAGGCCACCGACAAGGATCAGGCCGGGCATGTAGGAAACCCAGTGGGAAGAATCGACGTCCCATTTCGGATAAATCGCACACAGGTTCCATGGCAGGATCACCTTATACAGGTAAAACCAGGGCGCCCAACCAGCCGCGGCCACACGGGATAGAACATTCCCCGTTTGGTCTGTGAGTCCACCCAAGACCAAGGCACGATTGTGGTGAAACCACAAGCCGACGAACCCCAAGGCCAGAGAGAGGGCGAAGAAGGGCCAGATGCACAGAACGTCTTGGCGCTGTACCCCGCCGCGCATCCACCACACGCACCCCAACAGTACCAAGGGCAGCATGACGACCGACGTCTTGCTGAGCAGTGCCAACAGAAACGCTGCCAACGAAAGACCATAGCATCGACATCCGCCTCGTCCGTCGAATCTCAAATATAGAAGCATCGCTACCAAGAAAAAGAACATCGAGAGCGTGTTCTTCTGTTCGCTGACCCAAGCCACCGTGGCCACGTTGACCGGATGGACGGCAAACACCACTGCCGCCAGCCAAGCACCAGGGATTTTTAGTCGGCGCAGGATCATCCACACCAGAACGGCATTGGCCGCATGCAACAACACGTTAACCGCGTGGTAACCCATGGGGCGGTTCCCCCATAGCCGCCATTCCAGCCACCAAACGCTCGATGTCAATGGCCAATAATCCGGAGCTTCTGTCGTAAACCAGAGCCGATACAACCCGTCGGACGCCTGAATCAGAGGGTTGCCCACGATCAGGGCGTCATCATCCCAGACGAACCCCGCGTGCCACACGGGCTGGTAGGCTAGGATCGTGATAAGCACCAAAGCAAAAGCTGAAAGCCGAACCGTGTCCACGTCGTAGGTTTCCGTCGTGTGAGAAGACACAATTCTCTGTCGATGAGGGGTGTTATCGATGGGCTGGGGTTCCACCATCGGATGAGTTATAGCGTGTCGCGTACACAAAGAAAAGAACAGTTGCGCGAGCACCGCCACTGTTGGGCGCTCTGCCACGGTGCGGCGGTCGGTGAACTTGTCACGCGTCCACACAACTGCTACCCTGTCAGCTATGAGTCAGCCTGCATCGATCGATCTGACCAGTGACGACTATTTTCATGGGCGAGGCTTTGCGACAGGCGAAGATGACTTATGAGGCCAATGAAGCGCCGGTCGGTGCGGTGATCGTCCGTGAAGGGAAAATCATCGCGCGCGCGTTCAATCAGGTTGAACTGCTCAAGGACGCCACGGCCCACGCGGAGATTCTCGCGATCACGCAAGCTGCCAACGCGCTCGGCGATTGGCGGCTCCACGGCTGTACGCTCTTCGTAAACATAGAGCCCTGCCCCATGTGTGCCGGGGCCCTCACACTCTCGCGCGTGAAACGCCTCGTCTTCAGCGTCCGTAACGATGATAATGGGAACAATTCTTCGCATGTCATGTCGGAGTTTCCGTGGACATGCTGGTATAGCGTGTCCGGAGGCTTTCGAACTGCCGGCCCCGCGTGATATTCCCGCGATGCAACAGATACCGGAACACCAGCCAAACGATTTTCAACCCGTAGACGACGCTTTGCCCAAAGCTGGCCGATGACGCCTCGGCGAAATACCGGGTCGGCACGGCGATCTCGGCGATCCGAAATTTCGCAGCGACCACCTGCGCAATGATTTCTTGGTCGAAAACAAATCCGTCGGAGTTCATGGCGAAGTTGACGGTCTCTAGGACTTCCCGGCGAAATGCGCGGTAGCCGGTGTGGAATTCGGAGAGGTTCAGACGAAACGCGCGGTTTTCCACCCACGTCAGGAACCGGTTGGCGCAGTACTTCCACCACGGCATGCCTTGCTGCAACGCGGAGCCTTGTTTCAGCCGTGAACCGAGCACCACGTCGGCTTCACCCTTCTTAATCGGCTCGGTAATCTGCGGCACGAGCTTCGGGTCGTACTGGTAATCGGGATGCACCATCACGACAATATCCGCCCCGGCCTTCAGCGCCTCGGAGTAACACGTCTTCTGATTGGCACCGTATCCATAATTGCGGTCATGGACGAACACTTCGAGTTTGAGCTCCCGGGCAATCTGCAACGTCTCATCCGTCGAACCGTCGTCCACCAGAATCACCGTGCTGACTTCGTCCTTCGGCAATTCTTCGTAGGTCATCCGCAACGTTCGTCCCGCGTTATACGCCGGCATGACGACGACGACTTTCTCGCTCATGAAACCTTTCCCGGACGGGCCACCGCGACGAACTGGTAGCCGAACATGGTTTTCCAGCTTCTCGCCAACGCCGCGTTCAACCGGTGCAATACGCGCAGCCACCATCCATGATGGCGCGGCGGCACCACCAGCGGCAACGGAACCGGGGTCGCCACCACTTCCTCCACCACCAGTCCCGCGTCGGACAAAAACTTCCGAAACGTCTTCAGCGAAAAGAATCGCAGATGCGTTCGATCCAAAATCCCGCGCTCCATGTACTCGAAGCGTCCAACCAGAATGTTGAGCCGCACAAACAGGTGCACGAAGTTCGGCACCGAAACGATAATCTTGCCGGTCGGGCTGACATACCGGTTCAGCCCCGAAAAGACTTCCGCCGGGCTTTTCAGATGCTCCAGAATATCACCGTACACGACCACATCAAACGGACCTTCCAATTCCGGGATCTCCTTGTCGAGGTCGGCCACAATCATCCGGTGACACTTGCCTTGCGCCATGGCGGCCAGTGTAGGATCCCCCTCGAGGCATGTCACCTCAAACCCACGCTCCATGAACCGTTGCGCCAATATCCCTTGTGCCGCGCCGACATCGAGCAGACGCCGCCCCCGCCCTTCCCCAACGCGCGCCAGAATGAGCGAATGACTGGAAAACGGGTCATTCTCTTTCGGCTGGTACCGCAATGCATTTTCACCAGACACAGCCAGTTAAAAGGGCGGTACCCCATACCCAAAGTCAAGCGCGATAATCTCATCGGCTCTCGGAACTCGAAACTTGCTGCACGAAAGCCGAATCGTTAAGGTCTGGGCCATGAGTCGGAGCAAAGTCGCGTTGGCCATCGCCGCGCTGGTTGCGTTGACGGCGCTGACCTATCTGCCCGCGTTGCGCAACGGCTTTATTTGGGATGACGACGATCATCTGACGGCCAATCCGGCCATGACCGCGCCTGATGGAATGCGCAAAATCTGGTCGTCGCTCGCCGTCTCGCGCTACTACCCGCTCACGCTAACAAACTTCTGGGTGCAACATCGGTTGTGGGGCCTGAACCCGCTTCCCTATCACGCGGTCAACATAGCCTTGCACGGCCTCAACGCCGCGCTGTTGTTCGTGCTGTTGCGCCGACTGAACGTGCGCGGTGCGTGGGTCGCGGCTGCCTTGTGGACTGTCCATCCGGTCAATGTCGAGTCGGTGGCCTGGATCACAGAACTGAAGAACACGCAGTCGGGGTTGTTCTTTTTTCTTTCACTGCTTTGTTTTCTCAACTTCGAAGAGAAGACCAGCCGGGGTTGGTACGCGGCGGCGGCGCTCTGTTTCGCCGCCGCGTTGCTGAGTAAACCTTCAACCGTCGTTCTGCCGCCAGTCTTGTTGCTCATCGCTTGGTGGGAGCGCAGACGCTGGCAACGTGCGGACTTCATCCGAGTTTCGCCATTCTTCGCACTGGCGCTGGCCATGTCGCTGCTTACCGTTGTCGAACAAAGCCGCACCATCGCTCGCGCACCAAAGGAATGGGCTTTGAGCCTGACGGAGCGGCTCGCTCTCGCTGGCAAAACACTATGGTTTTATGCGGGCAAACTACTGTGGCCGGCTAAGCTCACATTCGTTTATCCCCGATGGGAATTGAATGCGGATTCGTTCGCAACACTGCTGCCCGTGCTCGTCGCCTTCGCCTTGGGCCTTGTGCTATGGCAATTGCGGCAACACAAATGGGCGCGCGCCTGCTTGTTTGGATTTGGGTATTTCTTCGTCGCATTACTGCCCGTGCTGGATTTCTTTGATATCTACTACTTTCGCTACTCGTTCGTAGCGGATCACTTTCAATATCTCGCGGCTCCCGGTGTGATAGCACTCGTCACAGCAGGAGCAGCGTGGCTGCTGCAGCAACGGCTGCTCCAAACACTCGTTGCTGCCTTGGCCATTGCGGCGGCGGGGATGTTCGCTTGGCAGCACACGCACGCGTTTCACGATGACGAGACGCTGTGGCACGATACACTCGCGAAGAATCCCGGCGCGTTCCTCGCCTACAATAACCTCGGTGCCATGTTGAACATTCGACACCAGTACGTGGAGTCGGAAAGAATGTTACGCGAGGCCCTGCGGCTGAAACCGAATTTTCTGGAGGCGCACTCCAATCTCGGGTTTGCGTTGACCGAGTTGGGCCGGTACCCCGAAGCAGAGCAGGAATTGTTTGCAGCACTGCGCATGCAAGGCAGTTGGAGCAAGGCGCACTACTGTCTTGGGCGGCTGTACTATTTATGGAAGCGACCTACTGAATCCGAAAAAGCATTTCGTCTGGCAATTCTTGCCGAACCGACAATGGTGGAAGCGTACTATGATCTCGGCGCACTGCTGCAGGAACAGGGTCGCCGTGACGAAGCGGCGGACAACTACCGCAAAGCCATCGCGCTGCGTCCCGATTATGTGATGGCGCACAGCAATCTCGCCAAACTCCTCGTGGAGCAAGGCAAGATCGACGAGGCGACGCAACACTTCGAAGCCGCGCTCCGGGCAGCGCCCGACGTGCCCGAAGTCCGGTACAACTTCGCCCTCATCCTGCGCGGGGGCCACCACTTGGACGAAGCGGTCGCGCAGTTCCGCAAAGCCATTGAACTGAAGCCGGCCACGGCCGACGCGTACTTGGAACTGGGCAGAACACTCGCGGCGCAGGGCAAATACGCCGAGGTAATCCAGACATTTCGGCACGGGCTGGAGGTCGAGCCGCGCCACATGGTCATGGGCGACGAGATGGCTTGGATCATGGCAACAGCGCCCGATCCCGCCGTGCGCAACGCGCCGCAGGCCATCCAGATCGGCGAACGCCTCGTGGAGTTGACTCATCGTAAGGAACTGAAGCCGCTCGACACGCTGGCCGCCGCCTACGCCGAAGCAGGCCGTTTCGACGACGCGGCGCGGACGGCGCGAGAAGCGTTGGCGCTCGCACAAGTTCGTACCGATACCAACTCGGTGGTCGCGATCGAGGGACGACTTCGCTTCTATGAGCAGCGCCAGCCCTACCGGCTGACAGGCCCGTGACGCGAAACCCGAAGCTGAGATGATCAACGACAGCCCCGATCGCAAAGAGGCGCAGATGCCAGAAATGAAGGCCTCGAGGAAGCAGCGCGGATTTCTTGGCGCTGTGTGTACACTGGTCATCGGTGTCTACGCCTATACGGCCCGCTCGGGTATTTTCGAGTCGTTGAACTTAAACGCGGCTGACGCTTACTACAATTTGCTGGTGCAGGGCTTCCGCACCGGCCAACTCAGCCTAAAAAAGGAGGTGCCGCCGGGGCTGGCGCAGCTCGCTGACCCCTACGATCCGGTCGCCAATGCTCCCTATCGGTCTTTTCCTTACACGACTCTCGATCTGAGTTTCTACAAAGGCAAGTTCTACCTTTATTGGGGGGTTACGCCTGCTTTGATCCTATTCTGGCCCTACGCCGCGCTGACCGGTGACTACCTTCTCCACAAACAAGCCGTGGCGATCTTTTGCGCCATTGGCTTTTTGGCAAGCGTGGGTTTGCTGCACGCGCTGTGGCGGCGCTATTTTGCAAAAGTACGCATCGGGGTGGTGGCAGCCTGCGCGCTCGCGCTTGGTTTGGCGACCGGGATGCCGTGGATCTTATCGCGCTCCGAGGTCCACGAAGTGCCGGTCAGTTGCGCATACATGCTGACAATGCTGACCATGGGAGCGCTCTGGTGCGCGTTGCACCAGCGAGAGCGCAGCTGCCGGTGGCTGGTGGCAGCCAGCGTTGCGTACGGACTGGCTGTGGGGGCGCGGTCCTCTCTACTGTTCGGAGCGGTGATCCTGCTGGTGCCGGTGATCCAAGCGTGGCGTGAAGGACGGCGGTTGTGGACTTTGTTGACTGCGGCGATCGTCCCGATCACTGTCATTGGGCTTGGGTTGATGCTGTACAATGCCCTGCGGTTCGATAGTCCGCTCGAATTCGGCGTGCACTACCAGTTGGTTCCAGAAGGACAGAAGGCGCAGCAATACTTTAGTCTGCGCTATCTTTGGTTCAACTTGCGGGTCTATTTTTTTGAGCCGGCGCGCTGGAGCGGTCGGTTTCCCTTCGTGCGTGAAATCGCTGCGCTAGCCCGCCCAACGGGCGCTGGATCAATGCAAACTCCCTTCGGCGTACTGACCAACATTCCACTGGTGTGGCTGGCGTTGGCCGTGCCGCTAGCTTGGCGCGGACGTTTGGCGGAGGCGCGCGCCCGTCTGTGCGAGTTCTCGGCGGCGACGGCCCTGCTTTTTGGGATTTGTGCGTTGACCGTCGGAGCTTTCTTCGCCGCAAGCATGCGTTATGAGGTCGAGTTTCTGCCTGCATTGGTGTTGCTGGCCGTGGTTGGCATCCTCGGATTGGAGCACACGCTCCGTGCCCGGCCAGTCTGGCGGCGTGCGGTGCGTTGGGGTTGGAGCACGGTGCTTGGCTTCTCGGTGGCGTTTAACCTGCTCGTCGGCGTTGTGAACTACGGTGAGTCCCAGTGCTTGATGGGAAACGCCTTGTTGCGAGCCGGCAAGATCCAAGATGCGGTGCGGCACTTCGATCTGGCATTGCGGTTCAAGCCAGATTTCGCCGAGGCACATTACAATCTCGGGGTCGCCTTGCAGCAAACGGGTAAAATCGAGGAGGCGATCAGGCATTTCGAGCAGGCACTGCAGCTCAAGCCCGATTTCGCCGAGGCTCACTACAACCTCGGAGTTGCGTCGGTTCAACGAGGCAAGATGCAGGAGGCGATCGGGCATTACGAACAGGCGCTGCTCATCAAGCCCGACCTCGACGGAGCGCACAACAGCTTGGGTGTCGCCTTGCAGCAAACGGGCAGACTCAACGACGCAATCAGACACTATGAGCAGGCGCTGCGGATCAGCCCCGGTTTTGCCGAGGCGCAGTACAATCTCGCCGTTGCGTTGCAGCGGCAAGGCCGCTATGCCGAAGCGACCGAAAGCTACCGCAAAGCCATCGAATTGAAGCCGCGCCTGGCCGACGCGTATCTGGGACTGGGCCGGACATTGGTCGCGCAGGGCGAGTACGCCGAGGCCGTCCAGACGTTTCGACGCGGGCTGGAGGTCGAGCCGCGCCACATGGTCATGGGCGACGAGATGGCTTGGATCATGGCAACAGCGCCCGATCCCACCGTGCGCAATGCGCTGCAGGCCATCCAAATCGGCGAACGCCTCGCCGAACTTACCGGCCGCAAGGAATTCAAGCCGCTCGATACGCTCGGCGCCGCTTACGCCGAAGCCGGTCGCTTCGAGCAGGCCGTGGCGACAGCGCGCGAGGCGCTGCAGTTGGCCGAGGCACGCAACGACACGAACCTCGTGATCGCCATCCGGTCTCGACTGGAATTGTACGAACGCAGCAAGCCCTATCGCCTGCCAGAATTATGAGTGGTCGCTTCACAACAGTCGGTGTTGTTGCCGTGTTGCTAGTGATGATGGCCGCGCTCATGTGGCGTCCGATCCTCGAGGAAAGCGCGACCGGGGATGAGCCATGGTGTCTGGCGACGGGCTACGCCTACTGGCAAGGCAAGGGGTTCCATATGCATCCCGACCAGCCTCCACTTTCGAAGATGTGGTCGGCCTTGCCGCTGTTGTTGATGGATGTAAAGGTGCCGTCAATTGCGGATGACTTTGTCGAAGGGCGCAGATTCTTTCCGCGAGCACGACCTTGGATCGGCAACTGGCGGCTGGATGAACCGTGGCCGGCCACGCGCGAGTTGTTTCCAGAGGGACCGGCCAACTGGTATTACTGGCCGTACAAGGAAGCCGAGGCGTACGGAGAATGGTTTCTGCATGGCGGAACGAACGACGCCGACCGTCTGCTGCTCGCCGGGCGAATAATGCAGGTCGCGCTGACGCTCCTTACCGGTCTGGTCATCTTCGTTTGGGTGCGCAAGCTCGTCACCGTCGAAGCCGCACTTCTCGGTCTGGCAATGTGGGTGTTCAATCCGCTCGCTCTGGCTTACGGACATCTGATCATCACGGAGGCCGGGGCGACGTTGATGACGCTAATTTCCGTCTACACGTTCATCCGTTTCCTAGAAAACCCGAAATGGCAGACGTCTGTGCGCGCTGGGTTGGCGTTCGGCGGCGCACTATTAATGAAATACGCAGCGATCCTGCTGTTGCCCATTTCTGCGATCCTTGCACTAACCTTCTGGTGGAAAGAACCTCACGACAAGGATCGAATCCGGAAGTTTTTGAAGATGCTGCCTCTTATGGCGGTCGCCGCGTGGGCACTGGTGTTGTTGCAATACGCGCCGAATTGGGCACCGGCCCCGCCTCTGCCGGCAGAGCAGGCCGCCAAATTGGGCGTCCCCGGCTGGTTTCAGACCCTGCGCCCAATTCTGATTCCGCCCGATTTCTTCAAGGGCTTGGCACTGGTGAGCGGAATGACGACCACCGGGCCTGAGGCATACCTTTGCGGTGAATGGCGCGTTTCCGGGTGGTGGTACTATTTTCCGGTCGCGCTGGCCGTGAAAACGCCGGTCGCGTTGTTGTTTCTGCTCGCTGCCGGCGTCAGCCTTTTCTTGACGCGATACCGTCAGGTCTCCTTCGGGTCTGCAGCACCTTGGCTCTCCGGCTTTTTGTATCTTGGCTTTGCGATGATGGGGAAAATAAACATCGGGGTGCGACACCTTCTGCCGATGCTTGCGCTATTCACTGTCGGAACAGCAACACAATTCGGGCACCGGCCGCGCCCGCTTCGCGTCGGAGCGTGGCTGCTGTGCGGCTGGCTCGCCGTGACGACAATCCGCGCCGACCCCTTCTTCATCGAGTACTTCAACGAGTTCGCCGGCGGGTCGACCAACGGTCACCAGTATCTGGTGGATTCCAACCTCAATTGGGGACAAGAGGTCAAGCGACTGAAGCGATTTTTGGATGAGCGCGGCATCAACCATGTCTATCTCCAATACTTCGGCCCGCAAGGTTCGATTGAGTATTACAAAATCCCCTGCACTCTCGTCACCGTCGGGGAGGCTCGTCAACTTCAGCAAGGCCTGCTGGTGATTTCAGCTACTCCACTGATGCGGCCCGAATGGCAATGGTTGCGAGAACATCATACCCCGATGGCGCGGATTGGGTACTCACTATTCGCGTACAACATGGCAACGGAACCGCAACATGCGTTCTGACCAACCACAACAGCCATCCCAGATCAATCTGACCAGTGACGAGTATTTCATGGGCGAGGCACTCCGGCAGGCGAAGATGGCTTACGAGGCTGACGAAGTGCCGGTCGGCGCAGTGATCGTGCGTGAGGGAAAGATCATCGCGCGCGCGTTCAACCAGGTGGAACTGCTCAAAGACGCAACGGCGCATGCCGAAATCTTGGCGATTACACAGGCCGCCAACGCGCTCGGCGACTGGCGACTTGAAGGCTGCACGCTCTTCGTCACCAAAGAACCCTGTCCGATGTGTGCCGGCGCGATTGTATTATCGCGAATGAAGAAACTCGTGTTCGGCGTGCGCGACGAACGCGCCGGCGGTGCCGGCTCGGTCTTCGCCATCACTTCCGCGAAAGGATTGAATCACACCGTCGAGGTTGTTTCGGGCGTGAAAGAAGCGGAAGCGCGCGACTTGCTGCAGAGTTTCTTCCGCGCGAAACGGTCAGACCCACAATCCTGAATCGCGCGCGTACTGCACCAACCCGCCGCGAAATGGCGGGAAGCCGGTCCCGAAAATCATTCCGGCATCGATGTCGTCTTCCGATGCGACCACGCCTTCGCTCAGGCACCGCTTCGCCTCGTTGATCATCACTTCGAGCAAACGATGCTGAATCTCTGTTGCCGGACGCTCCTCGCCGCGAAACTCGCGATTCACGCGTTCCTTCTTACCGGCGTACACGTAGAACCCTTTGCCACCCTTGCGACCTTTCAGCCCGGCATCGTGAATCTTCTGCAATACCGGCGCGACGCTCATCCGGCCACTGAACGCCACCGCCAACTCGCGCGCCACGTCATAGGCAACATCAATTCCGACCTCGTCAATCAACCGCAACGGCCCCATCGGCATCCCAAAATCCAGCATCGCCTTGTCAATCGCTTCGATGCCGACGCCTTCACCGAGCAGCTTGCCGGCTTCGTTCAGGTACGGCATGAGCAACCGGTTCACGAGAAATCCCGGCGCGCCTTTCACCACGATGGGAATCTTCTTCAACTGCTTTGCAAACTCGACCGCCGTCGCCAGCACATCCGGCGCGGTCTTCGTCCCGCGCACGACTTCCACCAACGGCATCCGGTGCACGGGATTGAAGAAATGGATGCCGACAAACTCCGTTGGCCGACCGCTTGCCTCCGCCAGTTCATCGATCGGAATGGCCGACGTGTTGGAGGCAATCACACACCGCTTGCCCAAGCGCGGCACCAACTCGCTGTACAACTGCCGCTTCACTTCGATTTTCTCCAGCACCGCCTCGATCACCAAATCGCAATCGCTGAAGCCGGTGTACTCCGTCGTCGGATGCACGCGCGCCATGCCGTGTTCCGCGTCCAACGCCGAAACCTTCCGGCGTTTCACACCGTCCCGGTAAATGTCCGCAATACGTTTGATACCGGCCGCGACGAACTCCGTCTTGATGTCCTTCAACCGCACCGTCAACCCGCGCGCACTGCACCATTGCGCGATGCCGGCGCCCATCACGCCGGCGCCGAGCACGCCGACCTTCTCAATCTTCTTCGCCGACTCGGCACCCTTGACCCGCAGCTTCGAATACTTCTCGCGCAGGAAAAACACGCGAATCAGATTCTTGCATACCGGCGTCGCGGCGACTTCGCCAAAGATCTGCGCTTCAATCTCCAAGCCGTTCTCCAACGACGACGCCAGCCCCTGCTCCACCGCATCGATGGCCTTCAACGGCGACGGATAGTGGCCGCGCGTCTTGGCGAGCGTTCGCTTCCGCGCGATCCGGCAAATGAGCGGACGCGCCGGCCACCGGTTTTCCCAATGCATCCTTCTTGTGGGAGCGAAATTCTTGTCGCGACCGGTCGCGGCAGGAATGCCGCTCCCACGCGCCAACTTCACCGCGACTTGGCGCAATGCGACTGCCGGCACCGCCGCGTCCACCAATCCGATTCGCACGGCCTTACCGGCGTTGACCGTCTTGCCGGCGACGATGATGTCCAGCGCCGCGCGCAAACCAATCAAGCGCGGCAGCCGCTGCGTCCCGCCCCAGCCCGGTATGATCCCGAGCTGCGTCTCCGGTAATCCAATCTGCGTTTTTGGATTGTCCGTCGCGACGCGGAACCGACACGCCAGCGCCAACTCGCAACCGCCACCGAGACACGCGCCGTCAATCGCCGCTACGCTCGGTACGCCAAGTTGTTCAATCTTCCCGAAAATCTTGTGACCGGCTCGCGCCAATTCTACGCCGTGCGCGGCGTTGCCGATCTTTTCCAGCTCCTTGATGTCGGCACCAGCGATGAAAATGTCCGGCTTCGAGCTGATGAAAACCAAGCCGGTTGGTTTGCGCTGGAGAAGTCCATCGAGAATTTTGTCGAGTTGTCCGACAGTTGCCGGATTCAGAAGGTTCACCTTCGCATCCGGATCGTCGAACGTGACCCACGCGATACCGTCGGCATCAATTTCGAGTCGTGGCGATTCCATCAGTCGCGCTCCAAAATCAAAGCGGCACCCTGCCCGCCGCCAACGCACGCCGAAGCAATGCCGGTCTTCAAATGGCGACGTTCCATTTCCTTCAGCAACGTCAGCACGAGCCGCGCACCGCTCGCTCCGACCGGATGACCGAGCGCAATGGCACCGCCGTTGACGTTGAGCATATCGCGGTTGATATCCAGACCGAATTGTTTCCGTAACACCAGTTCCACCGCCAACACTTGCACCGCAAACGCTTCGTTGATTTCGATGAGCTGCACGTCGTCCCATTTCACGCCCGATTCTCCGAGCGCTTTCGGAATCGCATACGCCGGGCCGAGTCCCATGCGTTGCGGATCAACACCGGCGTAGGCGTACGCCCGGAGATAGCCGAGTGGTTCGAGTGAGAGTTTCTTCGCCTTGTCTTCACTCATCACCAAGAGCGCAACCGCGCCGTCGGTGAGTTGCGATGAATTACCGGCTGTGACTGTGCCGTTGCGGCGGTCGAAGACCGGCTTGAGTTTCGCCAATGCCTCGGTCGTTTGATTCTCGCGCACACCGTTGTCTTGCTCGACGAACTTCCCGTGCGGTAGATAGACGGTCATCGTCTCTTCGCGCAGTTTGGCGCGCGCTTTCGTAGCCCGTTGATGTGACTCCAACGCAAACGCATCCTGCTCGGCGCGGGAAATCCCGAAATCCCGGTAAAGAACTTCGCCGGTCTGACCCATATTCAAACCGCAGACCGGATCGGTCAGCCCGAGCATCACGCCGATGCGCGGCTTGAAATCGCCCGGCCGGAACGAGAGCGCGGCGCTGACTTTCCCGAAAAACGATTTGGCGCGGTTCAGCGCGGCGAATTTGTCGGCAGCAGCCGTCGAAAACAACAGCGGGATGTTCGACATGCTTTCCGTGCCGCCGACGACGTACACATCGCCCTGCCCGGCCACCATCTTCTCGTACGCACTCGTCACGGCCTCGAAGCCGCTGGCGCAATTGCGATGCACCGTGTACGCGGGAGTTTCCTGCGGGATACCGGCGTTGAGCGCGATGACGCGGGCGATGTTCGCCGCTTCCGGTGGCTGCGCGACATTGCCGAAGATGATTTGCGAGATGATGCGACGATCAATGCCGGTCCGCTCCAGCAACTCGCTCACGACGATGCGACCGAGTTCCTGCGCCGGCAAGCTCTTCAAATCCGTTCCCGCCTTCGAGAACGGCGTCCGAATTCCATCAATGATGGCCAGCCGTGTCATCTCGCCTGTAAACTATCACGCGAGCATTGAGCAGACAACGTAGGAGCGGCCTCCCGGCCGCGACCGGGTTCGATCCCGTCCAACCACGCCCAATCAATCAGGTGAGCGAATTTGGGATGAGCAGTCGAGAATACATAGTCATGCTCGAAACGCGACAAGCCTTTCCGAACCGGATTGCCGTGCATGTAACGCAAGCGTGTCTCGAAATCTTTGCGGTCGCGAACGAGGTGGTCGTGGTACGCGGTTTGCCAGAGTGGGCCGGTCAGGCCGAACGCTTCGTTGATTCTGCGAGCCGTATAACTCTTGAAGCCGCGCATGACATTCGCGAGGGAAGGTCGCGGCCGGGAGGCCGCTCCTACGGGCTCCTCACCGGAGTCTTCACGATTGTAGGAGCGGCCTCCCGGCCGCGATGTCGTGGGCTCCAACACAAACGCGAAATGCATATGATCAGGCATGACAACGAAGCCCATCAGACGAATCGCTTCGTGATGCTGGAGCCAGCACAGACAATCCACGACAATCCGCGCAGCAACCGGGTCGGCTAGGGCCGGGCGACGACCGGCGATAGTAGCGGTGACAAAATAGCAATGGTTCGGAATGTCTCGCCGTCCCCAGCGCAAGGCCGATTGATGCGGTGCCGACTTATCTGTCACTTGAAAATCTCGGCGAAGAACTGCTTCATCGCTTCCCACGAACGTTTGTCGGCGCGCTCGTTGTAGGCCACGCCTTTGGACGGATCATTGCCGCTGTTGGGATTGGTGAAGCTGTGGACGGCACCGCTGTAGCTGATTAACTGCCAGTCGGCGCCCGCTATGCGCATTTCGTCCTCGAACGCGGCAACTTGTGCCGCCGGCACGTACGGGTCGTCGGCACCGGCGCAGACGAGAACTTTGCATTTGATCTTGCCGGGTTCGGCTGGATTCGGTGTGTCGAGTCCGCCGTGAAAGCTGACGACGCCGGCCATGTCGGCGCCGCTGCGGGCGAGTTCGAGCACGGTCGTGCCGCCAAAACAATAACCAATCGCGGCGATTCGTTTGGCGTCGCAAAGCGGATGCTTCCTCAACACGTCCAGCCCGGCCGTCACGCGGGCGCACATCAACTGCCGGTCGCCTTTGACGGCACCGGCCAGCTTGCCCGCTTCCTCGGGCGTGGTGGCAACTCTGCCGTCGCCGTACATATCCACGGCGAACGCGACGTAACCGAGTTGCGCCAGCATGTCGGCCCGGTGCTTAGCGTAGTCGTTCAAGCCCCACCATTCGTGGACGACGACAATGCCGGGACGTTTCGTCTTCGACGCAGCGTCGTAGGCAAGGTAGCCTTTCAACACCGTGTCGCCGTCTTTGTATTCGATGTGTTGCGTGTGTAGTTCCGCCCCGGCGCTCAATGTCCAAAGCAATCCCGCCAGCAGGCAGGCCGCCTGTTTCATGATTCCCCCTTCCCTCGCAGCAACTCGCGCGCGTTGCTGATGAAGCTATTTACCTTTGATTGTGCCGCGCCACTCCTCGATGATTCGCGCCGCACTATCGCGTCCGCCGAGGCCAAACGCAAGCGCCACAGCGACCGCCACGGCGCCGATGATCAAGCCAAAGGCGAGCTGGATGATTTCATTGGCGACATCCATCTGGCGCAAGGCCATCGCGCCGGCCAACACAAGAATTGACACGCGCGTCGCGGTGGCGAGAACGCTGGCATGCGCGCTGCCGCTCTCCCGCACGGCCTTGGTACAGACGTTGGCGAGAAACACGCCGATCGCCATGATCACCAACCCGAGTAACACGTGACTGCCGAAGGTGAGCAACTTGGCCAGGATATCGGCCAGCATATCGAACTTGAGCATCCGCGCCGCCTCGATGCCCGCCAGCACCATGATCGCCGCCAGGATCACGGCGCCGACCAACGCGGACGGAGCGAACGCGCCTTCGCCGGGCTTTCTCATCACGCCCACTTTGACCAACACGTTGTCGAAACCCGTTCCCGCGAGCACGCTGGAAACCATCGTGGACACGACTCGCGCCACGACATACGCCACCACCAGAATCAGGACGGCGCCGAAGATGGACGGCAACGCGACGAGGATCCTGCCGAGCATATCGCTCGCCGGCTGCGTGATGGCATCGAGCTTGAGCGCATTTAACCCCGCGATCAGTACCGGGATCAGAATGAGCACGTACACGACCAACGCTGCAACGCCCGACACCTTTCGCTCCCCGAGCGCTTCGGCCACGCCAACACGTTCGCCCAAGCGGTCCGCGCCTGCCGCTTGCAGCAGGTTGGCGACGATGTGCTGCACCACGCGGGCGATGAACCAGCCGATCAAGATGATCAGCGCTGCGCCCAACAGGTTGGGCATAAAGTCCGAGATCCGGTTCAACAACGTTTGCACCGGTTCGAGCGGCCCCTTCAACGCCAGGGCGTCGAGGATGGCCGGCAGGAACAACAGGAAGGTCAGCCAGTACACCACTTCCGCCAGCGTCTTGCTCAGTGCCAGCTGTTTGCCGGCGACTTTGATCTCGCCGCCCACTTTCTCGTCGAGCTTCGTGCGCTCCATCGTGGCGAGCATGACGCGCCGCAACACCGTGGCCACCAGCCAGGCAAGCAGCAACAATACGACCGCGCCAAAGACGCGCGGCAGATAGGCAAAGGTGTTGTTCAGCAGCGAGTTCAGCGGTTCCGTGATCGTCGTGAGCCGCAGCGCCTCAAAAAACGCCAGCAGCACGAACACCCCGATGATCAACAACACCGCGCGCGCAACCACGTCCTCCACGGGCATGCCCTTGGAGTCTTCCTTCCCGAACACCGTGCGGGCGAGCTTGTTGTCCAGTGTGGTGCGATGCAACAAGTAGCGCACCAGCGCCGCGACCGCAAAGGCAATCACCCAACCGATGACGAGGATTGCCAGTGCACCGAGAAGATTGGGCAGATACGCCCCGATCGACTGCCACATCTGATCAAACACTTCTTTCATGAGTCCACCTCCGTGGGTTATGCGTTTAGCAGACGTTTCCCCCTCCAATTTCCCCACGAGCTTCTATCTACGGTGTGACGGCCCTCAGTATGAAGAATTCCAGCCCGCCCGTCCAGCAATTTTCCTAGCGCGTCAGACCTTCGGGCGCGCGCGGCAATACTTGAACGAAATTCGCAAATCTGCTTTCATGAGCAACGAAGCTTTCTGTGATGAACTTTATTGCCACTTTCGGCGAGGACAATGAATGATGAAACGTGAGTTTTTCGGAGATTCATACGACGCAGTCAAACGTATGTGGCGTGAAATGCTTGCCGATTGGGCACCGCTGTATGCAGAACCGCGGTTTTTCGACGACGAACAACTGCGTCAAGATTTTACCCGTCTGACCGGGATACCGATGCTGACGAATGACCGCCCGGAAGCCTACTCCATCCTCAACGATCCCGACACTGGGATCAGATTGCCTTGCGAACATAACCAGACAGAGGGTCGTACGCACATCGCCATCAATACCATTATTGGCCAACTACGTACGCCAGGAGTTCGATGCGCGATAACATTTGATCAGAGCGACTACAGAAATAGCGGGCAGACCCGGAAGGAACAGCGCGAAGCCAAGATGCGCTGTCTTGTAGACGAGAGGTTTCCCTGTTTCTATTATGTTTCCCATGCACCGTTTCTCTTTGCGGCCCGAAATTCTGAAGCGCTGGATGAACTCCAGAGGATTTTGACGGGCGCTGGGATCCCCGAGAAACAACGCCTTGAGCAACTGCAATAGAAGTCACGCCTTCGGGCGGGAGTCGAGAATGCGGATTTCTTTGAGGGCGGTCTCCAGTTTGATGCGCTTGAGCATGTCGTCGAGCGGGTGGGTCTCGATCCGGTTGGGCGTGATTTCGAGTTCGGTCTGGAAGCGGGCCCGAATTTTCTGTTTGAGCGGCTCGACGGCGGCCCCGTTGGCGGGAGCGAGATGCAGAATCAACTCGTCCACGTCGAGCGGGTCGTCGTTGTGCTTGCGGATTTCGATCTGCCACTCACCCACGTCCGGCGTGTCGTCGAGAATCTGCTGGAAAATGTCGAAGTTGACCAGCGTGCCTTTGACCTTGCTGATGTTCAATTCCTTCGTGCTGCTGGCGCGGCCGATATTGCCCACAATGCGCGGAACGGTCCGGCCGCAATGCGGACACGGTTGCCACGTTACCCCGCCGTCCACGCAATCGCCGGTCCGGTAACGCAACACGACGGTGCCGCGCGCGTCGAGCGGCGTATAAACCAGCTCACCGGGCTCGCCTTCGCCTTTAACCTCGCCGGTTTCGGGGTCAACAACTTCGAAGATGCCGAGGTCGGGGAACAAATGATAGCCGCTTGCCTGGTCCGGGGGCATCGGACATTCGCCCCATGCCATGCGCGCTTCGGTGAATCCGTACGTGCCGCAGACGCGTACGTCGCCGGCCCCCATTTCCTGCAATAGTTCGACCATCTTGCGACGGATGCCGGGCGGACTCTTCTCGCCGCCGAGTACGATCTTGCAGACCTGCGGCCACTTGCGGCCCTCGTCGTGGGCTTGCCGAATGACGTGATACACGAACGTGGGAATTCCGACGAGTGCTTCGGGTTTGAGTTTTTCGATCACGGCGATGTTGCCGTCGGTACCCATCACCTTGCCGCCGCCGGTGCTGACCAGCAACATACCGAACTCCAGCCCGGCAAAAACCACCTGCCAAAACGCCAAATGCGGCGCGTACGGAAACATGTTCGCGCCGCGCATCTTCGTCGTCGCGGCGAACGTCTGGATGAGCCGCGCGCCGGTCGTGCGCAGGTTTTGCATGTCGTAGTCGGTGTATACGAACGATACCGGCGAGGAACTCCGGCCGGTGGTGGCCGTCAGGAAGATCGGCCGGTACTCGCGCTCGAAGCGGCGCTCGACGGCGCGCTTGCCGCGAAACAATGCTTCGGCGATGACGCGGGGCCGGTGCTTCAGCACTGATGCGTCCGGCGTGATGATGAAATCGCGGAATTTTTCGGGGCGCTCCGGCGTGGCCAGCATGTCCGGTTTGCTGGTAAACGGAATGTGGCGCAGGTCGGCGACCGTCTTGATGTTGCGCACGTCAATGCGATGCTCGGCGAAGAGTTGCCGGTAATACGGATGAAACGGCGCGATGACTTCGTTGAGATACCGGTGCAGCTTCTCGTTCTGGACGCCGCGCAAGACCGAGGCCGGGAGTCGATCCCAGTTCATACGCGCACCAGCTCTTTCAGTTGCGGGAGCGCAGCCTCGGCTGCCGCTTCGCCGGCACGGATGAATTGTTCGGGATGATAGAAGTCGTACCACAAACCGCCGCGCACGGCGGGACGGATCACCACGTCGGCGTTGCTGCACGCTTCCTCAGCGAGGTGCGACTGCATCGCGTGCATCGAGCGCATGTAGACGTTGATAATACTGGTCGGCGTGTCCACGATGGGGCCGGTCTCGCGCACGGCGGCGCGGCGTTGCCGGCGCGAGACGCGCAGCATTTCCGAACGATACCGGTCGCGCTGCCGCATCTCGTCGGCATTGGGAATGGTGTTGACGGCGATGATCTTGGCGACGCCGGCACGAGCCAGCACGCCGACCGGCACAGGATCGGCGATACCGCCATCAATCAGCACGTGGCCGTCGTTCAGCACCGGCCGCAGCACGCCGGGGATGCTGATGCTGGCGCGAATCGCGTCGAGGATCTTGCCGTCCTCGAAGACAACTTCCTCGGTGGTGTTCAAATCAGCGGCGACAATCTTCAACGGGATGACCGTGTCGGCAAATGTCAGGTCGTCCACGATCGAGTGCAGGAAATTGGTCACGCGGATGCCGCGGATGATGCCGGCGCCGGGAAACATCGGATCGAGCAACCTCAGAAACGCGCGCTTGCCTTTCACGCGCAACGCAATCTGCTCCATCTCGTCGGCGGACTTGCCCACGGCCCACGCGCCCGCGATCAACGCGCCCATCGAGCTGCCGGCGACCACGTCCACGGCAATGCCTTCCCGTTCCAGCACCCGGATCACGCCAATGTGCGCGTACCCGCGCGCCGCGCCGGTGCCGAGCGCCAGTCCGACCACGACGTTGCCGAGTTCGCGCGCGATGCGGCGCACGACAAGGCTGTACGCTTCCATCGGTTTGCGCAACACGTACGGCGCGCCGTCCACGGATTCGATGACATCGTTGCTCGGAATCCAACGCAGGAGGTAGCCGATTTCCTGGCCGACTTTTCTTTCCGCGTCCTCGACGTAGGGTGCGCCCGTTCCGCTGACGGCGGTAAGAATCACGCGCGCTTTCGTTTCGCGGCCCGGCGTGTGTGCGCGAAGGTCTTCCAAGAGCAACCGGGTTTTGTACAAATGGTCGTCGTCGTTTTTGGCGACGACGTAAATCTGGTCGGCCTGCACGAGGCACTCGAACACCGACGCGGACGCTTCATTGGGAAGATCGACGAGCACGTAGTCGTACTTCTTCACCAGATGCCCGAACAGCGGTGCGATCATGCGCAATTCTTTTTCGTCGCCGAGTAAATCCAGATTCAGACGGTCAAAGCCGGTCGGCACGTGCACGATGAGGTCCTGCAGCACAGCACCGTTCTTCGCGCCCAGCCGTTCGCACTTGATCAACGGGATGCCGCGCTGACGTCCGCTGAAATCGAGCAACAGGACCGGCTCTTGCGTTTCGTGCGCCAAGCTTGTCACCAGGTTCGTCGCCAGCGTCGTCTTGCCGGCGCCGGGCATGGCGCTGTACAGCGCGATGATCGTGCTCCATTTGGCGCGATGCTTTTCGGCGCGCAGTTCCTTGATGCGGTGGCCGAGCCGTTGGCTGAAGCTGACCGCAATGCGCGGGTCGCGCGACACGACCGCGTCGAAATCTTCGCGGGGAATTTTCAGCAGCATCGAATCGTTGAGCGCACGCACATTGGCCCAGTGCGTCTCGCCGCTCAAGAGGGGCATCTCACCGAACGTGTCGCCGTCACAGTAGGTGGCGAAGACGCGTTCGTGGCCGCTTTTCAACCGCGTGTAGGCTTGCAGCCGGCCCGAAACGACGACGTAAAGTGCGTCGCCGGGGTCATTTTCGCGCACGACCAGTTCGCCTTTCTTGACTGTGACAAACTCCGCCCGTTCCGCGAGGCTCTTCATGAGTTCTTCGCCGAGGCTCGCCAGAACCGGCACGTTCTCAAGCACTTGGAGCTTGTCTTCCATTCCGAAATCAGTTGCTTATCAGCAAGTTAGATGCGCCATCGCCGCCATTCCTTCAATCGCATTTCAAGATATAGCAAGCGGTGGGCCGAATCAACGGGTCGCGCCGGAATTTCGCAGGAGGGACAGCAACCGAAGTGTCGTCTGCCCAACGATCTCGAGACTCCGGGGACTCAGCTTGTCCAACGTGTCCTTCTCGGTATGCCAGTAGTCGTTCAACCCCGGCCCGCTGCCGAACTCGAAATCAATCAGGTCCACCGCCGGTATGCCCGCCTGCACGAACGGAGTATGATCGTCGAGAATCTCCGCCGGCCGGTAGCCGAAATAATCCCGGTAACCGAGTGCACGCGACGCTTCGAACACTTGTTGCACGAGCGCGCTGTCGCCATTCGCCGGTATCGTGACGTTCAAGTTCGCGTCGCCAACCATATCCAACAGAATCATCGCCTTGATCGAATTGACCCGCCGATTTGCTTTCAGTTCCTCGACGAAAAACTTGCTGCCCCACAGCCCGTCCTCGGCACCGTAGTTGACCATGCACTCCTCGCCGTCGAAAAACACAAACCACAGGTCCGGTTGCGCCGCCGCCAGGCGCGCGGCCTCCAACAACACACCGCAGCTCGACCCGCCATCGTTGGCGCCGACGAATTTGACGCCGGGCATCCACTTCGTATCGTAGTGCGAACCGATGACGATGACGCTACCGGGTTTGCCGGTTTGGATTCGCGTTTTGCCGATGATGTTGCGAAACTGCATCGGCCCACGCGGGGTCAGCGTCTTGAACAACTGTTCCTCCACGAGCAGACCGGATTCTTCAAGCTGCGAGCGAATGTACGTCGCCGCGCGCGTCAACTCCACGCTGCCGCTCGGACGCGGTCCGAAGCTGACCAGCTTCTCCACGTGCCGGTAGGCGCGCATACCGTCGAACTGATTCCACTGAATTTCCGGAGGCGGTTTCGATCCGCAGCCGGTCAGCAGCAGCGCAACGAAGAGCAGAGTCAGCCGCGTTGCCATTGTTCAGCCCAGGCGATGCGTCGTGACAGCGACGGGTGATCGTGCAGCAGAAACTCAACGACCGGATGCGGCGAGAGATCGGCGAGGTTTTGCTCGGCGAGCTTGCGCATCGCGCGGATGAACGCGTCCCGATTGTCGGTCAATTGCAGTGCGGTGGCGTCGGCCTTCCATTCGCGCCAACGGGAGAACGCGTTGTTGACCGGCATGACAACAAGTCCGAAGACGAATAGGCACAGCCCGAAAAGCGGGAACGCGCCGATGTCCGCCCGGCTGCCAAATCCCAACCGCTCAAGGCCAATCCGAAATCCAAAATCGCAAATCCGAAATCCCGCCAGCGTCGTCACCGTGCTCCACGCGATCATTTTCCAGATGTCCCCGTGTTTGTAGTGCGCCATTTCGTGCGCCAGCACCACTTCGATCTCGTCTTCGGCAAATCCGTCGAGCAACGTGTCTCCAAGAATGATGCGTTTCGTCTTGCCGAGCCCGGCAAACGCGGCATTGGCTTTCTTCGTCTTCTCGCTCATCCCCATCCGGTACACGCCGAGCACTTTCGCGCCGACGCGTTGCGCGAGCGCGACGAGTTTCTGTTTCAACGATTCGTTTTCGAGTGGCTGCAACTTGTAGAACAGCGGCAGAATCAACACCGGAAACAACGCCGAGAGTACGACGCCAAACAACAGGAAGAACGCCCCGGCGCCAATCCACCACCAGTCCCCCGCCCGGCGCAGCAGGAAATACAAAACGTCCAGCACGGCCACGCCGAGCACGAGGTTCAACCCAAGCGATTTCGCTTCGTCGAGCAACCAGCCGCCGAAGGATTCGTTGGAAAGACCAAACCGGTGTTCGAGACGATAGTCACCAAAATAATTGAGCGGGAAAAACAGCAGCTTTGTCGCAACGACCACCACCGCGCCGTAGAGCGCAACGGACAACCACGGATTCGAGGAAAGCGAGCGCGCCCAATCCGCGAGCGCCCGCGATAAGCCGGTAAGCAGAAAGGCCAGCAACAGTAAAGGCGTGATGGCCGTCTCGAAGACAAACAGCCAGTTGTGAATCGCTTCGTACTGTTTCGCGCGTTGTTGCCGTTGGTCTGTATCAATCATGCTGTAGGCCGCGTGCCCTCACGGGGCGCCCGCTGAGGGCAGCGGGCCTACAACAAACACTTCTCCTACAGATTTTCAATCCCCAAAATTGCCAGCAATCGCGCCAAGTCGTCGTTACCGTAATACTCGATCTCGATCCGGCCCTTTTTCTTGCCGTGAAACACCGCCACGTGCGTGCCGAGTTTCTGCTGCAACTTCTCCTCAAGCGCCAGAATGTGCGCCGACTTCACCGTCGAACCCATCCGGCGCGCACGCACCTTCGCGTCGCCCTTGAGTTGCTCGACGAGCTTCTCCGTCTCGCGCACAGTCATGTTGCGCTTCAACACGCGCTCGGCTACGAGCCGCTGCTCCTCGGCAATGCTCAATCCGAGAATCGCCTTTGCGTGACCGACGCTGAGCCGGTTGTCGGCAATCCACGATTGCACTTCCTCCGGCAACGCCAGCAACCGCATCGCGTTGGCCACCGCCGCCCGGCTGCGACCGACTTTCTCTGCGACTTGCTCCTGCGTCAGCTTGAACTGCGTCGTCAACTGCTCGTACGCCCGGGCTTCCTCAATCGGATTGAGGTCTTCGCGCTGCAAGTTCTCAATCAGCGCGATCTCCAGCGCTTCCTGATCGCTCGCGTCGCGCACAATCGCCGGTATCGTTGTCAGCCCGGCCTCGCGGGCCGCGCGCCAGCGTCGCTCGCCGGCAATCAACTCGTACCGGCCATTGCCTCCGTCCTTCTTCAGCGGACGAACCAGCAACGGCTGCACGACGCCGCGTTGTTTGATGGAGTTGGCGAGTTCCCGGAGTTGTTCGGGATCGAACTCGTTGCGTGGTTGAAACCGGCTGCGCTCAATAGCGTCAATGCCGATGTGACGGATGCCGTCACCGCTGTTGTAGTAGCCGCTGTCCCCAGCGGCCGTTGTAGTAGCCGCTGTCCCAGCGGCCGTGCCGGTTGCGCCTGAGACAGGCGCTACTACACCGCCGAGCGGTCGCACCGGAACTTCCACGTGTGGCGGCTCGATCACTGCTGTGCGCACAACGCCGCCGGTAATGAGCGCATCGAGTCCCCGGCCCAATGCCTTCTTCTGCATGGTGGAAAATCCACCTCCTTTGACCGGCGTATTTAGCTGGAAACACGCGGTTTGTCCAGCATAATTACCGACCCGACATGACAGCCAAATCGGATCGACAACGCTGCGACTGGTGTCTCGGCCACCCGGTGATGATCGAGTACCACGACACCGAATGGGGCATGCCGTTGCACAACGACCGGAAACATTTCGAGTTCATCGTGCTCGACGGCGCGCAGGCCGGACTCAGTTGGCGCACGATCCTGCTCCGGCGCGAAGGTTACCGGCGCGCGTTTCACAATTTCGACGTGGCGAAGGTTGCCCGGTACGGCGCAAAGGACGTCCGCCGGTTGCTCAATGACGCCGGTATCATCCGCAACAAGCTCAAGCTTCGCTCCACGATCATCAACGCGCAAAGGTTTCTCGACGTGCAGGAAGCGTTCGGCAAGTTCGACCGGTATATCTGGCAATTCGTCGGCGGCAAACCGATCGTCAATCATTTCAAATCGTTGAAGCAACTCCCGGCCACATCGAAAGAGTCCGACGCGATGAGCAAGGACATGCGCCAACGCGGCTTCACCTTCGTCGGCTCGACCATCTGCTACGCCTACATGCAAGCCGCCGGCATGGTCAACGACCACATCGTCACCTGCTTCCGCCACCGCGAAGTGCAGCGATAGGGCGCAGCTCGGCGCGTGTTCAAGATGAACCAGTGTGACTAGATTTGACCACTCGCGTTGCTCGTACTCTGCACAGTAAGCTCGAAAACTTCCCGTGGCACAAAAGATGATAGGCGTTTCTCCTGTCGTTGGAGGAGGAAAAAATCAAAGGGGGAAATGGTGATGAACGCAATCGAGAATGTGACGGATACTGTTGATGATGTTGAAGGGTTGCTGACCGAGATTTTCGGAAATCCCGCGCCGCCGAAGGACGAGATTCTCCGGCACAAATGGCTGGAAAGTGAAAAGGCCGGTCGCGACATCGGTCTGCCGGCTGCAGTGCAGGATTGGTGTGTGAAACATTACCGGCCCTGGAAAGTTGCCCGCGCCGCAAGACGGCGCGTTGACGTTCTCGTCGCCTACGTGCTGGTGCCGCTGGTCTTGCTTACCGCCGTTCAAATGCTGACGGAATGGTGGAGCGGATTCGACATCATGAAATCTTTTTTCATGCTCTGGGCGGAAAAACCGTACTGGGTACGAGGGCTGTAGCCGAAGCGTGAGCTTCGGCCCCGCGGTTGCCTTCACACGATAAGCGGTCCGCAGCTTACGTTGCGGCTACAGTTCGTTCACAGAACGCGCTTCCCTCTTGCCATGCTCTGCGTGCCGGGGTAGCATCGCCGCCCTGTGAAAAAATTCGTCCTGTTCGCATTGTTGTTGATCGCGGTGGTGGCCGGGGCATTGGTGTATTACACGCTGACGCGGCCGGCACCGAAGGCGACCGACTTGTTGCCGGACTCCACGCTGCTGTTCGTGGACATTCCCGATTTCGCAAAGTCGCGCGCCGAGTTCCAGAAGACGGCAATCTATGCGATGTGGCACGAGCCGGAAGTGCAGGCGTTTCTGGAAAAACCGCTGGCGGCGTTGCGGAGCGCGTTCGGCGAGAAGAAAGGCACGAAGAAGGAGAACGACGTCCTTGAAGCTGTGTTGGACGCGTTGCAGGGCGAAGCGTTCCTCGCGGTGACGCACATCGCGTTGATCCCCAATGTTCAGGCGGGCGTGGTGATCGGCTTGGATGTGAAGAAAAAGCGCCTCGAGACGGCCGCGATGCTGTTCAAGCTCGAACGGCGTCTGCGGGCGCAATATCCCAACGTCGCGTTCACCACGCGCAATCACCTCGGCATGAAATATTCGGTGTGGGAAATCCGGCCCGGTTATCTCGTGTGTCGCGCGGCGCTGAATTCGCTGGTCGTCGTCACGCTCGGCGAGGACGCGATGCGCGACGTGATCGCGCGGTTCAAGAGCTCGTCGCAATCCCCTTCGCCCGCGTTATCGGCCAACGCCAACTACCGCAACGTCGTCAGCCACATGCCGGCGGGCTACGAAGGGCTGGTCTTCTTCAACGTGGATCACGTCATGGACTTGATTGGCCCGTTTATGATGGTGCCGCAGGTCGCGAACACCTTCCAGAAGCTCGCCCGCCTCCAGACCGCCGGCGCCAGCGTCACGTTTGTGGACCGCGGCATTCAGGACGTGTTGTTTGCCGCGTACAAAAAGGACGCCACGCCGAAACCATCACCGCCCACGCAGCGCAAATCGCTGGCGTTCACAACACCGCAAACGTTGCTCTACACCGTCTCGTCGGCCGATCTCACCGAAGGCTACGACGAAGCCATGCAATCGCTCACCCAGTCCGGCAATCCCAGTCTGGCCACCGGCGCGTTGCAGTTCGAACAAACGTTGCGCCGTCAAGGCGTCCGCATGCGCGACGATGTGCTCGCCCGCCTCGGCCCGGAAACCGCCCTCATTGCGAACTGGCGCGCGGGCACGCGCATCCCGGATGTGGCGCTGGTCGCCGAAGTCCGCGACGCCGGCAAGATGCGGCCGGCGATGGATGCCGCGTTGAACACGCTCAAGCAAGTCACCCTCGGCACCGATGAACAAGCGCCGTGGAATCAAACCGAGCACCTCGGCCAGACACTGCACACGGTCAGTATCGGCGCCGGTCTTGTCTCGCCCACCTACGTCACCACCGACAACTATTTCATCCTCGGTCTCACACCCGATTACGTGCGCGAACTGCTCGACCAGTCCAGCGCCACGAAGCCGACGCTGACCAGCAATCCCGATTACCAAAAATCCATGGAACGCCTGCCGGCCAACGGCAACTCTTATTCCTTCTGCAACCTGCGCGGCGTCCTCGAACCGCTCTACGGCCTCGCGCAAACCGGACTCTCCGCCCTTGGAACGAACGCGTTTCTCGGCGGGGCAAAGCTCCCGAAAGTCGAGACGATTGCCCAACACCTCTTCCCCTACGTTTCCGCGACAGTGACTGACGAGAAAGGCGTCACGTCCACTTCGTTCTCGCCGGTCGGCAGTTCGCTCGCGTTCGTGGCCGGCGGCGGCATCGCCGCGGGAATCGCCCTGCCCGCCATGGCCAAGGCGCGGCAGATGCACGAACCTACGCCAGACGAGTCCACAACGTCTTCAGATACGAACGCTCCCCCGTCGCCACCCGAAAATCAAACGGAAGAGTCTCAAACTCCAGCGTCTCCATGACGCGCCCGGCGCCCTTCGCCGCCCGCCGCAACATCGCCTCAAACTCGTCCGCCGCCAGCGTCCGCTGGTTCGTCGAACAAAACAGCATCCCACCGGGTTTCACCAACGACATCGCCGCCGCTTCCAACTCTTCGTAGTCGCGCTCGGCCCGAAACGACCGGCCCTTCTTCGTCGTCGAAAACGTCGGCGGATCGAGCATCACCACGTCCCACGTCTCCCCGCGCTTGCCGAATCGCCTCAGCCACTCGAACACGTCGCCGAAAACAAAATCGTGCCCGGCAGGATCAATCTCGTTGACCCGGAAGTTCTCGCGTCCCCAATCGAGGTAATGCTTCGACAAATCCACGCTCGTCACCGTCGCACCGGCTTTCGCCGCCGCCACCGAAAACGCACAGGTGTACGCGAAACAATTCAGCACCGTCTTGCCGGCGAGCTTCAACGTCAGCAGCCGCCGCCGATTCTCCCGCTGATCCAGAAAAATCCCGGTCGAAAGTCCTTCGCCAAAGCTGATGAGAAACTTCAGGCCATTCTCATTGATTTGAAACCGCTGCGGGAGGGCCACGCTCCGTCGTGGCCGCGATTCCGATTCCGACGGACGCGACGGAGCGCGTCCCTCCATGATGACCGGCTGCGGCACCGTGCGCGTCGTCCGCGTGACAAGCTGTTCGAAGACAGCGACCGGCTCGCAAACCTCGCGCAAGCGCTCGACCAACCCCGGCACCGCTTCCCTCTGCCATTGCACAAGCAAGTGACCGGCGTATGAATCCACGACGACGTCCGGCAATCCGTCCGCCGCGTCGCTGACGAGCCGGTACGCGTTCGTTTGCCCATCGAAAAGTAATTCGCGAAACTCCTGCGCCGCCACCAACGCGTCCATCGTGTCGAACGCGCGCGGCACCGACGCCTCGAACGTCACGCGCTCGCCCGTGGCCGGATGCGTAAAGCTGATCGAATGCGCGTGCAGCATGAGACGCGGCGCCGGTGGGCCGCCGTACTCGGTGTCGCCGAGAACCGGGAAGCCGTTTTCCTCGGCCTGCCGGCGAATCTGGTGCGTCTTGCCGGTGATCGGTTGCGCTCGCACGAGGAAATACCGGTCATGCGGCTCGACGAACTCGAACTCGGTAATCGCGTCATGCGACTTGGCGCGGAATTTTGACCGGGTTGGCTTCGTGGCGCTGAGCAGCAGGTAATTCTTCGTGACGGCATGCGTCTCGAATTGTTTCGCCAGCGATTGGTTCGCCTTGGTCGTCTTGCCGAACACCATCACGCCGGAGGTGTCTTTGTCGAGCCGGTGCAAAATGGAGAGAGCATTCGTTGTGGGAGCGACATTCTTGTCGCGACCGGTCGGGGCAAGAATGCCCCTCCCACGAATCTTGGTCAGCCACTCGTGAATACCGTCAGTCGCGAATCGGTCGGGCTTGTGCGTGTTGATGCCGGACGGCTTGTGGACGACCAGCAGATGTTCGTCTTCGAAGAGAATCAACGCGTTCAACCCGGCGGCCAGGCCATCGGTCGTCCGCCGAGCAGATGGACGTGCAGATGCGGCACGCTCTCGCCGGCATGAGCGCCTTTGTTGATCACCAGCCGGTAGCCGGTGCCGTCAATTCCTTCCTTACGCGCGATCTCGGCTGCGACGGTCAGCAGATGCCCGAGCAACGGTTCGTCGGCGGCGGTCGCCTCCGAAACGCGCGTGATATCTTTCTTCGGGATGATGAGGATGTGCACCGGTGCTTTCGGGCCGTTGTCGCGAAACGCCAGCGCCCGGTCGTCCTCATAAACAATCGTCGCCGGTATCTCTTTGCGAATGATCTTGGCGAAGATGTTGTCGGCCATGAGCTTCTTATCCTCTGTAGCGGCGCTCTATGAGCGCCGACGTCTTCGACCTTTCCCACGGCGATCACAGACCGCCGCTACAATCACTCCACGACCGCGAGTCGCAACATCGTGGCGTGCGGCGGTCTCATCCGCGCCACGCGGGAGCGCACATGATTGACGATTTCCTCGGCCAGCGTCCGGCAACTGGCGCACCAGCGTTGCGCGCCACGCAACCGCATCACGCACGCCCGCAATCCGCCGACCTCCAGACGCGACGTGTGGCCGTCCGCCGCCGCTCCCAACGCCGCGTCGAGTTGCCGGAAGAAATCGAGTTCCAGACTCGTGCCGGCCTGCGCCGCCATCTCGTCGAGCCGAATCCGCGCACCGCACTCGTGAAGCCGGTAGGCTTGCGCGACTTCCGCAAAACCGAGCATCGTCAACACCGAGACGACCAGTCCGGCCATTTCGCGCGCGGCGAGCGTGCGTTTGCTGCTGGCTTCGCAGACAAATAATTGGACGGCGGACGCGACGGACTCCGCGAGCAACGGATCGGAGTGACCGACTTGCGCCGCCGCGCGCTGGATGGAGTCGGCCAGACGTTCGCCATCGAACGGGACGATGTGGTCGTCCTCCGTCCTCACCCACGCAATGTCTTCACGCGGCAGAATCATTTCTTCTTTCCAAGCCTCTTGATTTCTTCGATGAACTGCTCGGTATCACGGAATTGCCGGTAGACCGAGGCGAAGCGCACGTAGGCGACCTCGTCGAGTTTGCGCAAGTGTTGCATCACGTGCTCGCCGATGTTTTTCGACGAGACTTCCCGGCCGTACTGATTCTCCAGTTCCGGGATAACGAGATCGGCCAGCTTTTCGATGTGTTCGGTGTTGACCGGCCGTTTCTCGCACGCCTTCTCGATGCCGGCCAGAAGTTTCGCGCGGTCAAACTCCTCGTACCGGCCATCGGTTTTCTTAACGCGCAGCTTCTCGCGGTAGATTTCCTCGTAGGTGGTGAAACGGGTGCCGCACTTGAGACATTCGCGGCGGCGGCGAATCTGCGCCCCGTCGCCGCTGCTGCGGGAATCAATAACTTTGTCGTCTTGCGCGTGACATTTCGGGCAACGCATGGCCAGTTTGTATCATGGACGGCGGCGCCGCACAAGTGACGAAACGGCGGGCAACCCTTCGGGTGTGCCCGTCCTACAATTGGAGGGCGCGAACGCCCGCAGGACTTCGCGCCGAAGGAGGCGTCCTCCTGCCTCGCTTTGGCGCGGCGCTCGCAGTACAATCGGGGCGAGTTGAAACGCCTCGTGAACTATCTCCTCCTGATCCTCGCGCTACTGGCCGTGTTCGCGCTGTGGTTGCGCTGGCGCGAGCCGAGCATGATTTATTACCCTGATCGTGCCATCGCCATCACGCCCGATAAACTCGGACAGCGCTACGAGGATGTTTGGCTGACCACCGCCGACGGCGTCCGCATCAATGGCTGGTATTTGCCGGCTGCTCACTCCCTTCCCTCTTCCCCCTTCACCCTTCTGTTTCTGCACGGCAACGCCGGCAACATCTCGCACCGGTATGAGAAGTTCGACATCTTCCGCAGTCTCGGTGCCGACGTGTTCATCATTGATTACCGGGGCTATGGCCGCAGCGAAGGCCAACCGAACGAGCCCGGCACCTATCTCGACGCCCAAGCCGCCTACGACTACCTCACGGGTCTTGTAGCCGCGAGCCCTGCTCGCGGTGCGCGTTCACAGAGCGCGGCTACAGAGGACCCCGGGCCGCGAGCAGGGCTCGCGGCTACAACCGGTCGCGCTCTACCGCCGCGCTCCATCGTCGTCTATGGCGAATCGCTCGGAGCAGCGGTCGCCGTCGAACTGGCCAGCAAAGTGCCGGTCGGCGGACTCGTCATCGAAGAAGCGTTCACATCCGTTGGGGATGTTGGACAAAAGATATTTCCCTTCCTGCCGGTACGCTGGCTGGTGCGCAACAAATACGATTCGCTGAGCAAGATTGGCCGCGTCAACGTACCGGTACTCATCTTCCACAGCCGGAACGACGAGATATTCCCGATGCGCCACGCCGAACGCCTCTTTGCCGCCGCCCGCGAACCCAAAACGCTCGTCGAACTCCGCGGCGGCCACAACGATGCCTTCCTCACCAGCGCCGAGACTTACCGGGAAGCTCTTCGGAAGTTCTTCGACAAGCTTTCCTGGTAGGCCGTCTGTTGCATTGTAGGCCGACTCTGTGAGTCGGCGAGTTTCCGAACGAATTCGCCGCTTCGCAGAAGCGGCCTACAACCCAAAAACCATTTCTAAACAGCCCCTAAAAAGCAAACAGGCCGACTCGCGAAGATCGGCCCATCCACTGAACATGCAGCTTGTTGATTGTTAGTTGTTTGGCGTCGGGGTATTCCCGTTGCCGTTTTTACCCTTGTTGGTCTTGCCGGTCTTCCGTTGACTGGTGGTGACGTATCCCATCGACGCCAGCAAAGCAGAGTCCGACCCGTGATCGGGATCGCCGCGCACCGCGCCCACCACCGCTTGGACCGTTTCCCGCATCTGTTTGTCTGCGGTCACGATATCTTCGCTGTTGGCGAGCAACGAGGCCCGCAACGCATCCCGCGCCGCGAGTGTATCCTTGTACGCTTTGACCTTGACCGTAAACTGGGCCTGAGTCATCCCGGCGAGTGAGGCGCCGGCGGCTTCCTCTTTCCAACCCGTATTGACCGCGTCCGCTTTCGTGGAAGTTTTCTTTCCGTTTTTCATGAGCTTTTCCTCCTTTCAGTGTGTGACATGTTGTTCATCATCGACGGTCGCTCTGATGCGCAGTGCCTATGCCACAAGCGCCCGTCAGTGCAGATAACTTCACGAACACCACGATTCCAGTCACTATCGGGCTGATTTCTCTCAAAGAGGAATCGCCGCACTTGCGCGCCGACCTTGCGCACTTGTGCGCCGACTGTGCGCGCGTGTGTCGCAATCAAATTTGATAGGTAACGATGCTCGGCAACCTTGCGGCGATCAGATTTTGGATGCCTTGCGATTCCGCGCGACTGTGCGGCGACATTGTGAAGTCGAGCGCAAACCCGGTGGGCTTCGGCGGCGACCGCGCGGAAATCCGCGCTCGGCTTGCGCCGGTTTCTGGCGAATCCACTCCGCCGTGCGCCGACTCACCGCCGCCTTGCTGCGGCCTGACCGGCGACCGCGCAGACCGTGCTCACCGAACTCGGCAAGGCCGGTGTCGCCGCGAAGTTCATCGCGCACGAAATGCCCGCCACCTTCGTGGCAGATTTCCAAGCCGACGTGACCGCCATCGGCACTGCCGAGAGCGGATTTGAAATTGGCCGGGAAGCCGGCGTGGGCAGCACCGCGTCCATCGGCCCGCTGATTGCCAACGGTATGAAAGAGGTCACCTACCTCGACGCGATCATGCACAACAAATACAATCGCGTCGCCGACAAGCTCACCGCATGGCTCAGCGCGAGCCACATTGAACGCGCCCCGCAACGCGAGAAGAAACCCGCGCCACCGGCACCGCCGCAATAATTGAACGAGCCTGCGACACAAAAAAGAGAGGCCCTACCGGCCTCTCTTTTTTCGTCTGCCAGCATGCGCTTGTCGAGCCGAGTCCGACGAGACGCCGCTTATGCTTGCGGCAACGGGCGCTGTCTGACTACACTCCGCAGCAATATGCAGTTGATTGCCGAACAGGTTGGAGCGCGGTTGCGGGAGGACAACAAGCTACGTGCTGAAGATCATGTTGCCCACGACTGGTATCGGTTCGTTCTGTCGTTTCCCGCGCACTTGGTGAGGAGTTATCTTCATCGGTTCCGGATCGGGCCTTCGCACACTGTCCTAGACCCTTTCTGTGGAACTGGAACAACCCTTGTCGAATGTAAGAGGCTTGGCGTCGGCAGTATCGGCATCGAACCTAATCCAGTGGCCGCCTTTGCAAGCAATATCAAGGTCAATTGGAGCGCCGACCCGGACGGCCTGATTAACCACGCAAAGGGTATCTGCAAACTGGCCTTGGCAAAGCTTGCCGAGCAAGGCATTTCGGATATTCCCGCCTCACCGTTGTTCCAAAGCTTGGAAATGTCTCGTGCTGAGTTGAAGACCCTCCCAGCGGACAGCTTCAAGTTGCTGCTGACTGATTCGATCAGTCCCTTGCCATTGCACAAAACTTTAGTGCTGCTGGAGACTCTGGCGGAAAATACGGATGAGCGCTTCATTGGACACGAGCGTCTCGCTCTTGCCAACGCGTTGGTAACTAAAATTGGCAATCTGCATTTTGGCCCTGAAGTTGGCGTTGGAGTAATTAAGCCTGATGCTTGTGTTGTTAGCGTGTGGCTCGCTGCTGTGAAGAATATTGCGAATGATCTACAAACTCTCCGGACGAATGCGGAGATTCCTTCTCAGGTTTACCGGGCGGACGCAAGGGAGTTGGCTTCGATACTTCAACCGAACTCTATCGATGCTGTGATTACTTCGCCGCCTTATCCGAATGAAAAAGATTATACCCGAACAACGCGACTGGAATCCGTAGTGTTGGGATTCATTCAGACAAACGGCGACCTGCGCTCGTTAAAACAAACGTTGGTGCGGTCAAATACACGAAGCGTTTATAAGAGTGATACCGATGACCGCTTGGTGCAAGATCACGAAGAAATCCAGCGGATCGCACAGGCCATTGAGGCTCGCCGAATTGAGCTTGGAAAGACATCAGGGTTTGAAAGACTATACGCGCGGGTCACAAAGCTGTACTTCGGTGGGATGACCAGACACCTCCTCGACCTTCGTTCGGTGCTACGCCCGGGAGCGCAACTGGCTTACGTCGTTGGAGACCAAGCCTCTTATTTGCGCGTAATGGTCAGGACTGGTCAACTCTTGGCTGGTATCGCAAAGTCGATTGGCTATGAAGTCGTGGGGATAGATTTGTATCGCACTCGACTAGCAACTGCCACAAAGGCGCAACTTAGAGAGGAAGTTGTCGTTCTCCGATGGCCGGGGTCGGTCTCGGCTACCGGTTGGTCGCAAAAACAAACTGAGGAACTTATGGTCAAAGAAAACGCGCAGAGCAGCTATCAGGCGAAACCTAAGCAGCGAAACCGATACGCTGCGATAATCGAGGACATCTTCTTCTCCAAGTACAAACCGGGAGCACGCGAAGTGGCATTTGCGAGGGCGGAGTTTGAGGCGTGCGCAAAAAAGCTAAAGATCGCCCTCCCGAAAAATTTAGGCGATCTGGTTTATAGTTTCCGGTATCGGGCGAATCTGCCCGAAAAGATTGTCGCTTTGGCCAAGGGCAAGAAAGTTTGGGTTATTCGCCCCGTTGGCAAAGGCAAATATAAATTTGCGCTGATTCCGGACATACCGATCATTCCTAATGAGGCGATGACAATAACGAAAGTTCCTGATTCTACGCCGGGCGTTGTGACCAAATACGCGTTCGGAGACGAACAAGCTCTATTGGCTAAGCTGCGATACAATCGACTCGTGGACATCTTCACCGGAGTTACATGCTACTCGCTTCAGAACCATCTCCGTACCACAACGCAAGAAATGGGTCAGGTCGAAACCGATGAACTTTACGTCGGTGTGGACAAGAAGGGCGCTCATTACGTTTTTCCAATCCAAGCAAAGGGCGGAACTGACAGATTGAACATCGTGCAGATTGAACAGGACTTTGCTGTCTGCGCCGCTAAGTTTCCGTTGTTGGTTTGTCGGCCTATCGCCGCCCAGTTTATAGAGGACGGGGTCATTGCGCTCTTTGAATTTGAACAGAGCGAGAAGGGCGTCGGAATTTCTTCGGAAAAGCACTACAAATTAGTTCCGCCCAAGGACGTGACGGACGAAGATTTAGCAACTTATCGAGCGAGAATAGAACCCGCATAGTGATGACATGAAAAAGCAATCTGCACAGGATTTTGCAGTTATCCACCAGCATGTGCTGCGTGCCAAACAAGATAATTCCTTGGAAGATGAATCCCAAGCTTTTCACCACGTCTTGCTGGGGACATTGTTCGATTTGCAGGACGACGAAATTGATGCCGCGATTACCGATGATCATTATCGCGTCGCCAAAGGGGACTCGCCCGGTAAAGATCGTGGGATAGATGCCATTCATATCGACGAGAGAATGACTCCTCCAGTCATTCATTTCTTCAACTCTAAATACACTGCTGACATTGAAAAGACGCAGTCATTTTTCCCATCGAACGAACTGGATAAGATATCAACGTTCCTTTCGCAGCTCATGGCGCGAGACTCGGCTTTGCCAAGTGATATCAATGCCGCTCTGCATGCAAAGGTGGCCGAGATTTGGGATCAGATTTCAAAAACAAACCCCCGTTTTGTTGTGCATTTCGCAAGCAATTATACGGAAGGGCTTACAGTCGAGGAGGAGCAACGCTTGCGAAGCTCGCTTAAAGTATACAGCGACTTCACTTGCGAGTTTCATACACAGAGCTCTTTAGCCAATAAGCTCGCCCGGCGAGGGCGTATTGAGGTGAACGGTAAGTTCAAGGCGATTCACAAAAATCTCTTTGAAAAATCGGCGGGGGATATTCGCGCGCTAATAGTACACGTCGAAGCTGAACAACTGATCCGCCTGCTCTGCGATAACGCGGCCCTCCGCTCCGATGTAAGTGCCGATATGAAAGGCTTGAAGAATGTCTGCATCTCTGAAGACGCTTTTGACGATAATGTTAGAGTATATTTGCGTCAGGGTTCTAAGGTTAATCGCAACATTAAGGCCACTGTCCTTTCTGCAGAAAACGCGCGTTTTTTCTATTTCAACAATGGAATCACTGTTACATGCGACCGCTTTAAGTATCCCACGAGTCAAAGCTCGCCCATCATCGAACTGGAAAACGCTCAAGTAGTCAACGGCGGCCAAACCATCCACGCCTTGTTCGAGGCCTACAACGAGAAACCAGCTAGTATCGAACCTGTCGAGTTGCTGTGTCGGATTTACGAAACGAAGGATGCAGTATTAAGCTCCCGCATCGCTGAGACAACAAACAGCCAAACTCCTGTAAAGACGCGCGACATCCGGTCAATCGACATTTTCCAAATCAAACTAGAAAAGGAATTTGAAGCGTTGGGGTTATATTACGAGCGGAAACGGAATCAGCATGCCGGCAAACCTAAGGCCAACCGTATTGATTCAGAACGATGCGGCCAAGTAGCTCTTGCCTTTTATCACAAGATGCCTTTGGAGGCTAAGAACAAGAAGGCGCTGATTTTCGGTGATAAGTACGATGACATCTTTTCTGAGGAGACAACGGCTCACATCCTCTTATTACCACTCCGCCTTTTTGGAAATACCGAAACCGAAAGAGTTCAAAGGGCGAAAGGCCAAAACGCTTGGCTGCGATACGCGAGTTACCACATACTTTACGCGCTCAGACTCCTAGCTGAGACGAAAGGCATTCCGCTTGAGTTCTCGCAGTTGGACGCAATCTGGAAATTGTACTCTAAAGCCAAATCTGCACTGCGTGCCGCGCGTAACATTGCAAAGAAAGAACAGGGTAAAGAATTCGAAGATGTGCTGTTCTTCAAGTCCAGCTTGGCAAAATCTCGAACGGAAGACTTCATCGCCGGCAAGACTGCCAGTAAGCCTGCGCCCCGATTCGCTCCAAAGCCTTGACGCTCGCGCTTCGACTCCGGCCACCGCCTGCTTGACGCCCGGATTGCGTTAAGTCCATACTCCCGAAGAGTTTTTTGACAAGCTGCGCGGTGCTTGACGACGCGAAGGCTGCTGCATACTATCGGCATTGCAGACGGGAGAATTCATGGCTGAGATCCAACCTTTCCGGGGCGTCCTTTACAACGCGCAGCGGGTCAAACCGAGCGAAGTCCTCACCCAGCCGTACGACAAAATCACGCCGGACATGCGCGAGCGTTATTTGAAGTTCTCGCCGTACAACCTCGTGCGCATCGAACTCGGCAAGGAAGAACCGGGTGATACCGAGACGAACAACAAGTACACGCGCGCGGGCGATTTGTTGCAGGCGTGGTTGCGGGACGGGATTCTGCGGCGATCAGCGATGCCGGCGTTTTACTATTTGGAGCAGGCGTTTTCGGCGCCGGACGGTTCGGGCAACCGGATCCGCAAGGCGCTCATTGCGCGGGTGCGGTTGAACCGGTGGGACGAAGGCCATATCCTGCCGCACGAACATACGCTTTCGAAGCCGAAGGCTGACCGGATGTCGTTGTTGCGCGCCTGCGGCGCGCAACAGGGACAGATTTTCATGTTGTACCCGAAGCCGGCACGTCCGTTGCCCGATCTTCACGCCGGCACGCCGGTGCTGGAGGCGATGGACGATTACCGGGTGAGCAACAGATTGTGGGAAGTTTCCGATCCGGAGGTGATCCGCGCCGTGCAAGCGGCGCTGGGCGAGTTGAAGTTCTACATCGCCGACGGTCATCACCGGTACGAAACAGCGCTGGCGTTCCGGGACGAGTGCCGGGCGGCCGCCGACAAGCCGGATCCGAACGCGCCGCACGAGTTTGTGATGGCGACGCTGGTGGACATGAGCGACCCGGGACTCATCATTCTGCCGACGCATCGCACGGTTTCAAATCTGACCGGCTTCGACCGCCGGCAGTTTCGCGAGAAGTTGGCAAAAACTTTCAGCGTCGAGACGCAGCCCAAGATGGACAAGCTGTTGATGACGTTGCGGTCATCCCAGCATGCCATCGGGATGTTCGACGGTGACGGGTTCGCGTTGCTGCGTCCGAAGAAGGTCGAGACGCTGCGACCGCTTTTCGAGAACAAGCCGCCGCTGTGGCATACGTTGGACGTGGCGATGTTGCACGTGGCGATCCTCGAAGCGTTGCTGGGGATTGATGAGGCGCGGTTGCGCGAGGAAGCGAACGTCACGTACTGGCGCGAGCCGGAGAAGGCGCAGGCCGAGGTCCTGAGTGGCCGGGCGCAATTGGCTTTCTTCCTGAACCCAACGCGCGTCGCCGACGTGAAAGCGATTGCCGACGCGCGTTCGCGGATGCCGCAGAAGAGCACGGACTTTTATCCAAAGCTGTTGTCCGGTATGGTACAATATGAAGTGAGATGATTCCGAGGTAACCATCGCCATGTTGCCGATGCGTCAGGACAAACCCGCCCGCAGCAAGGCCAGCAAGGAAGATCTGCAATTTGAGATTCGTTTCTTCGAAGGCGTCTCCCGGCGCGATCCCGATTTCATCGAGGCACTCCAAATTCTCGGCGATGCGTACACCAAGACCGGTCAGTGGGAAAAAGGGCTGCAGGTGGACGAACGATTGGCCCGACTGTGCCCGGACAACGCGCTGGTCTTTTACAACCTGGCCTGCAGTTATTCGTTGTTGAAACAACTCGACGAAGCGTTTGCGGCGCTCGACCGCGCGGTGAAACTTGGCTACGACGACACGCGCTGGCTCAACAAAGACCCCGACCTCGAAAATCTTCGCCGCGACAACCGGTTTGAGAAAATCCGCACCGGCATCACCAAGAAGAGTCGGGACGCCTCACGCGAGTAACTGCATCACGCGCTGAAGAATCGCGCCGGCCACCTTGATCTTTGGCGTCTCGGCCAACTTCTCACTCCGGCCATCGCGTCCGATCAACGTCACCGTGTTCGTCTCGGAGTCAAACGCGCTCGCATCGTTGGCGACGATCATGTCGAGCCGTTTGCGTTGCAGCTTGTCGCGGGCGTTACGTTCCACGTTGTCCGTCTCGGCGGCGAAACCGACGAGCACTTGCGAACGCTTCCGCTTGCCTAGCTCGGCAAGAATGTCCATCGTCGGCTCCAGCTCCAGCGTGCCGGTGAACGTGCCCTTCTTGATTTTCGTCGCGGCGACGCGCTTCGGCCGGAAGTCGCACACCGCGGCGGTCATGATTACTACGTCAACTTCGTCGTACCGGGCCAGAACCGCGTCCGCCATTTCCTGTGCGGTGGTCACCGGTACGAACTCGACGCCATTGGGTGCCGGCAGTGCGGTTGGACCGCTGACGAGCACGACGTGCGGCGAGATCTTCAACGCTGCTTCGGCCAGCGCGTAGCCCATCTTACCGGAGGAACGATTCGAGATGAAGCGGATGGGATCAAAAAACTCGCGCGTCGGCCCGGCCGTGATTAAGAAACGTAGCGCCTTGGGGTCTTTCACGCGGGTCAACCGAGCATCTTCTGAATCTTGTCGACGATCTTGTCCACGTCCCAAAGCCGGCCGATGCCTTCGTAGCCGCACGCGAGCATCCCCTTCTCCGGGCCGATAAACTCGACGCCGCGCGCCTGCAAGGTTTTTGCGTTCGCTTGCGTGGCCGGATGCAGCCACATCTTGCCGTTCATGGCCGGGGCGATGAGCATCTTCGCTTCCGGCTGGAGCGCGAGGGCGATCGTCGTCAGCGCGTCGTCGGCGATGCCGAGGGCGAGCTTGGCGATGACGTTGGCCGTGGCCGGTGAAACGACCAGCAGATCGGCGGTGTCGGCGAGTTGCAGATGACTCGGCCGCCAGTCGCCCTCCCCTTCCTCAAACAAATCAATGGTGACCGGATGCTGCGACAGCGTCTGCAACGTCAGCGGCGTGACGAAATGCGTCGCGTCCCGGGTCATCACGCAAAACACGTCGTGGCCGAGTTTCTTGAGTTTGCTCGCCATGTCGGCCGATTTGTACGCCGCGATGGAGCCGGTAATGCCTAGAACGATAGTTCGTTTTGTTGCCATAACCTGTAATCCTTCGGCAGCCGCGCCGTCTTGCGCTTCTCCGCGATCACGATTGCCTTCGCCTGCTCAAAATCGTCGTCGAGGTGACCGCTGACAATCACGTAATCATATTCCTGCCAATGCGTCATTTCCTGTTCCGCGATGGCCAGTCGCTTGCGAATCGTTTCATCGTTGTCCGTGCCGCGCCGCCGCAGCCTGCGCTCCAGCAATTCCAGCGATGGCGGCATGAGAAAAACCTGCACCAGCGCGTCCGGGTAGGCAAATCCACCTCTGCGGACCCGCTGCGCAACTTTGGACGCGCCCTGCACTTCGATGTCCAACAACACATCGTGGCCGAGTGCAAGTTGTTCCTCCACGAATTTCTTCGGCGTGCCGTAATAATAGCTGTTGTATTTCGCGTGCTCGAGAAACTCGTCGGCCGCGATGCGTTTTTCGAATTCGTCATTGCTCAGGAAAAAATAATCCCGTCCGTCCTGTTCACCGCCGCGCGGCGGCCGGGTCGTACACGACACCGAATACATGATGTTGGGCGACCAGTTGAGCAGCCGCTGGCAGAGGGAAGTCTTGCCGCCGCCCGAAGGCGCGGAGACAACGAGAATCAGACCGGGACATGGCGGCGCGGGGTCGCTCATTCGATGTTCTGCACCTGCTCGCGAATTTTTTCCAACTCGGCCTTCATCTTCACGACTTCCTGCGAAACTTCGGCCGCGTTGGCTTTCGAGCCGATGGTGTTCAACTCGCGGTTCATTTCCTGCGACAGAAAATCCAAGGTGCGTCCGACCGGTTCGTTCGCCTTCAGTTGTTCACGAAACTGTTTGAGATGACTTCCCAACCGCGTCAATTCTTCGGAGATGTCGCACCGGTCAGCGAAGAATACGACTTCCTTCGCCAGCCGGTCGTCGTTGAGCGGCACATCCAGTCCCGCCTCCTTGACGCGCGCGTGCAACTGCTCCCGGTACCGCGCGATGGCGTCGGGTGCCGCCTTGCGGATGCGCTCGATGCCGGTCGCCAGAACATTCAGTCGCTGTCCGAGATCGTTGGCGAGGAATTTCCCTTCCTTCTCGCGCATGCGCACCAACTGCGCCAGCGCCTTGCGCAAGGCGACTTCGACCTGCGGCCACACGGCTTCGGCGTTCACGGTCGTCTCTGCCAACTTCATCACCCCCGGCGCGCGCAGAATCGTTTCCAACGTGAGCGAGCCGTTCAGCTTCATCTGCTTCTGGAGCTTCTGAATCGCCCGGTAATACGCACGTGCCAGCGCCACGTCCAATTCAACCTGTTCTTCTGCTTTCGCCGCCGCCCGGTGATAGGCCACGACTCCATTGATGCGGCCGCGGGACAGATGCGCGTTGATTTCGTCGCGGATGCGCGGCTCAAGCTCCACCAGCTCCTTCGGCAGATTGATCGCAATGTCGCTCTGCTTGCGGTTGATCGAGTTCAACTCGACGGTGAACTTGAATCCATCCTTCGCGCAGTCGCCGCGTCCGTAACCGGTCATTGATCTCATGCAGTCCTCACTTCATCCGAAAATTGCCCAGCAACGCAAACAGCGCCGGCCAGATGACAAAAAAATACAGCGGCAGCCACAGAACAAGCAGCAAGATGTCGCCCTCCGGCGCGGGAAACCAACCGCGTGTCACAACCCCAAATCCTACCCCTGCAATCACCCCGAACACGATCAGCCCTTGATGCGAAAGCGAGTCCAGCCGCCAGATCTTCCCGCACTTCGGGCACATCCGTTCCCGGCCCCATTGCGAATGCCCGAAACGATGCACCAGCGGCGTGAGATGTTTCTTGCAGTGGCGGCACCAGAAATATGGCCTCATAAATCGAGCAGTTCAGCGACTTGACTGACATCCTTGTCTCCGCGACCACTCATGTTCACAATCACGATGGCGTTCTTGCTGAACTTCTTCGCGTGCTTCATCACGTACGCGACCGCGTGCGCCGATTCCAGCGCCGGGATGATGCCCGCGACCCGCGAGCAAAACTGAAACGCCACCAACGCCTCGTCATCGGTCGCGTAGGTGTACTCGATTCGTTTCAGATCGCGCAAGTAACTGTGCTCCGGCCCGACCGCCGCGTAGTCCAACCCGGCGCTGACCGAATGCGTGAGCATGATCTGACCGTCATCGTCCTGCAACACGAACGTCCGCGTGCCCTGCAACACGCCGAGCGAACCGCCCTTTTGAAACCGGGCCGCATGCTGACCGGGTTTGATACCGCGTCCGCCGCCTTCGACGCCGATCATCCGCACACCTTTGTCGCGCAGAAACGCATAAAACAACCCGATGGAATTACTGCCGCCGCCGACGCACGCCACCAACGCATCCGGCAATCGCTCTTCCCGTTCGAGGATTTGTCGTCGCGCCTCGCGGCCGGTCACGCTCTGAAAATCGCGCACCATCATCGGATACGGATGCGCACCGAGGACCGAGCCGAGGATGTAATGCGTGGATCGAACGTTCGTCACCCAATCGCGCATCGCTTCGTTGATCGCTTCCTTCAACGTCTTCTGCCCGGCAGTCACCGCGCGGACATCCGCGCCGAGCAACCGCATCCGGTAGACATTCAGCGCCTGCCGGTGCATGTCCACTTCGCCCATGTACACGACGCATTCCATGCCGAACATCGCGGCGACTGTGGCTGTGGCAACACCGTGTTGGCCGGCGCCCGTCTCGGCAATGATTCGCGTCTTGCCCATCCGCTTCGCCAGCAGAATCTGGCCGAGCGTGTTATTGATCTTGTGCGCGCCGGTATGTAGCAGGTCTTCGCGCTTGAGATAAATCTTCGGTCCGGCAAGTTCGCGCGTCATACGTTCGGCGAAGTAGAGCGGAGTTGGCCGACCGGCGTACTCGCGGAGGTAATACTCGAGTTCTTGCCGGAACTTCTTATCGCGCCGGGCCTTCTCGTATTCGCGCGTGAGTTCCTGCAACGGCGCGACGAGCGTCTCCGGCACGAACATCCCGCCGTACGGCCCGAAATGACCGCGCTTGTCAGGAACAGATGTCAGCTGCTTTTGCACAATTCAATAAACCTGCGCAGTTTCTCTGGGTCTTTCTTCCCGGGCTCGCGCTCGACACCGCTGGAAACGTCCACCGCATACGGTCGCACTTTGCGAATTGCTTCTTGGACGTTCGCGGTCGTCAATCCGCCCGACAAAATGATGGGCGTGTCGAGTTCCTTCGCTTTGACCGCCAAAGACCAGTCGAACGTTCTGCCCGTGCCGCCGCGTTCCGTGTCAGTGTAGGTATCCAACAACAACGCGTCAACGTCATACTCGGCGGCAACACGCAGCGAGTCTTCGTCGCGCATGCGAATCGCCTTGATTGACTTCGCAGGGAATTTCACACAAAACCCCGGCGGCTCTTCGCCGTGAAACTGCAACGCATTCAGCAAACACTCGCTCAACGCTTTCTCGATCTCGTACTCCAACTCGTCCACGAACACGCCCACCTTCGTCACGAACGGCGGCAGGGCGTTGCAGATATTGGCCGCATCGCCCACTTTGATATAGCGCGGACTCTTCGGGTAGAAGATGAACCCGAGCGCGTCCGCGCCCAGTTCCATCGCCAGTTGCGCGTCCGGCATGTTGGTGATGCCGCAAATCTTGATCTTCGTGTTCACCGGCCGAGCAACTCCTTAATCTTCGCTCCGATGTTGTCGCTGCGCATCAGAGACTCGCCAACGAGAATCGCATCCGCGCCGGCTTGCCGCACACGTTCGACATCGGCTCTGGCGTTGATGCCACTTTCGGCGACCAGGATCGGTGCCGGCAGGGTAGGAGCGGCGTCCTCGCCGCGACCGGTCGGAGCGTGGACGCCCCTCCTACGGATTAATTGAGACAATCGTTCCGTTGTCGCCAGGTCCACGGAGAAATCGCGCAGATCCCGGTTGTTGATCCCGATGATTTCCGCGCCGGCAGCCAACGCGCGATCCAATTCGAGTTCGTGATGCACTTCGACGAGTGCCGCGATGCGAAGCTGCTTCGCCAACGCACTGAAATCCTTCAGTTGCGCGGCGTCCAAGATGGCCACGATGATCAAAATGGCGTCCGCTCCACGCGCGACCGACTCGTAAATCTGCAGTTCATCAATGATGAAGTCTTTGCGCAGAATCGGGAGTCGCACCGCATCGCGAATGCGTTGCAGATACTCAATGCAACCTTGAAAGAACTTTTCGTCCGTGAGCACTGACAATGCATTTGCGCCGGCAGCCTCGCAGTCGCGCGCAATTCGAATCGCATCGAAGTTTGGCGCAATCACACCGGCGGACGGCGAAGCCTTCTTGATCTCGGCGATAAGGGCTAAATCTTTGGAGGGCCACGCTTCGTCGTGGCCGCCGCTGGCCTCGGTCGCGACGGAGCGCGACCCTCCACGCAACGCCCCGGCGAAATCGCGGAAGTCTTTCCGTGCCGCGGCAATCTGTTTGAGCTTGCCGGTTTGCGGAATCAGCTTCTCGACTTCCTGCTTCTTCTCTAACGCAATCTTTTCGAGGATGTTCATTCTTTCTCGATTTCGGCCAGCGCGCTTTGCCGGGTGCGTGGCTGACCAGCCTTAAGCCACGTGCTGATAAACGGATCGAGGTCGCCGTCCATCACCGCTTGCACGTCACTGGTTTGGCGGCCGGTGCGCAAATCCTTCACCATCCGGTACGGCTGGAAGACGTAGCTGCGGATTTGGTTGCCCCACGCGATGTCGCCTTTCTCACCGTAAAACTTCTCCATTGCGGCGCGCTTCTCGTCCTGCTGTTTCTCAAACAGGCGCGACTTGAGAACCTTCAACGCGAGTTCCCGGTTCTGGTGCTGGCTGCGTTGGCTCTGGCATTGCACGACGATGCCGGTCGGCAGGTGCGTCATGCGTACGGCGGTCTCGACCTTGTTGACGTTCTGGCCGCCCTTGCCACCGGAGCGGAAAGTGTCGATTTGCACTTCCTCCATCTTCAACTCGACCTCTTCGGTGTCGGCCAACTCGGCAATCACGTCCACGGACGCGAACGACGTGTGCCGGCGCTTGTTCGAGTCGAACGGCGAGATCCGCACCAGCCGGTGCACGCCGCGCTCCGCTTTGAGGTAGCCGTAAGCGTAATCACCGGTCACCAGCATCGTGCAGCTCTTGATACCAGCTTCGTCGCCGGACTGAATGTCCACGATCTCGTTCTTGAAACCGCGTGTGTCGCACCAGCGCCGGTACATTCTCAGAAGCATGTCGGCCCAATCGCAACTTTCCGTACCGCCGGCGCCGGCATGAATGCTCAGGATGGCGTTGGACTTGTCGTGCTTGGCACCGAGAAGATTCTCGATCTCAAATTGGTTGAACCGCTGCTCGGCGGCGTTCACTTCGGCGGCAATTTCCGCTTCGGACTCGCCCAACTCGATGAGCACTTCAACGTCGGAAAGCTTGCGTTCGATTTCTACAATGGTGTCGAGTTTTCGGCGGATCGTAGCCGCTTCGTCGAAGACTTTCTTGGCTTTGTCCTTGTCGGCCCAGAAGGTCGGGCCGGCCATAATGTTTTCGAGTTCGACTAGGCGGGCGCGTTGTTTGGCGACGTCAAAGATACCTCCCCAACGCTTCATGGCGTTCCTGGAGGTTGCGCAACTTGTCTTTGAGTTCCTCAATCATGCTTGCCCCGTTTCACGTGGGCGACGCTAACTCACCACAAGCTTGCGAGATTGTCAATCAGAGCCTATTCTCGCGGGAGAGGTCAAACTTATGGCTCTACAAGATTTGGAAGCAACCGCTCGTGCGCTCGTGGCGCCGGGCAAGGGTATTCTGGCCGCCGATGAAAGCTCCGGCACGATCGAGAAGCGGCTGAAAAACATCAACGTACCGTCCACCGAAGAGAATCGACGCGCCTACCGCGAATTGCTGTTCACCACCCCGGGCCTCGGCGAATCCATCAGCGGTGTCATTCTCTACGACGAGACGATCCGACAAAAGGCCAGTGACGGCACGCCGTTTGTCGAGGTGCTGAAGCGGCAGGGCATTCTGGCCGGCATCAAAGTGGACAAGGGCGCGAAGGCGCTGGCCGGTTTCGCCGGCGAAAAGGTTACCGAAGGACTCGACGGATTGCGTGAGCGACTGGCCGAATATGTGAAACTGGGTGCGCGGTTCACCAAATGGCGCGCCGTGATCACCATCGGGGAGAAAATTCCGACCGGCACTTGTCTCGATGCGAGCGCTCACGCGCTGGCTCGGTTCGCGGCACTGAGTCAGGAAGCCGGGCTTGTGCCGATTGTCGAACCGGAAGTGTTGATGGATGGCGACCACACCATCGCGCGCTGCGAAGAAGTCACCGAGGCGACGCAGAAGACCGTCTTCCGCCAACTTTCTGAGCATCGCGTTCTCTTCGAAGGGATGTTGCTCAAGCCGAACATGGTTGTCTCCGGCAAGGAGTGTCCGCAGCAAGCCGGTGCGCAACAAGTGGCTGAGGCGACGTTGCGCTGTTTGCGCCGGTGCGTACCGGCGGCCGTGCCGGGTGTCGTGTTTCTTTCCGGCGGTCTGAGCGACGAGGCCGCTACGCAGTTCCTCAACGAGATGAATAAGCTCGGCAGCGCGCCGTGGCAGTTGAGTTATTCCTTTGGCCGCGCGCTGCAGGCACCCGCGTTGAAAGCGTGGAAAGGACAAGCGGGCAATATCGCAGCGGCGCAGAAAGCGCTCTATCATCGCGGCAAATGCAACAGCGCCGCGCGCTCCGGCAAGTACACCGAGGCGATGGAAACGGACAAGTTGGCGGCGTGAACCCGCTTAATGTATGAGAAGAGTTCCTATACGTAGCGCAATAGAGCTAGCAGATGTTTTCTGGCCTGAATTTGTTGCGATCAAAGGTTGTGTCTTTCTCAAGCGCGAAAGACCAAGTAAAAATATCGATGTGTCGTATCCGGTCGAAACCGAATCTATGTCAAGCCACACACATATTTTCGATATTCTCGACCACAAAGCAGGACTGAAGCGTGAGCCATTTTATGATGCCAAGCACTCCCATTTCAAATCAGCCTATGCGATCGGAAGGAAAATCTGCCTCATGTGGGCTCTGAAACTTCTACATGATTTTCCAAGAGAGGATTTTCGTGTTTACTTACACGGTTTTGACCCAATAGTTCGATTTCATAAGATCAGGAAAGGCATCCCTAACTGGGCTGAGGCCAAGTCCTGCCGGAAGGAGATAAAGAAGGGTGAGGTCGTGATTCTCGACACAAGGGACCTCAGAAAAGCACAACATATCGCTGCAGCGAATGGCCGGGGCGGCCATCGCTGAGCTTCGCCGTTAGAGTTTTTTCGGGCGCGGGCCTTGGGGCGTGTCTTCGATGGTCCAGCCGAGTTTGGCGAGTTGGTCGCGGATTTCGTCGGAGCGTTTGAAGTTCTTCTCCTTGCGCGCGGCTTGACGTTCTTCGACAAGCTGGTGAACCTCCACCGGCACTTCGGACTTGGCCGGTATCCCGAAACCGAGAACCTCATCGAAGCGTCGCCACGCAGTGAGAATCCCGGCGGCTTCGCCGGGGCCGATTGTGCGCTTGTTCGCGTCGCGGATGAATTCGAACAACGATCCGAGTGCGGCGCTGATGTTGAGGTCGTCGTCGAGCGCGGATTCGAACGCAGCAATCAACTCTGTTGGCTGCCGCTGCAAGATTTCGCCGGCAGTCTCCTGCAGCTTTAACAAGAATTCGTCCATGCGCTGGAGGGCGGAGCGCGCGGCTTGGAGGCCGTCGAAGGTGAAGTTGAGTTGCTCCCGGTAGTGTGCGGCAATCAGCGCATACCGGAGTTCCCGGCCCGTCCAGCCTTTCGCCAGGAGATCGCGCAGCGTAAAGAAGTTGCCGAGCGACTTGCTCATCTTTTTGCCTTCGACGAGCAGGTGCGCGTTGTGCAGCCAGTACCGGACAAACGGCTTGCCGGTGGCAGCCTCGCTCTGCGCGATTTCGTCCTCGTGGTGCGGGAAAATCAAGTCTTCGCCGCCGCAATGAATGTCGAACGTCTCGCCGAGCTGTTTCATGCTCATCGCGCTACACTCGATGTGCCAGCCGGGACGACCGACGCCCCACGGAGACGCCCATTTTACGTCGCCGTCATCTTCGTCCCACGCTTTCCAGAGCGCGAAATCGGCGAGGGCCTCCTTGGCGTACTCATCGTGCTTGACACGCGCTCCAACTTGAAGGTTGTCGAGTTTGAGGTGCGCCAGTTTTCCGTATTCCTTGAACGATTTGATCGAGTAATAGACCGAGTTATCGTCGCCGACGTAGGCGTGTTTCTTCGCGATGAGCGTCTCGATGAGTGCGATGATGTCCGGGATGGATTCCGTGGCGCGCGGGAGAACGTGAGCACGTTTGATGTTCAGCGTCTCCAAATCGCAGAGAAACTCCTGCGTGTAGAACTCGGTCAGCTCCTTCAGCGGCTTGAGCTGGTCGCGCACGGCCTTGATGATCTTGTCTTCGACGTCGGTGATGTTCATCACGTGCCGGACCGCGAAGCCTTTGTATTCGAGATACCGGCGCAGGAGGTCTTCGAACGTGAAGGCGCGCAGGTTGCCGATGTGTGCGTAGTTGTAAACGGTCGGGCCGCATGTGTACAGGCCGACGCGGGGGGGATTCAGTGGCGCAAAGTCCTCCTTCCGTCGGGTGAGCGTGTTGAAGAATTGCAGAGGCATAACTTTCGCTCAGACGGAACCCACCCCTGCCCCTCCAAGGAGGGGAACAACCTGCCGGCTCCCCTCCTGCGGAGGGGCTGGGGGTGGGTCGAGCGTTATCGTGCTCACATTTCCACGCTGGCGATCGCGATGGCCACAACTCCCTCTTTGCGGCCGGTGAAACCCATCAACTCGCTCGTGGTCGCTTTGATGCCGACTTGGGTGGGTGTGATGCCGAGATTCTTGCCGATAATCTCCTGCATCTTCGGAATGTGCGGGGAAAGTTTAGGTGCTTGCGCGACGAGCGCGGCGTCAATGTTGACGATGGTTGCCTCCAATTCACCGAGCTTCGCGGCCACGTCGCGCAGAATGATCATGCTGTCCATGTTCTTGAACTTCATATCGGTGTCGGGATAGAACTCGCCGATGTCGCCGAGGGCCACGGCACCCAGCAAGGCATCGGCAATCGCATGAGCCAACACGTCGGCGTCGCTGTGACCTTCCAGCCCTCGATCGTGCGGAATGTCCACGCCGCCGATGATGAGCTTGCGTCCCGAAGCGAAACGATGGACATCAATGCCAATGCCAACGCGGTTCATGTGATTCTTGTAGCCGCGAACCCTGTTCGCGGCAACCCCTTTCTACCGCGAGCAGGCTCGCGGCTACAATCGCTGGCGAAGCAACGCTTCCGCGATGGAGAGATCAGCCGGCGTGGTGATCTTGAAATTCAACGCCGGCCACTCGACGAGGTGGACCGGCACGCCGAGCGTCTTGATCGCGGCGGATTCATCGGTCACGATCAGATTCATCTCGAAAACTTTCGCGTAACCTTCGCGCAGCAAATCAATGCGGGCGGTTTGCGGTGTCTGCACCGACCAAAGTCTCGTGCGGTCGACGTTGCGCAAAATGGCGCGTTGTTCGTCGGCTTCCTTGATCGTGTCCACAATTTTTGTGGAAGCGATGCCGGTGCCGTGCTGGCGGGCGGATTCGATGGTGGCCTCGATCAGTTCCGTCGTCACCAACGGACGCGCGCCGTCGTGCACAACCACGATTTCAGTCGCGGAGTCACATCGCTGAAGGCCGTTCCATACGGAATTCTGCCGTTCCACACCGCCGTCGGCGTACGAAGCGACTTTGTTGAAGCCAAAGGTTTGCACGATTTCTTCCGTTTGCTTCGCGTAGTCCGGTCGGCGCACGAGAACGACGACGTCCACGCCCCGGGATTGCTCGAAGGCGGCCAGAGAGTAAAACAGCAGCGGCTTGCCGAGAAGTTCGATGAATTGCTTGTTTGTGCCGCCGCCCATGCGCGTGGAGCGACCGGCGGCGAGAATGATCGCGGTCACCATGCCCCGCACACTAGCAGAACTCAATTGACGGAGGCAAGTTCGGGAGAAGTCTTGCTGGCGGAGGCGGCACCGCTGGCCAAGTCGGCGAACGCCATGCGGCCGGCCGAGGTTTGCAGCACGCTGGCGATGACCACCTCAACCTCCTGCCCCACATACCGGCGGGCCCGGCCAACGACAATCATGGTGCCGTCCTCGAGATACGCGAGGGCTTGATCCGCTTCGCGGCCCTCTTTGACGAGCTTGATGGTGAGTTTCTCGCCGGGCAGAACGACGGGACGCAAGGACTTCGCCAATTCGGTGAGATTGAGCACCCGGACGTGCTGCAGTTCGGCAATGCGGTTGAGGTTGTAGTCGTTGGTCAAAATCTCGGCCGGCAACATCTTGGCGAGTTGCACGAGCTTGCCGTCCACCTCTTTGATCTCCGGCACGTCGTTGTCGTGAATCTTGACTTCGACGCGCGGATTCTGCTGCAACACCTTCAGCACCTCCAAGCCGCGCCGGCCGCGGGCGCGCTTCACGTCGTCGGCGGCGTCAGCGATGTACTGGAGTTCATTCAAGACAAATCGCGGCACGACCAGCACCGCATCGAGGAATCCGGTGGTGCACACGTCCTGTATCCGGCCATCAATGATGATGTTGGTGTCCAGCAGCACCAGCCGGTCGGGTTTGTTTTCCCGCATGAATTTCACATACGGAATGACGAGATTGAATTCGTCCTTGCCACGCAACGCGATGACCATCGCCAGATACGAGCAGACGACGTACATGACGATCTGCGCGATCAGCTTGGGCTCATCGT
>JBGQCJ010000005.1:0-80437 GCA_041495285.1 Verrucomicrobiia bacterium
CACCGCCGAAATCACGATGGCGTTGACGACCCAGGTCATTCCGAACAGCAGAGTCGCGCGGCTCACCGTCTGCACTTCCAGCAACAGAAACGCGGCCCCCAACGCAAAGAAATGCCAATCCAGCGCCTGCTTCAATCCAAATACTCGACGTCGTGCCAATAGGACTGTTCCCAGAATCGTGGCGGAGACAAGCAGATGTAGTTTGGGTATCCGCGCGCGCTCCAAGTAAAGATAAGGCCAGTCATCGGTCGTGGGTCGCGTCATTCCAGAGAAATGACTCCGGTGAGCTTGCACAAAATCCCAAGCCGACCGATCTCTCACGGATTCTGCGGTCACCGGCGTTCTGCCGCACACGAGAGTAAGGTTGCCGCCCCCGCCGCACTTTCTCGGAATATCCACAACTTGATACGCCAAGGGATCGTGACCGTATTCTTCCCGCAGCAGCCCGAACAGGCGGTCGGCGATCCAGCGCCGTTCGGAAGCAAAACTCAGAATGATCAATCCATCCGGTGCCAACAAACGTTTCGCCTCGCGGATGCTTTCTCTCGTGTAAACGTAGTTGTCTTGTCGCAGATTATTGAAGGTCGAACCAAGAATCACGGAGTCCAGCCAACCGAACCAAATCACGTCGTACGGACCCGACGCCGTCTTGAAGACGGCACGCGCGTCGTTCAGAATCATCCGCACACGAGGCGAGTCGTACGGTCGTTCGGGATGAAACTGCCGGCCCAGCTCATAAATCTTCGGGTCAATTTCCACGCAATCCACCTGCTCCGCTTCGTGCCGCAACGCCGCTGCCGCATTGTTGCCGGCGCCCGCGCCCACGATCAGCATCCGGTGGATGGGATATTTGAAGGCAAACGGAAGATTGTAGGCGCTGTGGTGGACCTGCTCCAGGTCAAAGACGGCCGGATGGGACCGCAGAAACGGCTCGGATAGATTCAGCAGGTGCTGATAGAACGCGCCGCTGACTTCGAGCACGTGGCCTTGCTCAACGCGATTTGTGCCCTCCTCCGCAATGAACGGACTCAGCGTCAGCCGGTGATACGGCGACCAGATTGCTTTCCCTGCGCCGGGACGTTCGTCACGCGCCAACAGCGACGCAACACCGACGGCGAGCACCGCGAACAACTCGCGCCGGTTTCTCCCCGCGGCCAGAGGCAATAACAGGAGCGCGCATACGCCGAACCACAACGCCGGCGGTGTCGAAACCCAACTCAACGTATTGAACAACCAAACGCCCGCCAGACTTCCCGCGATGTTCAGTGAATACGCCCGAATTGTCCGGGGATGCTCCTGAAAGGCACGACCCAACATCTGGCCCACCGGCACGAACGCGGACGCCATAAAGTATAATAGCACCCCCACAATGACCAACGCTCCGCCGACGTGCAGCCCCGACCACTCGGCGATGTGGTGCCACATCGGCGTGTCCTCAAAGCCACTCAACAGAAACGTCACCAAATTCAAATCGAGCCAGCTAACGTGAAATGGGTTCGACACCAAGAACACCAGAACCAACAACGTCAACCCCATCCGCGCCAACTCTGCGGACTGCGACGCGCGATAGCATCCCAGACCCACGCCAAAAAAACAGACCACCAGAATCAGGTTACCTAGAAAAGCGAAGATTCGAATCTCCGTCCCGATCCATCGTATGAGGATCAGCTCCAGATAAAGGATCACGACGCTGACGAGGAAAATCTCAGCGTCGCGCCGCCACAACGATTTGTCTTGTCCTCCTTGCACCCCGCAGCCATTAAATCAGATAGCGGTCGTGACAGCAACAAACCTTCAAGCCGGTCAGCACGTTGAACTCGACATCACCACCGTCGCGTTCGGCGGCGACGGCATTGGACGTATTGATAATTTCGTCGTGTTCGTGCCGTTCGTCATCGAAGGTGAACGCGTCGAAGTCGAAATCGTCGAAGTAAAGCGCCGGTACGCCACCGCCGACCTCATGCGGGTCATCACGCCGTCGCCGTACCGGGTTGAACCGCGCTGTCCATATTATAGGAACTGCGCCGGCTGCCAATATCAGCATATTGATTACCGGCACCAACTCGAACTCAAACACAGCCAAATCCGGGATGTCTTCCAGCGCATCGGCAAGATACCGGACCCGCCCATCGAGCCGGTCGTCGGCTCACCGAAACCGTACGCGTACCGGAACAAAATCGTCGTCCACGGCCCCGGCCAACCCGGTTTCTGGACCGTGCGCGGCCGGTCGATCATCCCCATCGAACGCTGCCCCATCGCGCGCGATGAGATAAACGAAAAGCTCTCAGCTCTCAGCTCTCAGCCCTCAGCCGTCGAGAAGCATCTGACGATCCGCTGCAACTCCGCCGGCAACGTCTGGACATTCACCGAGCCAGCACCCGATGAACTCATCGAGGAAATCGTGCTCGGTAAGACATTGCAGGTGCCGGTCGGATCGTTCTTTCAGGTGAATCGCGAAGTAATCGAACTCGCGCTGGAACACGCGCGCAAGATTTTCGCCACGAGCGGCTGCCGGGTCTTGGTGGATGCCTATTGCGGTATCGGACTGTTTGCGTTGCTGCTCGGCGATCTTGCCGGACACGTGTACGGCATCGAAGAAGACGCGAAAGCGATCAAGGCCGCCAACGAAAACGCGGCAGCACTCGGATTGACCGGCTACGATTTCTACGCCGGCCAGACGGAGCGGCTGCTGTTCTACACCCTCCGGCAATGCACATTGGACGAGACGTGCCTCATCCTCGACCCACCGCGCTCCGGCTGCGGCAAGGCCGTCCTGAAAACACTACGCGAGCAGAAGCCGCGCAAAATTATCTACGTCTCGTGCGCGCCGGCAATGCTCGCGCGCGACGTGAAAGACTTACTCGCGCACGGTTACCGGCTGGAACGCGTCACGCCGTTCGACATGTTTCCGCAGACGCAGCACTGCGAGGCGGTCGCGGTGGTCAGATCGTTCTAGGCTGTGTGCCACCACGCGGCACAGAAAGTTATGACACGCGACGGCAGAATTGTCGGCTGCCAAGGAGAGCGAGGATGCCTAGTGCCAGTAAGAACCAAGTTGCAGGCTCGGGAACGGCTTGTCCCGCAATGCCCCGGAGTTGGTTCAATCCGGAAGCGAATGGCGACGCGTTTGCACTCGAATCAAACTTCTCAATCGTACCATTAACATTCGCCACGTAGAGGTCACCGCCGCTCCCAAAGGCGAGACCACGAGGGGATGCCAAGCCCGAGCTGGTGAAGAGTGACTGGCTTCCACTGGGATCGATCCTATAAATAAATTCCGGGCTGGGTCTAAACAGATAATCGATTGCGACGTAGAGATTGCCGCTGGTGTCGAACGCGAGCCCACCAGGGATCATTTCGTTAGCCGGGAAGAGGAAGCTTGCGAAGACGGATTGGTTCCCGCTGGAGTCGAATTTGTTGACCCGTATGAGGCTGCCGGGGGCGAGGATCGGGACGTTTGCCACGTAAAGATTGCCGCTGGCGTCGCAAGCAAGGCCTTGAGAAAGCGTCAAACCAACGCTTGCGAAAAACGTCCCGTGCCCACTGGAATCGAATTTCTCAATCGTGCCGTCGCTGCCATTCAGCACGTAGAGATTACCGCTGCCGTCAAAGGCAAGACTCGAAGGCCCGTTCAAGCCGGAACTGGCGAAGACCGATCCGTTTCCGGTAGAGTCGAACTTCATAACTGTGTTGCTGCCACTATTCGCCACGTAGAGATTGCCGCTGCCGCCAAGGGCAAGTCCAGCCGGCCGGTATAAGCCTGAGTTGGCGTCGGCGAAAGGCGACGCGTTCCCGTTAGAATCGAATCGAACTATCGCATCACTACCATAGTCCGATGCGTAGATCGTATCGGCGCGCGCGAGGCTGCTGAGGAAGAAGTGAGACGCGATTGCGGTGAATCCGACTAAGAACGCCTTACCCGCCCATTTCATACTAATCACCCTCTACGGGCCGAATCAAAAACCAATGATTTATACCGCAGCCAGCCTTTCGACTGCAAGTCGAAGTTTTTGCTGGCCGGGGACAAATGCCGAGTGCCCCCTTCCAGACCGTAAGCGCCACACGCTCAAAATGCTCCCGACAACCTTGCACTGCAAGGCGGTGGCCGAGTTGTCAACGGGATGATTCGACGTTCACGTCTGAGAACCAGATGCGTTTGTCACCGAATTTGTGTTCCGTGGAGAGCTTGAGACCGTCGAATTCTTTGTAGCCGTCCCACGTGCCGGTCATCTGCTTGCCCGGCGATGGTGTGTAGTCCCAGCGGCGCACCAGAGAAGTTCCCGGGTCGATGTACAGATTGTATTGGTCGCCGGGCGTCAGGCCGACCTTCGCGAAGCTCAGGTGAAGCACCTCAAAGCCATCCTTTGATCCCGTGTACGTCAGTGTGACGCCGGCATCCTTGAGCTTCAACGGCGCGAGCAGCCAGTATGAATCGTTCACCCAACGCGCGTAGGCGGCCTTGGCGTCCGCGTCGCTGCCGGGATTCAAGACGTTGACTTTCACAGTCTTGCCGGACCAACTCACCGTGTCCTCTGCAGTCCAAACGTCCCAGTCATGTTTCGCGCTCACCAAGAGATTCGTGCTGGCTGACACGTTGAAGGTGAAGCGAATGGATTTCACTCTCGGCCAGTTGTCTCCGCCGCTGGCTCTCACGACGGCATCGGCCAGCGACCGTGCTTTGGCGGCGAGGTCTGGGGCCGGGGCGGGCGGTTGTGCGGCGCAGATGGTGACGACCGGGCCAATGTTGCTGACCCAGTTGCCTACACGATCCTGCAAACCGATATGGTACACGCCGCCCACGGCGATGCGGGCGTCGGCAGGCAGGCGCACGGTGATTTGCGATTCAAACCAGGCTGTCACCATCAGGCTCACACTGTCACCGCCGCCCCACAACACGACGCGACGCAAACCCTGCGCGTTGCCAAATCCCGCGCCCAACACAGTCACGTCGGCGCCCTTCTTGACGCATCCTTCGTGCTGGTAGCCGGTGATTGTCGCCTGCTGCAAAGCCAGTTGCGCGACGGCGGAGACAACCGTCAACAGCATGGCGACGGACGTTGCTGCAATCCATTTCATGTGATTTGTTCCTTTCCGCTCAGCAAACTGCGTGCGATCCCGAGTTGCTCACGATTTCTTGAACCGGTGAATCAGATGATCCACGGAAAATTTGTTGCTCTCGGCGTGGCGCAGGGCGTACATGACGATCAAGAAGTAGAGCGCGATGAAGGCACTGGTCTGCCCATCCCGCGCCACCAACTTCCCGAAGAACAGCGTCAGCAATGTCAGCGCGGTGACGACCAGCGTTGGCCGCGTCATCAGCCCCAATACGAGCAGCACGCCGACCGTCACTTCCACGAACGGGAGCGTGTGACTGAACGCGGTCAGCAAAGGCCCGGCAAGAAACGTGTTGCCGAACTCTTTCTCGATGTACTGGTAGAAGCCCGGCAGGTTGGGAAGTTTCCCCAAGCCGGCCATCAAAAACATCATGCCGAGAAACAAACGCAACAACAACGTCGCGAGGTGATCGTATGTTCGCTCATTGGCCATACCGTGCCTCCTTTTTTACTCAGCGCATCGTAACAGAATCTGCTACGATGGCAAACGTCGCCATGCCGAATGTTTCTTCAGAACCGCTCGAATCCATCGAGGGCGTCGTCGAACGCATCGTGTACTCCAACGAGGAGAACCACTACACCGTCGCGCAACTCTTGCCGGAGGGGAAAGGCCGGCAGGAGCCGGTCACCATCGTCGGCAACCTCACCGCGCTCAACATCGGCGAGACCGTCAAAGCGCAGGGTCATTGGACGACGCACAAACAGTTCGGCCGGCAATTCGCCGTCGAGAAATTCGAGTCCGTGCTGCCGCGCACCATCGTCGGCATCAGAAAATATCTCGGCAGCGGACTCGTTCCCGGTATCGGCCCGACGTTTGCCGAGCGCATCGTCGAAAAATTCGGCGAGCAGACGTTCGATGTAATTGACCATTTCTCCGCAAGATTGCGCGAAGTGGACGGCATCGGCCCGGAACGTGCCAAGCGCATCAAGGACGCATGGGCGGCGCAGAAGAGCGTGCGCGACATCATGGTTTTCCTGCAAGGTTATGGCATCGGCAGCGCGCACGCCGCGAAGATTTTCAAGCAGTACGGCGAGAACGCCATTGCGGTAGTTGGCGAGAATCCCTACCAACTCGCGAAAGACATTACCGGCATCGGCTTCCGCACCGCCGACGGTATCGCTTCCAAGCTCGGTATCGCAAGGGATTCGATCCATCGCCTCAAAGCCGGTGTGCTCTACACGTTGGAGAACGCCACCGCCGACGGCCACGTTTGTCTACCGCGCGACTTGCTCATCAAGTCCGCCGCCGAACTGCTCGAAGCCGAGATCGCGCCCATCGAGAACGCCATCAAACTGCTCGCACTCAGCAACGACGTGATGGTCGAGGAAGACATCGTTTATCTGACCGGCCTCTACAAATCCGAGCGCGGCGTCGCCAACTTCATTCTCGATCTGTGCGCGGCGGAACTGAAGCTGCCGGCAATGGATTTGCATCGTGCCGTCGAATGGGTGCAGGAGAAGACGCGTGTTGAGTTGGCGGAAGCGCAGGAGAAAGCCATCAAGACCGCGCTCGCGTCGAAGCTGACCGTGATTACCGGCGGGCCGGGCGTCGGCAAAACCACCATCGTCAACAGCATTGTGAAGATTTTACACGCCAAGAACTGCAAGGTGCTTCTCGCCGCGCCAACCGGCCGCGCTGCGAAGCGGATGAGCGAAGCGACCGGCACGCCCGCGCAAACAATTCATCGCCTGCTGAAATACGAACCGCACGAGCACGGCTTCGCGCACAACGAGCGGCGGCCGCTTAACGGCGACATGATCATCATTGACGAGACGTCGATGCTCGATATTCCCCTCGCCTATCATCTGATGAAGGCGATTCCGCAAAGCGCGTCGGTCGTGTTCGTCGGCGACGTGGACCAACTGCCGTCGGTCGGCCCCGGTAATTTCCTGCACGACCTCATCGAGTCCGGCATCTGTCCGGTCGTGCGACTGACCGAGATTTTCCGGCAGGCGAAGGACAGCTTCATCATCACCAACGCCCACCGGGTCAACGAAGGTCAAATGCCGGTGTTCGACGCACCGAAGGAAAGCGATTTCTTTTTCATTGTCGAAGAAGACCCCGGCAAAGTGCTGGCGACGATCAAGACGCTGTGCGCCGAGCGTGTACCGAAAAAATTCGGGTTCGATCCGATGCGCGACGTGCAGGTCTTAACCCCGATGCACAAAGGATTGTGCGGCTCGGAGAATCTTAATCGTGAACTGCAAGCGACGCTGAATCCGACCGGGCCGGTGGTTCAGCGTTTTGGACGAACGTACCGGGTCGGCGACCGGGTGATGCAGATTCGCAACAACTACGACAAGGACGTGTTCAACGGCGACCTTGGCCGCGTCAAACGCCTCGACCTCATCGAGCAACAGGTGATCGTTGAGATTGATGACCGGGAAATCAGCTACGAATTCACCGACATGGATGAACTGTTACCAGCCTATGCAATCAGCGTTCACAAATCACAGGGCAACGAGTACCCGTGCGTGATCGCGCCGCTGCTGACGCAGCATTACGTTCTCCTGCAACGCAACCTGCTCTACACCGCCATCACCCGCGGCAAGAAACTCGTCATCCTCATCGGCTCGAAGAAAGCGCTGGCGATTGCCATCCGCAACAACAAGACTTCTGCGCGATTCAGCCGGTTGCAGGAGCGGCTGCGCGGCCCACGTTAGTTGAGGCTTGCCGGACGCGGAACTGGTTGTGTATTCTCCGCCCGGTGAGTTGCTGAATATTCTTTCTGAGTATTCGTCTGTACGCGCAATAGGAGAATCGGGTGAGAACGATTGTGTGGCCTATGATGGCGTTCGTGTGGCGACAAACTTGTCGCGGTTCATTGCGCACTCGTCCTTTGCAACCAACACCAACAAAACCAAAAAAGGAGAAGCGTTATGTTCTGTAATAAATGTGGAACGCAGGTACCGGACAACGCGACGGCTTGCCCCAAGTGCGGCGCAGCGGCAGGGGGAGCAAGCTCGGCAGCGGCGGCAGCAGCGGCCGACAAACTCAAGGCCGCGTCAACGGATGCTCTGAAGGCGTTCAAGATGTTCGCGACCAATCCGGTGGGTGGCTTGGCCGGAGCGTGCGAGAGTTTAGGGCCGACGCGCTCTCTCGGAGTGGGCATCACGTTTGGCTTGGTGTTCTCACTCTGCATGGTGTTGGGAGTCTACCGTATCTTGGGTGAGTTTGGCCGGCCCGAAGGGTTTGAAGGCTTCATGAAGATCCTCGTGGTCGCTCTTGTTCCATTCGCGAGCCTTTTTGCCACGTGCTTCATCGCGGAGAAGGTTTTTCGAGGTCAGGGCGCATTGGGTCATGACAGCTTCATTGCGGGAGCATCCTTACTACCGTACGGATTCGTTATGCTGATGGCGAGTATTCTAGGTCTTGGAAACTACGAGATCATCTTGGTACTGGCACTCGTCGCGGTATGCTTGACCATCCTGATGTTGTTTGCCGGCCTGACACGAATCGGCAAGATCTCCGAGCGATTGGCGACCATTGCCGTCCCGTTGATTCTGCTGGCGACGGCTTGGCTGTCGAAGGTCATCTACAAGGCGATGCTGCAGAATTCAGGCTTTGGCGGGGGCGGATTTCCCGGAGGCGGATTTCCGGGAGGAGGATTCTAGTAATGAATTTCGCGTCATACCGGAACGCTCGACGCATCGCCATTGGCGGTGCGTTGAGCGCGGGCGTCACAGTGTTGGTGCTTACCGGCTGCGGTGGCGTGAAGAGTTCGATCACCAAGGCCATCAACCAAGAACTCAGCAAGGAGAAGGTTTGTTACTCGCTGCAACAGAAGGAGGCGCCGACCTGGCCGCTGCGGGTGCGGCGATCCTTCGGTTGGGGCGGAGAAAACCAAATCCTGAACGCCATGCAAGCGGCTGGCTACCTCCAAGTCACCCAGGAGCAGCAGCAGCAAGGCTGGGGCTATGTCGTCGTCGATGTCATCACGCCCACCGAACAGGCGAAAAAGTGGTGGAATAATCAGGACGGCTACTGTGTGGGCACGAAGGCGGTCGCCGAGATTCAGGAGTGGGCGCCGCCCAATGGGCCGACGCTGCGCGTGACGTATACATGGCGTTTGGTGAACGTGCCCTCGTGGGCGAAGCGGCCAGAGTTCAAGGACATTCCCGGCATGAGCAAGCCCGTGCAGGGCATGGCCATCGTGCAGAAAACTAACAAGGGATGGAAGGTGGTCTTCTAACCCTCGATCTGAATAATCGTTCGTAGCACTCGTCTGATGGCGAGAGGAGAAGCACACATGAAGACTTTGGCGTTGTCTTTGGTGGTATTGGTGGCGGCGATCAACTGCACCGCCGAGGTGAAAGTCGAAGAACAGGTGGTGGGGCCGGCAGGAAAATGGGTGGGCTGCGCCGTCAGCCCGCGGGGTGCGCACGTGGCTGTGCTTGGCCTGAAAGGCAGCCGGAACGTCGTCTTGCTTGATGGCGTCGCGGGACCCACATTCGACCAGTTGTTGGCAGCCGATGGAAGCCCACACATCGTCCAGTCCCGTGATGCACGAGAGTTGACCTTGACGCAAAATTTTATTCCGGTCGTCTTCTCAGACGACGGCACTCACTGCGGGTATTTTGCAAGAGTGGGCGACGAATACATCGCTGTGCTCGACGGAAAAGAAATCGGACGTGGCAAGTGTCGGGTGGCAGGCAGGGCCGACGTCGGCGGTAAGCTCTCGTTCTCACCGGAGAGCAAACATATGTACTACTTCGAGGTAGATCAAACTCACGGATGTCGCCTGATGATGGACGGCAGGCCAGAGTCATGGAGCTCCGATCTGCCTCAGGTCATCTTCAGCTCGGACGGCGCGCACTGGGCATACGTCGGCACGACGGAGGACGCGGCGCGCAAGAAGACTCCGTGGGGCGTGGTTGATGGCCAACAGGTGAAGTTTTTCGGCCAGCCGCTCGGTTTCACCGCTAAGGGTCGTCTTGTCAGTGTGATACTGGATGAGGCAAAGCGCCTTTTTACGCTGCTCTTCGACGGCAAGCCCTTGATACAGGGGGTAAACGTCCGTTTGGCTTGGATTTCCCCGCTTGGCGAGCAAGTTGCCGCTATTGTACAGCCAAAGTACGATGCTCCCAGTGTGCTGACGATAGACGGGAAACCGGTCCCGGGCACCGAGAACGTCACGATCGAGAATGTTTATTTCAGCCCAGATGGGAAACACTATGCCGCCATCTGCAAAGGGACGACCGCCGAATTCATGTTGACCGACGGCAAAAAAGGGCAGGAATACCGAGACATTGTCTCCACGAGCAATCCGCCGACGTTCACGCCGGACTCATCGAAGTTGGTCTACAGTGCTTCTCAAGCCGGAAGATACTTCGTGATTGTCAACGACGAGGAGTCTGAGGGCTTTGAATACGTCAAAGGACTCGTTGTCGGAGGCAAATCGCGGATAGCTTACCAAACGACTGAAGGTATGGCGAAGTTCGACGTTGTCGTCGACGGGAAAATGCTGACTCCCTCGCGCACACGAGGTTTGAACGCGTTCGCCTTTAGCCCGGACGGCGCGCATTATGCATTTGTGTGCGGCACGATTGGATCGACTCACCTCACGCTTACAGTGGATGGAACAGACTTACCGGGTGTGTCGGTGGTACAGTCAGTGGATCTCGGGCAGGGAAACCTCTTTTTCCTGTTCAGTCCCGACGGCAAACACATCGCCTATCATGGCATGGATGTAACAAACAACAAACCCGGCGGCCTGTGGATTGACCAGAAATTCATTTTACTTGGAGTGGGCCGAATGATTTTCACTCCAGACAGTCAGCATTTTCTTTGGTTCAGCATAGATTCTGTGAAAGGGCGTCAAACGCTCTATGTTGACGGTCAACGTTCCGTAAATGTCCCGAATTCGAATTTTGACACCATGCCGGAGGGGTGGGCCATGGCCGCCGACGGAGTGCTGACGTTTCTCACGCTCGATGAAGGCAACATCAAGCGTTACCGCGTCACTCCGTCGTCCGACACCAGCATCGCCAACTTGCTCGGCAACGCGTCAGCCGCCGAACCAGCGAAAGCCGATATGGAGACACCAACAGCAACGGCAACGTCCCCCGGTGAGCCGGCCCAAGTGCGGCGTGCTGACATTGCAGCCAAACCGGCAGACGCAGTCGCCAGGGTTAAACCGGTTGCCCCTGCACCAGCCAAGCCGCTGACTTGGGCGGACTTAGTTAACCATCCCGAACGTTGGCCGGCACAAACCCGACTTACCACCGATCTTCGATTCAGTACCGACATCCTGAAGGCCGGTACGCCCGTGGAAGTCGACCGAGTGAGCGCAAATTCAGCGCACCTAATTGCGCCGCAGGGATTCGGGTTCAATGCCGAACCAAAGATTTGCGACCTGCTGCAAGCTGCCAACGTGATTTGGGCTAGGCTCACGCCCGAGCAACAATCGCTCACACTCCAAATAATCCAGCAAGACCGGTCGCTGTGGCCAGCCAAGGTGAAATTTTTGAAGGCATTTGATTCTGGCCCACAGCGTTTTCAAGCCGGTAGCGTGTGGTCTTTCGTGAACATAAACGGCGATAAGGCATTGGTTTTTGAAGAGAAATCGGGAACTCTGCAGTTGGCGCCCGCCGGGGATACCGATCTATTTTCCCGCGCGCGAGAACTGCTGGCGATGCCATTGGATCAACGTCCCAACCGCATGGCCGAATTGCTGGCCGGCACCACTGTGGACGTCGATGGCAAACCGGTTGAGGTCCAATCGGCGCGCTACTACGTGCTTTATTTCGCCAGCGTCGATTGTCCGCGGTGCAAAATCTTCACACCAAAGTTGGTTGAGCAATTCAATAAGTCGCTGACCGACCGCAAGGATGTGGTCTTCGTGACCTTCCCGATTATGGATCCCACTCCATCCATGCTAGACTACGTGCGGCAGAACGCGATCCCCTGGCTGACAATTGCAACCGAAAGGAGAGGGGAGATCTATGTGAAAGAAGAGGACGAGGTGGCCGTTGGGAGGCAGGTAAAGACGCCGGCCCTCGTAGTACTCGACCGCTTCCGAACTGTCCTGCTCTCGACCAGCAGATTCCCCGGCCAACCACTCGAAGCTGCGGAAGCCGCACTGATGCAACTCAACTCTGTGCTCAAGCCCGGCCCCGAACCGCCGCGCGAAGCTCGCCATGAGCCACAAGCTACGCCCGTTAAGGCCGACACGGCTCAAGCGATGGCAGTTGCGGAAGAAGCAGAAGCTAACTCGTCGTCACAAGTAACTCACAGCGTGGAGCCGACTGTACCGACTTCACAGTCTTCTGCGGCCCAAACGGCTGAGGTAAAATTCCTCGACCCGGCAGCGATCGTGAATGACTGCATGCTTGTGAGTCGAGATGCAAGGAACGCGATCCACACGCAACTGAAGTCCGGAGTGTTTCAGCAGCATTACCGGGGACAGCACGTCAAGTACAGCGGCATCGTGGATACGGTCAAGAAGGTGGAAGGATGCGTGATCTTCAAGGGGACCGGAAAATGGCCGGCAAATTACCACGTCCAAGCAGAGTTCGCGCAGGACAAGCTGAGTCTCTTGGACAAACTCAAGAAAGGACAACGGCTGGCTGTCGAAGCCGATCTTACCGACTTTGCTTTGCCCCAGTTGGATACCGGAGTCGAGGGGATGTTTGGGCCAAGCAGAATTATCAAGTTGAGCCAAGTCACGGTTGTCGACCAATAGACGAACTAATCACAACAGGAGGTATCGCATGAATAGATCGTTCATCCGCAGAAACCATCAACGAAAGGACAAGATCATGTTTCAGAAGACAAGTGCTACCATCATAGCGACGCTCGCCGTCGCTTCTCTCTTCGCAAGCCTGGCCCCAACAGCCACAGCTCAAACCGAGGAGCGCACGCAAACACTCTACGTTACTTATCCCGGCACCGGGGTCATCTTGAGCGGCAAAGGCAAGGATGCCGTCACGTACAGAGGCACAGTCCACGTTGAGGTTTTCCCTATCAGCTCCAAACTAAAGGCGAAACAAGAAGAGGGACCAGTCGCAATTGAAGACATAACGTCCGTTGGCTCTCGACTGGACCTGAAACTGCCCGTGGGGCAATACGAAGTTCATTTCTCTATGCGCGAGGGTGATGAACTCAGAACAACAATCAAACCTGTCATTCTGCGCGCTGACGGGGCCAGTGCCGTGGAGGTAGATTTCAGTCCCGCGAAGACGTTGATCTACGGCGGCGACATGACAGCACGCCAAATGGCGGACAGCATTCGTCAGTTACAGAAAGAGGTCGCCAATCTGAAGAAGTAGACGAACGTGGACGCTAAACAGAGCGTGGTGAGGTGCCAATTAGATTGCTATTAGTTTGACGGGCCGTGGTTAGCATGGCGCTGGTCACAAGTACTGCAAGAAATGAGCGCGGCAGACGCGGCCTGCGTCACGCCTTCACCGGACACGAACATCTCAAGCATGCTCGCCAATGCGAAGTGAACGCCAATGGATCTCAGTCGCTCGTGATGCCGAGTTGCGTCCGTAGTCGCTGCCGCTCTTGTTGGAAGAGCTGGTATTCTTTGTCGAGACGGGCGCTCTCGCTGCTGTCCGGCACGGCGCGGAGCTGATCCAGCGCAATCTCGTTAAGATTCTGTTCAACGACTTGCAGTAGCAACTCGTTCTCGACACGTTCCCCGTTCTTGCCTTTGGGTTTGAGCCCTGGCATCAGCGAGTTGAGACCCGCAGTTATCTCCTTCGGCTGCTTTCGATCGTGCGCCAGTGCCCACGCTTGACGGTAAGCAGCATAATCGCCTATGGACGGATCTGCACCAGCTTTGAGCAGCGCTTCAGCGATGGTGATCTGCTTCCAGTAGATCGCCGCAGCCAGCGGATATGTGTTTGCCGTGATCCCCATCATGCCGTAGGTCTGTATGGGGTCGTCGGTGTGCACCTTGTGACGAATAAGCGCTTCGACAAGCGGGAGATTGCCCTCCTCAATGGCGCGAGTGAGCAGTGTTGACTTGTGATCTCCTCCCACTGCCCAAATCTTGTAGGGGTGTTCGATATCCAGGCCGCCGGCGACAAGCACGTCGAGCATCTCGCCCGCGTTCTCCGTGTTGAGAGCGAGAATGACGGGGAGCGGTCGCCCATGCGAGTCGGGCGCGCCGGTGGTCATCTTGCCAGCCACAAACAAATCTACTGTCCGCCGGTCGCCACGGCGAATCGCGTCGAAGAAGGCATCCACCGTCCAAGCGATGCCCATGTTCGCCAGTTCCTTGCGCGGATCGTCGCTGGTCTCGCGTTTGACGGTATCCAGCTTTTTGTCAACGTGTTCGAGATTCTCGCGCACGCCCGCGACCTCTTGCCGGAGACGCTGGAGTTCCGGGATGAGCGTCGCGAACAAGCTCACGGAACGCGTATCCGACGCGTCCACCTTCGTTCCGAGCAGGATCTGCCCGATACCCGTCCCGAACAACTGCACCGCCGTAATGAGGCCGAACAACGCGAGATCCCGGCCCCAGTGCAGTGGTTTCGGTAAAGCCGGCTGGGTCTTCGTGGCCCGGCGTGGCGGATCGGTTCCCTCCGCTGTGGTCGTCAGGGGCCGGTGACGACGACCGACCAGAAACACAGCCAGAACTAAAAGCAGACTCAGGCTCGTGAAAATCAATCCCCTTACCCAGACCGTGTCCTTGCGCGGGCCCATCACGTCCGAATAAACCGTCATGACCAAGCCGGCCACTCCGAACGCGCCCATCCGGGCCAGCCGTTCACGCGCGCCACATAGCAGGAACCACAGGATGTCCGGGAAGCTTTTCATCACATCGTCACCCGCAACCAACGCATCAGCCACTCAAGGTTAGGAAATCCAGCGGCGGTTTTCCAGCGTTTTTCAGCTACCGGCAATCCAGTATCTAACAGGCTACTGATTACCTGTTGTAGCCGCGCCTCTGTGAGGCGCGGGGTGAACATTCCCAAACAAATCCGCGGCTCGCAAAGCCGCGGCTACACCGGGAAACGATTTTTTTGGCAGCCTGCTAAACCTGCCCGGAGCTCGCGCCGGGGATTGACCGAAGGCTTTCGTTTTGCCATACTCGGTGCGCTTGGGCGGGTCGCAATTCTGTGTCTGAATAATTGTTCTCGGCATTCGTCTGTTGGCAAAAGGAGAAGCACACATGAAGACTTTGGCGTGGTCTTTAGTGGTGTCGGTTGTGGCATTGCTGCCGACATCGGCCGCACAGGCAAAGGAAATGAACCCACCCTATCTCAGCGAGATGCCTTCGGTCGAGCGAGTTCAGTCTGAGATCCAGGGCGACGATCCGATGAACACGGCCGCGCGGCAGATGGGCGCGTTCTGGCAACTTCAGCAAGTCGTCAACGACATGGCCGGACCACGACGCTACCGGAATCAGCTTACGCCCGACGAAGGTCGGCTTCTCGGCCAATACAGTGCCGGCTACCAGAGCGCCGCGCAGCCATACGCCGAGATTCAGAAAACGCCTTCGCATCCGGACAGACTGAAGTGGTATCAGATGCACACTCTTTACGAGAACGACCCTGAGTTTCTTGATGGACTGCTTCAACGATTCTGTTCAGCACAGTTTCGCACTCAGTACTACCAAACGACCGGCAAGCAGCCGCCGCAAGCCGACGTGCAAACAGGTCCGCCGCCGGCCTATCTGCGCGAGATGCCGTCGGTTGAACGCGTGATGAGCGAGATTCAGGGCAGCGATCCGGCGGACACGGCCGTCAAGCAGATCGGCGCGTTCATGCAAATCATCAAACTCATGCCGATGGTTCGGGACGTAACCGGTCGCCTGACGCCCGCCGAAAAGAAACTCATTGCCGACTACAAGGCGGCTTATGCGCGTATCTGGGAATCTCGACCGGAATTGAAATCCAAATCCTCCGTCGCCCCAACCGACCTCGGACTGGTTTGGAGTCCGCTGCGAGGTTACGACGTGGACAAACAATTTCGTGAAGAGTTGTTGCAGCGATTGTTTTCACCGGCGTTGCGCGACCAATACGCCAAGGCCATGGCCGAAGAGGAGGCGCAAAAGCGGGCCAAGGACGCAGCGCGCGAGAAAGCTTGGAAGGAGCAAGACGCCAAGAGAGAGGCGGCGTTGAAGGAACTCATCGAGCAAACACGTCCTCCCGAATGGAAACGACGGTTGGCTCGGTGCATTGCCTCCGGGAGGAGCGAAAGCGAGTGTTTTGCGGAGGAATTAGGAAAAGGAGTCGGCGAGATACTTCCCATTGCCAAGAATAAGCCGAAGCCTGCCGGCCTTTCGATGAGCGGCGTGTACGCTGCTGAGAGCGGTTGCAGTGTGACGTTCGGACCGGGCGGCGCGTGGGTCGCGTGCAAAGCAGTGTCGGCGCAAGCCAATTACCGGATCGAGCGAGAGGGGAATCAAGTTCACATCCGGCTGGTTCAACCATCAGCCGCGGATATGTTGGGATTCGGGTCTGAAGTCTTGGAAAAACTTATGCCCAAGACCGGCAATGCGAATCCCAATGAGTGGCAAGGTCAACAAATCGTCTTCACCGTGCGCTCCGACGGGAAGTTGGCCGGTCCCGGCACGATCCAAGTGACGGGGTCGGTACCCGTGGGGACCCGGCAGGGAACGAGAACGATCACCGAAACCCAAGGTGGTTTCACAACGACGCGAACCGAGCCGACCACGGAAACAATTTATGAGGCGAGAACCGAGAGTTGCCAACTCGGAGTTCTGACCGCCACCGATAAGATGCCGTTGATCGGACCATCCATGAGCACAATCATGGCCACTGTTCTTGAGTTGGTGTCTGGCAACACCGACCCGGGCGCTGCCGTGAAAGTGCCGGCCCCGGGGTTGCGCATGAACGGTCAGTACGTAGGCGAGGCCGGCTTTGACATCGAGTTCCATGCCGACTCCGCTGTGGTCGAATGCCGCGATGCCCTTGTCGCCCGCGAGTACAGCGTGGCGATCAAGGGCGATCAGATTCTGGTGACCATCCGGCACGAGCCAAATCCCGTCGTCCTCGAACTCAAACCCGATGGCACTTTGGCCGGTTCGGGAACGATTCCGGTAAATGGGCGCGTATTCGTCGGGTCGAAGGAAAGAGTCGAGAATGCGCTGGTGATTCGCGACCCCGTTTTCCAACCCGTCACAGACACCTGCGCCTGCGGCGCCCTTAAACCCGCACAGCCAGCACCTTGAAGGGAAATCGAAATGAAAACATTACAGATCCTTGTCTGCTCTGTCGTTGGTTTGACGCTGCTCGGCCTGACCGGCTGCGGCAAACAGCATGAGTCCGGGGCTGATCCCAAGCCGACCGTATCCGCGGCGGAGGGCAAATCGGGCATCGTCGGGGTTTACGCCGATGTGAAAAATCCTGAGCAAACCTTGCGATTGTTATCGGATGGAACGTGGATCATGGCCGGCATCGACACCGGTGGGAAGTACTCCATCGAGGGGAATACCATTGTGCTTTTATCGTCGGACATGTCCATGCAGGGAGAGATTAAGGGCGACACCATCGTCATCACCGATACAGACAAGACGGTCATCACCTACAAGAAGAAGTGAACTCAGAATCTGACAACGTCACTGCCCCAACCGGCCCGCGCGCTAACGCCCGCAAAAGGAGAAAGAGTATGAGAACAACTGTATGGTCAATCGTAGGATGTGCCGCTTTGTGTGCGGCGTTGAACTGCAATGCGGAAGTGAAGGTCGAGGAGCAGGAGGTCGGGCCGGTGGGACAACCGCAGGACGTGAAATACGTCGTGAATCCGCACGGCGGGCACTTGGCGACAGTGGCTCACAAGGGCAGCCGGGTTGCCGTGATTTACGACGGCGTCGCGGGTCCGAAGTTCGATGAGATTGTCGCGCCGATTGTCAGCTATATCGATCCGCGTCCGTATCAGAATGTAGACATCAACCTGATTCCTCGGAACCTCCCGGTGACGTTTAGCCGGGACGGCAAACGGTTCGCGTATGTCGCCCGCCAAGGTCAAGAATGGGTGGTGATGGCGGACGCCAAGGAGATGTTGCGCATTCCAGCGGCAACGGGCCAAGACATTCGCCTCGAGTTCTCCGGCGACGACGGCAAGCATCTGTTCTTTGCCAAGTCCGGCTTCGCTGGCTACGAGCTGTGGGTGGACGGTCAGAAGATGCCCGGCTATTACGGCTCCGGCGGAGGAGGCACGGAGGGGACCATCGATCCCTTGATCACTCGCGATGGGGCGCATTTCGCCTATGTTGCCTCCATGGGTACGCACCCGGGGGACAAGCGCACCGTGATCGTGGACGGCAAGGATGCCGGCTACCTCGGCGATAATCTGGCGTATACAGCCGATGGCACACACCTCTTTGCGATCGTTCGCCAGGGCGCGGTCGTGTGGTTGGCGGTGGACGGAAAGCCGAAGATCAAGACGGACGGCATCACCCAAATCATCATGGCGCCGTCGGGCAATGGATTTGCGGCGGTGTTGCAGCGTCTTCAGCCGCCCGGCCAGTTTCTCATCGTCAATGGCAAGAAGGTCGAAGGCAGCGACTGCCAAAGCATCGACAAGGTAGTCATCAGTCCCGATGGCAAGCATTTTGCCACGGTTTGCACTGCATCGCCGCAAATCAAATTCGTGTTGGCCGACGGCAAGAAGGGACAGGAATACTTCTCCATCGATTCGTACTTGGAGTCGCTCTCAACCGGGCTGCAGTTCTCGGCTGACTCGTCCAAGGTGGGCTATGTCGCCAACTCCAACGGCAAGAAGTTCATCGTGATCAACGACGACGAGTCGGATGCCTTCGAGAACGTCGCCGGCTTCATGTTCAGTCCCGACGGCAAGCACGTGGTGATGTCGGGAATGCAGAACACTCGCAGTCCGCAATCTCCCGGCGGCGTCACCCAAAGCTGGCCGGTTTTCATTGACGGCAAGGCCGAACGGCTCTGGCGCGGGGGAAACCTCGATACTTTCACGTTCAGCCCCGATATGACGCGCCACGCGTACTTCGCCGGTGCGTCCACTTGGATGGGTAACGGCACCGGCCCGGTATTCCTCGACGGCAAAGAAACGGGGATTGACGGCAACTTCACCTTCAGCCCCGACTCCAAGCATATCGTCATCGCCGGCTACCGGGCCGCCGAAAACAAGCGAGGGCTGTTCCTGGACGGGAAACAAGTTTACTCGAACGAACGTAATGTTAACTACCGGGCGTTCACACCGGACGGGCAACATCTGTTCTGGATGGCGTTGGAGGAGGCGAAAAGCAAGGAACCCGGCGCGTTCGAGAGTGTGACCTACCTCGACGGTAAGCCTGTCGCGCGCTGCGACAGGATAGATTCTGGGGCAGTTGTGCAGATTTACAGCGCGAGTAGTAGCAGCGCGTTCATGAAAACGCCACCCGCGTGGAACGTAGGATCCGACGGCGTACTCACCATGCTCGCCCCGGTGGGCGATGTGATCAAACGCTACCGCGTCACGCCGTCGTCCGACACCAGCATCACGACTATGCTCGCCGGCACAGCGAAGTAAAAGCAAAGGAGAACACCTATGAAAGCCACTCTGATATTTCTGTTTGCAGCAGTCGGTTTGCTGGCCGCGCACGATGCGTCCGCTGCCGGTGATTTGACCTGGCAGGAGTTGGCGCGCCGTCCCGAACTGTGGCCGGCACAAGTCACCGTGAAGGTGGCGATGAAATTCCAAGGCGGGGCAACCGTGCAACCCGGTCAGAAGGCGAATGTCGTCGAAGTCAAAGCCAACGAGATTGATTTGGTCACGACCGACGGGAAAGTGAACTTCGCCGCCGACCCTGACGAGACTGACGTGCTGGCCTTGGCTGGCGAAGCATACGCAAAACTCACCCCGAAACAGCGCGAATTGACCTACGCTTCGATCGTTCAACAAAAGGACCTGTGGCCTTACCGGGTCACCATCACCCGGAGTTTCAGTTTAGCTCCCGGGAAAGACGTGCCGGTTGGCGATCAGGTATTGGTGAAAGACATCCAGCCCGGCAAGGTGGATGTCGTGTCGGAAAAGCTTAACGCTCGCTTCGCAGTCGCGATGCCGGCCACCGACCTGATGGCGCAAGCCCGGCGGTTTGTTGAAGATGCCCAAGCTGGGCCGCGGCTACTGGCCATGCAAAAACTGGCCGAGGAGAAAGTGGCCGCAGAGCAAAAAGCTTTGGGAGACAAAATCAAAGCGGGGGGCCGCGTCGTGGCGGAGTTGGAGGGCAAACTTATCAATTCGCAGACCGGCCAACCCGAACCGCTCGACACCAAGTCCCTGCCCCGGTACCTCGTGTTCTTACGGGGCCAGAGCTCGTGCCCGATCACGCGACGATTCGCCCCGACATTTATCAAGTACTGCGCGGAGATGAAGCCGAAGCACCCCGAGTTCGAGGTGATCTACCTGACGATCGAAGATATGCCCGAGACGGAGAAGTTTGCGAAGGAACTGGGCTTTAGCTGGCGGACTGTGACTTACGAAAACACCACCATGCCCAGCGTCAACCCCTCCATTGATGGGCGCATCCCGCAGCTCATCGTCATGGATCGCAACGGACGGATCCTGGCCAATGGCGTGCAGAACGACGCACCGACCGCTCTCAAACAGCTCGATGTGCTGCTGAAACAACCGGCCATGCCGTAGAAGGAGAAACCGTATGAGTACCGTCAATACGCTGTTGGTGGGGGTCGCCGTGCTGGTCGCTGCGGCGAATTGCCAGGCCGAAATCAAAATCGAGGAGAAGATTGTCGGCCCCGCTTTTACACCGGGCGTGGTGTACACACTCAGTCCGAGAGGCATGCACGTCGCAACCGTGCACGGGCGCGATGGGAAAACCCTCGTCACCGTGGATGGCGCGGAAGGCCCGTTGATGGACAGCATCTTCCCCGGCGCGGCTTTCGGCATCGTGACGAAGATTTCCGAAGACGGTTACTACACGCGCACGGAACAGAAGTGGACTGGGCCGGTCGCGTTCAGTCCGAACGGCGAGCGCCACGCCTATGCCGGACAGATGGGCAAGGATGTGGTCGTCATCCTCGACGGCAAGGAGGTCTTTCGCGGGATGAACGCCGTGGAGAGCCTGCACTTCTCGCCGGACAGCAAGCATCTGTTTTTCCTCAATCGGACGACGGATTCCACCCAGTCCTACCGGCTGATGATGGATGGCCAGCCGGTGACGCCGGCGTTTGAACCGGCGACGTTGCCGGTGTTCAGCGCGGACGGTTCCCGGTGGGCGTTGTCCGCCGGCAAGCCGAAGATGTGGACGGTGAAACAGCTTGTAGTGGATGGGAAGGATCCCGGCTACGTCGGCGAACAACCGCAGTTCACGCGGGACGGAAAGCACGTGGTCTGTATTGCCGGCCAGATGCCCAAGTTCACGTTGTTGGTGGACGGCAAGGAAATGGTCAGCGGTCAAGGCATTGACAAGTTCGTCATCAGTCCCACCGGCGACATCGGTGCGATTGTGATCCCCGGCAGTGATGGGCGCAGGAAGTTGTTTCTCAACGGCAAGCCGGCAGTGGATGATGCCGGTGATGTGGTGTTCAGCCCCGACGGCAAACGCATGGCGGTGCTCGGCGGGCTGAACCAGAAGGCGTGGGTCATTCTCGATGGACAGAAACACAAGGAGTATTGGCCCATCCAGAATGTCGCGTTCACGCCCGACTCGTCGAAGTGCATCTATGTCGCCGGCATTGGCGAGAAGAGTTACGTGGTCGTCAACGGCAAGGAAAACGACGAAGGCAACGTCCTGCTGCATTACCGGCCGATCTACTCCGCGACCGGCAACAGCATCATCTACGAGTCGGGTTTTATGATGAAGCGACTCAGCGTCTACTACAACGACCACATCGAGCCGCAAAGCCTGGCGAACTTCAACCTCACGCTCAGCCCGGACGGAGAGCATTACAAGTATTACCGTTCGGACCCGGACAATCTCGTTCGATTGATCGAGGACGGCGCAACGAACGCGCCATCGTCCATGCAGATGGGCGGCGCGATTCTCTACAGCCCGGACTCGAAACATTTCGTCGCACCTCTGTTCCAGTCCTTTTGGTGCGACGGGCAAAAGATTGTCATTTTCACCACGCCCATCGGTTTCATGCCCGACAGTCAGCATCTGATTCTGAAAGGCCGGGATTCCACTCCCGACGGCGTGATGCTCAACACTTACTACGTCAACGGTGATCTCGTCGCAAAATTCTCCGCGCGCGGCTCGACATGGGCCGGCTACGGCATTCCGAAAGCGTGGGAACAGCAACCCGATGGAACGATCGTCTTCGTCGGCCCGACCACCGGCGTACAGTATGGTCTCGGCCCGATCAAACGCATCACCGTCACGCCCGACCCCACTCGCAACTACGTCGCGTGGCTCGCCGACCTCAAAACCGGCGAAGCCAAAGCTGCCGCCGACGCGGAAACCGCCAAGAAGAAAGCCACCGAAGATGCTGCAGCCGCCGTCGCCGCCAAACAGAAGGCCCGGCAAGATGCGCTCAACGCACAAAAGCTGAAAGGCTTGAACGCTCAACGCGCCAAGAAGGGGCTACCGCCTCTTACGGAATTGCCGGACAAATGAAATGGAACAGTAAACCCTAAAAGGAGATCATCATGAAAGCGTCACAAATCGTTGCCTGCACTATCGGATTGATGGTGCTTGGACTGGCCGCCTGTGGTGGCAGCAAGCAAGAACAGGCTCAGCACAAGATGGTCAGTGCGACAGACGAAATGGCCAATGTCTTGGCGAGCATCAAGAGCAACGCGGACCTGGCCGGCGCCAAACCCCGGCTGCAGAAGGCCGTTGCCAAGATGAACGAAGCGATGCAGGAAGCGATGGCGATGTCCGACCAGCAAAAGGCACCGGACGCCAAGATCGAAGCCGCGATCAACAGGGCCGATCAGCGCGTCCAACAGGAAATCGCGCGTCTGGAAAGTGCCGGCATCGCCATCGGCCCGCTGTTCAGCTCGATCGGCGCGCCTGTGGGCATGTTCCGATAACCGGCAGCATCAGCGGATTGTAGGGCAGGCACGCCCCACGGGCTGCCCGCCACACGATCTGCCAACGACTTCTGTTCGGCGCCGGTCTCCTGACCGCGCCGCTCCGCGTGACCGCAAGGTCTCCTCGTCCGGTATGAAGCGGGAAACCTTCGGTCGAATCCCGTGCGGGGTCGAGAGACCCTCGCACAACTGCGGGAGTTGAGCGCGGTCAGACGGCTTCGCCGAAGTTGATCGTGTTGCCATCCAAATCCGCAATCATGAACTCTTTCATGCCGTATTCCTCCATCCGCAACGGATGAAGGATTTCAACTCCCTTCTGCTGATAATCCGCATACAACGACTCGACCCCGGTAAGCTTCACATAGCACCCATGCTTGCCCGGCGCGCCGCCGAGACGTTGCGTCTGTAAACTAATCTCGACGGCATCCCGTCTCATGATGGCAAAGCAAATCGGCTCTGCGAGATGTTTGCCGCACTTAATGGTTGATTCCATATCCCTCCCAGTTTCGCCAGCGTTGCGGCAAGTCTAGGGCGGAGTGAATCGCCCGTCAACTCGTCCGAGATGGAACTCTATATGGTCTTCAGCACCGCACGAAGAATTTTACACTCTTAACCGCGGTCAGGATCGAATATAAAGTCCGTCGCGGATGCCCACAAAAGTAAAGAAGGAACGCGATTATCGTCCGCACGCTGAAGTACTGTTCAGCGCGCGAATGCTCATTAAAATGGGTGAGGTGCACCGTGAGAATTGTAGTCATCTGTGGCTGGCGTCGTTGGTCCTAACAGCATTCGCTTTCGAAGGTTATCTTAATTATCTCGGTAGAAGACTGTTCAGAACGTGGGAGGATTTTGAACGCAAATTGAATTGGGATATGAAGGCTTCTCTAATTGCTGACCGAATCGACCTCACGCTGGACAGAGGTAAGCCACCGCTCCAAACCATTTGTGAGTTATTCCACTTTCGGAACAATGTCGCACATCTGAAACCTCCGCTGAAGCCCCTCGTGGAAGAATACGAAACTGATAACCTTGATCTCTCGACTTTTTACAGACCGATCGAATCCAAAGTCGAAAAATTCTGCACGGAAGCAAATGCAAAGCTCTGCATTGAGGATGTCCAAAAAATGATGTCGATTTTTTATGAGCATGCCAAAATTGGCGGAGAGCCAACTATTCTAGGTAGTCAATCTGGCACCGCGAGCGGATAGCCCAAACCTCCTCGACAAATTCACGATGACAGACAAGTGGAACCGGCAACATGGCCGGTAAGACTATGCTGCGTTGCACGCGGTGGTTAAACCTTCGGTTCTCATTCCCGACTCTCAAACTTGCCGGCACGTTCTCAGGAGGATGGTCGTCGTGTGAATCAGGATGACGATCCTGCGGCGTTGGCCCGGTCACTTCTTCGGTTCGCTGGGCGTGGCGCCGGGAGGAATCCACTTGATCGCCACGGTGCGTTCTTTCTCGGATTCAACGACGGGAGCGGCCGGCTTTTCGAGTTTGGGAACTTTCGCGTCGGCACCGCACTTGGGACATTGCACGATCATGCCGGCACCCGCTTCGTCAATGACCATGTGATGCTCGCACTTCGGGCAGCTAAAACGAATATCCATAATGCGTGCTTCTCCTGACGACGAGCTGTGATTGAATGTTACGCCCGCGCCGGTATCGGCGGCAAGAAATTTCTCAGCGGGCTATTTGAGAACGTGCGTGGCGTCGATGCTACAGGTGGTGTTGGTGAAGTCGGTGCCCGCGTAGAGCAGCAGGATGTCGTCGTAATCTTTGGTTGCCGATGCGGGGCATTCGAACGCGCCCCGGTGGTTCACGTAACCGGCATTCAGCAGCGTGTCGCGAATGGCGACGCCGTCGTTCTTGATGGAACTCAGCGTGGTGTTGCTATCCATCTCATAACGTTGGACCGCCTGATAAACGAGGCGTTGATTGGCGATGCACTTCTGTGCGATGGAGGTTTTTCTGGCTTTCGCGAAGGACGGGAGGGCGAGGACGGCCAGCAGGGCGATGACGGCCACGACAATCATGATCTCCACGAGCGTGAAGCCGCGCCGGCCGTCATCGGGCTTAAGAATGAAGTTCATGCTCTCCAACTCTTACCAGCCAATAAGCACCGCTCGTGCCGTGACGTTTGAGTCGAACCTTGAATGACAACTCTTTGCCGAGAGGCGAGTTGCGACCTGCCACGTTTCAGCTCAGGAAGCGCGCAAAATCGAAATTGACTTGACCGGGGCGAGCGAAGATGATGTTTTGAACGTTACCCAGCGGAGGACGCGGATTTAACCATGGCCAAATTGCACATCCTGTCGGGCGTTCTGGAAGGCAAATCGTTCGAACTCATCGAGGAACGCATCACGATCGGACGGGCGTTGGACAACATGATCCGCCTCGAAGACGGCACGATCTCGCACCATCACGCGATGCTCTTGCTGGAGGGCCACGACTACAAGCTGCGCGACCTCAATTCCACCAACGGCACGCGCGTCAACGGCCTGCGCGTCGTGGAAACCAAAATCAGCAACGGCGACCAGATCCGGCTCGGTTCGGTGGAGATGCGGTTTGACCAGGATGTGAGGAAAGCCAGCCAGCCGTTGCCGCCGACGCACACGGGCATCCATCTAGAGCAACTCGGTCGCGGCAGCGCGCCGCCGCCCACCTTCGGCTCGGCCTCGCCGTTCAGCAAAAAGGCGGGCGGACAGATCGGCGGACTGCAATGGGGCGTGATTGGCTTGGGATTAGTTGCCGCCGCGACACTCGGCTGGTTCGTTTACAAATACTTCATAGGCCATTAGGCCGCCGCCAGCCAGCCGGCTGCGTCTTTTGCCCAGTACGTCAGGATGATATCGGCACCGGCGCGCTTGAAGCCGGTCAGAATCTCCAGCACCACCTGCCGCTCATCAAGCCAGCCGTTTTGCGCGGCGGCCTTGATCATCGCGTATTCGCCGCTGACGTTGTACACGGCAACCGGATAATGAAACTTGTCCTTCACGCGCCAGATCAAGTCCTGATAGCCGAGAGCCGGCTTCACCATCACGATGTCCGCGCCTTCCTTGATGTCGAGCGCCACTTCGCGCAATGCTTCGTCGCCGTTGGCGTAATCCATTTGATACGTCTTCCGGTCGCCAAACCGCGGCGGTGACTCGGCGGCTTCCCGGAACGGACCGTAAAACGCCGACGCAAACTTCGCCGCGTAACTCATAATCGGTGTGTCAGCAAACCAGGTCTCATCCAACGTCGCGCGGATGGCGGCCACCCGGCCATCCATCATGTCGCTCGGCGCAACGATGTCCGCACCGGCCTCGGCGTGGGCCAACGCCGCTTTCGAGAGCAAGCCGAGCGTGGCGTCGTTGTCGATCCGGTACTCGCGTCCCGTTTTGCGCACGATGCCGCAATGACCGTGGCTCATGTATTCGCACAGGCACACGTCGGTGATGACGACCAATTCCGGCAACGCTTTCTTCAGCGCGCGCACCGCTTTCGGCACGATACCGTTCGCCGCGTACGCGCCGGACGCCTTTTCGTCCTTCTTGTCCGGTATCCCGAACAGAATCACCGCCGGTACGCCGAGTTTCATGAGCGTACCGGCTTCCTTCACGGCTTCATCCACGGAAAGCTGGAACTGGCCCGGCATCGAACCGATGGGGCGACGTACGCGCGTGCCTTCGCGCACGAACAGCGGCATGACGAGTTGCCGGACGGACAACTCCGTTTCGCGCACGAGCGCACGCAAGGCCGGGTTCTGCCGCAGACGACGGGAGCGATAAATGGGGAAACGCATCGGTTCAGCTTGGGAAACCGTGTTCGGCCTCGCGGATCAGCGCGATGACTTCTTTGGGTTGCTGCGCGGCGGCGAGTTTCGCGCGGAAATCAATATTCTTCACCAGCCGCGCCAGCCGCGCCAACAATTGCAAATGCTCGCGCACGTTGGGCGCGCACAGCAGGAAGAAATGATGAACAGGCTTGCCGTCGAGCGCACCGAAGTCCACACCTGCGCGGTGCCGGCCGTAGGCGAGCACGGGATGATCCACGAGGCCGACCAGCGCGTTGCGCGCGTGCGGAATGGCCACGCCTTCGTCCACGCAGGTCGAGCAGAGGTCTTCGCGGACCTTGAGCGCGCGGAACAATGTTTCGGCGCGTTCTGCTTCTTCAGGAGCGATGACTAAGTGAACCAGCTCGCGCAGCACGTCGTCGCGCGCCGCGGCCCGCAGATTCAACTGGATGCGGCTGGGACTCATCACGCCGGCAATGGTCAGCGGTTGCGGCAGGCCGGTGGCCTCGGTGGGAAGCTGCTGCTCCGTCACGGGGCCGGCGTTGCGCCCCACCATCCACGCGTCAATGGTGGCCCGGTCAAACCGCCAATGCCGCCCGGCCTTCAGCGCGGGGATTTCGCCTTTCTGGGCGAGGCGACTGACGGTCTTTTCGTTGAGCCGAATGTACTCGGCCACTTCTTTCAAAGTCATGAGTTCAGGTTTCATGGGAATGTTGATTTCGCGGAAGGATACTAAGTCGAATTATCTGGTTGCGCAAGAAACGAAACGGCGGCGGGAGCCGCGGGACGCGAGCTTACCGGCGGGAATTATGTTGTTGAAATTGCCACGTAAATCAGTAAGAGGTTGCAGACCTTTGGGAGAGCGTTGCGAGAGGAAGATTGTCTGAATGACATTCTGGAGAAGACTACTGCTTTTGTTCGTGTTGGGCGGCTGCGTGCACGCGATGGTCGCGCGCGCGGAAGACCCCACCCGGCCCACGTTCCGGACGTTGGGAGGCGCGCTGATCGGGGCAAGTCTGCACAATTACTTCGTCGAATCCGAAATGCGGTTGCCGCTGCTGCACATCGAGCCGGTCTCGGTGTATTACCGGTATCGGGAGACGACACCGTTTTTGGATCTGAATGGCAGCGGTCCGCAGGCCGAGCTGTTGTATACCCGGTACGAACTGCAGGTGGATTTCAAACTGAACGACTGGTTCCGCCTGATCGGAGTCGGGGGTTATCACTCCACGTACTCGACTGATCGCACCGGCAAGCTCAGCGCCTTCGTTCTCGGCGGCGGGATTGGTTCGCCGTTCCGCTCGAACGGCGAACGCGTGGCCTGGCACTTTGTGGGAGGCGGCTACCTCGACCGCAACAATTTCAACCAGGATTGGTGGAGCGACGGTTCATTCAGTTGGCGGGTGATTGACTTCGCTCAAGACCAGTACTTGGGCTCTGACTACCGGGCTTCGATCATTTTCGTGGCCGACGTCGAGTCGGCCAATAATGCCGATCGGTTTCAGGCGCTCTACAAAATTGGCCCGGAGGTTCAGCTTCACACGGCGTTTGGCAATCGCGCAAACCTGCAGCTCCGCTGGTATCACAACGATCATAATCCATCCCTTGGATTAAACGACAACGGATTCCTTTTCGGCCTGGAAGTCATGTCGTCCATGGATAGCAACCTCGTGTTTCATGCGCGCGATGACCGCCTCGCCGGTTGGCTGCCGCTCATCTGGGGCGGGTACGACGTGGGCGCGTCCGGTTCGCGCCGCGTTTCGCGATTCGAAATGAATGTCGAACTCGTGGATTTTCACGTTGCCGAACATCCCTTTACCGGCTTCATCTGGTACGAATCGCGTCAGGAGCATCGCATCGGCGACTTCGACAACATCGCCTACTCCGTCAGCCTCGGACTGCAAACACCGGTCGGCTTGGAATCGCCCTTGTCGCACGGTGATCCGCTTGTGTTCGGCGCGGACTTCGTCCACCGCAGCGATCACTCGCTCAATCCCGGCGCGTCGCGGACGGCGGTTATCGGCACGCCCACGGTGATCGGTGACACAACCCAGAATCTCATCGACCACGGCAGCCTGAATATGTTGCCGCGCCTCCGACTGCAAACGTTGGGCTGGGACTTGCCTTACCGCGACCCGACGATGTACGAGCGACGGACGGATTGGTTGAATTTCGTTGACTGGCGCGTGACCGCCGGTCTGACGGTGAGATCGTCTCGTCATCGTGGCGATTTCTCTGGTCAACTCGGCGCGAATTGGGACATCGCCACCGTGCAGGGTTACGTAGTGTACCTGCGCGCCCTCGGCTCGGTCGGCAATGAGACGCCTGACTGGCAGGGAGAAGCGGGTGTGCGCCGTCCCGCCGGCAAGGTATTCGCGCGCTACGAGAGCTACCACATGAAAGCGACTCTCGCGCAGGGCGACGCCTTCATCGTCGGCGTCGGTGTCTATCTGTAGCGCCGGTCAGAATCTTCGTTCGTAACTGCGGATGACGCCGATGACTTTGCCCACAATTCGCGTGTCGTCCGCGACCGGGATTGGTTGGTAGCGTGGATTGGCCGGTTGCAGCCAGAGTTTCCCGTGGCGTCGCGCCAATTTTTTCACCGTCGCCTCGCCGTCCACCAGCGCGACGACAATCTCACCGGCTTGCGCGCCTTCCTGCGTGCGGACGACGACGAGGTCGTCTTCACAGATACCGGCTTCCACCATCGAATCGCCATGCACTTTCAGCGCGAACACCTTTTCGCCGCCGAACTCCTGCGATAAATCGAGCGCGCCTTCCACGTTTTCCTCGGCGAGCAACGGACCGCCCGCCGGCACGCGGCCGAGAATGGGCAACGCGCGCAGCCATGGTTGCGGAAACAACCCGCGCGACTTGCCGCGCATCGTGCGCACGTACCCTTTGTTCTCCAGCGCGCGCACGTGATCGCGCACCGTGCCGGTGGAGCGAAACCCGAAGGCGCGCCCGATCTCGCGAATGGTGGGCGGATGACCCTTGCCGCGAATGTGGTCGAGTATGAACTTCAGCAGCTTCTGCTGCTGCGCGGTCAGAGGTTCTTTCACGCCAAACCCGATACCACACGTTTGTATGGTTGGGCGATGCAAAAACTGGCGGCGGGATCAGGCGGCGGCGGAGGCGTGGATCGCCTCCTGCAATTCCGTCACGCCGAACGGTTTCTCAACGAAGCCGCACGCGCCGGCCTCGCGGGCCTCACCCGCAGTGACACGGCCGGCCGTGACGATGAGAACCTTCGCGCCCGGATCGCGCTTCGCCAACAGCGACGTGCACGTCAGCCCGTCCATGCGCGGCATCCGCACGTCCATCAGGACGAGTTCCGGCCGCACGAGCTCGTATTTTTCGAGCGCGTCCTCGCCATCCGCCGCGAGGCCGACGACCTCGTGGCCGAGGTATTCCATCACCATGCGCAACGCGCAGCGAACCGATTCAGTGTCCTCAGCAATCAATATTTTCATGGCCTACAGGTTAGTTTAGCAGTGCCCGTGCCACAGAAATCTCCGCATATCCTCACGAAAACGGATGAATCACCATGAGAATCGTCAGATCAATAGTGTCCGACCTCCTTTTCTTGCCGGTGAAGAAACTGGCGGCCCCAACGGGATTCGAACCCGTGTACCCAGATTGAGAATCTGATGTCCTAGGCCTCTAGACGATGGGGCCGCTCAACGTCGCGATGCGACACAGAGAATACGGAAGGCGTGCCGAAAATCAAGCGCTTTGCAGCAGCCGTGACAGCAATTTGTCGTGGATGCCGTCGAACTTGCCGTTGGAGAAAACCGCGACCACGTCATGCTCTTTCAATCGAGGCAACAGATCAGTCAGGATTTGCTCGGAGTTGGCCGAGTACTCGGCAAACTTGCCGCGTTGTTGCAGTGTGGCCACGATTTGCTCGGGTTTCAAACGCTCGTTCTCCGCCAGTTCGTTCAAGCGATCCACACGCGCGATGAACACGCCGTCGGCCAACCCCAGCGACTCCGCCAGCTCGCTCTGAAAAACGTTGCGCCGCGTCGTGTTGCTGCGCGGCTCGAACAACGCCCAGAGCCGGCGCTGCGGATATTTTTCCCGAATGGCGCGGATCGTTTCGGCAATCGCCGTCGGATGATGCGCGAAATCATCGAGCACGGTGACACCGTGCGCTTCACCGCGCACTTCCATGCGGCGTTTCACGCCGGTGAAGGTCGTAAACCCGCGTTGAATCTGTTCGCGCGAAAGCCCGAGTTCGCTTGCGCAAACAACAACGGCGGCTGCATTCCGCGCGTTGTGTTCTCCCGGCAACGGGACCACAAAGCCGTCGGAGCACGATTTGACGAAGAACTGGACGCGGCACGGCGCGTCGGCGACCACCTCCCGCACATGGGCATCTTCGCAGTTGGCGATGAGCAACCCGCGACGGGGAATGATGGCGACGAGTTGCCGGAAGGCGCGCTTGACGGCGGCGAGATCGGGGAAAATATCGGCGTGGTCGAATTCAATATTGTTGATGATGACCGTGTCCGGCAGGTAATGCACAAACTTGCTGCGCTTGTCGAAGAACGCCGTGTCGTACTCGTCGCCTTCAACGACAAAGTATTTCCCCTGGCCCACGCGAGCACCGCCGGCAAAGTTGTTGGGCATGCCGCCGATGAGAAACCCCGGCGACAACCCCGCCTCTTCGAGCACCCACGCGAGCAGTGAGGTCGTGGTCGTCTTACCGTGCGTGCCGGCGACGACGACGGAGTGCTTGCCACGAATAAAAAATTCGCGCACCAAGTCCGGCAGCGAACAAAAATTCCAGCGCTCATCGAGCAGTCGCTCGATTTCCGGGTTGCCGCGTTTCATGGCGTTGCCGACGACCACGAGTTCCGGTTGGTGGTCGAGATTGGACGCGCGGTAGCCGGACAGGACACGAATGCCACGCGCTTCGAGGAACGTGGACATCGGCGGATAGATGTTTTCGTCGCTGCCGGTAACGGTGTAGTCGAGGTCCCGGCACATCGCCGCGACCGAAGCCATGGCGGTGCCGCACACGCCCACAAAGTGGATCGAGTTGACCTCCTTACGCAACATCCTTTAGGGTTCCCCGCAAGTCTTCTAACACGAATGCGCCAGAGAATCAACGTTTCTGATTTCGATCTCGCCGGAACGCTGGAATGCGGCCAGGCGTTTCGTTGGCGGCGCGACGCCGACGGTTGGTTTACCGGCGTCGTCGGCAAGGAGGTCTGGCGACTGCAGCAAGCCGACACCGAACTTGAATGGAGTTGTAGCCACGAGCCTGCTCGCGGCGTCATACCGTCGTCAGGAGAACCGCGAGCAGGCTCGCGGCTACAACATTACCTCGCCCTCGACGTTCCGCTCCGAGAAGTCGTCGCCACGTTCCCGGACGACGAGCCGTTGCACGCAGCGGTGCGAAAACATTGGGGCTTGCGCGTGCTCCGGCAAGAGCCATGGGAGACGCTCGCCTCGTTCATCGCCAGTTCGACCAAACAGATCGTCCAAATCCGGCAGATCGTCGCCGCGCTCGCCGACCGGTTCGGCGAAAACAACGCGTTTCCAACGGTTGATGTGATTGCGCGCGCCACGCACCGGCAACTCCTCGACTGTAAGCTGGGATTTCGCGCGAAGTACCTGCTGGCGGCCGCGCAGATGATTGACCGGGGTGAAGTTTGGTTAGACAAGTTACCGGCGATGGAGTACGAGCGCGCGCTCGAAGAACTGATGAAGCTGCCGGGCGTCGGTGAAAAAATCGCCGCGTGCACGTTGTTGTTTTCCTGCGGCCACGACGAGGCGTTTCCGATTGACGTGTGGGTCGAGCGGTCGCTGCGCCGGCTTTACTTCATCGGCCAGAAGGTCACGAGGAAGAAACTCCGGGACTTCACGCACTCGCACTTCGGTCCGTACGCCGGTTGGGCGCAGCAGTATTTATTTTTCAGCGAGCGCGCGCGCGGCCGCCAGCCGTTGTTGGATGTTGGTGCGCAGTGAGGATTGCCGGTCGGTCGTGGCGGCCAGCGCTTCTTCGAAGGCGCCGACTGCGTCCTTCGGTTTGCCCAGCTTGAGCAACACGCTGCCGAGCGTGTCGAGGTAGTACGCACGGTGTGACGGTCGCAACTCCGCAGCCTTCCGGCTGAGAAGTGCCGCTTTGTCGAGGTTCTCGCCGAGTTCCAAGTAAACGCAGGCGAGGTTGTTGAGCGCATCGGCGTTTTGCGGGTCGGTCGCGACCGCGCGGGCAAACGCGTTCACCGCTTCCGGCAAGCGGCGTTGCTTGAGCAGCACGTTGCCGAGGTTCATGTGAAAGTAGGAATTGTCCGGGCGCAGCGCGACTGCTGCCCGGAAATGCGCCTCGGCGTCCGCCCAGTGATCCGCTCGCTCCCAGTACACGCCCAAATCGTTGTGTTCGTCGGCGGACAGTTTCCAGTGGACGCGCTCCACCGGACAAATCAACAACGTCCAGCGCTCGGCGCGGTCCCAGAATCGCTGAAATTGCTCCTGCCCGATCGTGAGCAGCGGGCGCGTGTCGGAATGAACGGTGACTGTCTGGTGAAAATCATCCACGTCGAGCACGAGGAAGTAATGGTATTGCGCGCCGAGTTTGCCGAGCACGAGGAGCGGGATGCCGGCGGCAAGTTTCTGGCGCAAATCCGCCGGTGAGCCGCGATACGGACGGACCCAAAGGTTGAACCGGTGAGCGTAGTCGGCAAGTTCGGTGGTCAGCGTGCCGCGAATCTCCGGCAGGTAAATGGCGCCGGCGATGTCGTCCTGCGAACCGTTGTGGCCGTAGAAATTCGCCAACATCGCCAGCGCCGCCGGGCCGCAGTAGTTGGGCTTCTGCGCGATGAAGGGAACGGAGAGCGTGGAGCGTTCCGCCTTCGCCGAGGCTTCGGCGGACAAGGGAGCGTGAAGCGTGGAGCGTGGAGCGGCGCACCCCGCAAGCAGGAGCAACACCGCTACGCTTGTCACCCTGAGCAAAGCGAACGGTCTTGCCGCAAGCCAGCCAGATTCTTCGCTTCGCTCAGAATGACAGACTGACGGCATCAGCCGATGCGGAAGACGATGTCGCGAACCGTTTTTTGACCGACGGTGGCGCGGACTTTTTGGAGGAGAAGTGCCTTGTGGTAGCGCGAAAGTTCCTGCAGCCAGACCGGATGATCCACGGCAACGACGAGCAGACCATTGCGCAGGCTGACCGGCTGCGCATGGCGCGCGATGTCGGCCCCCACGATCTGCGGCCAGAAGTAGAAGACTTGCGATTGCTGCAGGCGTTGTTCGAGGCCCAGCCTCTTCATGACGCCGGGAATGAGTTTGTTGAGTGAGGCGGTGGTCTGTGCCCCACTTGGTTCGGCGGTTATGCCGGGCCTCCATTCGCGCAGGACTCGGGCTCGCAACGCGGGCGTCACTGGGATTGTTGCTGAGATTGTTCGGCGGGGGCAGATTGGTTTTGATCGCCATCGTTTCCGATGGCCTCGACTGGGCAACCTTCCATCGCCTCTTTGCAGAGCGCCTCCTCGTCCGGCGAGGTCGGTTGCTTGTACACATAGCTGTAGCCACCATCTTCGTTGCGGGTAAAATTGTCGGGCGCAGTTTCGCGGCACAAATCGCAGTCAATGCACTGGTCATCGACGTAGAACTTGCCGGGCACGTTGTCCGGATATTTGTTGGTGAATACAGCCATCCCCCACACTCCATCAGCAGCGTCAGTATAACCACCCGGAATATCGCCGCAACTGAATTCTCACCGGGCCCTGGAGAATCTCACGCCTGATACCGCAGAAGCGCGCCCATCCGGCCCGCATCCCGCAACGACGTGCGGCCGCGCACGTGTTCGATTTGGCAGTTCTTGAGCAACGCCACCTCGATGGCTTCATCCACGATGTCGGGGCACGGCTCCATCGGCTTGCGGCATTGCGGGCAATCCTGCTCCACCAAACTGCTGAGGTGGCACGCGTAGCAGACGTAGCCGGGCATCTCGAAACCGTCTTCCACCAACAGCGTTTGCGCCTCGCCGCGGGCCAGCGCGTTCAACGTGGCGCTGACGCCGCTGACCGCCAAGTTGCCGGCTTCGGCCTTCTGCACCAATTCATTCGTCAGTCGTTGCTCGTGCTCCCACTCGACGCGCTCTTCAATTTCCACCGCGCAACTCAACACTTCCGGCACGGTGATCTTGCCGGGCTCGGCGAAGAAATCCCCCACCCAGCGCTGACGCAGGTACGGATGGAGATGATGTTTGAATTCCCGCAACAGGTCGCGATGACCGCCGAGAATCAGCCAGTCGAACTTGTCCCGCTTGAACAATTCAAATGCAGCGTCGGCGAGGTGCTGCAGATGATGATGCACGGCCCGGTCGTGCCGTCGTTCGATGCCGCGTTCTTCGCGGCCGCCGAAACCGGCTTCGCGTACGCGGCGCGGCACCTGATCGATCACCTCCGGACGTTCGATGATTTCGCCCATGTACACTTCGAAGATTTGCCCGCGTTCCCGGTCCACGATGACGGTGCCGTAGCGGTGGTACTCGGCCAGAATCGCCGCCAGCGGCCGGATGTACGCGTCATGGTCGGCAATCAGAATGTTGCGCACCATGCGCGGCAGCCGGTAGGCCTGCCAAAACTCCCGGCCCGTGCACGAGAACAGCGCCACGCCTCGCGCCCGACCGGAAACGATCTCTCGCATCACGTACTCCTCGATGTGCTCGAAGTCGCCGCGCAACGATTCGCGTTGGTCATGGCTGCCGGTCTTGCCGGCCAGTTCCTGGTGCGCGGATTGCAACAGGTCTTTCACGCGAATCTTCAACATCTGCGGCGGCATCTTCGCGCGGTCCAGGTTCAGGTAGCAGCTCGTGATGAGGAAGTCGCCGTTGCGAAACTCCAAGAGACAGTCAATCTGTGTGCGGGTGATCATGGGAGAAACCTCCGGGAGAATAGTGTTTCGGGACGTGCCGGCTGCGCGCTCGGTTGGTTCTGCGTCTAGCGGCCGTTTTCATCATGGAAGAACGCGCTTGCGAAGCCTTGCTAAACTATGCCAAAAAGCTTCGGAAATTCCAAATTCTTTTTTACCGGAGCAGGTGCTTCCGTCCGGCGATTCGTTGAACACATCCGGCGGATTGCGTGTCGCAATCATTGGTAGCGAGTATGTTGAAAGGACAATGAGTGATGAATGCGAAGAAACTGCAGGCCATCGGCATCGTGCTAGGCGTGGCGTTGTTTGTGGCGACAGGATTGCTCATTCTGACCGGGACCGACCGCCCCCCGCCCGCGTCTGCGCCTTCACTCAGATCGGTTTCGACCGCCAGCACCGCCTCGTTGCGTCAGTTGAGCGACACGTTCGCCGAGGTGGCCGAGCACATCAAGCCCTGCGTCGTCAGCGTGCACTCCGAGAAAGTGACGAAGTTTCGGCAACCCGATTGGTCGTCCCCGTTCGGTGACGATTCTCCGTTCCGCTGGTTTTTTCAGGACCCGCGCAACCCGCGCTCGCCGCAACCGCGCGAACGCCAGTTTCGCCAGCAGGGACTCGGCTCCGGCATCGTGATCGACAGAGACGGAGATATTTTGACCAACTATCACGTCGTGAAGGACGTGGACGAAATCAGCGTCACGCTGGCCGATAAACGCACCTTCAAAGCGGAAATCGTCGGCACCGATCCGAAGACCGATTTGGCGGTCATTAAAATCAAAGACAAGGTGGCGCGTGACTTGCCGGCGGCTGAACTCGGCGATTCGGATTCGTTGCGCGTGGGCGATTGGGTGCTCGCCGTGGGTGCGCCGTTCGGCTACGAGCAGACGGTCACCGCCGGCATCGTCAGCGCCAAAGGCCGCACCAACGTCCTTGAGCCGGAGATGTACCAGGATTTCATCCAGACCGACGCCGCCATCAATCCCGGCAACTCCGGCGGCCCGCTCGTTGATTTGCACGGCAAGGTCATCGGCATCAATACCGCCATCGCCACCAGCGTTGGGCAGTACGCCGGCGTCGGGTTCGCCATTCCGATCAACATGGTGCGCGACATCATGCCGACACTCATCAAAGGTGGCAAAATCAGCCGCGGCATGTTGGGCGTGATCATCCAAGATATTGATGACGATCTCGCCAAACAGTTCAACCTGCCCAACTCGCAGGGCGTCCTCGTCGCGCAGGTCAACAAGGATTCCGCCGCTGAGAAAGCCGGCATCAAGGTCGGCGACGTGATTCTACGCTACAACGGCAAGAAGGCCGAGGGCGTCCGGCAACTGCGTAACATGGTGGCCGCCACCGCGCCCGGCGCGAAAGTGGAAATCGTCCTCCTGCGCAACGGCAAGGAGCGCACGGTCACAGCGCAAATCGGCGAATTGGCAACGGAGAAGGGCGAGGCCGGCACGGGCGAGGAAGGCGGAGAAAATGAGACGACGTCCGACTTCGGTTTGACCGTCGCGCCGCTCACGCCGGACAGCGCCAAGCAATACGGTTACGAAAAAGAGGAAGGCGTCCTCGTCACGGCGGTGGAGCAAGGCAGCCCGGCCGCCGACGCGGGTTTGCAGGTCGGCGATCTCATCACCGAAGTCGCCCGCCAGAAGGTTGCCGGCGTGGATGAATACCGGGACGCACTCGCCAAAGCGAAGGGCAAAGATTCCGTGCTCATGCTCATCAAACACGAGGGCACCAGCCGCTTCGTCATCGTGAAACTCAAGTGAATGTTGTAGCGGCGGTCTATGACCGCCGTATCAACGCAAATCCCACTCGGCGCTCATAGAGCGCCGCTACAGTCATTTCAACTCCCGCGCAATCCGTTCCACGCTGCGCTCGGTGGCGCCGACGTTCCTCTCGATGACCCGGCGGGCCGCCGCGGCAATTTTCTCGCGGCGACCGGCGTCTTGCAGCAATTCCTGCAACGCGCGGCGCAGTTCTTCGGCGTCCTGCACTTGCACGCAGGCGCCTTCCGCTACAAACTGTGCGGCGATCGCCTTGAAGTTCTGCATCTGCGGGCCGAACACGACCGGATGACCGCTCACCGCGGCCTCGACGATGTTCTGTCCGCCCTGACCGACGAGGCTTTTGCCGACGAAGATCACGGTGGCGATCTTGTAGAGCCACTTGAGTTCGCCGGTCGTGTTGACCAGCAGACAATCGTACGGCCGGGCGGTGGAGAGAAGCTGCGAGTTGATGTCCGAGCGCAACACGAACTTGATCTGCTTGCGCTTGGCCAGCTCGACCACTTCGCGCGTGCGCTCGACGTGCCGGGGCGCAATTACGAGGAAGAGATGGGGAAACTTCCGGCGCAGTTCCTTGAAGATGTCGAACAGGATTTCCTCCTCGCCGGGATGGGTGCTGCCCGCCAACAAAATTGGTTGAGAAGGCGACACGCTGATCTGCTTGAGCAATTGCACCGGGTCAACCTTCTGCACGTCGGCATGCGGTAGCGACGCGTCGTACTTCATGTTGCCGGTCACCAGCACGCGCTCGGGCACGGCGCCCAACGCGACGAAATGTTCCGCGTCCTCCGGACTCTGCGCGCACACCAGCGCCAGTTGCCCGAACGCCCTCCGAAACAACCATCGCAGTCGGCGATACCATTTCGCTGACCGGGGCGACATCCGGCCGTTCACCAGAAAGATCGGCACACCGCGCCGCGCACCGGCCCAGATGTGATTCGGCCAGAGTTCAGACTCCATCAATACGATGAAGTCCGGTTGCATCAAGTGATACGCCCGCCGCACGCACCACGGAAAATCCTGCGGGAAATACAGCAGATCCACATCCTGCGGCAACCGCTCGTAGGCCAGCGCGTAGCCGGTTGACGTCGTCGTCGTGAGAATGATCCGCAGCTTCGGGAACCGGTGCTGCAACGCGCTGATGAACGCCAACGCCACATTCACCTCGCCGACGCTCACGGCCTGAATCCAACAACGTTGCTCAGTCTTCTCCGCGAGACTGGCGCGCGACTCAGCGGCGTAGAATCCAAATCGCTGGAGAAAGTTTTCCCGGTACTTCCCGCGCCGCCACATCTTGTAGAGGAACACCGGGATCAACAACACGAAGCCCAGCGAATAGACAATCGTGTACAAGAGCCGAATCACGCCGCGACAATAGCGAAATCGTTTACCCGATGCGAAGCGTTTTTCAGTGCCAGTATCGCGTCTTACTGGCACACGACTTGCGCCTTCAAGCTCCCAAATGAACGATGAGCCGTCCTCCAACGAAGTTTGCCCTTCCAGCACTCGCTCCCGGACGCACACCCGCGCGTTTCGGGACCTGTTGGTTCTCCTGTTTGTCGCGGGAGTTGCACTCATTCTGACACTGAAGTTCAACATTGCCGAAGTGTTGCACGGTTGGACGCGTCAGCATGAGAACAACTTCCTGCAACCGGACGAAGTGATTGTCGTGCTCGCCATCACCGCGTTCGCGTTCGCCATCTTCGCGTTGCGCCGGTGGAGAGAATTGAGGGTCGAGATGACCGAGCGCACCCACGCGGAAACAGCGTTGAAACGGCAGGAGCGCTATTCCCAGTCGTTGATCGAGAACACCTCCGACATCGTCTCCGTCATTAATGCCGAAGGCATCATCCGCTACGAAAACCCATCCATCGAGCGCACGCTCGGATACAAACCCGATGAGTTGATTGGGAAGAACGCCTTTGATTTCGTCCACCCGGACGATGTCGCTGGCTTAAAGGCGCTCTTCGTCGCGGGCTTGAAGACGCCGGGACAAATCAGCACGGGACAATACCGGTTCCTGCACAAAGACGGTTCGTGGCGTGCTCTCGATGGCGTGGGGACGAACCTTCTTGATGTCGAAGGCGTCAACGGCGTGCTCATCACGTCCCGTGAAGTCACAGAACGCCGATTGATGGAGCAAATTTTGCGCGACAGCGAGCAGCGGCTCAAAGAAGCGCAGGCCGCAGCCAAAGTCGGCGATTGGGAATTCGACTTCGCGACCCAGCGCATAACGTGGTCAGACCAAATTTACGTGCTGTTCGAGCGCAACCCGGAGCTCGGTCCGCCAACCTATGAGGAACTCCTCGGCCATTTTCTCCCTGCGGATTCAGTGCGACTCCAGAAGCTCGTGCAGCACGCTATCCAAACAGGACATGAATTCGAGACGGATCTGCGTCTGAAACTGCCAAGCGGCAAGGAACGCTACATGTTAAGCGTCGGTATCCCGGTCAAGGACAGCGACGGCAAGGTCACGAAGCTCCGCGGCATCGGCCAGGACATCACCGAACGCAAGCGGACCGAGACCGCGCTCGCCGAAAGCGAACGCAAATACCGGGTCTTGGTCGAGCAATCCGCCGATGCGATCATCGCTTGCGACGACCACTGGAACATTCGCTTCGCCAATTCGGCAGCCTGCGACATGACCGGCTACGCGCCGGAAGAGTTCCAACAACTCAGCGTCCTGGACACGTATGCCCCGGAAGATCGCGTTGACGCAATCCGCCGCTGGCAGGCATTACACGTCGGCCAGACCGTGCGCTTCGAGCGCAACGTCCGCCAAAAAACCGGCTCCCACTTTCCCGCCGAAGTCATCCTCCGCCGGGTTGAGGAAGGCCGGTTTCAGGGAATCATCCGCGACATTACCGAACGCAAGCGGGCCGAGGAGAGCCTCCGATTACAGAGCACGGCCCTGGAAGCTGCCGCCAACGGTATTGTCATCACCGACCGCAACGGCACCATTCTCTGGGTTAATGCCGCATTCACCACGCTTTCCGGCTACGCCGCCGAAGAGGTAATCGGCCAAAACCCGCGCATTCTGAAGTCCGGCCAGCACGACGCCGCGTTCTACCGCAAGATGCACGACACGATTCAGTCCGGCCAAGTCTGGCACGGCGAGATCGTCAACCGGCGCAAAGACGGCAGCCTTTACACCGAAGAAATGACCATCACGCCGGTTCGCGATGACAAAGGCGAAATCTCGCGCTTCGTCGCCATCAAGCAAGACGTCACAGAGCGCAAACACGCCGAGCAATCGCTGCGCGAACTCCAGCGCCAACAACGCGCCCTCCTCGACAACATTCCGGACATCGTCTGTGTGAAGGACAAAGAAAGTCGTTATGTCGCAGTCAATGAGGCCCTAAGCAAAGCTTATGGACACAAGCCGGAGGAGATCGTCGGCAAAAGCGATTTCGATATGGTGCCGCGTGAACTGGCCGAGCGGTACCGCGCTGACGACAAGCGCGTCATGGAATCACGCCAGCGCGAGCGTATCGAAGAACCATTCGAGGACGCGGCCGGCAGCCGCACGTGGATCGATACGATCAAAAGCCCGATCATCAACGATCGCGGCGAGGTCATAGGCACCGCCGGCATCGCCCGCGACTTCACCGCGCGCAAGAATATGGAGGAAGCCCTGCGCGCCAGTGAAGAGCGATACCGCAGTTTGTTCGAAACGATGCGGGAAGGACTCGCCCTCTGCGAGATCATTTGTGACGACGCGGGCAAACCGTGCGATTTCCGGTATCTGGAGGTCAACGCCGCGTTTGAGGAGATCATTGGCATCAGGCGAAACGAGGCGATCAACAAGACGGCGCGCGAACTCTTCCCGCAGATTGAAGGCTACTGGATCGACATCTACGGCAAAGTAGCCCTCACCGGCGCACCCGCGCACTTCGAGAATTACCTGCAGGCCCTGAACAAACATTTCGCAGTAGCTGCGTTCAGCCCGAGGCCCGGGCAATTTGCCGCCATCTTCGTCGACATCACCGAGCGCAAACGCACGGACGAAACGCTGCGAGAAACCAATCGCCGGCTCGAAAACGCCCTCGCCGAGTTGAAGGCGGCCGAGCAACAAGTCATCCAACAAGAACGTCTCCGCGCGCTCGGCACGATGGCCAGCGGCGTCGCCCACGACTTCAACAACGCTTTGGCCGCCATTCTCGGCTTCACCGAACTGTTGCTCCATAAGCCCGAAGTCCTCGACAACAAAGAGAAGGCGCGCCGCTACATCGAAATGATGAACGTCGCCGCGCAAGATGCCGGCAAGGTCGTGGATCGTCTCCGCGAATTCTACCGCCACCGTGACGAAGCCGAGGTCTTTGCGTCCGTGGACATTAACCGGCTTGTCAACGAAGCCGCTGCGCTCACACAGCCGAAGTGGAAGCCCGAAGCCGAAATCAAAGGCATCTCGATCAATGTCCGCACCGAGTTGCAGGGCGTTCCTCCAGTCGCCGGCAACGCCCAAGAGTTGCGCGAAGTGCTCACGAATCTCATTTTCAATGCCGTGGACGCCATGCCGCGCGGTGGCACGATCACCATTCGCACCCGGCGCGACGACGGCCACATCGTGCTGGAAATTGCCGACACCGGTACCGGCATGACCGAGGAAGTCCGCCGCCGCTGCCTCGAACCATTCTTCACCACCAAAGGCGAGCGCGGCACCGGCCTCGGCCTGTCCATGGTCTACGGCATCCTGCAACGCCACGAGGGCACAATCGACATCCAAACCGAACTCGGCAAGGGCACGACGTTCATCATTCGCCTGCCGCATCACGAACCCAAGCCGCAAGCACAACAGCCCGACTGCAAGACGCAACCCGGTAATCCGGCGCTCTCGCTTCACGTTCTCATCGTGGACGACGAAGCCGTCGTGCGCAAGATTGTTGGCGAATATCTCAAGATCGACGGTCATACCGTGGAAGCTGCCAACAGCGGTCGTGATGGACTGGAAAAATTCCGCCATGGCCAGTTCGATCTCGTTTTGGTGGATCGCGCCATGCCGGACATGAACGGCGATCAAGTGGCGGCCGCCATCAAGTCCGCCAACCCCACCGTCCCGGTCGTCATGCTCACCGGCTTCGGCACGATGATGGACGCCGCCGCCGAGAAGCCTGCCGGCGTCGATCTCATCGTGGGTAAACCCGTGACGATTGCCGGCCTGCGCACCGCCTTGTCCAAGGTCGTCGCTTCGGCAAACTGACCGGGTCGTTCGCGCCGCAAGACTCTTGATTTGGAGCCGGGCGGTGGCTTACCATGACCGGGCCCATGAGAGCATCCCGTCTCCTCTTAATCGTAAGCGCTGTCCTCACGTTCGCACTCCCAGAAACACGGGCCGACTCCGGCATCGATCTCGCCCAAGTGCCGAAGTGGACGCAAGCGGACTTGGATTTCTTCCTGCACGGCTCGATGGGCACCGAGGTCGTACCCGAGCGCGTGCTGTGGGCGTTCATGGCGACGTACCCCGATCTGTTTCCGAAGAAGGATCTATCCAACTTCGGACTGCTCCCCGACGCAGCGACGGGATTGCCGGTCGGCGTCAGCCGCCGGGAAGTGCCGCACTTGGGTCGCATGCGTTCGATCGGCATCAACTGCGCGTCCTGCCACATCGGTGAAATCAATCTGGGCGCCGGCACGAAGCCCGTGCGGGTTCTTGGCATGACCGCTCATTTTGATCCGGAGGCGTTCTTCGGAGCGGTCATCGTGGCGACGTTCCGCACGTCCGACCCGGCGAACATGAAACGCTACTTGGAGAAGTATCTCACAAAGGAATTGGACGGCCGGGACGAAGAGATCGCCGCAGCAATCGCGGCTGATCCGCTTGGCTCAAAGGACATCGCGCCGGGAGTACTCCATGAGATTTCGCCGGCAGATGTGGATGGCACGGCGGACATCGCATCGGTTGTTCGTTCGCAATTGAAGCTGTTCCACAACATGCGCGCCGCGTTGCACGTTCCCGATCAACCGCCGCCGGCATCGCCGCCGAACGGCCCGGGCCGCAACGATCCGTGGCGCATCCTTTCATATTCGTTGCTCGGCATCCAGACCAAGCCCGCCCAGATCAAGTTTGGCATCGTCTGGAACGAAGACCAGCGAACGTGGGTTCATGTTGACGGCAACACGCGTTCGCCCATCATCCGCAACCTTGCCGCCTCACTCGGACTCGGCGCTCCGTTGATCGGCCATACCGGCGTCCTGGATTTCGCGGCCCTCGAACGTCATACCGCGCTCTCGGAAGTAATCCTTCCGCCGCGCTATCCATTGTCGATTGACCGCAAGAGCGCCGAGCGTGGCGCGAAGACTTACCGGGCAAACTGCGCCTCATGCCACGATGGTCCGGCAAGCGACAAGCGACTTCACGCCGTCACCGAAATCAAGACCGACCCGAATCGCGCCGAGATTTTTGCCCCGGACATCGCGGAAGGATTCAACAAGTTCTTCGCCGAACTCCAAATCCCCGGTTACCATTCGCCTGAAAAACCAATTCGGAGCACGCAAAAGTATTGGGCGCCGAGTCTTGCCGGTGTTTGGGCGCGCTCGCCCTACCTGCACAACGGCACTGTCCGCACGATGACCGAACTACTCACGCCGCCGGACGCCCGCGCCAAAAGTTTCCACCGCGGCTCGCACGTTTACGATCCGGCACAGATGGGCTACACCGACGAAGGCACCTACGTTCTCGACACCACGATTCCGGGAAGTTCCAACTCCGGCCACACCTACGGCACCACTCTCTCTGACGCCGAGAAACGCGAACTGATCGAATACCTCAAGACACTCTAGGCTCGGTAAGCTTTCGTCACAGCCATTTGTAGCAATAGCATCGTGATCAAACCAGAAAGCTTGATTAGACTCCTTGGCACCGGCTTCGACTGGCTCATACCGCGCAGTGTAGGCAGCGCAAGATTCCTCGACAAGCTCGGAATGATAAACCAGCCTACGCGTAGTAGTGGTAGTTGACGTCGGGGAAGATGTTGTCGCGCCACTCGATGGAGGAAAGCCACGGTTCGTCAATGTGACCGGACTTGATCTGTTCGTAGAGACGCGCGAAACGCAGGATGTGGTCTTTGGTGCGTTTGACGGCGTACGGCACCATCGTGCCGGTCTTCATGATGAACGCCCAGTCGCTGGATTGCGCGAGAAGGAGCTCGCGAGCGGCCTGTTTGAGACCGCGCTGGACGAGGTGGTCGCCGTGCTTGTAGTTGCGTGCGAGTTCGGTCATCCGGTCGGCAGCCACGTGCAAATGCTGATAAATCCACGCGTTCGAGCCTTCGAGCCAGACTTCCCAATAACCTTTGTTGCCCCAGCTTGAGGCACTTGGCTGGGTAATCTGCTGCGTCGGGAACATCCGCAGATACTCGGTCGGCGTCGTCAGCTTGAAGACGTTCTGGTCGAAGCAAACTTTGCGCATGAAGTAGTTGAGGAACTCCGGCCCCTCGAACCACCAGTGGCCGTACAACTCGGCGTCGTAGGGTGAGATGATGAGCGGTTCGCGTTTCATGACGCCGTGGAGATGCTCGACCTGCTTCTCGCGGTTGAACATGAAGTTGCCGGCGTGGCTCGCCGTCTTCTCCACAGCGGCATGTCGGTTGTACGGCTCTTTGTGTGGCGTGCGACCGGTGATCTTGTGGTATTTGATGCCGGTAAAACAACGAATGCCGTCGGGATGGATGTACGGTTTGATGTAGTCGTATTCGAGGTCGAAGCCAACGTCCCGGTAAAAGTCGCGGTACTCGAAGTCGCCGGGATAACCTTCCTCGGAACTCCAAACCTGCTTCGAGGAATCCATGTCGCGGCTGAATGCGGCGACGCCCGCTTGAGTGAACACCGGCGCGAACACGCCGTACCGGGGGCGCGGGTGACCGAAGAGAATCCCGTGCGTGTCCATGATGAACCACCGGATCTCGGCTTCCTGCAAAAAGTTCTCGACACCCGGTACGTACGCACATTCCGGCAGCCAAATGCCACGCGGGTCGCAGCCGAAACATTGCCGGTAATGATCGCGGGCGATCATGATTTGCGCACGGATGGATTCGGGATGCTCGGCCATCAACGGCAGAAAACCGTGCGTCGCGCCGCAGGTGATGATTTCGAGCTTGCCCATTTCCTGGAATTTGCGGAACGCGCCGACGAGGTTGCGACCGTAACTGTCGCAGAACGTAGCGCGGGCTTCTTGGAACCGGTGGTGATAGAACCACGCGAGTTCGTGGTAGGCGTGATCCCACTTCGTCCGGTCAATTTCCTTCTCGGTCAACTCGATCAGGGCCGAAATGTGTTTGACGTAGCGTTCTTGCAGCAGCGGGTCGAGGAGCATTGAGCAGAGCGGCGGCGTGAGCGACATCGTGAGACGGAAATCCACGTTGTCGCGGACGAGACCTTCCATCACCTTGATGAGCGGGATGTAGGTCTCGGTGATTGCCTCGTAGAACCAGTCTTCCTCGAGGAAATCCTCGTACTCCGGATGACGCACGAACGGCAGGTGCGCGTGCAAAATGAGCGCTACGTAACCTTGCGGCACGAATTTTCTCCTTGAAGCTTGTGTCGGTGCAGCAGCCTACGCCGCTGCCGGTGACTTGAGGTGCGCAGGTTGTTTGACCTTGCCCACGTCACCTTTCGTCTTGGTCTTGCGTTCGAACGCCAGTTCCACGGCCCGCTTGTCATCCTTCGCGGCCGACACGGCCACGACCGGCAATTTGTACTGACCGTCCGGGAACGTGTGATGAAACGAGAATGTCCCGTCGCTGCGCAGTTTAATCGGCTTGCCGTCAACGGTGACCTGCGCATTCGGCTCGGTCGCACCGTAGATGATGAGTTCAGCGTTGACGGCGAACCAGAAACCTTTCGGCGGTTGCGCCTGCCAGCTCGCGCCGGCCGGACTGAACGCGCTGAACATGCCGGAGCTGAGTTCTTCCTGTAGCCGGCGGCGCAGCCATTCGCTGATTTCGAAAGAGCCCATCTGGATGCGACGGAAAATGTCGCCGCCCAAGAGGCGCTCCAATTCTCCGGCCTGTTCCGCCGACCAAGGGCCGAGATCCAACCCGACTTTGAACGGAAACTTGAACCCGGCCAGTTGCAGACGGTGCAACGCGTCGGCCAGCGCCTCGCCATCTTTCATGTGACCCCGAATGATATTCAGGAGTTCGCGGAACGAAAAATCGATCGGGATCGTGACGAAGCGTGCGGTCGTGTCCGTCGAAACGGTGTCGGCCGGCGTGATCGCTTCGCGGGAATGACTAATGACATGGAATTTTCCGTCGTGACGCCAGAAGCCGAGTTGCGCGCTGTAAGTGGTCGCCGCCTTGTTGACCGGGATGTACCAGTTGCGCGAGTCGTGCCCGAGTGTGAATTCCTGAATCGGTTTTGCGTGACTCTTCTCGAACACGCGCAAGAGCAGGCGTCCATCGGATGATTGGCCGCGGTAATCGGCCATCTGTTGCCCACTCAAATCCCAGTAGGCATACAGCCAATGTGGATCGCGCGCCGTGAGGAACAGCCGGCCGGTGCCGTACGCTTCCGGCAATTCACCGAGATGCTCCTCGCGGAAAATCTGTGTCGGCGGAGGCGGCACGGGGGTGACGTCGAATTTGTGTGCGGAAAGTTCTTCGGATGGGACGTTCGCCTGTTCGTCGGCCGGCGCCGAGGTTGCGACGGCGCGAGAGGCCCGCGACGGTACCGGTTTGACGGGCGCGGTGATGGGCGAGTCTTGGTGGGTGCGTTTGCGGATGGCGCGGCGTTTGACAGCGGCGGCCACTCGTTGGGCAACAGCGGCAACGCCCATGGGTTGTTTCGGCATGGAGCCGGTGGTCTTCTGTTGCGCCAGATGAATCCGGTCGGCCAACTCCTCTTTCTTGAGGGTGGATACGCCCCGCAAGCCGAGGCGTTGGGCAATTCTTAACAGGTCTGCCTTGGTTTTCGACAATAGGTCTGTCTTACTCATGACGGTACTTCCTCCTGACTCCCTCGCAATGCGCGGGGCACGTCTTCTCCAAGTGGGAGTAGCTTAGAACAAAGGCGGACTGAATGTAAACCGTTTATTTGCGGAGCGCGGTCCGCCTACGGCTAACTGTCTGCACGGCAGGTTGTTTACTAGTAGTAGTACCGGCGCGGAGGAGGCGGATACAGGCTTGGGGTGTTGATCATAAAATCAATCACCTTCTCGCTGACGCCCGAATCCTTCAGGTCAATGATCTCCGCCGTAGTGAGACGGTAGACGACCCGGGAGTTGCGGATTTGGCTGATGATGACTTCGTCGCTCACGCCCGCTTTGGCCAGCGCCTTGATGTCGGCCAGTCCGAGCGGCTGGCCCTGTTCGACGCGTTGCAGCGTGGCCGGACTTTGTTCTTGGAGTGACTCGCGCTGGGCTTGGTCAATTGAGCGGCCAATAATTCCGCCGGTGAGCGCGCCGAGCGCGCCGCCGATGGCTGCGCCTGCACCGGCATTGCCGGTGGCGCTACCGATGATCGCCCCCGTACCGGCGCCCAAGATCCCGCCTCCCAGCGCGCCGGATGCGGTGCGGTCGGTCCTGCCTTCCGGAGTTTGGCAGCCAGTGACCAACAGGGCTGCAGTGAGCAATCCTAAAGTAATCTGCCTTTTCATGTAAGTTCTCCCTTTTTCAACCTATGCGGCCATCGTCTGAGACGAAACATAGACCATCCCTATTCAGCCGGCAAGATTGGTCCATCAAACCGAATGTTAGAACGTGTAGGTGAGGTTCGCGGTGATGCGATTCGCGTCGTAGCTGCTGGAGGGGAGGTTTGAGGTGCGGCTTTGGTGAAGATACTGGATGACGCCACTGAGATGTCTTGTGAAAGTGCGCTGCAAACTGAAACCAAAACCAAGAAGATCGGCGGTTTCCGCGGGCGTCCCCGACAACGACTGCAGATGTGTCCATTGGATCGACGGTGACAGGGTCAGACGAGCGTTAAGCCGGTGTGAGATTGTGTAAGCGACGCCCGTTACCTCGGTGATGTTGGCATTTTGAAGTGCTGCCGTGATGCCGGGGCTGCGGAAAACTGAGATGGTGTGGCTGGTGTTAGGCCGGAGACCCTGGGCGTAGGTAACCGCCATCGTTGAGCTAATCCCGTCGATGTTCTGCGCAGTATTCGTCCCGACCGCGTCGATCGTGGAATGTGCATACCCCACGCTGATTGAGCCAAACAGGTTTGGCGTAATCTGGCCCGCGACACCAATCGAGGAACTGTACCCCGATGAACTCGCTTTGGCTGGGTCTGACGGATAATACAACCCATAGGTGTTGGCGAGGAAGACTGAGAAACCCTCGCGCAAGTAAAAGGACGGCGTGATGGAAAATGAATACGTCGTCTGCTCCAAGAAAGGGTCATCGGGATATATCTGATCCCCGCGACTCGCCCCTAGGGCTAGGCCAGTCTGACCGAACCGGCGTGAGACGTTCAAGCTGGCGGTATTATTGTACTGGGGAACCTTCGTTCTATTCACGGCAAAAGAACTTTCCAGCGGGTCGTTTGTGAAACTGAAGCTGTCATTTAAGTCGACATCCCACCCGATGACATAGAAGGGGAGATCCAATGAAGCTGCTATCGGTGCGCCGAATGTGTCGCCCTTGTTGCCGGTGAGCGATTTTTCGTAACTGACGGCGAGCGACAGCGTGAACCGTTGACCTCCCGAGAATAGAACCGGCATGTCCGCACCGCCGGAGATCGTGGGACCGAGGGTTAATGAAATGTCCGACTTCGGATTGTTTTGGCTCGCGTTGACGTTGTCGGTGTATTCAACACCCGCCTGAAAACCCAAGTTCATGCGAAACGGTCCCCACCGGACCGTCTGAGCTTGGCTGGCCGAACCCACCCCGAGTCCAAGAACCAAGAGAAGCCATTGCCTGCAGTGCCTATGCGGTACGAATCGCCGTTTCATCCCAATTCTCGAGCGCGCTTGAGAAAACCTCACATACCCTTTCGCTACCCTCTCGGCGAGAATAGACTGCAGCCCATGTTAAATGTCTTTGCGCTGGCTGTAAATTAAAAAAGATGGCCAATTCACACGAGAAAAGCGGTTGAACTTCACTTCGCGGTACGCCGGGGAGGCACGGGAAGCGGCACCTCTTCCCGCGTCCACCGATGGATCAACTCACGGTAGTGAACGTTCAACGAGGCACCCAGCCCGATCATGCACAAGATCGCCAAGCTGAAGAAGATGTATCCCGAATAGTCGTGATAGATCCGCATGGCCAAATCCTGGCCAAATCCCTGTGCCACGAACGCGATCGTGGTGATTCTGGCGAGATTGCCCAGCACCGCCAGCGGAATACTGGAGAAAAACAACAGCCACTTCTTCCATGTCTTATCCATCGTCACAAACCCGTACAACGACGTCAGCGCCATCAGCGCCACCATGGACCGAATCCCGCTGCACGGGTCCTCAACCCCCAGCGGCTGGAACCGCCCGAGCCGGGAGATGATGCTCGTACCATTCTGATAAACGTCCATCCCAAACAAATTCAGGAAGCCGGTGGAGAGCGTCGTCGCAAACATCCGCAACGGAAACGCCAATCGTTCGTCGAGGAAGTTGACCGGGATCATGAACAGCAGAAATGCGCACGGAAACCAGAGCGCCCGCGCCCAACGCCATCCCGCGAGGTAAAGAACCAACCCGAAAACCAACACGACCAGCGAGCCGGCCAAGAGACGCGGGTTGGCCGCCTTCGCGCCGACCCAGTAGATCAGCACTGCCAGCACGACCGTCCCCAACCCCACCCACGATGTCCGCATCGGCACCGAGCGCAATTTCTTCTTCCAAATCCAAATCCCCAATCCAAGCGACACTAGCGGTGCGAACGGCCCGTGCGCGTAATCCTCCCCGGTAAACCAGTATCCCGCCAGCCAGCCGAAAACCGAAACCGGCACGGCTCGCTGTTCACACGTCTTGCTGACGAAATACGCGTAGAAAACTAGTAAGAAACCGATACCGGCCAAGATCAGGCGCTTGTTCGTCTCGGGATCGTTGGACAGATGCAGCCCCGAAAGCCGGGAGAAGGCCGACGGCGGGCCGGAAGCCTGTGGTGAATCGCTGCCCCTCATCAACTGCACCCGCTTATCATTGGCCACAACAAGCCAAAAGTCAAACCTGCCGGTACGACGCCGGCCCCCTACCGGTGGCGCGTGCTGATGAGCACCTGGATTCCCCGCACCGTCAACCACCCATCCTTGACTTTCAGTGGCAGATTGGCCGGTGGATCGTAGAAAAACATCCCCATCCAGAACCGGTCATGGGCGCTCATCATTTCCGCCGGATTGTGCTCCAGTATGGCTTGCGTCAGATAGATTCCCGCGATGGGATGCACGTTATCGTTGATGGCGAAGAAATCCTTCTCGCCCGGGTGCCCCTCGGCATCAAACGGCAACCAGATCGCCGTCCGATCCGCATACCATGCCACCGCCCACGGAGCATCGCTCATGAGCGCCTCGTCTTCTCGAAACGTGCCGGCGACGTGCTCGACGATGGTCGCCGGATCCGGCCCGAAATACACAACGCCCGGTGGTAAAATTGTGAAGATGAACGGCACCGCGTTCAGCGCCACAAACAGCCCCACCATTCCCGTCCGCAAGAGTCGCGTCCGAAACTGTAACCGCTCGAACAGCACATAGAAAAACGCCGCCGCATAGATAATCACCAGCGGCATGAACACATTCAGGAAATTCCGCTGGAGCAGACCGGCCACCGCCAGCCAGACCATGCTGATCAACATGCTCCAAAACACCAGCCGCCGCAGCCGAAACACTTCCACGCGCCGGAACCGATGCAGCAAGGCCGCCAGAAAAAATGCGATGAGATAATTTGAACCAACCTCCTTCAGCACATTCTCGTACAATTCCCGCCCGTTCAGCAACGCCTTGCGTATCACCGGCCAGACCTTGAACCGTGGCAAATCCACCTCAAACGCGCGCTGCAACTGTCCCGGCTTGATCTCCGTCGCGGTGCCCTTCCCGACACCCTCCAGCACCTCGAACGGCGCGAGTCCGAACGGGGTTTGCGCCACCCCCACATTGCGCACCACCCACGGCGTCAGCACCAACAGAAACACACCGAGGCACAAACCCACCTTCATGTGCCATTGTTTGGGAAACGACACCGCAATGTACACCAACAACGGCACCAGCACCGACGCGAACGCGTATTGCGTCAGCGTCCCCAGTCCCACCGCCAACGCGCTGGCCGCCAGCGCACCGTTCACCCACCACGCCGACCGGCCCGCCTCCTGCCATTTCTCCGCCTTCAACACTCCGTGGGCCGCCGTCAAAAACAACACGCTCAACAATCCCATCGGCAGTCCGGACATCCCCATATCCAGCAGCGAATCGCAGAACAAATACAGAAATGCGCTCAACACCGCCACGCGGTGATCAAACATCTCCCGCGCCAGCATGTACATCAACACCATCCCGACCAGATAAAACAGCCACGACACGACCATCAACAACCGATCCGCCCGGACCGTTTGCATTCCGACCTTCATCTGAAAATCCGGTTGCACGACGCGAAACACGGTGGAAAGAAGCAACGGATAAAACGGCGGCGTCCACAACTCCGGCTGCGTCCCCAGCTTCGCGTCCAGCAGCGGCTTGCCGATCGAGTTCAGATAACCCAGCGCCATGGGGCGGATGTCTTCCGTCACGTAGCCCCGGCCGCGCCAGAGATTGCGGCCGAGTTGTCCCATATCCATCGCTTCAGGATCCCGCAAACCAACAAACTGCGTGCCGGTGTACAGCAGGATGATCATCAGCACCAGCAGGCAAAACAACCCCAGCCGAAACCATTGCACGCCGAGGCCCACATCCAACTTGAAAATCCAATCCTGGATGCGCTCAAACAGTGGTTGTTGCGGAGTTGGTTGTTCGGTTTTCTTGCCGAGGATCAAGGGCATGGCGACAAACGTGAGCTTATCCTACGCCAGCAGGCCGTTCAAGGACATTGCTCCCGCCAGAGTTTGAGACGAGCAACCGGGCTGCAGCGTTCAGGATTTTCGCCGCGAATACGCGTGCGTCGAAGTGCCGTAGAAAACTTCCGCGCACTCCATCAACGTCTCCGAAAGTGTCGGATGTGGATGAACCGACTCGGCCAAGTCTCTTGCCGTCGCGCCCATCTCCACCGCCAACACGCCTTCGCCAATGAGTTCGCTGGCCCCGTGGCCAACAATTCCCACGCCGAGCACGCGTTCCGTCTCCGGTTCGATGATCAATTTGGTAAGCCCGTCGGTCCGGTCGAAACTCAGCGCCCTACCGGACGCCGTCCACGGAAACTTCGCGACCTGCACTTCAATTCCTTTCGCGCGCGCCTCCGCTTCCGTCAGACCACACCACGCCACTTCGGGATCGGTAAACACGACCGCCGGTATGATCGGCGCATCGGCACCGTCCGCCTCGCCGACAATCGCATCCACGGCAATCCTCGCTTCCCGGGACGCTTTGTGCGCGAGCAACACACCACCGGCCACGTCGCCAATCGCGTAGATGGCCGGGTCAGCGGTCTGCTGATTCGCGTTCACGTCAATGAAACCCTTATCGTCGCGCTCGACCTTCGTGTTCTCCAAACCCAAATCACCGCAGTTCGGCGCGCGGCCAACCGACACGAGCACCCGGTCGTACAATTCTTCTTTCTGTTGTCCATCTATTTCGAACACGACCTTGATCTGCTTACCGACTGTCGCCATTTTCAAGACCTTCACACCCAACCGCACTTCACGGAACGCCTTCTCCGCGTATCGCATCACCGGGCGTACCAAGTCCGGATCCGCGCCGGTCAGAATCGAATTCAACGCCTCAACGACCACCACCTTGCTACCGAGCGCCGCGTACACCGTTCCCAATTCCATACCGATGTAACCGCCGCCAACCACCAGCAAGTTCTCCGGTATCTCTTCAACCTCCAGCGCCTCGCGCGAAGTCATCACGCGCGGATTACCGAGGTCGAACGCCTTCGGCATCGCCGACTTCGAACCGACCGCGATAATCACCTGATCGTACGTGACGAACTTCTGTCCTCCGCTCGTCTCGACGCGCAACGTCTTCGAATCCTCGAAGTACCCGCGCCCGTGCATCACCTCGACGCCACGCTTCTGCGCCAAGCCGGTAATCCCGCCGCCAAGCTTGTCGAGAATTGAATTCTTCCACACCCGGAGTTTATCGAGATCAACCTTCGGCGGCTGAAAGCTGATACCCCGACGCTCCGATTCTTTCGCTTCCGCGATCAACTTTGCCGCGTGCAGCAGCGCCTTCGACGGGATGCAACCGCGATTCAAGCACACGCCGCCCAAGCGCTCATCGCGTTCGACGAGGATGACTTTCTTGCCCCGGTCGGCAGCATAAAACGCGGCAGCGTAACCGCCGGGCCCCGCGCCGAGCACCACAATGTCTGTCTTGATCGCGTCCATCAAATCCTTACGTTCTTCTCGTCAAACTGCTGAAAAGCCTGCACGAGATCGACCATGAACCGCGCCGCATTCGCGCCATCGGCCACGCGATGGTCGTACGACAACCCGAGCGGCAACATCAGCCGCGATTCCACATTGCCATCAATCACCACCGGCTTCAACGCGCCCCGTCCCATCCCGAGAATCGCCACTTCCGGTTTGTTCACAATCGGTGTGAACGCTCCGCTGCCGATGCCGCCCTGATTCGAAATCGTGAACGTGCCGCCTTTCATCTGCTCGCCGGTGACTTTGCGCTCGCGCGTCTTTGTCGCCAACGCATCCAGTTCCTTCGCCAGATCGAGCATGCTCTTCTTGTCTACATCGCGAATGACCGGCACGATCAACCCGTGCTCGGTGTCCACCGCGATACCGATGTGATAGTACTCCTTGAAGATGACCTCCTCGGCGACCTCGTCGAGGCTCGTGTTGAAAATCGGATGCTTCTGCAACGTGGCGACCACCGCCTTCAACGCCAAGCCGGTCAGAGTCAACCGCGCGCCCTTCGCCTCGTACGCCTTCGCGTACTTCTTCCGCAACGCATCGAGCCCGGTAATGTCCGCTTCGTCAAACTGCGTGACGCGCGGCACCGCCGTCCACGATTCGCCCATCCGCCGCGCAATCGTCTTGCGCAATGACGACATCGGCTTCTTCGTAATCGGTCCCCACTGCGAGAAATCAATCTGCTCCGCAACGTGCTTCGCGGGCATCGCACCTTCGGGCCGGTGCTCGAACGCGAGACGTTGCAGGTTCTCCACGTACGCGCGCAGATCGCCCAGCGTGATTCGTCCGCCCGGATCGCTCCCGCGAATCTTCGTCAGATCAATACCGAGTTGATTCGCCATTTTACGAACCGACGGAGGTGCCGGCGGCGGAAAGCCAGGAATTACCGGCGCCGCAATGGCCGCGACGGGTGTCGTTGTAGCAACGGCTGTCTCAGCCGCAGAGGCACGCGGCGCTACCGGTGTAGTGGCCGCCGTCCCGGCGGCTTCCGCCACCGAAACAATGACTTGGCCTGCGGAAATTTTATCGCCCACTTTCACACGAACGTCCGTCACCGTGCCGGCAGCGGTGGACGGAATGGTGCCGACCGCCTTCTCCGTCTCCAACTCAAGAATCGGCTGATCCTTTTGAATCTGATCGCCCTTCTTGACGAGAATGTTGACGACCGTCCCGGAGTCAGCGCCTTCGCCCAGACTCGGTAGCCTAATGTCCATGTGCGTTGCCTTTCATGATGCCTGAAACCCGCAACGTTTTATCGTTCTCAAAGCAATAACACAAGCATCCAGAAATGCAAAACGGCGGAGGCGAGCTGGAGCAGTTAGCCCTCAGCGATTAGCTTTCGGCTTGTTCGGCAATACTGAAATCGGCATAATACGGTGCTGAACATCAGTTTCATGCCTTTTGCGTTTTGAGGCGCGAACATAGTGCGCTGGAAGCCAATAGCGTTGGTGGTTCTTCTTACCGCGGTTGTTGTCGCAACGGCCATCAAGAATTTTCTGAATCAACTTGGCGATAAGGGGCCGGTGTCTACACCTTGCACGTCTTCAGCAGAATCGAAAAGGTGGAGAACATACGTTTGTCTAGCTAAGTTTGAGCCGGGAGTGTTCAACTACCGCACTCATGAGATTGTCATACGGGAAGCGTGGGTAGAGCGGACTAGCAAAGAATTGTACTTTCTCGTTTGGTTTCCATACCGCAAAAACATAGGCGGTTATCAGCTTTGTTTCACACTCAGAAGCGGAAATGAGGTTTTCACGTCATCTTCTTTTGAACCACCGTTCTTCGTGATAGGGAAGAGAGGGAATGGCTTTGCAACTGTCAACCTAGATGAACTGTTCTATGACACTTTAGATGAGTTGCCTCCTACAGTTCGCGTCAGTCTGTTAAGCGACTGGAAAGAAGAACGGTTGACCAACATTGTGGTAAGAATCGACAAGACCCATTGATCCATTCCGGCGAATGAAACGCGAGACTAACTTCAAAATCAGACGCAGAACGGGTAGGCTTTTTCGGGATCGACGTTGAGGTCGCGGATGGCGCGGGCAACGGTGTCGCGGGGGATCTCGCCTTTGCGGGCGAGTTCGTAGAGGATGGCGATGGTGACACATTCGGCGTCCACCTCAAAAAAGCGGCGGAGGTTTTCGCGCGTGTCGCTGCGACCAAAGCCGTCGGTGCCAAGCGTGGCCAAGTGGCCCGGTACCCACGGCGAGATTTGGTCCGGCACGAGTTTCATGTAATCGGACACGGCAACGAACACACCTTTCTCTCCTTCGAGCACCTGCTCCAGATACGCTTTGCGCGGCGGCTCGGTCGGGTGCAGCATGTTCCAGCGGCTGACGCGTTGAAGGTCGGTCTTGAGCAGCTTGTAGCTCGTGGCGCTCCAGACGTCGGCGGATACGTCGTAGCGTTCAGCAAGAATCTCCTGCGCGCGTAACGCTTCGCGGATGATCGGGCCGCTGCCGAGAATCTGCGCCTTGTGCTTCTTGTTCTCCTCGCCCTTTCGGAATTTGTAGAGCCCCTTGAGAATTCCTTCCTCGACGCCTGCCGGCATCGGCGGCATGGCGTAGTTCTCGTTGTGCAACGTGAGGTAATAGAAAATGTCTTCGCCTTCCTGATACATCCGGCGCATGCCGTCCTGAATGATCACGGCAATCTCGTACGAGAATGCCGGGTCGTAGGTCACCAGCGTCGGAATCGTGGACGCGAGCAAATGGCTGTGACCGTCCTGATGTTGTAGGCCCTCGCCGTTCAACGTGGTGCGTCCGGCAGTCGCGCCAAGCAGGAAACCTTTGGCGCGGATGTCGCCGGCCAGCCACATCAAGTCGCCGATGCGTTGGAAGCCGAACATCGAATAATAAATGTAGAACGGCACCATGTACGTCCCGTGACTCGCGTACGCGGTAGCGGCGGCGATCCACGACGACATCGAGCCGGCTTCGGTGATGCCTTCCTCCAGAATCTGCCCGTCCTTCGTCTCATGATAATAAAGCAGCGATGCGCGATCCACCGGCTCGTAGAGCTGGCCTTTGAACGAGTAAATGCCGAACTCGCGGAACAGCGCGTCCATGCCGAACGTCCGCGCTTCGTCCGGGATGATCGGCACCACCTTGCGACCGAATTCCTTGTTGCGCAGCAAGCTGGTCAGGACGCGCACGAAACCCATCGTCGTGGACATTTCGAGCGTGGCGGAACCCTTCAGCACATCAGCGAACGAATCCAGCGTCGGCACCTTCAACCGTTCGGCTTTGACCTGCCGATTCGGCAGAAATCCACCCAACTTCTGCCGGCGTTCGAGCAGGTATTGAATCTCCGGGCTGTTCGACGGCGGCCGGTAAAATGGCGCCTCGGCGATCACTTCGTCACTGATCGGAATGTCGAACCGCTCACGAAACTCGCGCAGTTCTTTTTCGTTCAGCTTCTTTTGTTGGTGGGAGATGTTTCGACCTTCGCCGCCTTCACCCAAACCGTAACCTTTGACGGTTTTCGCCAAGATGACCGACGGCCCGCCCTTGTGTTCGACGGCGGCCTTGTACGCCGCGTAAACCTTCTGCGGATCGTGACCGCCGCGGACGAGCTTTTGGATTTGCTCGTCGCTGAGATGATTGACCAACGGCAGCAGCTCCGGGTACTTGCCGAAGAAATGTTTGCGCGTGTAGCTACCCGGCTCGACGGAATACTTCTGGTAATCGCCGTCCACCGCTTCTTCCATGCGCTTGAGCAAAAGCCCGGTATGGTCGGTGGCCAGAAGCGGATCCCAATTTGAACCCCAGATGACTTTGATGACATTCCAACCAGCACCGCGAAACGCCGCTTCGAGTTCTTGGATGATCTTGCCGTTGCCGCGTACCGGGCCGTCGAGCCGCTGCAGGTTGCAGTTCACGATCCACGTGAGATTGTCCAAACCTTCCCTCGATGCCAAGGTCAACGCGCCGAGCGACTCCGGCTCGTCAATCTCGCCGTCGCCGACGAAACACCACACGCGCGGTTCTTCGCCTTGAACGAAACCGCGCGCCTTCAAGTACCGGTTAAACCGCGCTTGATAGATCGACATGATCGGGCCGAGACCCATCGAGACGGTCGGGAACTGCCAGAAATCCGGCATCAAATAGGGATGCGGATACGACGAAAGTCCGCCGCCCTCGGCCAGCTCCTGCCGGAAGTGCTGCAAGTGATGTTCTGCGAGCCGGCCTTCGAGAAACGCGCGGGCGTAGTTGCCGGGCGAGGCGTGCCCCTGAAAATAAACCAAGTCGGCGGGATGACCGTCTTCGCCGCCGCGGAAGAAATGATTGAATCCCACTTCGTACAGCGTGGCCGCCGACGCGTACGTCGAAATGTGCCCGCCGATGCCACTGTGAATCCGGTTGGCGTTGACGACCATCGCCATCGCGTTCCAGCGGATGTAACTCTTGATGCGCCGCTCCACGTCGCGGTCGCCGGGATACTTCGGTTCTCTGTCCGGCGGGATCGTGTTCACGTACGGTGTGCTGACCGTGTACGGAATCGGGATGCCGGTCTCGCGCAGCCGATCCATCAATTCATCCAACAACAAGCCGGCGCGCTCCGAGCCGGTGTTCTTCAACACACTTTCGAGAATGTACTCCACCGACTCGAGCCACCGATTCGTCTCGCTGTTGTTCGACTCGTGCTGTGGGGGTGACAATTCTTCCATGGTTTTTGGTTTGGACTTCACTCTCACGCTCGCTTATTGAATACAGGATAATCGATTTCGGCGCAAAATGAAATACATAGACCTAACCCTTCCGACGCCGCAAGCCAATCTCGCGGCTGACGAGGCGCTGCTCGACTTCTGCGAGGAAGGCCACCCGGACGAAATCCTGCGCTTCTGGGAATCTCCCCAGCGTTTCGCCGTGCTCGGTTACTCGAACAAGACGCAGTCGGAAGTCAACGCTTCTGCCTGCCGGACCGACGGCCTGCCGGTGCTCCGTCGCTGCACCGGCGGCGGTGCCGTCGTCCAAGGCCCCGGTTGCCTCAACTTCTCTCTGATTCTCCGAATCCCCGACTCCGGTCCGCTCGCGAAGATTACCGAGACCAACGCCTTTATCATGACGCGGCACCAGCAAGCCCTTGAACCGGTCTTCGGCTCGCAAATCGACATTCAAGGCTCAAGCGACCTCGCCATCGGCACCATGAAATTCTCCGGCAACGCCCAACGTCGCAAACGCCGGTACCTTCTGTTTCACGGCACCTTCCTGCTCGACTTCGATATTCCGGTGCTTGAGCGACTGCTGCCACTGCCTTCGCGTCAGCCAGCGTACCGGCAGAACCGCGCCCATTCGGATTTTCTCGTAAACATCAACGCCGCGCGGTCGTTGGTGAAGGAAACCCTTACATCGCTTTGGGGCGCGACGGAAACGCTGAACGACGTTCCGCTGGAGCGGATTGAAGCGCTGGCAACCGACCGGTACTCGTCCGACGAGTGGAACTTCCGGTGTTGAGTTCGCTTTGCCTTGACCATTCCGTCAGCCGCGCTACAATCTGCCTGTCCAACCACGCGAGGGAAAGGAGCAGTGATTATGAAACGCCTGACCGCCCTTCTTGTTGTCTTGCTGAGTTTGTTCGGACTTGCCGCCGACCTGATTACCGAGACCGTTACCATCAAAGGATCGAACACGTTCGGCGAGGAGCTTGCGCCCAATCTCATCGCCGCATACCGCAAACTGCATTCTGAGATTTTGGTCGATCTGGAATCCAAAGGCACCGCCACCGGCTTCGCAGCCCTGCTGGACGGCAACTGCGAAATCGCCGCCGCCTCGCGCCCGATCAACGAGGATGAACTGCGCCTCGCCCACTCGCGCGGCATCACACTGGATGATTACGTCATCGGCTACTACGGCGTGGCGGTCATCGTCAACGAAACGAACACCGTGCGCGCGTTGACCGACACGCAAGTGCGCGACATTTTCACCGGCACCATCCGCAACTGGAAGGCGCTGGGCGGCCCCGATGCGCCCATCCATCTCTACATCCGCGATGCCGTGTCCGGCACGCACCTCGGGTTTCAGGAATTGGCGATGTCGAGCCGGCCGTACGCCACCGACGCGAAACCATTGAAGAGCTACGCCGAAATCGCTGATGCGGTCGGCCCCGACCCGCTTGGCGTCGGCTATGTCGGCATCAACCTGACCTCGCGCGCCAAGGTGCTGGCGGTCAGCATCAACCGCATCCTGCCCACCGCCGTGTCCGTCAACGACAGCTCGTATCTCTACGCGCGACAACTGCGGCTGTATGTCAACCACGACAAGGTGTCGCCCGCCGCCCGGGAGTTCATCCGCTTTGTTCAATCGAGCAACGGACAACGTCTGCTTGATCAGATTGGGTTCGTCCGCCGCACGGAAACTCGCGTCTGGCCGCCGCAGTGATCACCATCGCGCGCCGGTCGCCTGTCTATTCGTTGTGCGGGATCTTGACGGTGCTGGCGCCGATGAACTCGCGGATGACAGCGTCGCCGGGAATGATGTCGTAGGTCTTGGTCTGCTCGCGCGTGAGGCCCTCCACTGATTCCAGCAGATTCTTCACGCGTTCGTACCGGATGCGCGCATCGAGAAAACCCCGGTACTGCTCGAAGTCCTCGGGACGCGGCAAGTAACCGCCCTCGCCGATGAAGAACGGCTTGAGCGCCGCCAAATCAAACGGCAGTCCGCCGTTGACCACGTGATCGGCAATGCCCATCAGCGGGATGATGCTGAACAGCTCACCGGCGCGGACGTAGTGCCAGTGCAGGATCGTCGAGAGCGGACTGTGATTGCGATGCTGCACGTCGCGCAACATCCGGCGGATCAACCGCACGTCGGTAAACTTCGTCAGCCGGTTCGATTTGCCGTCGCCCTCGTAAAGCACGTTCATCGTTTCGATGTACACGCGGAATTGCGTGGACTGGTCAATGCCCTCGGTGATCGGCGGATATAGCCCGTGCAGGCAATCGAGCAGAAGAATCTCGTCCTTCGCGAGCTTGACCGGCTTCGAGGAGATGCGGCGGCCTTCCTTGAAACTGTAGACCGGCTTCTCAATCGTCTTGCCGTCGAGCAACTCTTTCAGATGTTGATTCAACAACTGGATGTCCAACGCCTCCGGTGTCTCGAAATTCCGGTCGTTGATCCAGTCGGTGGGATGTTCGATCAACGCCCAGAAATAGTCGTCCAGATTCAGCATCAAAAACTTCAGGCCATGTTTCTGCAACCGCTCTGTCAGCTTCACCGTCGTCGTCGTCTTGCCGGACGAACTTGGCCCGCTCACCCACATCATGCGAATGTTGTCGCCCGCGTTCAGCCGCGCCATGACCTTCTTGGCCGCCTCGTCCAACGACGCTTCGTACACCGCCAGCGATTCGTCCACCAGCGGCTTGAGTTTCCCGCGGCGCACGATCTCATTCAGCCCGGCCACTGTGTCGCAACCGCGCTGGCGATTCCACTCCAGTGTCTTCTCCATGCGCTTCTTCGGAAAACCGTTGCCGACAAACTGTGCGTCGTTGATCGCGCCCTCGCGCAACCAGTGCCGGCCCCAGCGGTAGCATTCGTACGCGTCGGCGGTGTTCTGGAAACCGTAGCTCCGCAGCGCGTGCAGCACTTCAACCTGAATGTCTTCAATGGTCGGCGGAAAATTCGCAATCAGATGATGCTGATCAGAGTTCAGGCAAAGCACGACCGTGTCCGCGAGAAACCCGGCCACCGCCTCGTCCGAGCCGTGCGCCTCGAAAATCTTTTCGTTGATGCCCGGCAGAAAATCCTGCTGGAATCCGCCGATGGATTGAGCCGCGTGCAGGATGGCCTCGCGGATGCGGCCTTCATCGAACGTGACGAGCGCCCGGTTGCGCTTCTGCACTTTGACGATCTGATTTTGAATGGCCATCGGTTTAACCCGTGCGGTGCGCTGACTATAACACAGCCGCCCCGCCGCCGACAATATCCTTGACGCATACCAGCGAGTTTGTTACCGACGGCCCCAACACAAGGAGGCCCGGCATGGAGAAACTTCGTCCCTGCATCGCGGAAGCCATCGGCACGTTTTCGCTCATCTTCGTCGGCATCGGCGCCATCAAAGCGGCCGGTAACGATCTTCTCGCCGTCGCCCTCGCCCACGGGCTGACCATTGCCGTCTTCGTGTCGGCGACCGGCCACATCTCCGGCGGGCATCTCAATCCGGCCGTCACCTTCGGCGCGCTCGTCGGCGGCAAGATCAGCCTCAACGACGCCGTGCTCTATTGGATTTCACAACTCGTCGGCGCGACGCTCGCCGCCTTCGTCTGCCTCGGCCTGTTCACCCGCAGCGTCATCATCGACGGCACCCCGCAACTCGCCGGCGGCACGAACGCGTTCCAAGGCATCGTCATCGAAGCCATCGTCACCTTCTTCCTCGTGTTCGTTGTGTACGGCACCGCGATTGACCAACGCGGCCCAAAAATCGGCGGACTCGCCATCGGCCTGACCATCACCATCGGCATCTTGTTTGCCGGACCGCTGACCGGCGGCGCGATCAATCCGGCCCGCGTCTTCGGCCCCGCGCTGGCCGTCAGCTTCTGGACCTATCATTACGTCTATTGGCTCGGCCCCATGATCGGCGGCGCGCTGGCCGGCTTGGTTTACAAGAACTGCTTCCTAAGCAAAAGTTGATTCGTGGTGCCACCGAGGTCGCGGCTATCTGGTGATGGTAGGGGCGGAGGCGACTGCTTGACTGTAACTGGGCGGCCTAAGCTGCGCTTGAGGAACCGGTGGCTGACTCACGGTGAGTCGTGTCGTGTCGCCGGCCCAGCGTTGCAGACACGGCTGCAGAGCCGAGCGGCGTCGGCGTAGGTCTTTGATCATAGCGGCTTGGACGAACTCCTCCAAATCTGGTGGAGCGTTGGGACAGCGTTCCCGCAAAGGCGGTGGGGTTTCTTCCCGGTGTACCCTGGCCCACGCGTCCTCAGTCTCGGCGGGGAACGGTAATTGTCCGGTCAACAATTCGTACACCGTCATGCCCAAACTGTAAAAGTCCGCTTCCGGGCTGCCGCGTGAGCCGGCAAATCGCTCCGGCGCGGCATAGCCGGGCGTCATGCCGGTTTCGATGGCGGCCGCGTCCACCAACGACCCGGCAATGCCGAAATCCACCAGTTTGATCAGGCCGTCCGTGCTGATCATGATGTTGCTGGGTTTGATATCACAGTGGACCACCGATCGCGCGTGCGCCGCCTGCAGCCCACGCACGACCGCGAGCGTCACGCTGCGTACGTCCGTCGCCTTGAGCGGACCGCGCTGGATCATCCCTTCCTGTCCATTGCCGCCACGGACGTATTCGAGCACGAGAAACGCGGTGCCGTACAGTTCGATGAGATCACAGAGGTTGACGATGTTCTCGTGGTGCAACTGCCGCAGCAAGTACGCCTCCTGCCGGTAGCGTTCGAGAAAACGCGGCTGTTGAACGAGCGGGTGCGGGAGCATCTTCAACGCGAATTCCTCCGGGCCGCGCACGGCACGGAACACCCAGCCCATGTTGCCAGCGCCGAGTTGCTCGACGACTTCATACGAGCCGATGCGCCGCGCCAGCACGTCGGCACCCGACCAGCTCAGCCGATGCGCCACGAGCCGGGTCAAAATGATTTTCAGGTTGGGCAACTGCCGACAGAGTTCGTCGAAATCATCGGCGGCCAGACGGGACAGCGTGCAATCGGTGATGGCCGCCACATCGGCGTTGCGCGGTTCGCGGTTCAGCAGCGCCATTTCGCCAACGACGTGGCCCACGCCGAAGCGGGCGAGCGGCTGACCGGCCCGGCGCACTTCGACTTCGCCCTGACGGACGAGGTACAGACAATCGCCCGGCCCGCCTTCGCGAATGAACACCTCGCCCGCAGAGAAACGTTGATCCACGAGGCGGGTTCGCAGGAGGGCGGCCTCCTTTTCGGCGAGCTTCGCCCAAAGATCGAAGGCCGGAGCTGACGGAGTCGCCACCATGTACCTGATTATCGGCGTCCCGCGCGATGCAATCAACACAACAATCAAATGGGAAAACTGCCGCTTGCTTCACAGAATCGTTTTGGCTAGCATGACCGGAGCGTGAGGCAACACGAGGCGTGGCCCGCTGGCGGCGGCGCCAGTCGGAGAAACGGAGAAGAATATGCCCTACTTGGTCCATAAAGATCGCGACGGTTCGGTCATTCAATTCTGGAATCTTCACGAAGGACCGACGACCGTTGGCCGCGGGAACGAGGCGAACGCCAAAGTCGAAGACAACCTCTTGTCGAAAACACATTTCCGCATCACCCATGAATCCACCGGCTTCACCCTCAAGGATTTGGGGTCAAAGAATGGCACGCTCGTCAACGGTCAGGGCGTGACGGAACAACTCCTGAAGTCCAACGACAAAATCCGGGCGGGCGACTCCACGTTCTTCTTTGTGGAAGGACTCACCACCATGGCCGGCAAGATTGACCAAGACATCGACGAGTTGGGTGGACACGCACCCGGCTCGACGCCTTCACCCAAAAAGTAGCCGCCGCCGGTCCAACTATTCGTGTAGTACCCGCCGCCCGCTGACCGGCGGCGCGATCAACCCGGCCCGTGTGTTCGGCCCCGCGCTCGCCGTCAGCTTTTGGAACGCCCACTACGTTTACTGGCTCGGCCCGCTGATCGGCGGCGCGCTGGCCGGCTTGGTTTACAAGAACTGCTTCCTAAGCAAGAGTTGAAGGCGGGAAACTGGCAACGTTGTTGGGAGAGGGAGCGCAGACGGTGGTGAGCTTGTCCGCCAGGACGGGCAAGCCGTGCGTCGGCGGGGCAAGGCCGTCTTTTAGAAGCGCATTGATTGTCCCGATTAGATCCGCGCCCTTGACAGGCTTCGTGACGAGCCCTTGCACGCCCTCGCGGAAACTGACCGGCAAACTATCGATGTCCACGTCAATAACGGCAATGACCTTGATTTGCGGATTGAGTCTGCGTGCGTACTTCAGGGTCTCCGCTCCGTTCAACCGCGGCATACTGTAATCCAGCAGCACTACCTGGAGATCGCCTTGGTAGTAACGCATGATGTCCAGCCCTTTCGCCCCGCTGGTGGAAGTCAACACGTCAAACCCAGTCCCGACCAGAAGTTCGCGGACAGTCTCCAGATACTCCCTGTCATCATCAATGACCAACACAGTCGGCGTTGATCTCTGGACCGGCAGATCTTTTTTCTGTGCCTTGACCCGGGAGGCTTCAGTCAAGAAAGAGCCGAAGAACCCCTTCAACAGTGTGAAAGCTGCAAGTCCACCCATCTTAATCACGCCCTTCTCCCTCATGATTCTGTCCCATACACACCGCGAGAAAACGTCGAGCCCGCAACCAACCTTCTCCGAGACTGGCAGTTAAATACCATGTTAGCGAACGGACATGCAAGCCTTATTTTATATGGCGTTCGAGGCCTCTATCTGTGGTGGGCTGAAAACCACAGGGCACGTGGTGCGTTTCAATGGGGGATTCGGGACGGGCAACGTGATGTGGTCGCCCTCGGCGTACACCTGTACCCGCGTACCCTCATCGATTTCGAACTCCTTACGCAACCAGCGCGGGATCACCACCTGACCCTTCACTGTAAAGTAGATCGTGTCTGTTCTGGTAGTTGGCTTCATATAGAAACATCCTACATGCTTCCACAAAGTTAGGTAACATCTAATCCAGTAGGAAGTTTTTCCATGTGATGCACTCTGGCCAACCATTACGACGGCGATGCGCCTGCCGGCATGCCTTCGTCGTCCGCTACGGTTGCCGCAAACACAACATCGCGGCCTCTCATCTAACTCGGCTTCGGCTTTTGCCCGAACAGATACATCTGCGGCGGCTCTTGAATTTCTGACTTCTGACTCCTGTCTCCTGACTTCTGCTTCCGCTCCGCCAGCTTCGGCTGCCCTTCGGCAGACAGTTCGGCTTCTTCGAGGTTGGCGAGGACTTCCTTCGCGCGGGTGATGACTTCTTTCGGCAAGCCGGCAAGACGGGCGACCTGGATGCCGTAGCTCTTGTCGGTGCCGCCGGGGAGAATCTTGTGGAGGAAAATCACTTGATCGTGCCATTCGCGGACGGCGACGTTGTAGTTCTTCACGCGCGGCAACGTCGCGGCAAGTTCGGTCAACTCGTGATAGTGCGTCGCGAACAGCGTTTTCGCGCCGACTGCGTTGTGGAGGTGTTCGGCCACCGCCCACGCGATGCTCAAGCCGTCGAACGTGCTCGTGCCGCGTCCAATCTCATCGAGTACAACCAGACTCTTCGGCGTCGCGTTGTTCAAGATGTTCGCCGTCTCGTTCATCTCGACCATGAACGTGCTTTGCCCGCGCGCCAAATCGTCGTTCGCGCCGACGCGCGTGAAGATGCGATCCACCAAACCGACAGTCGCGCTCTTTGCCGGGATGAACGAGCCGACCTGCGCCATCAACACCAGCAACGCAACTTGCCGGATATACGTGCTCTTGCCCGCCATGTTCGGGCCGGTAATGATGAGAATCTGTTGCTCCGTGTTATCGAGCAGCGTGTCGTTGGGCACGAACCGCTCCTCGATGAGGGTTTGTTCCAATACCGGATGCCGTCCGTCCGTAATCTCGATTCGATCGGCATCGTTCACAGCCGGTCGGCAATAATTCTGGTGCCGCGCCAGCTCTGCGAATCCCGCCAGCACATCGAGCGCGGCAATCGCGGACGCTGATTGCTGGACAGCAACGGACTCATCCAGCACCGCATCGCGCACTTGCTGGAAGATTTCGTACTCCAGCGCCGCCGCGCGTTCCTCGGCCCCGAGAATCCTGCCCTCCATCTCCTTCAACTCGGGCGTGTAAAAACGTTCGCCACCGGCAATGGTCTGCTTGCGGATGTAGTCGCTCGGCACTTTGTCGAGATTGGCCTTCGTCACTTCGATGTAATAGCCGAATACGGAATTGAACCGTACCTTGAGTGACGCAATGCCGGTCCGCTCGATCTCACGTTGCTGGAGCGCAGCAATCCATTCCTTGCCTTCGCGCGAGCCGCCCCGGAGTTCGTCGAGTTCCGCGCTGTAGCCGGCCTTGATGATTCCGCCTTCTTTCAACGCCAGCGGCGGCGCATCTTCAATGGCGCGCGCAACGAGATCGACGACGTCCGGAAGCTCGGTGATTTGCGAGACGAGAATTTGTAGGAGCGGCCTGCCGGCCGCGACCGGGTTGGCGACCGGTGGTTCGGAGGATCGCGGCCGGGAGGCCGCTCCTACGACGGCACCAAGTGCCTTCTTCAACTTCGGCAATGCCGCTAGAGATTCCTTGAGCGCGACGAGATCACGAGCGTTACCGGAGCCGACGCTTAACCGGCCAAGCGTGCGTTCCATGTCGCGCACGTCGCGCAACCGTTCGCGAAACTCGGCCAGCACGTGTGGCGCTTCACAAAACGACGCTATTACGCCTTGACGCTCCACGATCTTCTCCACGTCCTTCAACGGATGCGTCAGCCATTCGCGGAGCAACCGCGCGCCCATCGGTGTGAGCGTGCGATCCATGCAACCAATGAGTGTGTGTTTCCGGTCGGTGCGCGGTGATTCGAGCAATTCGAGATTTCGCTGCGTCACGGCGTCGAGCACCATGAAGTCAGCGATGCTGTACACTTGCAGCCCGTGGATGTGCGCGGTGTTGCGCCGGAGCGATTGTGTGAGGTAGTGCAACGCGGCACCCGCCGCGCCGATGCCAACGGTCAGATTGGCGGCACCGAAGCCGTCGAGCGATTGCGTCTTGAAGTGGTCCCGCAGCGTGAAGAACGCCGTCTCGCGCTCGAACGTCCAACCGTCGTGCGGCGTCGCACTGATGCCGAGGGCTTTCGCTTCGTCGAACCATTCCGCCGGTACGATGATCTCTGCCGGTCGGACGCGCGCCAATTCGTTTTGGAGTTGTTCGGCGGTCACCAACTCCGTGACCTTAAAGTCGCCGGTCGTGAGATCAACCAGCGCGAGGCCGAAGCGAGCCGATTCGGGACGAGGTGTAGTAGCGCCTGTCTCAGGCGCTGAGGACATTGATTTGCCGCTGGGGACAGCGGCTACTACACCGGCAACCGGACAAATCGCCGCGAGGAAGTTGTTGCGTTCGGCGTGGAGGATATGCGCGTCGAAGTGCGTGCCGGGGCTGAGGATTTGCGTGACGTCGCGGTTGACGAGCTTGCCGGGTTTGGCTTCCTCGAGCTGATCGCACACGGCAACTTTGCGGCCGGCGCGAAGGATTTTGCCGATGTAGGTCTCGGCGGCGTGGTGCGGGATGCCGCACATCGGGACGCCGTTGCGGTGTGTGAGCGCGAGATTGAGTAGTTGCGAGCCGGTCTTGGCGTCGTCGAAGAACATTTCGTAGAAATCGCCGAGCCGAAAGAGGAGCAGCGCGTCCGGTGGGATTTCGTGTTTGATGCGCCGGTACTGCTGCATCATTGGAGACAGTCCGCTGGCCGGCTTCTGGGTTTTGTCACTCGCCATGACGCGGGCATTATAGCGGCGAGTCCGGCGTGGTCACGCCCGAAAACACGTTGGCCGAGTTTCCGCACGTTGGGAAACTCGGCCCCGCGTTTGCAGCTTCGATCGCTCTGTTGGCGGTCGTCGATCGTTCAACAACTGCGTCCCAGCGCGATCTTTGATTTTTCCGTACGTGAGCCGCAGAGCGTTCCGCAGCTTCGTCACGGCGGGGTCGCCTCCTTGCACGCTTGCGCGTTCATCGAGCATCCCCCAGCCCGATGCCGGACTGTTGAGCTTGGGTCGTGCCAGCGCAAAAACCGTGGAGCGTGGAGCGTGGAGCGGAGAACGAACCGACAAAGACGGCCAGTCCGAGCGCCCAAATTGGTCCGACACGACACAAAAATGGCCTCAGCGTGCGAAAAGCTCTTTGAGCGCGGTGCGAAGTTGTTCCATCTCGAAGGGTTTTTCGAGCAGCGTGTTGCCGGTGCGATAAATGAAGTCGGCCAGCCCGGCGCGGCGGCCGGGATTGCCGGTGATGAAGATGAATTTCTCGGCCAGATAGGGATATTGCCGGATGACCTCGTTATAGAGCGACTCGCCGTCCACGCGGGGCATCATCAGGTCGCAGATCACCGCCTCGTAATCCGCGCCGCGCAACATATCCATGGCTTCCATCCCGTTGGCGGCGATGTCCGCGATGCAATTTTCGTAGGTGAGCACTTCGGAAAGCAATTCGGCAAGCTGGTAGTCGTCCTCGACCACCAACACGCGATGGACGTACTCGACGGGACGCTTGGACTCGGTCACTTGAAGTTCCTCACCGAAAACTGGAGCCGGCGATCAGACTTGAACTGATAACCTGCTGATTACAAATTGCACTAGGTGTGTTTCAGCCCGTGTCAGCTTGCGCTGCATTGTGCACGCCATCATGCTCCACTGCAAGGGCTTTTCTGTTTCATGCTCGCTGGTGAAACACCGCGAATCATCCCGTCACCGGAAGCGCCGTGTGACTAGCCTTCGCGTCTACTTCGACCGCCTTCCCGGTCACTGTCAGCCGAATTCGCCGGGCCTGCGCCAACAGATGGTCGGGACGCACGTCACCGTAGGTGTGCGCGATCAGGGCGGGGCCGGACTTATCACCAAGCAGCGCCGCAATCTCGCTGTCTGTCAGCCCGGATTCTCGCGCTTGCGTGACGTAGAAACTTCGCAACCCGTGCGGGGTGACGTGCCCGATCTTCAATTTCCGGCAAGCCGCCGTCAGCCGATGCCGGACGGCAGCCGCATCGCGGGGTTTGCTGGGGTCAAAGGGTGACGCGAACAGCAACGGGCTTGTTGCCCGTTCCTGCATAGCGCTCAGCAAGGCTTCCAGTTCAGGCGTGATTGCCACCCACGGCGTCACGCCCTTCTTCTCGCGTATCACATTCACAAGTCCTTCGGCCAGATTCACCATGCCCCACCGCAGCGGCAGCGCCTCGCCAATCCGCAAGCCGCTGTAGGCGAGAAATGCCACAAGGTCAGCAATCGCAATTTCGTTACGCCGGCGCAGCCAGCCGATGATTGCCTGCAAGCCTTCGGGTGTCGGCGCAACTTCCCGGCAGTGCCGCACGTCGGCGGCGCTAGTGTACGTGGTGCGGTCGCGCATCGGATTGGATTTCAACAGGTCGCGCCGGACGGCAAAGCGCAACACGTTGCCGAAGACGCCAAGCTCTAGGTCAACCGCGCGGTCGCCGCCCGTCGTGCGTTTGGTCCTTTCGTGCCCGCGCAGCTTATAGGTGACAACGTAACCGCCGCTCTTGCGCCAGGCGTGGTAACGGTCGCAATCGGCGTTCGTCACCGACGCGGCAGGGTGCTCGCCGAAGTAGGCCAGCAATGGGCGCAGATGCCGCCGCTCGTTGTAGATCGTGCGGGGCAATTTCCGCCCCTTCGTCTTGCGTGGGTAGCCTGCCGTTTCGTATTCCGTTGCCAGTTCGCGCACCGTCACGCGCCCGCGCTGCAAGACAACGCCTTCGGGTTCAATCCCGTTTCGTATCAGCCAATGGTCACGCTTCCACTTCCGCAACCATTTGCGGGCGTCACTAGCATTGTCGGTTTCAGTGCTCTTCCAAGTCAACTTGCGATTGTCGCGCACGCGGGCGTAAATCTTCTTCCCTTCATAACGGAAGTGCTTCCCGCTTTCGTCCACGCCCTCGCGGACTTGCCGCGCCAAGCACGGGCCAATTATCTCGAAGCGTGTTTTGCTGGTCATGGCAGTTTCTCCAAGTAACGGGCGATCAGTTGGTCAATCACCCAACTTCTTTGCCGGTCCTTCTTGTCGCAGTACGTCTCCATCTTCGCTGCTGATTCGGGCGACACCGTTATGGACCATTTCACAGTTACGCCTTTGGGACTATTTGTTGGTCTGACCATTGCGTATCTCCTTCTTGGTTGTGGCGCTCAAGGGATTTGTCCGCGCCAGGATTCTTAGAACTTGGATCGGTGTCCATTCAGTATGCCCGCGCTTCGTTGTCGCGCCGATCTTTTGCAGCTTGGCTGCGATCTTACGCAACGAAAAGCCGCGCTGACGCTGCTTACGGACAATGCCAATTACGCGTTGCTCGGTGTCGTTAGGCACCAGTTTTCCATCCACCGCCACAAATCCAAACGGCACATCACCGCCGAGCTTCTCGCTGCGCTGCCGCTTGTATTGCATCGCACGCAGTGTTTTCTCGCTGATTTCCTTTCGGTAAACTTCAGCGAGGAGTGCCTTCAGCGTCAAATCCATCGTGCCGCTCACGGTCTTGTTTTCAACGAAGCCTTTATCCAGCGTGAAGAGCCGCGCCTTCGCCGGGCCGCAGACATCCTCCAAAAAAATCAGGGTATCCTTCTGCGAGCGGGACAATCGCGACAAGTCCGCAACAACGACGATGTTTGCCGCCTTCGCTTTCACCATCGCAACGAGCGCAGCAAATCCAGGCCGCTTGCTGGCGGGTTTTCCGCCACTGACGCCTTCGTCGCGCAACACCGCAATCAGTTCCCAGCTTTGCCGCGCGGCCTCGGCACAAATCAGCGCTTCTTGCCGTTGCAAGCTCTCGCCGTCTTTGACCTGCTCCTCTGTGCTTACGCGAATGTAACCGACTGACTTTATCATCTTGACCCCTAATGAGGGGTTTTATACTACTAATCCTACCAAATGGCAAGCGGATGCTGTTACAGATGGTGCCAAGTGTTACGGATCTCACCGCAAATTCCACGTCAGTGGGCGCTTCCGCCGCAGGTCGGCAAGGCTTGGGATTCATCGGTTACTCCTCCTTCTCCGTTTCGATGACCGCACATCGCCGGTGTCTCAGTGGCCGGTGCAGTGGGCTCAGTCAAATCGCACTCGCAGTTTGCTTCGGTGTGCCGTTCGAGGAATCGCAGCCAATCGGATTCCTTTACGCGGACAATGCCGCCGACCCGCACAACGCGCAAACCGCGCTCCTTTCGCCAACGATAAACAGTAGCGCGACTTGCCTTGCCAACCTCGCGGATCTCATCCAATGTGTAGAGTCTTTCAATTGGTTCCGGGTTTGTGGTCATTGTTGTCCTCGCATTGGCGCCTTCGATCGCATTTTTTACCGCTCAGTATCGTTGCCACCAGTAAAGACGACTGAAACAGCTTTGTTGCCGGGGGGTCACCCTTTGCCAGCGGGTAGTGCCGTGCAGGATTTGAAGCGGGTGCGGTGGTCATGGCTTCGTCGAGCCGGCCAGCAGTTTCACCAGCCGGGTGCGTTCCTTCGTCTCCAATTGCCTTACCCGGGCCAACGCCTCCAAGTCCATGCGTTGCTCGACCTCGCTTCGGATCCGATGCCGCAACACGTCCACCGGGAGCGCGTCCAGTTCCACGCAGCGGTCGCCATGCTCGGCGATAAAAGCGGCGCGGCGCGTATCGGTGCGTTTGGTCGGGTCGGGCGGCAAGTGGTAGCGCTCGATGTCCTCGGCGGTCAGGGCGCACTTGACAATTTCTGGACAAAGCCTCGAAAAACGCCAGCCGCTCGCGCAGACTGCGCACCATGTCCTCGCCGCTGGGGTCGAAGTCGCCGAAGTAGAGCACGCTCGCATTGTCGCCACCGCCATAGCGATCAGCGGCATTGTGGATACTCGCCCAACCATCGTAACCACGGCCCACGTTGAGCGTGACGCCATACGATTCGAGCACGTCCTCGAAAATGCCGGACAGTGCGTCCTTCTCGAGCCAGACCTCGACGTAACCCGGCTGGCTTGCCCACACGTCGCGACGGTATGCCTGACGCGCGGTTTCGCTGAAGTCAGCTAGGTCAGCCCACATGCTGACGGTTCGGGGTCGGCGCAACCGGTCTTCGATCCAAGCCCACGGGATCGTTCCGTCCTGGCGGGCGCGCACGAGCACATTACTGACTGCCTGATATTGGCTCCGGTTGTTTTCTATGACTTGTCTGGAAACGAGTTGGTAGTACACCTGCCGCACCGTCATCGGATGGTGTTCAGACAAAACCTCGACGGCGACTTCCAGCAACTGCTGCGTTTTCGCATGCCTACCCATCAGACCGCAGTCTCCTTGCCGGCAAGCCGTAGGACATACGCGCAAGAGTCACGGCCCTTGTCGTTGCCGCTCTGTTCACTAGTGCTCGATCTCACACCCGGTAAAGACGACAGCGGCCCATATTTGCACCGAGATCGTGAAAGATTTCTTTGGTGGCCCGACATCTTCCGGCTGCTGTCCGCGATGCTGTTCAACGAATCGGGCGTCATGGTGAAATCGGAGGCAGTTGCTGCGCATGCGGGGTGCCGTCACTGTGTCCTACTTAACCGCATCCTCTGGCGAGAAGCTGGCCGACGGTAAGCAAAAGGCCGTGGCGAGCTACCCATCGAGTTCACGGCCGCAGGACTTATCAAATCAAGTCGTGTTTCTGTCGATCCTTGGCCATCCACGCCTCAGTTCAGTTGATTCGGCCACTCGGGACAGAAGAAAGGCGTCAGAAACCTTGCTTTGTCAAACGGAACCCGAAACGGCAAGTTCGCCCCAGCGAATGGGACGTTGAACACTCGTCGTTCGGACTGCATGGTTTCAACCCAAAACTGTCCGTCCTCTATGTGCATGATACAGACGCACTCGCTGAGGAACTCCTGACAAAAGCGTTCCGGTGAGGCGAACTTCGTCTCGACTTCGAGCAAATCGGGAGCACCATCAGCCCTTAAGAGTCCTTCCACTTTTTTCAGCCCTCCCGCCTCCTGTAGATCCCACAGCCTCTCCAAGAGCTCGTCACTTGCGGCAAAAAAACTTGTCGCGTCGGGAACCAGATGAGCGATCGTGTCGGGCTGACAGAACCGCAAGAACTCCACGGCTCTCCGTCTTCTTGGTTCTTCATGGTTGTAGACGGCGGATACGATCCAGATTTGACCACGGTGTGGGGCTGTCCGTGCGGTCTTTCTGTATGGTCTTGGCGCGAGATTTTGCAGCACCAGCCGAAACTCCTCGGCTAATCGCATGTGAACTGTTCCGAGCTTGATCACTTTATCACTGTTATGGCGTGTGCTTCTTAACATTGGTTACTCTCCTATATGGATCTAGTTGTTCTTTCTAATGGACTCCACTCCCTGCTTCTCATCGAGTAGGTGACGGCTGATGAAGTCAACGAGGCTGTTGAGCGTCCTCCGAACCTTCTTGGACAGTGGCGCGCCCTTGGCGACGAGATCGGCAATGCGCTTGACGGTGGTCTCGATCATGTTCACCTCTGTCTCCAGCGTAGACAACGGCGTGGCGTCCCGTACATCCGCCTCCGTGGGCGTAGCCGCGCTCAACTCGCGGCGCTCGCACTCGCCCGCCTTGCGATGCAGCTCCACCAGAGGACGCAGTGCCTCCGCCCACCCGTGTAGCAACACGGTGTCCTTGCAGCCCTCAAGGTCCCAGTAGGTCGGGAGTTTGTCAGTGAACCGCCGGATGACTACCGCCCCTGAGACCTTGTCCACGCCTCCGTCGATGTCTTCGACCTTCAGGCGGGTCGGCGTCCCGTAATCCTTGAGTTCCCAGTTGTAGATCACCTTGCCCCGCTTGATGGACCGGCGCAACGCAGCGCGCGTCAACTTGTGCTTCTCCGCCTCGTTGAGCCAACGATCTTGCTCCTCGGGCTCAAGGTGCGCGACCTCGCGGTGATGCTCCCACGACAGTTTGTCGCGCCGGCGCGACGGATCCACGCTCCCCGCTACCCAGTTTAAGTCGCGCAAAGTGGCCTGCCGATATTCCATCGCCGCTGGAAGTTTTGAGTACTCCTCGCCCCATTCATGCTCGCCGTACCGTAACCAATCGCCGATCCACCACCTCAACGCGCCGCCGGCACGGCAGAGCTTCGCACCAATGTCCTGCCACTCCTTTTCGGTGATCTTTCTGGTGACGAGCAACGAGGTCTTGGTGAACTCGATCCCAGGCAGGATCAAACCACTCTCGAGTTTCATCGGCTCATTCCCGCAGTTTACCGCGGTGGTTTCCGCATTCTGTAACTTGTTCTTCATATTCGTTCCTCCTTTTCACCCTGTAAAGACGCCGCGCGGGGGGTCTGTTGCAGAGGGGTGCGGCGGTTTTCTTTGATAGCCCGATCCCGTGCGGCTCCCGTTTCGCCTCGGTCGGAGACACCTCGTCGCTCTTGACCTGCTCGAACAGCTCCGGCTTCTCCGCCGCCCACCCCGCCAGGAACTTGGCCTGGCCACTATCCTTCTTGCTGATGTCGAGTTTGTCGAGCGTGGGCGGCGCGTCTGGTTGGGGTTCCTTCCGGGAACTCCGAGTGCCTCCGCCCTTGCGTCCCCGCGCTCCAGCTTGCTTCGGCTTCTTCCTCAGGAACTCGCCTATGACCCGCACGCCTCGATCTCGATGGCGTGGGCCTACCTTGGACTTCTTAGCCGCCTTACTGCCGAGGACATCGGGATGATTTGACAAAAGCATCGGTAAATTGATAGCTCTCGACCTGCTGGAAACAGCGGGCATGGCACGGAAGCGATCCAAACTGACGATGAGCAGGACGCAACTGACTGAAGTGCGGCAACGGCTGCGTCAGGCGGAGCAACAAGAGCGTGAGGCGCGTAAGCGGGGTGAAACGAGTGTGGCGAACGTCGCATGGGAACATGTGCAACGTCTGAAGGCTGTGCTAATGGCCACGAGCGGTAAACACACTTTGGACGAGATCGCCTTAGAGTGTGGGTGTGCGCGCTCGACGGCGCACATCTGGCTGGAAAAGTTCACTCGCGTAGGGCTGCCCGCCCTTTTGCTCAGCAGCGCGACGGGCAGACCGAGCCGCATCGCCGATCCGACCGTGCAGGCGGAACTGCGGGCGGGCTTGCGGGAAGGCGAGTTGTACACGGCCGACGAAGTGGTAGCGTGGTTGCGCTTGACTTACGGCATCGAGTGCCCGGCTCAATCTTTGTACTACTGGATGAGAAAACTCGACCCAGCGAGTCTGCCGGTTGACCAGACCATACTCGGTGACGCGATAGAGGTCATGGCTCCGTGGCTCGACCAGTGTGTGGATGCGGTCATCTCAGACTTTCCCGCCGGGTTGACGAACGCCCCGCACGACAAGTCGCCGCCCCTCGAGCGCCTCTGGCCGCTGCTTCACCGGCTCAGTCGGGGCGTCGTCATTACGACTGCGAGCCAACCGTTCGCCTCGCTGTGTGTCGCCAGCAATCTGAAGAATTTCAGGCATGACTGGGTAATGCGGAAGAACCGCGGGTCGAACTTCGCCTGCACGGTGCGCCAGCCGATGCGGGACCATGAGCATGTCTTGGTTTTCTGCGCCAAAACCAATTGGACATTTAACCCGCAACGCGAGCAACGCCGAGGCAGTGGCATGCACATGGCGGGACGAATGACGACCTGGATGTCGCGGAGCACCAACTACCGAGAGAGCGGCGACGAGTTCAAGCCTCGCACCGGCATCGTCACCGAAGATCGCGTGCCTTCATCCGTGCAGGACATCCAGGTCGAGACCGGTCTTCACCCCCAGCAGAAGAGTTTGAATTTTTTTCGCTATTTGGTGCGGACGTACAGTAATCCGGGAGACATTATTCTCGACCCATACTGCGGTTCAGCTACGACCTGCCGCGCCGCGCAACTTGAAGGCCGACACTTCGTAGGAATAGAGATTGACCCCGAGCGTTTCCGTGTTGCCCAGAAACGTGTGGCTGAACCATTCCTGCCTGACTATTCCGGACGCAGATAATCGGTCGCGAGGCGCTCTCAGGCCGGGCTCGACTGTCTCAAAAAAAGCTGCGGTGCCAAGCGAAACCCAACTGTTGACGCGCCGCGGGTGTCCACGGCGGTATTCAGTGGGTCACGCGTCGTGGCGGTCTCCCGTTGCCGTCGCCGCTCGCCCCTCAGCCTGCCAGCGCGCAGTCGTGCTCTTTTCGGGCAGCCACTCCGAAACAAAACGCAGCAGCCAAGCCTTGACCTCTGCCTTGTGCGTAGTCAGGTCGGCGCGTTCCTCGTCAGATACTAGCGCCGGCCAGACGCAGAGCTTGTCCCGATCACGGTCGTACCAGACCGACACGCCGCGCTCGCGGAGCTTGCCGATCAGAAAGCCAGCGTCAAATTTCGAGGGTTTCAGCATAGGCTTTTGCGGTTGGTTGCGGGGTTTGCGGGCTTTCATCCAAGGATTTGGCAAAAGTCCCTATGTAATCTTCTTGTGAGGATTTTCCTGAAATCGTTGCGGCAAACCCCGCAAACCCCGCAGTAGATCCGCTGCGGATGCGAAAGTTAGCAATACCGTTCCGATTCTTCTCTCGTGTTGCGTCAAAGAGGCTTTCTATATGAAGCCAGAGCGATGTTAGTCGTTTGCCCAATCGTTTCGACGACCAGAGCCGCTTGCCATGATTTCCCTTGGCATCATCTCCGAAGTCGGCGTCGTATTTGGCAAACTTGTCCAACAGTTCCGCCGCCGTCCCGGCAAAGCCGTCAGGCTCGTTCGTCATCATGTCCAGTAAAGCCTTGCCGACGGGGTCGTTTTCCAAACAGAACCGGGACTTGTCAGCTTCGGCGGCTGACATGGCGGCGATAGCTTCGACTTCGGCGTTCATTGCCCTGCCAAGTTTGATCGCCAGCGTGCCGAAGTCCGGATGCCGCAAGTTGAGTCCCTTCGGCGTGGGCAGTTCATCCGCCAGTGCCGCCGACAACGTCCGGGCAACCCACGATAGCCCGGCGGAGCGAGCCGCCGAAATTTCGGCGAGCAGCGCAGCATCATCTGTTTCGCCCATTCGTCTATTCATGCGAACAAGTAAGAGCCTGTCCGCTGTTGCAGAGTCAGAGGCGAACAAGGGGTTAGCCGTGGTGACGGCAAGCCATGCCTTCGGCAGTAACTTGGTTTGTTGATCGTTGGTGTAGAGCTGCCGCTCTTGTTTCCCGCCGCCCGTTGCCGCCGCAGACAACGCTGACGGCAACCATTTAATCCAATTATCTACGTTGTCGGGGATCACCAAGCCGCCGCCATTGATCGCGACCCAAAAGTCGTGTTGGCTCTTGTCCGTTTTGTCCAGTTCGGCCGGTTCGCTGGGCAGTCCAAACAGTCGGGCAATGCCGATGGCTGTCTTGGTCTTACCGCTGCGTATTTCGCCCGAAAAAATGATCGGCGGTTTACAGTTCGGATTTGTCGGCAAGCTCGTTACCCATAGCTTCAACAGCAACTTCCCGTGCGGATCGGCATAAGCGGCGTCCCGAAATAACCGGCAGGACTCAAACGGATCTTGCGGCTCGGTCAATTCCCATGTTGGCAATGTCATGCCTACTGGGAACAAAACACCGTCAGTCCCGTTGTCCACCGCCTCGACGTTGGACGCCGTGATCTTCGCACTCTGCCCGTCACCGTTGGATAGGTAAATCGCCTTGTCTCGGCTCGCCCAATAGGTTTCTGGGATGATGCCCGTGCCGTGCAACGCCGCAACCTCGACAGCGGCGGCAATGTACTGGAAAACCGGGTTGCCCATGTTGATCGCCGTAAGTTGAGCAACGTCGGATAGAAACTCGTCTGATTGGACTCGCAGCAACCGCTTGGTTTGACTGTCGAAAAACATGGCGGTTGCAAAGTCCCGGTGTTGGGAATGAAAGTAGAACAGCCCCCGCTGGTTCAGAAATTCGACGGCAACATTTGCAACGGCTTCGTGCTTTTCCGTTGCTGGCAGGCGGGTTGACAGAATGCCGACAATCGCCGCCCGTAGCTCCTCGACGTTGGTAGTCGCCCCGGTGTTGATAGTCAGTCGAGCTTCACGCTTGCGGCTGTGTGCGTCAGGTTCAAAGTGTTTGCGAAACTCTCGCCAGCGCTTACCGCTGCAACCATCATGGTGACATTTGAAGCCAAGTCTGCCATCTGCGTTTTCAAAAACTGCAACCTCACCATGAACTCCATGCTCCGGGTTAAACGGGCACGATGCTAATTCGTACACGGTCCCGCCGCCCTTAACCTTTGTGTTTTTGATCTCGATGTTGTGCCGCCTAAAAAATCCAGAAAGGTCAAAGTTTTCACTGACGGGCCGAATCTATCTGCATTTTTGGCCCTAGCACAATTAGCCCGCCGGCGATGGGCTTGTGCTGGGAACACGGCGTCGCCGTCAATTTCCTCTCTGAGAACGGTTACTTCCAAGCGCGCGTGACGGGCGTCGCCGATACCAGCGTGACATTGCGCCGCACCCAATTCCGCGCCGCTGATGATCCCGTGAAATCCGCCGCCATTGCCCGTCAGATCGTCGCGGGCAAAATCCAGAACGCGCGCAACAGTCTTTTGCGCGCGGGGCGCGAGACCGGGAACGCCGACGAACAAGCCAGGGTCGCCGCCGCTACCGACGCGCTCGCCCGCAGTCTGCGCGAGTTGGAGACGATCCGCGACCTCGAAGCTGTGCGCGGCAGCGAAGGCATAGCGGCGCAGATTTACTTTGCCGTGTTCACATTGTTGCTCAAGCAACAGCGCGACGAATTTGTGTTTACCACGCGCACCCGTCGTCCGCCGCGCGACCGGATCAATTGCCTGCTCTCCTTTCTCTACGCCTTGGTGCGGCATGATTGCATTGCCGCTCTCACCGCCACGGGACTCGACCCGTTCGTCGGTTTCCTGCACGCCGACCGTCCCAACCGCCCGTCGCTCGCGCTCGACCTGATGGAAGAATTTCGTCCGTGGTTGGCGGATCGATTGGCCGTGACACTCGTCAACCGTCAACAGATTCAGCCCGACCACTTCAACCTGCGCGAAGGCGGCGTGGTTGAGTTCACCGACGCCGGGCGCAAACTGGTCATCAAGGCGTATCAGGAACGCAAGCAGGAGAGCATGACGCATCCATACCTCGATCAAAACTTACGGCTCGGCCAGATGCCATTTATTCAGGCGCGGTTGCTGGCGCGTCACCTGCGCGGCGACCTGCCCGATTACCTGCCGCTGATCCCCAAATGAAAGGAGTCGCGCCATGCTTGTGCTCGTGACGTACGATGTCTCGACTGTCGAGGCGGCTGGAAGACGCCGCTTACGGCGCGTGGCACAAGCCTGCAAGGATTACGGGACGCGCGTCCAGAAATCTTGCTTTGAGTGTCAGATTGGCCAAAAAGAGTGGGCGCAACTGCGTGCCCGGCTTTTACAAGAGATGGACGCCGAGCATGACTCCCTGCGGTTCTACTTCCTCGACGAAGTCGCCTTTCAGCGTATTGAACATCACGGCAACGCCAAGCCGGTGGACTTGAACGAGCCGCTCTTGCTGTAAGCCGATTCCGCGAAGCCCAAGAGCCGATTGCGGGCGCTTGGGTTCGCGAACGATTCAACGAACTGGCTAAGCGCTGGTTCGGCGGTTCTTTGACAATCAAAATTGGCGCTTGCGAGATGGGGCTAGACAGATTCGCGGAAAAGGACGATGAATTCCCTGCGGTTCAACCGCATGGGCGAGCCGCAGTCGCCGCGCTCGCAAGGGCGCGGCGCGGATTGAAACTCAATACGGTGGAGATCACCCGGTGAACATCGGGCGTCGCCGCGCTCGCAAGGGCGCGGCGCGGATTGAAACAAATCATGGGCACGATGATATGTGGCGGGCAAAGGTCGCCGCGCTCGCAAGGGCGCGGCGCGGATTGAAACCTTGCTGACGCAG
>JBGQCJ010000006.1:0-70704 GCA_041495285.1 Verrucomicrobiia bacterium
CCATCGCGAATGACTTCGGCAGTCTTCTCCGGTTTGCCGAGATAACCCTTCATCACGTTCGGCCCGCGTACGAGCAATAGGCCGGGCTGACCGACCGGCAGCGGCTGAAACGTGTCGGTGTCAACGATCTTCACGCTCACGCCCGGTAACGGGTGACCGATCTTGCCGCGTTTCGCACCGACCTGACGGAAACCGGCAGCGCGGAAGTCGTGCGTGTTGACGGCAACGGCGGGCGAACATTCGGTTGCGCCGTACCCTTCGAGCGGTCGGATGCCAAACTTGTCCTCGAACGCCTGCGCAACGCGTTCCGGCAATTTCTCGGCGGCGGTCACGACGTATTGCAGGCTGCCAAAGTCCTCCGGCTCGCAACTGCGGAGATAAAGTTGCAGGAATGTCGGCGTCGCCAGCAGAAACGTCACGCGGTACTGCTTCACGAGCGCACCGATGGCTTTCGCGTCGAGGGGGCTGACGTGATACGCCATCCCGACCCCGAGTACCGCCGGCACGACCAGCGTGCCGGTGAACCCAAACGAGTGGAAGAAGGGCAAAATGCCGAGAAGGCGGTCGTGACCACTGAACGCGAACGTCTGTCCCATCTGCTCGGCGTTGGAAACGATGTTGTACTGCGTGAGCATCACACCCTTCGGTTCGCCGGTGCTGCCGCTGGAGAAAATGATTGTGGCGAGATCGTCGAGCGTCCCTTTCTTTTCTCGACCGAGCGCGCGTTCGAGCAAGCCTACCGGCAACGTCCACGTCATCAGCAACGCAACGAGCTTCTTGCCGACGCCCGGCTTCTCGGCGAGTTCTTCGATCAAGATTGTCTTGCGGGGGACAGTGACTTTGATCTTGTCGAGGAACGCTTTCGACGTGACGACGGTTTGGAGGTTGCATTGCCGGGCACACGAGGCAAGGACTTCATCGTTGGCGGTGTAATTGAGATTCACCGGCACCTTGCCCATCAACAGCGCGGCGTAGTTGACAAGCGCGCCGCCGACCGACGGCGGCATGAGGATGCCGACCATCTCTTGCCCGGCCCACACGCTGCGGAGTCGTCGCGCAAGGAAAATTGTACGCGTGAGCGCCGCACCGAAGTTCAGTCGCGGCACGCGCGCGTCGGCCATGAAGAACCGGAGCGGATGATGCCGGGCTTTGCGGACGAACGCCCGGTGAATCGGCAGCATCAACTTCTTGCGATTCTGCCACGCTTCGGTGTTGAGTTCCTGCACGGCTTGCCGGACTTCAAACGGCGTCGCGCTGGGCGGCAACGGTTTGCCGAAGCTGACCGTGACCGGGTAGGGGATGTAGCGCGGCACTTTCCAGAGGAACCGGCCTTTCTCGAACGAAAAAATGCTGCCCCAAACGTGATCGAGGCAAATCGGAATGATCGGCGCGTCCACATCTTTCATGATGCGCTCGAAGCCGCGTCGGAACGGAAGCAACTGGCCGATGCGCGTGATTTGTCCCTCGGCGAAGATGACGATGATCTCGCCGTTCTTGATCGCGTCGCTGGCGAGCCGGAGCGACTGGATCATCTCGCGCGGGCGTTGCTGCGATGAAATCGGGATGTGCCGGGCTATCTTGGCGAACGGTTTGATGATGGGATGCTCGTAGATGTCTTTGAACATAATGCAACGCAACGGCCGGTCAGTCGCCGCCTGCACCAGCAGCGCGTCCACGAACGAAACGTGGTTGCACACGAACAACGCGCCGCCGCGCTCCGGTATGTTGTCGCGCCCTTCGACTTTGATCCGGTAAATCGAATGCGTGAACATCCACAGCAACATCCGCAACAACGAATCCGGCAACAGCACGAGCACATAAGCGGTTGCGCCTAGCGTTAGGATGGCACCGAGCAGGAAGATTTGTCGCGGTTGCATCCCGGCAACCGAAGTCGCCAGCCAGAAAACGCCTGAGGCCAGCGCGATGCCGACGAACGAGAGCAGGTTGCCGGTGACGAGCACCGCGCCCTTCTGACCTTTCTCGGGCCGGTACTGCATGATGGCGGCGATGGGCACGATGAAAAATCCGCCGAAGAATCCGAGCGCGGCTAGAATCCAAAGCGCCCCCGTGTACGAGAGTGCCGGACTCCACAACGCGACACTGAAGACGGTAAGCCCGATCGCACCGAGCGGGACGAGGCCATACTCGATCTTGCCACCGGAGAGATAGCCCGCGGCGAAACTGCCGAGACCCACGCCGATGGCCAGTGCGACTTGCATGTAGCTCGTCTTGATCTCACCGACCTGCAGCGTGTCTGTGCCGAAGAGAATCGCGTTCTGCAACACGAGCGCACCGACGAACGAGAAGTACACATTGCCGAGCACGGCGAGCCACAGCACCCGGTCGCGGCGGATTGATTGGATTTGTTGAAAAAGGTCGCCGAGGAAGTTGGCGCGGAACTTCTTCGTCGGATTCGCCGCCGGGATTCGCGAGATACCGAGGCTAGTTAGAAAGCCCAAGCCCGCCAAGCCGATGAACACGCCGGCCGACCATGCTTGTCGTCCTTCGAATACCTTAAACAGCAGACCGCCGATCGCGCCGCCGGTAATGATGGCAAGGAAGGTGCCGAGTTCGAGAATGCCGTTGCCCCACGAGAGTCGCTTCTCCGGCAAGAGTTCCGGCAACAGGCCGTACTTCGACGGGCCGAAGAACGCGCTGTGCGTGCCCATCAGAAAGACGCCGGCCATCGCCATCGGCAGGTTGTTGAACAGAAAGCCGCAGAGCACGAAGAGCATCACGCAAATCTCAAACAGCTTCACGCCAATCGTGATGGTTCGCTTGCTAAACCGGTCGGCAAGGAAACCGCCGGCCATCGAAAAAACAATGAACGGCAGCGAAAACAAAATGCCCAGCAGCGGTACGATAGCTTCGCGTTGCTGATGCGAAGTGGCCAGACTCAACCCGACGAAGGTGACGAGTGTCTTCAGCGCGTTATCGCTGAACGCGCCTTGGAATTGCGTGACGATCAGACTCCAGAAACCACGCTGCCAGGGTCTGTTCTCGGTCTCCATGCCGGCAGGAACGGGAGCTATTTCTTGCTCCGCTTCTCCATCGGGACGTAGGGACGGTGCGTGTGGCCCATGTAGACTTGGCGGGGCCGGTAGATGCGGCCGTGCGGATTCTCGGCAATCTCTTTGTAGTTGGCGATCCAGCCGGGCATGCGGCCGATGGCGAAGATGACGGTGAACATTTCCATCGGAATGCCGATGGCGCGCATGATGATGCCGCTGTAGAAATCCACGTTCGGGTAAAGTTTGCGTTCGACGAAGTAGGAATCATTCAGCGCCGCTTCCTCAAGATGCTTGGCGATATCGAGCAACGGATCGTTGACGTGGAGCAGTTCGAGCAGCGTGTCGCATTGCTCCTTGATGATCTTGGCGCGCGGATCGTAGTTCTTGTAAACCCGGTGACCAAAGCCCATCAGCTTCTTACCGCTGTTCTTGTCTTTGGCGGCAGCGATGAATCTCGAACCGTCGTCGCCGGAACGATGAATCTCCTCCAGCATCTCAATGACCGCTTGATTGGCGCCGCCGTGCAACGGTCCCCAGAGCGCGCACACGCCCCCGGCCGCGCAGGCGAACAGATTCGCCTGGCTCGACGCGATCATGCGGACGGTTGAGGTCGAACAGTTCTGCTCGTGGTCGGCGTGCAGCAGGAAAATCAAATCGAGCGCGCGCACGACCTCCGGCTTCAACTCGTAATCCAGGTACGGCTCGGAGAACATCATGTGCAGGAAGTTCGCCGTGTACTTGTACGTCGGCTTGGGATAAATGATCGGCAGCCCGTGCGATTTCCGGTAAGCGAACGCGGCGATCGTGCGGACTTTCGAGATGAGCCGCGCCGCTTGCCGGTCGAAATACTGCGGCTTGTAGCCCTCCATCAACCGCGGATGGAAGCAACCGGCGGCATTGATCATCGAGGACAGGATCGCCATCGGATGCGCGTTCGGTGGGAAACCCTCGAAGTGGAACTTCATATCCTCGTGCAACATCTCGTTTTGCGTGAGCAGATCCGAGAAGCGCCGGAACTCCGCGTTGGTCGGCAGCTCGCCGTAGATGATCAGGTACGCGGTCTCGATGAACGTGGATTTCTCCGCGAGCTCCTCGATGGGGATGCCGCGATACCGGAGAATGCCTTTCTCGCCGTCGATGAACGTGACGTTGCTGACGCACGAGCCGGTATTGGAATACCCGTCGTCGAGCGTGATGTAGCCGGCCTGCTGCCGCAGCGCTGAGATATCAACCGCGAGTTCGCCTTCCGTGCCCTCGACGACGGGCAGTTCGTAGGTTTTGTCGCCGAGAATCAGTTTCGCCATCTTGCTCATCCGCCACCTCGCCTTCCGATGTTCCCGTTTTTCTACCGGGATTTCAAACTGAATGCGAGGCTTTTCGAGCTTCGGACCGACCGGCTGCAAGCCAGATGAAGCCTAGGCCGAGGAAATAGAAAATTAGTCCAAGCGATTCGTGAACGAAACCGTATGGCAGCCGGGTGCGCGGCGCGACGAGGCAAATGCTGACGATCCGCAGGAAGTTGCAGACGATGGCAATTGGAATTGAAATGGCGAACAAACCAAACTTGCGTTCCCACGGCAACCGGAATTGAAACGCGAGAATCGTCGCCAACAGCAGCGACGAGGTCAATAGTCCGAACCCGTTGCATTCCGTCGCGACGATGAAGTTCTGTCCGTTCACCGAAAGCAACAACTCCGGTGGCCGACCCTGCACGAGTCCGAGTCGCACCGGCACGCCCAACCACGCCAACAGACTACCGGCATGCTTCCCGGCCAGCGCGCGCAACGGCCAGTCCAATGTCGGAAACAATCCGACCAACAACCCAAACACGAGAAACGCGCCGAGCGCTGGTAGGAATTGTCGCACGCCGAGTTTCCCGAACAGAAACGACACGATGGCCGCAAACGAGAAGCAGAACGACAGTACCACGAGCGGCAGTGCCGGGAATCTCACGCGACCGGCCAGCCACAGACACGCGAAACCCAACACAAGCAGACCAATGCCCCTGTTGTTGACGCTGGGCTCAAGCTTCAGCGTCTCCAGCGTGTCACGCAAACAAATCACCATGGCGAACAGCACGAGCACGGCACCGGTCGAAAGCTGGGACGTTGCCACGCTCGCCCGCGTCAACCAGACGAGCAACGGCGCATACAACAGCGTCAGCAGCACACCGATGCCGGCAATCCAAACCACCATTGACCACTGGGAACGAGAAGACATTCAGCGCATTAGACTCCAACCGGCAGCCACTGCTCAAGCGGGAACATTACGTGTATGCGACCGTGGGCGCTTCTCGGCACTACCGCCATTCCCTACTATGTCACCCTGAGCTTGTCGAAGGGTCTCTATCGTTTTGCCAGTTTTCACTTAGATCGCGCCATTGCGGATTCATGGATTCGATCAAATCAACCTTCTTCTCGCGACGCCAGCCTTTCAGTTGCTTTTCACGGGCAATCGCATCGCGGATATCGTCGAAAGACTCGAAATAGACCAAGCCCACGACGTTGTACTTGGCGGAAAAGCCTGGAATGAGTTTCTGCTGGTGCTCGAACACTCGCCGCGCAAGGCTGTTGGTCACGCCGATGTACAGGACGCGTGAGGCGCTTGCCATGATGTACACGAAGTACTCGCGCACGTCGGAGTATTGAACGGCAGGGATTCCTCGACAAGCTCGGAATGACAGCGAGCGCGGAAAGACAAGACTTTGGAGACGGGCGGCGGGCACGATGCCCGGACTACAACTCGCGGCGAATAAAGTCCCGGAGTTTGTCGGCGAGTTCGGGGGGAATCTCGGCTTTCGGGCGGCAGCATTTGTGGCAGGCTTCGATGGTCAGCTTGTAGGTGTCCACGTATTCGAGGCACATCGGACAATCGCGCAGGTGTTCGGCGAGTTTCTGGTGTTTCTCGGGCGGCAGGTTGCCCTGCACGTAATCGAAGAGAAGTTTGTGGACGTTGCGGCAATCCCGAATACGGAACAGGCATTTGAAGTAATTGATCACACCTTGCATCATACGTTTCCCTTCAGATACGGCACGAGTGCCTTCCGCAACGCGAGCCGGCCGCGATGCAGACGACTTTTCACCGCCGGTACACTCACGTCCATCGCCTCCGCCACTTCCTCCATCGACATCTCCTCGACGTCGGACAGCAGCACGGTGGTGCGGTACGGTTCCGGCAGCGCATCAATCGCGGCGCGCACCTGGTCGCCGAGTTCGGCACTGGTGACGGTGACGACCGGGTTCGCCTTCGGGTCGGCCAGTTGCAGCACCGGCAACTCACTGTCGCCGCCGTAATTTTCGAGCGGCACGTTCTGCTCGAACTTCTTGTTGCGGCGCAGCTTCATCAGCGCGGCGTTGGCCGTCACCCGGTACATCCACGAGGTGAACGCCGACCGGCCTTCGAACGAGCCGATCTTGTTCCAGATGGCGATGAGCGCATCCTGCATCACTTCCTGCGCGTCGGTCTCGTTGCGCATGATCTGCAGCGCGACGCCGAACAGCTTCGAGCCGTGCCGGTGCAGCAACTCTTCCAGCGCAGTTCTGTCCCGCGCCTTGAGACGTTGCACCAGCGTCGCGTCGTCCTGTCGTTCAGACTCGAGTTTCACAAACGGGATTGCCGTGGCCAGTAGCATCGGTAATTGTGATGCGTGAACCAAGCAAAAAGTTCTACCCACTTCTTTGTGCTCGCGGCAGCGGTTGTGCTAGGGTGTGGCGAGATGAGCGCAGAACAAGGTGGACGGAAGGCGAATCGTCTCGTTCACGAGAAGAGTCCGTACCTGCTGCAGCACGCGTACAATCCCGTGGACTGGTTTCCGTGGGGCGAGGAAGCGTTCACGAAAGCGCGCAAGGAGAACAAACCGATCTTCCTCTCGATTGGTTACTCGACCTGCCATTGGTGTCACGTCATGGAACGCGAATCGTTCGAGAACGACGATATCGCCGCGCTGATGAACCAGTATTTCGTCTGCATCAAGGTGGATCGCGAAGAGCGCCCAGACATCGACAAGATATATATGACGGCGGTGCAGGCGACGACCGGCAGCGGCGGCTGGCCCATGAGCGTGTTTCTCACTCCGGAGTTGAAACCGTTTTATTGCGGCACCTATTTCCAACCGGACTCGCGATACGGTCGCCCCGGCTTCAAAGAACTCCTCCAACGCGTTCACGATGTTTGGGAAGCGAATCACGACGGCATCCTCGCCCAAGCAAATCAAATCACCGAGTTACTCACGCAACACTCGACACTTGGTAGGGACGGCTCGCCGAGCCGTCCGCTCGACGACACTCCGCTCCATCTTGGCCTCGAACAGTTCCGTCAAAGCTACGACTCCGAACACGGCGGCTTCGGCGGCGCTCCAAAATTTCCACGTCCGGTCGTTCTCAATTTCCTGTTTCGTGCCGGCGGGAAAGACATGGCGCTGTTCACACTCCGCAAGATGGGCGAGGGCGGAATGTTCGACCAACTCGGCGGCGGTTTCCACCGGTATAGCGTGGACGACCACTGGCTCGTCTCGCACTTCGAGAAAATGCTCTACGATCAGGCGCAACTCGTGTCGAGTTACGTGGATGCGTACCAAATCACGCACGATTCATTTTACGCTGACATCGCCCGGCGCACGTGCGACTACGTGTTGCGCGACATGACCGGCCCCGACGGCGGTTTCTACTCTGCCGAGGATGCCGACAGCGAGGGCGTCGAGGGCAAGTTCTACGTCTGGACGCGAGCGGAAGTTGAGCAGGTTCTTTCCCGTGGGAGCGGCATTCTTGCCGCGACCGGTCGCGACAGGAATGTCGCTCCCACAACGGCAGCAGATATAGCCGAAGCATTTTGCCGGGCCTACGACGTGGACAGTGCCGGCAATTGGGAACACGGCAACAGCGTATTACACGTGGTCACGCCCGGTGACTTTGCCGCCGAACGCGCGAAACTTCTCACCGTCCGCAACAAGCGCGTTCGTCCGCACCGGGACGAAAAGATTCTGACGGCATGGAACGGCCTGATGATCTCCGCGCTTGTTCGCGCGTCACAGGTGTTGGACGAGCCGAAATATCTTGGCGCCGCACAACGCGCCGCTCATTTCATTTTGAAGGACCGGTTGAAGGATGGCCGTCTCATGCGCACCGAAACCGTGCCGGCCATGGTCGAGGATTACGCGTGCTTTGCGACCGGGCTTATTGATCTGTATGAAACCGACTTCGATCCGGAATGGTTGCGCAGAGCCTGCGAACTTTCCGACACGATGCTCGCGCAGTTCTATGACGCGAAGGACGGCGGTTTCTTCCAGACCGATGGCCGCGATACGAGCGTGCTGATTCGCTCGAAGGAGGATTACGATGGCGCTGAGCCAAGCGGTAACTCCGTGGCGACGCTACTGCTGTTACGGCTGGCACAGATTTGTAGCCGCGAGCCTGCTCGCGGCAGTCTTGGCGGGACGGAAGCGGCGGAACCGCGAGCAGGCTCGCGGCTACAATACTTCGACGCGGCGGAGAAGACATTGGCGGCATTCAGCACACACATGAACCGCGCGCCGCAGGTCGTCCCACAAATGCTGTGCGCGCTGGATTTCTATCTGAGCAAACCGAAGCAGATCGTCATTGCCGGTAAGCCTGACGCACCGGACACACGTGGGATGTTACGCGCCATCCACGAACGCTATCTACCGAACAAGATCGTGCTGCTCGCCGATGACCGGCTGGCGAAATTGCTGTCCTACGTCAAAGACATGAAGCCGGTCAACGGCAAAGCCACCGCCTACGTCTGCGTCAACTACGCCTGCCAGTTGCCGACCAACGACGTGAAGGTCATGCTCAAGCAGCTTGAGCAGTGATGGATTGCGTCCCCTCACCTTAATCCTCTCCCCGCAAGCGGGGCGAGGAGACTCCCCTCTCCCTTCTCGAAGGGAGAGGGTCAGGGTGAGGGTTTAGTCGTCTATTTGGCGGCTGGTTCTGGTGCCGGTACAGCGACGCAAGGCCGCGCAGCGACTGCCATCCATTTACCGTTCTTCTTTTCGGCGACCCACGTCACGTGATGTTTAAACGGTGGCGCGGGCTTGCCGTCGGGACCGGTCATGCCGCTGACTTCGGCGGTAACGTCCACGATTGCACCGTCCTTGCTGATGAAGCGAATGTCATCAATCACGCCCGCGTACGTTGTGCCCACCATCACGCCCTTGCCGGTATGTTCGCCCGTGAAAAACTTCTCGATTTCCGCCGGACCTTTGGCGCTGCGGCCGAACGGATCAATCAAATCGCCGTTGTCCGCCCAGAACGCCGCCATCACTTTCGGGTCGTGCTTGTTCCAGGCCGCGACCCATTCGTCGTGCCGCTTCTGAATGGCCTGTTTCTCCTTCGCGTCGTCGGCTTGGGCAACGCTGAGCGCCGCCATGACCAGAAGAGTTGAAACCGCAAGAATCTTTTTCATCCGTGCCTCCTGAAAAGTCCGCGAGTGTTTGCTTTGAAAAAGCTGATCGCAGACCCGAGTGCGAGATTAGGCTCGCCCGGCCCGACTGTCAAGCCGCGCAGCAGGTTGCGGTTGGTTAGGTGCTATCACTTGCCTCCAGCGCACTCTTGAGAAAGGCGAGAATGGCCTGCTCCTCACTTCGGCCAAGGCGCTGACCAAACTTAACAAGCGCGACGGCGAAGATCGCCATGCCGAACGGAATGACCAGTGCAAGTCCTCTGTCGTCGTCCATGTGCGCTCGTCCCGTTGCAGTTAAAGTGACCGTCATCAGCACGAAAAACGCAAGGAACGAAAACCAGATTACCAAGAACACTTTCACAGCCGGGTGCATCTTGAAATCACCTTCTATTAGAGTGCCGCCGTCAGAGACGACAAATCGTCCAAAAAAGAATGGAGCGAAAGAGTTGCGGTAGTAGCGCCGCTTCTGAAGGCGGAAACTAGTGTCTCGGATCTTCCCGAGGATGTCCTTCGAGCCGGCGTAACCGCTCCACGAAAAGGCGAATCTCTCAACATCGATGGCAGTTGCTAGTCGAGCTTTACACTCATCGATTGAAATGCAAGTCCGCAGTGTCATCGTCCAATCGGATGTTACCTGAAATGTTATTAGCACAAACTCGGTTCGCGAGAAAGGCGATTGCTAATTGAGGGCGAGGTTGACGCGGCTTTGGCCTTGGAAGGAGGCGTCCACGGGTTTGGGCGCGGCGACAGTGAGACGGTCGGCGGTCACTTTGCCGGTTTGCAGCAAGTAACCCTGAACTTTGTTCGCGCGTTCTTGCATTAGCGCCGCGAAGTCTGCCGGCGTAATCTCCGTCTTCGCGATGACGAACTTCTCCATGTCGGCAACGGTGAGCGTGCCACCGGCCCCAGCGGTTGCGCCTGACGCGCCGGCAGCTTTCCGCAGGGCAACGAAATTCTGTTTCGCTTGGAGATGGGCGAGCACGGTTTCCTTGCTTGAACCGGACGCTCTCGCGGAGACGAGTCCGGCGGCTTCCGCGTAGGCGAGTTTCAAGAGACGCTCGCGGTCGGCCGGTTCGAGCAGGATGTTTTCTATCGAGGCGACCTTTTGCCCGGTCGCGGCAAGTTCTTCCAGCCGGGCTTGTTTGATTTGTTTGTCGAGCTTGATTCGCGCGAGCGCTTCGCGATCCTTGACCGGGTCAACTGAGCCGTTGATTTGCAGATGGAGCGCCGGGCGTTCATCGAGTGCTTTGGCCAAGGTGTCGAGTTTGTTGATTTCGCCGGTGGCGAAGTCAGCATGGCCGGGGTCGAACGCGATGAAGTCGAGGTCCTCGCCGCCGCCAAACATCGCGCCGAGCAGCGCGAACGGTTTGGTCATCGCCTTGACCATGATGTTCATGAACACCTGCACGATGAGCGGGCCGAGCTTGAACTTCGGATCGTCGAGCCGTCCGGTCACCGGCACGTTGAGAGAGATCACTCCGTGCCGGTCTTGCAGCAACGCGATGCCGAGCTTTACTGGCAACTTCGTCGCGTCGGGGCTGCCGCTGGCCGGGCCGAGCGTGAGTTGATCGACGCGGACGTTGTTCTGGGCTTTCAATTCCTTTTGCGTGACGTGATACTTGAGGTCGAGCGAGAGCGTTCCCTTTTCGAGGGGGAAGCCGGCATACTTCGCCATGTACGACGAGATCGGCGTGAGGCGGGTATCACGAAACAAGATTGCGAGATCGACAAACAAATCCTTCGCGAGCGGATTAATTTGCCCGGTAATGCTGAACGGCGAATAACCGTCCACCTTGCCGTTGAAGTCCACCGCCGCGACGGTGTTGAGTTCCGAGGTGAGCCCTTTGATGCTGCCGTTGAATTGCTCGATGGCTGTCGTGACGTGCGGCTCGACCGATTCGTCTGTGAAATGGAACGATGCGCCGTCGATGGCGACCTCGCCGACCTTCAGCAGAAAACTGTTCGTTGAAGTGGATGCCGGAGCGGCCGGCGCGGTGCCGACAGGCTTTTCTTCGGTTGCCGGGGTTGGCGCGTTTGTTGGCGCAGCGCCGGCGGGCGCCGGCAACAGCGTCACGCCGGCCACGAGTTCGGCTAGCCGAATCTCGCCGATGCTCGCGCTTTTCGCGGCGGAGTCAAACGCGATGTCACGGACTCGGAGATGAAGCTTGTCCACATTGGCGCGGGCCGGCTTCGGCTGCGTCACGCCGACTTGCAGTTCCCGGACGACGAGCGCGGCGTTGGAGACGCCGAAGGTGATCGCGCCGGCGGTGGTCATGTCGAACCGGTAATCGGTTTGGAAGTCCACGCGACCGCCGGCGATATCCGTGTGCGCGATGTCCTCCGAGTATGGAGCGTAGCGTTTGAGTTGAAAGCCGGTGATGGTGAACTTGCCGGCCGAGCGCGGCGGGTTGACGCCGAAGTCGCCCGCCCAAGCAAATGTTTCGCCGGTGCCCATGCTGGCGACGATGGAGTAGGGGTTGCCGGTCTTCGGACGCGTGGTGAAATTGCTCAACTGAATGTTGACCGGGCCGACATGGTGCGTGAACGGCGTCGAGCGGTTGAAGTCAGTAAGCGTCATCTCTGCGTTGGTGATGCTGAGCGTGCCGATCATGACGAGTGGCAGTTGCTCTTTCTGGCCGGACGGCTTCGGCTCCGGCGTGGCGTTGGTGCTGATCAGATTCGAAAAGTTGAACGTACCGTCGGCCAGATACAGAATGTTCGCCGACGGTTGCTTCAAGCTGATCTGGCTGAACACGATTCCGCGATGGATGATCGAGGACAACTCAAGGTTCACATACAACTCGCCGAGCGAGACGAACGGATCGCCGTTGGTTTCGGTGAGTGCAAACCCGCGCAACGTGAACGACAACGCGTACGGATTCAGCTTCACCTGTTTGATGGTCACGTTACGATGCGTCAATGCCGGCAGGCGCTTGAGCATTTGCCATTTGATAATCGCCGGCAGGACGAAGAATCCGAGCAACGTGTAAATCACCAATAACGTGGCGACAATCTTGCGCCAACGCGGTCGAAAGAATCTTTTGAGTGGCGTTTCGTTCACTTGGTGCGCCGGCAGGTATACCGCATTCTGGCCGGAGCTTCCAGCGAGTTTTGGATGGACGGACGAGGAACTGCTTGCGAGGCCGGCAAGCGGCGGCTAAGATGCGCGGCATGTTTCGCCCGGAGGAATTTCTCGACCTCAAGCAGTTTGCCTATCCCGAATTGTTCGACGGCTGCGAGAACGTCTGGGAGGCGCTGAAGAAGTTGCCGGAGTTCATCAAGCACCATTTGAAGCCCGCGCAACTCGGCAAGACGCTTGGCACGCCGTACATCGCTCCGGACGTGTTCATTGGCAAGGGCACCGTCGTCGAGCACGGCGCGACGATCAAAGGCCCGGCCATTATCGGTGAGAACTGTCAGGTCCGGTCGAGTGCATACGTTCGCGGCGACATCATCGTCGGCAACGAATGCGTGCTCGGCAACGCGAGCGAGTTCAAGAACGCGGTGCTGTTCAACAATGTGCAGGTGCCGCATTTCAGTTACGTCGGCGATTCCATTCTCGGTTACAAATCCCATCTCGGCGCCGGTGTGATTCTGTCGAACGTGAAGTCGGTCACAGGCAACGTCACGGTGAAGTACGGCAAAGAGATTGATACCGGCCTGCGGAAGTTCGGCGCGGTCATCGGCGACGGTTGCGACATCGGCTGTAACTGCGTGCTGAATCCCGGCTCGATCATTGGCCGCAACGCAGTGCTTTATCCGAATGTGCTGTGGCGCGGCGTTTGCGCGGCGAACAGCGTTGTCAAACTCCGGCAACAACACGAAGTTGTGACTCGCCGATGAGGGCCGCGACAGTCCTACTCGTCGCTTTTGCGACTTCGGCGTTCGCTCAGAACAACTTTCCGCCTCAATCATTTTCGCTGCGTCCGCAGCAATCTCACGACGGCGTGCTGTTTCAGTGTTACGCACCGGACGCGAAGACTGTCTATCTTGCCGGCGACTTCAACGGCTGGGCGCAGAACGTGGACGGTCGCATCACAAAGCCGGAGTTCGCGATGAGCGGCCCGGACACGAACGGCGTGTGGCGCAAAACCATGAAGCTCGATGCCGGGACATACCGCTTCAAGTTCAACATTAACGGCGAAGCGAGCGGCTGGTTCACGCCGGACTCGGTTGATGAGCGCGACGGCGACAAAAACGCCATCTTCCGCGTGACCTCGACCGGCGACGTCGTCATTCGCAGTGCGCGTAATCCGAATTGGAAGCCGCAGCAGACCGAACGTGGCGTGCGCTTTCAATTCTACGCGCCCGATGTGTTCATCGTTTATCTTGCCGGTGACTTCAACGATTGGGGGAAGAACCGCGACGGGCTAGTGAGCGACCCACAATTCGCCATGACCGGCCCCGACTCAAACGGCGTCTGGCGGGCGACGGTCGTATTGAAGACGGGACGACACCTCTACCAATTCGTCGTTGATGGGGATCAATGGAAGACCGATCCGAACGCCGATGAGAACGACAACGAGAACCATTCCGTGATGATTGTGAAATGAAGCGGCTTGTTGGATTCATTCTCGCACTTGCGCTTTGGGGCTGCGGCGATTCGCCATCACTGACGAAACCGGAGAAGCCACAGCCGCCGGTAGGAACGAACGAAGCTCCGCGCGTCGTCCGCTTCAAACTCGGCAAGCCGGGGCATCCTTATCCTTTGCAGAATGGAGTCACGCCGGCAACAAACGCGCCCACGAAGTTTTCGAGCGAAGTCGGCGACGGCAACACTTCGCTTCGCATCAAGCTCGCCGACGGCGAAGCACTCTGGGGTTTTGGCCAGCGTTTCGATTCGCTGAACATGCGCGGGCGAACGATGGAAACGTGGATCGCAGACGCGTGGGGTGGCGGCAATCGCTCGTACATCTGCGCGCCGTTCTTCATTAGCAGCGAAGGTTACGGCTTGTTCGTCAATTGCTCCGGCAAGGTGAAGTTTGATTGTGGTGCCGCGAAGTCGGATGAATTACGCATTGATATACCGGAGGTTGGCGCAGACGTTATTGTCTTCAAAGGTACGCCGCGCGAAATCCTCGCTGAGTACACAAAACTGGTTGGACGACCGCAGCCGGTGCCGGATTGGGTGTTTGAGCCGTGGATTTCGCGCAACTCGTACCTTTCCGCCTACGAGATTGACCGGGTGATCGACAAGATGGAGACGAACGGTTTAAAGGCGAGCGCGGTCGTGCTCGAAGCGTGGGCAGCCGGGCTGCAGAATTTCCGGTTCGAGGAAGGCCGGTATCCGAATCCGAAGGAATGGATCGAGAAGCTGCACGCGCGCGGCTACCACGTCGTGTGCTGGGAGACGCCGAGCATCTGGACGAGTGCCCGCACGTATCCGGTGGCAAAATCCGCCGGCTGGCTGGTGTTGAACCCCGATGGTTCCGAGTACGTCACGGATTGGCTGGAGAACGGACGCAAGATTGATTTTCGCAAGCCCGAGGCGCGCGAGTGGTGGACGAAGATGCACGAGGCGTTGGTTGAGATCGGCGTGGACGGGTTCAAGACCGACGGCGGCGAGCGCATGCCGGACCCGTGGTTTCACAACCTGCACCCATTTTATTATCAGCGTGCGGCGCTCGATGCGTTTGCCACGCTGAACAAGACCGGGATGACGTTCGCGCGGTCGGGAACCGCGCCGTGTGCCGGTAACTCGACCTTCTGGGGCGGCGACCAAGGCTGCAATTGGAACGATTTCCCGCAAGTCGTGCGCGCCGGTCTGAGTGCGGCCCTGTCCGGCTACCCACTGTGGGGTCACGACATCGGCGGCTATGCCGGTACGCCAACGAAGAACTTGTACATCCGGTGGCTCGAACTCGGCGCGCTCTCGCCGATCATGCAGTTGCACGGCACAACGCCGCGCGAGCCGTGGTATTACGACGACGAGACAATGCAGATCGCGAAATACTATTTCGACCTGCGCTGGAAGTTGCACGACTACATTCTCTCGGCGGCGAAAACTGCAAGAGAAGAAGCGATACCGGTTTGGCGTCCGCTGCTCTACGAGTTCCCGGATGATCGCGCGACGTGGAACATTGATGACGAGTTCTTACTCGGCAACAATTTAGTCGTCGCGCCGGTATTGAGCGAGTTCGACGAGCGCAAAGTATATCTGCCGGCGGGCGAGTGGGTGGATGTTTGGACGAAGGAGCATCATACCGGGCCGAAGACGTTCGCGGTGCGGCCGAAGCTCGCCGCGATTCCGGTATTCGCGCGCAACGGTGCCGAGAAGTTCTTCACGCCATTGCCGGACACGGAGCCGGTCATTGCCTCGGCCGGTACGACGAACGAACGCGGTGTGGTGCCGACGCAGCGAATTTGGCGCGGGCAGAAGTTTGAGAAAGTGTTTTTGCGCGTGCGCGATGGCGGCGAGGTCACGCTCGATGCGCCACCGGGTTTTGAAGTGTTGCCATCCCGGAAGCAACGCGGTGAACGCGTGGCGTTTTACGTGATGTGGCCGGCAGACCGCAAAGTCGGAACGTCTCCGGTCACGGTAACGGCGGCAAGCGGGCCGCTTGCCCTACAACTGGTGAAGTTGCCGGACTGGAAGTTGCCGGTGCGCGAGGATGGTTATGTGGATTTGGGCAAACAGTCAGAAGCGACGGCGACGTTTGATTCGCCGGGCGTCAGCAAGGCGACGCTGTGGCTCGGCAGTGGCGACGGAATGACGGTGTGGTTGAATGACGTGCAAGAGTTCGACAAGCAGGTGCATCGCTCGCCCGAGCGCGACGAGGATTCGGTGGATGTAATCTTGAAGCCGGGAGAGAACACGGTGCGCGTGAAAGTCACGCACGGCCGCGCGGCCATCGGTCCGAACGGATTTTATTTTCGGTTCGGTTCGGGTTCGCGGTAGGGGCCGAGTTTGGATCGGCGCCAGGCGTCGGGACTGATGCTATGGTAGGCCTTGAACACGCGCGAGAAATCGCTGGCGCTCGAGAAGCCGCACTTGGCGGCGACCACGTCGAGTTTGAAGATCGAATGCGAGAGCAGTTGCATGGCGCGGTCGAGGCGAAGTTTCGTGAATGACTTCTGCGGACTTTCCTGGCGGGCTTGCCAGAACAACCGCCGCAGATGACTCACCGACACATGAACCGCTTGCGCGACGTGCTCGATCTTCGGTTGCTCGGCCATGTGTTCCGAATACCAGGTGAGGCTCGCTTCGACTTTGCGCAGCGCCAGATCGTTCTTGGTCTCCGTCCTCTCGAACGAGAGGTCGCCCAAGGCGAGCAAGGAAAGTTCGAGGAGCGCTTTCTCGAAAACGAGCAAACTCTTTTCGGTCATCTTTTCGTAATGCGGCCGCAGTTCCTTCTCCAACCGCACCACACGCCGCGCCTGTGCGGCGGCCAGCGGTTTTTCGAAGTATTCTCGCGCGCGCGCGATTTGTTCCAGAAGCGGCGGCACGGTGCCGAAATGAAACACGGCAACCTGGCAGCGTTGCGCGCGGTCCCCCGACCAGCCGTGAGCAACGTCCGGCGGGAAGACCCACAGATGCTGCTGCCGGAGTGTCGGCGTGTCCACATCCGAAAAGACCGCGCCGCACCGGCCGTGGACGACAACAAAAAACTCCCACATGCCGCGTTCGTGAATCGGGATGGGATAGAGACCGAAACGTCGGAGGCCGGAGGCGAGATACCGCAACATGGACGGAATGTGCCTCAGATGAGCGAAATTGTAAAGCACGAGAGCGCGACGCGACGTGGACACCGGCGGGCGCGCGTCGTAGGATGACATTGATTGGATGACGGGCTGGGAAAATGCTTTGCGTCTTGGGTGAAAATCTTATGAGGATTCGAGTTCTCTTGATCGCACTTCTTGCGCTTTCGGCGAGTGCGCGGGCCGCCACTCTGTTTAGCGAAAACGGCGGCGTGATGGACATCGAGGCCGAGAGTTGGAGCAACAACATCCCGCGCGGCGGTGCTGAGTGGGACACGAGTGCTGTGATCGCTGGCTCCAGCGGCGCCGGCTATGTCGAGGCCAATCCGAATGTTGGCGTGAACCAGAGCACGACGTGGCTGACGACCAGTCCGCAGTTGGATTACGCCGTCAACTTCAGCGCCGCCGGCACGCACTACGTGTGGGTGCGGATGTTCGCGTACACGAACACGGACGACTCTGTTCACGCGGGGTTGCTCAGCGCCGGCCCGCCCGGCTCCACCAACACCGCGTTTGGCATCTCGTTGCCGGACGGAGCGACGAACACGTGGTTTTGGACGACGAACCGAATCACCGGCGTCAGTAACCGCCCCACCATCAATGCCAGCGTGGGCGTACAGACGTTCAGCTTGTGGATGCGCGAAGACGGAGCGCGGATTGATCGCGTCATCCTGACAACGAACGTCAATTTCAAGGCGCAGACGGGCAACGTGTTTCACATCCCCACGAACGTGGAAGTGGGCGGCCTGACGATGCGCAGCCCGGTCGGCGGGATTCAATCGAACACGTCCGTGTTTCTTTACACCGGAAATCAGTTCCAAAGTTCGGGCAATCCCGGCAATCAACTGCAGACGGGAAGCACGATTTATTATCGCAACGCCACCAACGCGGCTTGGTCGTCGCTACCGATGTTTTTCTGGACGACCGGCAGCAGCGGTGTGTCCACGAACAACAAGTACTACTCGAACTCCATCCCGGCGAATGCTTTCAGTCCTGGCGACACCGTTCAGTACTACTTCAAGATTCCCTACGACGATCATCTGCCGACGTTCGTTTACGGCAACGACAATGCGCGATTCAATTCCGAGTTGGAATCGGACGCGCAGTCCGATCCCTTCTCCTATGACGTTCAATGGCCGCTGACGCCGGCAGGTCCGTATCTGTCGTCCACAAATGTCTCCTCGTTGGGCGCGGCGGAGGCGCGGATTTATCAAAACTCCGGGCACATCGCGGTGGTCGGACCGGACTTGGCGGGCACACCGTACGCCAACACGATCAACTTCGCGCCGCCCAGCGTTCGCGTCGGCGGCGAGTCGCACAACATCGGCCGCGTCGTGTCCGCCACGCCTCTGGGCAATGGACTGGAGTTGGTGCAGCAACTGTCCACGACAACGATCGTGGCGCGACTGACGTTCCCCACCGACGGCGTGCTGCAGTACGAGGTCGTTGATTGGGGAGGATTGCCGGTAGACGCGACGGTGGTCACCGCGCCTTCGGACGCGAGCGAACATTTCTACGGCTTCGGCGAGAAGTTCAACGACTTCGATCAGGCCGGTCGGAAGGTGCACACCATCACCGACGATCCGCCCGGCACGCCGAAAGGGGACAATTCGTACAAGGTGGCGCCGTGGTTTATGAGCACGCGCGGTTATGGCTTCCATCTTGATTCGAGCGCGGAGAGTTGGTTCGACATGCGCGCGCAGTTCGCCGACCGGTACGTCGTGAGCAATATGTTCTCGACGCTGAAGTTCAACATCGTGTACGGGCCAAGGCTTACCGACGTGCTCACGCGTTATACCGGCTACACGGGTCGACCGCAGATGTCACCGCCGTGGGCGTTCGCGCCGTGGATGAGCTCCGACATTTGGCGCGACGGCGGTGAAGTCCGGTATCTCATCACGAAATACCGGGAGCGCGGCATTCCCGGCTCGGTGCTGGTGTTCGATTCGCCGTGGGAGGTGTCGTACAACGACTTCACGTGGAATACAAATCAGTGGAAGGTCGGCAATACCTACGAAGGGACGTTCTACGACGGTTTCACCAACACCGTTGACATGATGACGTTCTTGCGCACGAACGGATTCTACGTCGTGTGCTGGATGACGCCGTTCGTCAACACGAGTTCGAACAACGAAGGCATTCCCGGCCAGAACACCGGGCAGTCGCCGAATTATGCGGAAGGCGCGGCGAGCAATTATTTCGTGCGCGCATCGAGCGGCGGACCGCCGCTCAGCGTCGGCTGGTGGAAGGGTACCGGCAGCCCGGTGGACTACACCAATCCCGACGCGGCGCTGTGGGTTCAGAACCGACTCAGCAATCTCGTTGCGCAAAGTTCGAGCGGCGGTTTCAACGTCATCGGCGGATTCAAGACCGACGACGGCGAGTCCGGCAATCCGCCGGGCTCGTACATTCCGACGACGGCGGTGTATTTTGATGGACGTACCGGCGTCGAGATGCAGAACGGTTACGCGACGGAGTATCACAAAACAATTTGGAATGTGCTCGGAACGAATGGAGTGCTGTTCGCTCGCAGCGGATTTACCGGCAGCCAGGCGTATCCCGGTTACTGGGCCGGTGACAATGAGCCGAACTTTGGTCAGGACAACGGGTTACAGAGCGTCGTCGTCGCGGCGCAATCGGCGGCGATGAGCGGTTACTCGACATGGGCGTCCGATATCGGCGGTTATCAAAACAGCAACGTCAGCTCGACGCCGACGAATTTGTTCATGCGCTGGACGCAGTTTGGCGCGTTCTCGCCGTTGATGCAGATGCACCGGCAAATCAGCGCCAACAACCAGTACCCGTGGAGCTACGGTGCCGACGCGCTCACCAACTATCAATTCTACGCCAAGCTGCACACGGCGTTGTTCCCGTACATTTATTCGTACGCGAAGCAGGCCAGCACGAATGGTCTGCCGATCATCCGCCCGATGGTACTGCTCAATCAGGACGACCCGAACGTTTACGGGCTGAAGCACTCATTCTATTTCGGCAACGAACTGCTCGTCGCGCCGGTCGTCACCAACACCGCCACCACCCGCCTCGTCTATCTCCCGCAAGGCAAGTGGTACGACTTCTTCACCAACGCCGTCTACACCGGCGGCCAAAACATCATCTGGAGCAACGCGACCCAGTCGCTCATGCCGGTCTTCGTCCGCGAAGGCGGTATCGTGCCGATGATCTCGACCAACGTGCAGACGCTCTGCGATGCCGGCTACGTCGGCAACCCGAGCATCACGACGATGACCAGTGCGCTGGAGTTCATGATCTACCCGGCCACAAGCTCCAGCTTTACCGTTTATGATGGCACGAGCGTCCAATGCCAATCGAACGGCACCGTTGTGACCACGACGCTGTTCTCGGCGCCGCGCCCGGTTCTCATGCGTTTCTTCGGCGCCCAACCCTTCGGGGTTGAACGCGACGGCGTGCCGTTGCAGAAATTCGCCAACGCTACCGGTTTTGCGACAAACAGCCTCGGCTGGTACTACGATGCCGGGACCGGCTTCGTGAACGTAAAGTTCAATCATGCCGGCGGCACTACCAAGATCATGTTTGGTCCGGACTCGGTGGGCGATGGGATTTCCGATTCATGGCGCACGAACTTCTTCGGCAGCGCGACGACGACCAACGATTCATCTTGTGCCCAATGCGATCCGGACGGCGACGGGTTGAACAACGCGCAGGAATACCGGGCCGGTACGGAACCGACCAACGTCAACAGCACGCTCAAGCTTTCCGGCGTCGCGTTCCAAGTCGTCAGCGGCACCAACAACTTCCTTGTCGCATGGCCCAGCCAAATCGGAATCCACTATCGCGTTCTCTATAAAGATGAGATGAGCGACGCGGTACCGTGGCAGACCAATGCCGCCGATTTTAACGGCACCGGCAGCGTTTTGAACTGGCTGGACGACGGCAGCGCGACGGGAAGCCCCCCCGACAATTCGCCCACCGGCAGGCGGTTTTACAAAGTTATCGTGCCTTAGTCCGACACGACCGAACACTGGGTTCGGCGCAGGTTTGCCGCAAACAGCAGCGGCGTCTCCGCTGCGCTTCGGCTCCCTGACCGCGCCGCTCCGCCCGACCGCAATGTCTCCGCGTCCGGTATGTAGCGGGAGACCTTCGGTCGAATCCCGTGCGGGGTCGGGAGACCCTCGCACAACCAGCCCCACCGGTGGGGGAACGACATGTTCATCCGCCAGAAAATAACCTACAGAAAGTAGTTGACAGTTTTTTGAACATCTGGTAAAAATGCGTCAACAGTCGAAACGGTTTAGCAACTGTCTAGGCGAGGTATCAAAGTAACTTAACAATCATCTCACGACGGAGGGAGAAGCGTATGAAAGGGTTTAATTTAGTATCGGTAGCAAGTTTAGTTGCGGCTATATGTCTTTTGGGAGCAAGCGCACAGGCCGGATTGCCCACTGTTGTCGCGTCGGATAACGCGGACAACGCGGGATACGCGCCGCAACCAACCCATAACTACACGCCAATCAACGGCGGGTTCGGTTACAACCTTTGGACGATAATCGGGTTCACGGATGGCGGTACGTTCATGGAAGGCACGGGCGTCAACGGCCGGCACGTTGAGCCACTCCCGACCAGCACCACGGGATTTTCGTTTGCACTCTATGGCGGCAACAGCGGTGGCGGTCAGGACTCCTTGTCCCGCCCCCTCTCGTCGGTGCTCGCGGCCGGTGAGTTCGACATTCGCACGAGGTTTGACATTAATGGCGATGGCAATAACCTCATCAGCATCCGGAGTGGCAACAATACAAGCTCGTTTGGCGGCGGCGAGTTGCTGTCCTTCGGCATCGTTAACTCGAATTTGCTCAGCTACACCGACAGCACCGGCTTCCATGTGCTCCCCTCTGGCGAAGCACGCGGCGGGGCCTGGAAGTGGAGTGTAGATTTCGATGCCGCTGCCGGAACGTATTCGGCGACGGTTACGAATCTGGAAGGGACGACGGGCTTGTCGTTCAGCGGCGGCCTCGAAGCTAGCGCGACCACCGTAGGTTCCTTTGCCGTCACCATAGGCCAACAGGGTAACGGCCAGAACCTGATCTTCGACGTCCCGGAGTTCAGCGTTATTCCCGAGCCTTCGACCATCGCGTTGGTTGGCTTCGGATTGCTGGGAGCATTGGTTATCCGCCGTCGTAAGGCCTAAGCGGCCCTTCGCCTAGACGGTTGTCTTGCGAACGAGCCCCGCGTGAGCGGGGCTCGTTCTTTTTCCACCGCATTTCGTTGCGAGAGAACATCACTGAATTTGCCGAAAATGCGCGCGCCTTCTCTCGGCGAAACAGTTGACAGATGAGCGGTATGTCTTTCGACCCTCCGCCTCCGAAGCTCTCTACCGCGTAACTGCCAGCAGACCAGCTTGTTGGAGCAAGGATGGAATGGCCACAATACCTTGTGTATTTCCGCCTGTTGAAGCATGGCTTTCACGTTGACAAATCGGCACAGTTTTGCGATATTCCGCCCATAATTCGGTGAGGTATAGTAAATCGGTTCAAGGAATTATCTAGCACACGGCTTTTTTCGGCGAGATTTCCTTAGCAGCGTTAGGGCGAACTGTGGCGAGATTGCGTTTTAGCATTCGGGGACACGGTGCGCGAGTGGCGTACTCACTACTCGTTGTACTAACGGTTGCATTCTGCTTTGCGAGTCCTGCCTTTGCTCAAGATAACTTCACTCCGACGAGCGCAGGCACCTACGACGCCAACAGCACCGCTAATTGGAGTCAAAGCAAGGTGCCCACAGACCCAACCATCACCAACGTGGATGATAACTTCACCATGTCTTTCAGCGGCGCCATTACGGTTACGAACTTTGACCTTAGCAGCGCCGGCACTCTCAACTACATTCGCCTGTTCACGACAAGCACAGGCTCGCTCACTGTGTTCAGCGCGGGCTTAAGGTCGCAGTACGGACTCCATGTGAACACGAACGATACGTTGGTCTTGTACGGCAACTCGACGCTCAGCTACGGCAACAATTCGTTCGAAATCATTGGTGGGACACTGGTCGTCAGCAACAGCGCCAACGTGGTCGTGAATATCGGCGCGCTTGCCGTCCAAAACCAAGGCACGATCCAATTCACCGCGACGAATACGCAGATTTCGACGTTCAACTACGGCCTCTCCAACGGAGGCTCTATGAACAACAGCGGCACCGGCACCATCATCAAGAACGGCGCCGGCGAGGGCCTCCTCGAAAGCAATTTTGGCGCCTCGACCAACGGGCTCGCGAATAACGGCACGATCATCGTGAATGCTGGCTCCTTGGAGGTTGATATGCAATCGGCGACCGGGGGTGGGTTCCAGAACAACAGTTCCGGCACCATCACGGTTAATTCGGGCGCATCCTTTGTGATCGAGCGATTGAATTGGGCCAATGGTGGGGACACGCTCAACCAAGGCACAATCATTTTGAATGGCGGTAATCTTACCGCGATGAACAATAATTCTACCTACACGAGCAATGCCGGTGGGTCGTTTCAGAACCAGAAGACGATCCTTGGTAATGGGACGATCAGCGCGCCATTCTTTGCGACAGCCGCGGCCTCGCAGATCGTCAGCAACGGCACGCTGACCTTCGCGGGTTGGGTGTATGACAACTCTTCGACGTGGGTGGCAACCAACATCGGCGGAGTGGCCAGTGTGCTGCAATTCATCAACAACACTGCCACGCTGGCGAGTGGCACGCTCCTCAACAGCAACGGGACGGTGCAGGTCGGCAGTGGATTCGTTGTTCTACCCAATTCGTTCCGCAACAATGCGGGCACGCTCTCGCTGAATAGTGGCTCGTTTCAACCGGGGAACGTGGGTGGCTTGGTTGCGTTTACGAACGCTGGCACGGGGGTAATCGTCGGCAGCGGCACGATACAGAACTTTGTGCCGACTGTTGCTTCGTATAATTTCATCAACAAGGGCACCATCGTTGCGAACGTCAATGCGCAGAAGCTGACGATCCGTCCCGAGGACGGTAACTTCAGCAACTCTGCGAGTGGCGTGATTATCGTTACCAACGGCGCGACGTTCTCCATCGCTAGGACGTCGGGGGCGATAGGTACCGACGCGCGCAATGAAGGCACGGTCATTCTGAACAACGGTTCGATTGAAGCGTATAACTCGTCAACTAGCTCCCAAGACTCGACGAAAACATTGCAGCAAGGCGGCAACGCCCAGATCGTCGGTAACGGCACCCTGTCCATCGCGATCTTCAACAACATGTCCGGCGGCACCGAGAAGGTGATCGCCAGCAACGGGCTGCTTAGCGTCGGCACGGTGTATGGAACCGGTGCAGGCACATGGGTCGCCACCAACTACGTCGGGGCGGCGGCCAGCGTTCTGGAGTTCAGGACCGGCAACGATATGGCCAGCGGGACTTTCTTGAACAGCAATGGCACGATTCGCGTCAGCGGCGCTTCGATCTCTTTGCCGACGAGCTTTGTTCGCAACGACGGTACCCTTCAGTTAGCGGGCGGCTCGATCACCTACGGCGCCGGAACAGTCCTGACGAACGCTGGCACGGGCATCATCTACGGCACCGGCACGATCGCGGGCAATGTCAGCGCGCTCTCCAACCTCGTGGGCGGCACGGTCATGGCCAGCAACGGCACGCTGAATATCCTGTCTGGAGCGGTCGCGCAGAGGGGAACGATGCGCGGCGGCTTTGGCGGCGGAGCCGGCGGCTCGACGCTGGTCATCACGAATACGACGAACATGCTGATCAACAACGGCACGATGATCGTGGAAGGCACGGCGAATAACGGCGACGCCGCTTCCTATCTCATCCTTCGCGCGACAAGCGGCGCAGGCGTCGAGTTTACCAACGCGGTCAGCGGCGTGATCACGGGCCAGGGCTTCTTTGCCACGGGTGATTTCCAGACCGGTGGCCGCAACTTCACGATTCGCAACCAGGGCAACATCATCGCGAACGGTGGCACGCTCATCTTGCAACCGGCCGACGTTCAGATTGGCGGCGGTTTTATCAACGACGTGGGCGCGACTGCGACCGTAGCCAGTGCCTCCACGTTGGGGATCCAGCGCACGTCAGGGGCGTGGAACAGCGGCACGCTGCCGAGTAACTTGGGCGTCATCCAGATGAACGGTGGCTCGCTCGTGTTTTACACGGACAACGTGGTGGTGGACAACACGCGGGTCTTGAGTAACGCGGCAGGCGGGACGATTACCGGCTTCGGCACCCTGAACGTCAGCTTGGCGAACGTGGGAACGATCGTCGCGACCAATGGCGCGCTCATCGTCAACAACGGTGGCCTGCTCCTCAATACGGGTACGATTCAGGTGCGGGGCGGCACGGGGGCAAACGCCGGCACGCTGACGATCTTGGGGACAGGGGCCTTTACGAACGCCAGCGGCGCGCAAATCCTGATAACGAGCGGCACCGGCGGTGGCTTCCTGATCGCCACAAACCTCGCGCAATTTGTGAACGCCGGTACGATCAGCGGCGCCGGCACATTCCAGACAGGACGCGCGAGCGGCAGCGGCGGAAATAATGCATCCATCATCAACGCCGGCGGGACCATTGTGGCCACCAATGGCACACTGCGTATTCAACCCGGTGATGCCTTTACGGCCGGCGGATTCAGCAACGCCGCGGGAAGTGTTGTGCGCATTGTGAATGGGGGCACGCTGCTGCTCAACCGCACGTCGAGTGCGTGGAATAACGACAGCGCGGCCACCAACCTCGCCAACCTCGGCACGATTGACATGCAGGGCGGTAACTTCCAACTGGCCAACAGCGGCGCCGTGGCCGGCTCCGGCAACGGTGTATCGAAATACATCAACAACTCCGGCACGATCAGTGGCTGGGGTACGATCACTGCCTCCATCTCCAACAAGGCCAATCTCGGCTGGATCATTGCCTCCAATGGCGTCTTGGTGCTTGAGCAGAGCAGCCCATTCTTCCAAGGCAACTATCTCCAAGTTGTTTCGAATTCGACCTTGCAGATCACCAATACGGTCAACTCCGTGCTGATGGACATCAATAACAGCGGCACGATCCTGATGAACGGCGGCACGCTCGTTTCCGGCAGCATTACCAACACCGGCACGATTACCGGCTGGGGTACGGTCACTGGTGGCATCACCAACGCCGGTGGTTCCGTGCTCGCCGACGCGCGACTGAACGCGAACCGCAATCGAGGCACGTTGACGGTTTCCCTGATTAGCTTCACCAACAACAACGGCGCCACCATTGGCGCCATCGGCACCAACTCAACCTTGCTGGTGGCGATCGCCAACAGCGCGCTGATCAACAACGGCACCATTCAGCTTTCCGCCGGCAACATCGTGCTCAGCAACACGGTCACCGGCACCACCGGCGGGTCGATCACCAACTTCAACACCATTGCCGGAGTGGGCGACGTCAGCAGCTTCCCCATCGTCCAGAGCGGCAGCAGCTCTTCGCTGATTGCCAAAGACCCGACCGATGGCTCTAACAACCTCGTCGCCACCGTCGGCTCGATCAATTCCGCTGTGCTCGGCGCCGTCAGCAACGCCAACGGCATCGCGACGCTGCAATTGAGCCTCAGCGGCGGTGCCAACGTGCTCTCCAACGCTGGCACGATTGCGATGCAGGGCGGCGCGATGACGGTGAATGGCACATCGGGAGTGATCAGCAACAGCGGTATCATTTACGGCTTTGGCAGCCTGAGCAATAACGTCGCGAACCTCACGGCCGGCAGCATCACAGCTTCGAATGGCACATTCCGCGTCGGCTTGCTCAACAATCGAAACGCGGGTCTTCTCAGCAACTTCAATTCGGGCGCGACGGTTCTCTTGACCAACACCATCCTGCAGAATACCGGCACCATCGCGCTCAACGGCGGCGGCTTCCGCATGGCCGGCAGCGTCGTGACCAACCAAGGCTCGATCACCGGCCCCGGCGATTTCGCTCCGGCGCTTTACAACGACACGACCGGTGTCGTGCTCGCCACCAACGGCCAGTTGAACGTCTCGACCAACACACCGCTGGCTGGTGAGAACATTCAGAACTTCGGCACCTTCAGCATCGCCAACGGCAGCACGCTCAATGTTGTTCCTGCATGGCTGAACACCAACGGCACCGTCGCCATCGGCAACGCGGGCGGCGGCGGCAATCTCATTGGTGGCACTGTCACGAATCAAGGTTTGATCGTCGGCAACGGTTTGATCACCAACGCGACGGCGGTCGTGAACCTCTCGGGCGGCACCATCAAAGCCAGCAACGGCGTGCTGCGCATTGAGTCGTCGGTGTTCACGACGAACAGCGGCACGCTCATCGGCGGCACCGCCGGCGGCAGCTACCTGCAGATCACCAATCTCTCCACGCCATTCCTGAACAATGGCACGATGGTTCTGGACAGTCCCGCGGGCGGCAACACGAACCTCGCGTTTTACATTCTGCACGATTTCACGAACACCAGTTCGGCAGTGATCCGTGGCGCGGGCATTCTCCGCACGGGCGATGGCGTGGTCGGCGGCGGTGGACGGAACAGCAGTGTCGTCAACCTCGGAACGATCCAAGCCACCAACGGCACACTGATCGTGGATACGGGCGACGCGTTCTTCAGCGCCTTCAAGAACAACGTGGGCGCGACCGTCAACGTTGCTGCTGCTTCCACCTTCGGCATTTCGGCGACGACCAACGCCTGGCTGAACACGACTCTGCCGGTGAACAACGGCGTGATCATCTTGAGCGGGGGCACAATCCGGTCGTTCACCAACGTGAACACGGGTACCGCGGCGACGCCGGTGGCCATTGCATCGAGCAGCGCCATCTACGGGATCATTTCCAACTCCACCACGGGAGTGATCAGCGGCTTTGGCACGATCGGCAACAACCTCATCAACAACCTCGGCACCATTAACGCCACGAATGGCACGCTGGTGATCGCGGGCACGGCGCCGCTCACGAACAACGTTGTGGGCGTGATCTCGATTCAGAATGGTGCGACGCTCACGTCTCTCCAAAGTTCGGGCAGCCTGCAGAACAATGGAACCATCCTCATGAACGGCGGTACGCTCGTCGCCACGAGCATGACCGCCTTCGTGATCGGTCAGACGGGCAGCATTACTGGCTACGGCACGATCAACACGGGCACGAAAAGCGGCAGCGGTGGAGACAATGCGCGAATCGTCAACTCCGGCGGCACAATCGTCGCCACCAACGGCACGTTGTTCGTGAACCCCGGCGACGCTTTCAGCCAGGGTGGTTTCAGCAATTCGCTTGCGGGGAGGATCACGGTTGCCAGCGGTGCGGCGTTCGTACTGAATCGCACGTCGCATGCGTGGAACAACGACAGCACTGCCACCAACGTGGCCAACCTCGGCGCGATCACATTGGCCGGCGGGTCGTGGTCGAACTATTCGGAAGGCGTGGCCGACTCCTCGCGCTTCGTGAAAAACGTCGGCACCATCATCGGCAACGGCATCTTCTACGGCAGCTTGACCAACGTCGGCACCATCATCGCCTCTAACGGCGTGTTGACCGTGGATGGCAGCAGCCGGTTTGGCCAGAGCGGAACGCTCACCATCCTGGCCGGCGGCACGCTGTCCTTGACCAACTCGACGGCCTCCTCGGCGATCTCGTTCACCAACGGCGGCAGTATCCTGATGCGCGGCGGCGAACTGCAGGCGGGCGTCATCGCCAACACCAACGTCATCTTCGGTTTCGGCATCATTTCGGGCGGCGGCGTGGACAACAGCGGCGCGCTGCTGGCAAGCAACGGGGTGTTAACGGCGGGCCTTTCCAGCTTCACCAACGGCACCACCGCCACCTTGGGCACACTCACCACCAACGCCACGCTGGACGTGACCATCCCCGGAGGTGTCGGCCAGCCGCTCATCAACCGCGGCACACTGAGCTTCGCGGGTGGCACGCTGCTGGCCAACGGCAGCGCCTCCGGTACGATCAGCAACCGCTCGACCGGTACCATCCTCGGCGTGGGCAACGTGACCCAGACCGTGGTCAACGATGGCACCGTCATGGCCGCCAATCCGGTCAGCGGCCTGAACATTTTCTCGGTCGGCTTGGGTGAGATCAACGGCACCACGGCGACCCTCGGCGCCAGCAACGGCGCCATTCTCAACGTCGTCATCAGCGGCGGCGCCGGCAGCAGCTTCAATAACAACGGATCAATCTCGATGATCGGCGGCACACTGATCATCTCCAACGCGACCCCCGGGATCATCACAAATATGGCGAACGCCTTCGTCACCGGTGTCGGCACGGTGATGCCCAACATCGTCAACCTCAACAACGGGACGATTCAAGCAACGGTCTCCGGTGGCATTCTCGACATTTCACTCAGCACGACCAACTCGGGTTACTTGGGCGCCGGTTCGGTCGCCACACTGACCATCGAGAGCACTTCATTCGTCAATGCCGGTACGATTGGCGCGGTGGGAACGGTTGGAGGCGCAATCCAAATGGCTGCTCCCTCCGGTGTCATCACGAACCGCGCCCTCATTACTGGATCCGGCGGTCTCGCCATTAACGGCTATGTGCAGAACGATCCCGTGGGCCGGATCACGGCCACCAATGGTGTCCTGGCGTTCAACTCGATCAACGGATTGCGTAATGAAGGCACAATCGACGTGCAGAACGGTGGCACGTTCCAGTCGAACTCATCGAATTCCTGGGCTAACGCCGGCACGATCGACATGCGGGGCGGCACGTTGCGCACGGGCGGCTACACGAACGCGGCAGTCAGTGCCGTCTTTACCAACAACGGCCAAATTGGCGGCTTCGGTACGATAGTCGGCGGTGGTGCCTACGGGTTGACCGGCGCCGGGATCGATAAATCGATCGTCAACTTGGGTACAATCATTGCCACAAATCCACTGAGCAGCGTCGCGCAGACGCTATACATCAGCACTGGCGGCGCTACTTCGGGCAACGGGATACAGAACTTGGGTAACATGATTGTTTCGTCCAACAATACGTTGGCTTTGGATCGCGGTGGGCTGCCGATCCTCAATACGGGCACGATTACGATCAATAACGGGACTTTGTCCACCACCAGTACGCTGACGAACACGCTGGGCGGTATTATCCAAGGCTACGGCACATTGACGGCGAGCATCGTCAACCAATCGGGCGGCACCATTCGCGCCACCAATGGCGTGATGGTCATGACGGCCAGCGTCAGCCCGGTCAATTTCGGCACCTTCGAGGTGGATGGCGGGGCGACGCTGACATGGAACGCCACCAATTCCTGGCAAAACAACGGAACGGTTGACCTGCGCGGCGGCACGCTCCGCACCGGTGGCCCAACCAACGCCTTGGCTGGTGGCGAGCCGTTCACGAACCTGAATTACATCGTTGGTTTCGGTACAGTCATTGGCGGCGGTGCGTTTAATACCAATGGATCTGGATTTGATAAGGCAATAATGAATTTGGGTACGGTCGTGGCCAGCGGCGGCACGCTGACGTTGAACACCGGCGTCGCGACCGCCAACCGCGGTCTGGCCAACCTCGGCACGATGATCATTGCGACGACGAACGACACGCTGCAATTGCTGCGCACGGCCGAAATCCAGCCGACGTTCACGAACCTGAATTACATCTACAACAGCGGCACGATCCTGATCAACGGCGGCACACTGACGTCCAACACCTCGATCACCAACCAGTTTGAGAGCGCCAGTTTGCCCGGCCTGATTCAAGGCTTCGGCACGGTGGCGCTGACCAACGAGCTGGTGAACCTCGGAACAATCCGTTCGACGAACACCGTCGTGGGTGGCGACGGGATCCTGAGATTCGTCAACCCCGCGAGCAGCGCACTGCAGATCCGCCAGAGCGGCACCTTGGTGGTGGAAGGAGCCAGCCAGATGATTTTCGGTTCCGACAGCAATGCGCCGGTGGCCAACGCCGGCACGATCATTATGAACGGCGGCATCCTGCGCAGCGGCACACTAACAAACCAGTTCGATGCCACGTTCCGAGGTTTTGGCACGATTACCTCCAGCATCATCAACTCGGGCACGGGTTTGGCAACTTCAGCTTCGCTGCCTCTGCATCTGATGGGTAGCATGCTGTTTAATCAAACGAATGGTGTGCTTGGTGCGAACAACGGTCGATTGATCGTTGACAGCGTCTTTACGAACGCCGGGACCGTCAGTTTCATCAATAGCATGGGCACATTCGCCAGCGCGGTGGTCAACCAGGGCGCATGGATCATGGACCCGAGCACCAACGTGTTCCTCAGCGATTACACCGTCGCCTCCAACGGCTTCATCACGATGACCTCCGGCGACGTCAGCATCTTCAAGAGCAACTTTGTCAACCAGAGCCGCAACTCCAATAGCTTCAACACTGTAAACGGGAAGTTTATCTTCGATGGCGACGGTGGGTCCACGCAAGTGTTCACCGTGGCCGGCCTCAATCTGGGCGGCTATGCCAGCAGCCAGCAGGCGTCCAATGAAACGTTCTTCACAACCATCAATGGGACGTTCTCAACCAATTCATTCCTCTTCGGCGGTGCGGACCCAATATTTGGTTTCTCGAACAACTTTGCGCTGGGCACACTGCAAATCGGCAGTCTGAACACCACGTCAACCCTGATGCTTGTCGATGCGTTCCCGCCCGGTTCGAGCACCTACAGCAACGACAACTTCGTCGCTGGCCTGTACGTGCAGGACCTGACGCTCAGCGCGGGTTCATTGCTGATCATCAGCAACAACGTGCAGCTCTACTTTGTGAGAAGCAACGGCGTCACCGGCATCTCGTTCGGCTCGCTCAATCCCGGCGACAACGTCCTCATTCTCGACGGCGGCTCATTCCACCAACTCGCTGTCATTCCCGAACCGAGCATCTTGATGCTGCTGACGCTGGGCGGCATCGCCATCGTGCGACATCGCCGCCGAAGCGCTGCGCGCGGTCGCCAGAAATAGACCAAACTTCATGAAGGAGGCTTTGCCCCACGATGGGTACGCGCGGTAGGCTTCGACTTCTTGCCTGCATTGGTCTGCTGGTCGCCTTCTCCCCCGCCACTTCACGCTCTGAACGTATCATCTCCGAAGGGGACACATGGCGTTTCCGCAACGGCTGGGCCTATCCCTATCCCGGCACGAACTGGACGACGCTCGCGTACGACGACTCTGTCACCGGATGGTTCAGTCTCATCAGTGGTTTCGGCTACGGGGACGGTGACGACAACACCGTGCTCAACGACATGCAGAACACCGGCACCACGTTCTACACCCGCAAGAAATTCGTCATCACTGATCCCGCCGACATCAACTACATGACGCTCGGCGTGGATTACGACGACGGTTTTGTCGCCTGGATCAACGGCGTGGAAGTCGCGCGCCGCAACGTCAACGGTGCCGTCACCAACACGACCGTGGCCACCGGCAATCACGAAGCGTCCCGAGGCGATGGCGCTTCCAATCCGCAGGAAAAGGAGTTCATCGTAGTCACCAACAGTCTGGCGTCCTTGCTGGTGGCCGGCGACAACGTGATCGCCGTCTCCGGCCACAATGTCTCGCTCAGCAGTTCGGACGCCTCGCTGATCGTCGAGTTGTACACCAACGTTACACTGGTACGCGGGCCGTTCATCCAGATCCCGAACAGCAATCAAGTCACGGTTGTCTGGCGTACAGAGGCGCTTACGGACAGCGTCGTGGACTACGGCCTCGACCTGACCTACGGCAGCACAGCTTCCGACGCCACGCTTACGAATGAGCACGTCGTCAATATTGCCGGCCTGCTTCCCGGCACGAACTACTACTACCGCGTCCGCAGCAGCGGTGTGACCTTGTGGCAGGGCGACTATTTCAAGACGAAGCGGACGGAGAGCCAGCCATTTCGCATCGTGATCGTCGGCGATTTCGGCGCGGGCACACCGGGTATGAGCAATGTGGCCGCGCGCGTCAACTCAGTCACCGGTGCCGATTTGTTCCTCACGGTTGGTGACAATATTTACCCTGACGGCCAGCCCGGGCTGCTCGATCCGTATTGGTTCTCGCAATATGCGCCGACGATGCGTCGGGTGCCGTGCATGCCGGCGCTCGGCAATCACGACGTGGCTCAAGGCGTTTACAGTGGTGCCGCGTACCTCAACAGTTTCTATCTGCCGACCAACGGCCCAGCCGGTCAGATTGAGCGCAACTACTCGTTTGACTACGGCAACGCCCACTTCGCCTGCTTTGACTCGAATCCATTCACGAACGTCGCGATCAACGCCAGCGTCTGCAGCGCAATCAAGACATGGCTCTCCAATGACTTGGCCGGCACCACCAAGCAATGGAAGATCGTGTATTTCCATCATCCGCCGTACACCAGCAGCGGGGGAAGCGCGCATTCCGACGACGCCGGTGTGAAGACCAATTTGTGGCCGATCCTCAAGGCGACCGGCGTGGATATCGCCTTCGATGGGCACAATCACTTCTATGAACGCATGGACCCGATTGACGGAGTTTACGAAGTCATCACCGGCGGCGGCGGCCAAAGTATTTATTCGCCGAGCGTGACTCATGCGGCTTCCGTGGCGCGGAACAGTTCGGTCAACAGCTTCACGGTCATCGACATCAACGGGTCCACGCTGAGCCTGCGCGCCCTCGACGCCAGCGGAAATACGATTGACCAAACCACGATCGCCAACAAGCCCTTCCGCATGGATGGCATCATCGACGACGTCTCCTGGCTCCGGGCGCAGAACGGCCTGAAGCTCTACGCCGCCATTCGCGGCAAGTATCTCTACCTCGCCACACAGGACGCCGGCGAGGGAAACGACCACTTTATCTACCTCAACAACCAACTCAGCACCAACCGGCCCGCCAATTGGGCCAAGGCTGGCACGGTCATGCAGTGGAGCGCGTTCTTGGCCGACGAAAACGACAACCATTTCACCGGCTGGTTCGGCAATAACGAGCAATCCCTCACTGACCCTGCTGTCCACCAGTCCCGGACGCCCGGCTACAACAATAACAACACCGACATCAACGGCAGCCCCAACAACGGTGTGCTCGAAGGCATGATCGATCTGGCCGCGCACTTCGGCGGCTTCCCGCAGCAACTTTACCTCGCCGCCGCGCCATTTGCGACAGCCGACAGCGGAGCACTCGTTACCAGCGCACAAGTTCCCGCCGGCAATGGCAACGGCAACATCGAGTCCAGCGAGTTCCTTTCACTCAATCTCCGCGACATCGCCCTCGACCTGCCCATCGCCAACGCCGGTGCCGCACAAACCAACGAAGCCGGCATGACCGTCTTCCTGAACGGAACCGCTTCCAGTTCTCCCAGCGGATTGCCCCTCAGCTTCAACTGGACGCAACTGACCGGGCCGCCCGTCACGCTCGTCAATTCCAACAGCGCCATCGCCAGCTTCGCCGCGACCTCCAACGTTGGCGCAAACACTGACCTCACCTTCCAACTCACCGTCAACGACACACGCTTCGACAGCAACGCCGTCACGACCGTCACGCTCTACGCGATGGTGGATTCCGACGGCGATGGTCTCTCCGATCAGGAAGAGCTTACCGGCCAGAACAATGCACTGACGCCGCCGAATCCCAACGGCGTCATCACCGACCCGAACCGTTCGGACACCGATGGCGATGGATCATCCGACGGCGACGAAGCTTTGGCGGGCACAGACCCGAACGATCCGGCATCGTCGCTCCGCGTCACGCGCACAACGATGGATGGGGGCGGCTTCCTGATCCAGTGGGATGCCGTCGCAGGTAAGACGTATCGCGTCCAATATCGCAACGACACGTCGAGCGGTTGGTCGAATCTGCCTGATGACATCTTGGCGACAACCACGACGACCAATGTCGTCGACGGCACCGCGTCCGGCCAGCCAACGCGCTTCTACCGGGTCTTGCTTGTTCCGTAAAGCGCCGCCTGTAGCACGTCGCCAATTGTCTTCACGAAGCGGAACTTCAACTTCCGGCGAACGTCCGCCGGTATGTCGGCGAGGTCCTTGCGGTTCTGATCCGGTAGGATGACGGTCTTGACGCCGGACCGGGCCGCGGCCAGCACCTTCTCCTTGATGCCGCCGACCGGCAGGATTTTTCCGCGCAAGGTGATCTCGCCGGTCATGGCCAATTCTGGTTTGACCGGTTTGCGCATCAACAAGGAGCTGAGTGCCACGGCCATCGTCACGCCGGCAGAAGGCCCGTCTTTCGGGATCGAGCCCGCCGGTACGTGAACGTGAATGTCGGATTTCTCGAAGCCCTTGGGGTCAATGCCCAATTGCTCCGCTCGTGAACGAACATAGCTGAGGGCAGCTTGGGCGCTTTCGCGCATTACTTCGCCCAGCGAGCCGGTCAGGATCAGGTTGCCCTTGCCGGGCATCTGGGTGGCTTCGACGAACAAGATGTCGCCGCCGGCACTGGTCCAGGCCAGACCAATCGCCACGCCGGCTTCGGTGACGCGCTCGGCCACATCGTGGAAAAACGCGGCGGGTCCGAGAAAGTCCTTCAGATTTTTCGGAGTCACGGTCACCGATTGCGCTTTCCTTTCAACGATGCGGCGCGCCGTGCGCCGGCAGATCGTGGCGATTTGCCGCTCGAGATTGCGCACGCCCGCTTCGCGCGTGTAGTCACGGATGATTGCCGCCAGCGCCGTGTTGGTGATGGTGAGTTGGCCTTTCTTCAGACCGTGCTCGGTCAGTTGTCGGGGCACGAGATACTTCGTGGCGATATGGAGCTTTTCCTCCTCGGTATAGCCCGGCAGTGCGATCACTTCCATGCGGTCGCGCAGAGCGGGCGGGATCGGTTCGAGCAAGTTGGCGGTGGTGATGAACATCACGTGCGAAAGATCAAACGGCAACTCGAGGTAATGGTCGGAGAAGCTGTTGTTCTGTTGCGGATCGAGCACTTCCAACAGCGCGGCGCTGGGGTCACCGCGAAAATCCGCGCCGACCTTGTCAATCTCATCGAGCATGAAGACCGGGTTGTTGGTCTCGGCCCGGCGCAGACCTTGAAGGATGCGTCCCGGCAACGCGCCGATATAGGTGCGGCGATGTCCGCGAATCTCCGCCTCGTCGCGCACGCCGCCGAGCGAGAGGCGGATGAATTTGCGACCCAGAGCGCGCGCGATGCTCATGCCCAGTGACGTCTTGCCGACGCCCGGCGGGCCGACGAAACACAGAATCGGCGCTTTCCCAACTTGCGCAGCGCTGTCGGAATTACTTTTCAGTTTGAGCACGCTCAGGTATTCGAGGATGCGCTTCTTGACTTGCTCCAGATCGTAGTGGTCTTCGTCGAGGATGCGCTTGGCCCGTGCGACGTCGAGTTTGTCTTCGGTGGATTTCGACCACGGGACCGCGATGAGCCAATCGAGGTACGTGCGCGCCACCGCATATTCCGCCGCCGCAACCGGGATGCTGGCGAGCCGTTCGACCTCTTTGATGGCGGCCTTCTTGACCTCCGGTGGCATCTGCGCCTTGTCAATTTTGTCGCGCAACTCTTTGATCTCGCTGCCGCCCTCGATGCCTTCGCCGAGTTCCTTTTGGATCGCCTTGAGTTGCTCGCGCAGGAAATACTCACGCTGGCTCTTGCTGAGGGCGCTGCTGACCTTGCTCTGGATTTCGCTGCCGAGGTGCAGCACCTCCAGTTCCCTGTTGAGCAACGTCGTGAGCAGGCTGAGCCGCACCCGAACTTCAGTGGTTTCCAGAAGTCCCTGCTTCTCCTCCAATGAAAGGTTGAGATTGGAAGCGATAAGGTCGGCGAGCTTGCTTGGGTCTTCGATGTTAACCGCTGCGACTTTCAGTTCGTCGGGCAACGAAGGCAACAAGTTGATGATTTCCTGAAATTGATTGGCCACGTTGCGAACCAGCGCGGCGAGTTCAATGCCCGGTTTCAACTCATCTTCCAGCGGCTGGATGCGCGCGACGAGGTAGGGTTGTTCGCTTTCCACGCGGACGATATTCATCCGCTTCAAGCCCTGAATCAGCACGCGCACCGTTTCGTCGGGGAACTTCAACATGCGTGTGACCCGCGCCACACAGCCGAACTCGTGCAGGTTCTCAGCGCGGGGATGTTCCTGCTCGGGGTCCTTTTGCAGCGTCACGCCGACCAGACGGTTGCCGGCGACCACATCATCAATCAGGCGGATGGATTGTGCGCTTGAAACCAGCAACGGCGCGATCATGTGCGGGAACACAACCACGTCGCTGAGCGGAAGGACGGGCAGGCGCTCGGGGATTTCCGGCGCGGCGGGCACCCGTTTGCCGGGCTCCGGCTGAAGCTTGTCCTGTGTGGCCTCAGTCATTGTATCCGTTGCGTCGTATGCAGCAGCGCATCCAACTGCTCGCATCCTCCTTGGTCGTACCGGGTCGCCCCCGGCCACCCGGTGTGTCAACCGACTTGTTCGATGATGACGGTGACCGTCGTGTGATCGGACTTTTGTGACTTGGGCAGTTCGATGTGTAAGAACCCGTTGTGGAACTGCGCCCGAACGTGGCTTCCATCAACCGAACGGGGGATGACGATGCGCCGCTCAAAATAACCGTAGTCAATCTCCATTTGTCGGAAGGAACAGCGCTTTTGCCGGCACGGGTCTTTGCGGTAACCGCGCACCAGCAGCAGGCGATCATTCAAAGTGATCTCCAAGTCGTCCTTGTCGATGCCGGCGATTTCCATTTTGACCACGAGGCTGTCGGGAGTCTCGTACACGTCGGTGTTCGGCGTCCAAGTGCTCTGAGATGCCGGCGTGGACAGGCTTAAATACGACAGACCCTGCTGCAGGTGTTGATCGAGATGTTTGGCCATCGCTCTTGATTCCGACCGCTCACAGAGTAGTCTGAATTCGGCCAAAAGGCAAGCCAGCCGCTTTTGGGTTGCCGCTGTTTTGCCGGGAGTTTAGATTGGGGCTGCGATGAAACTCGCCCTCGCACAAATCGACACCACCGTGGGAGATTTGCGCGGAAATTGCGCGAAAATCGCCGACTTCTACCGGCGCGGAGTTAAAGCTGGTGCCGGGATGGTCATCGCACCGGAGATGGCCATTACCGGCTATCCACCACGCGACTTGCTCGCCAAACGTCGCTTCGTCGAGGACAACTTGCAGACGCTGGCCGAACTTGCCGCACTTGTCGGACACACGCCTCTTCTCGTCGGCTACGTAGACGTCAATCCGAAGCGGCCCGGCAAGAGTTACTTCAACGCCGTTGCGCTGCTCCGGCAGGGCAGGGTGGTGGAGCGCCGATTCAAGACGCTGTTGCCAACCTACGACGTGTTCGACGAAGACCGGTACTTCCAACCGGCCGAATCCAACCCGCCGGTCATCTACGACGGCCAGAAGCTCGGGTTAACGATTTGCGAGGACATCTGGACGGAAGACTACCTACCGGCACCATTGTACCAACGCAGTCCCGTAGAAGAACTTATGGATACCGGGGGCGGTGTGCGTATCATATATAATGTATCTGCCTCGCCCTACCATCTCGGAAAGGAGAAGATCCGCTACGAAATGCTGCGTGCCGTGGCGCAGAAACATGGCGTCCCCTTGGTTTACTGCAACCTTGTCGGCGGCAACGACGAACTCATCTTCGACGGCAACAGCATGGTGTTTGATGCTGCCGGTAACTTGCTGGCGCAAGCTCCCGGTTTCCGCGAAGACTTACTTCTGGTGGATTTCGACGCTCCACGCGCCTCGCTCCACGCTCCGCTCGACCCCATGGCCGCGTTGCACGATGCTCTCGTGCTTGGCCTGCGCGATTACGTTCACAAGTGCGGATTCACGTCGGTCGTCCTTGGCTTGAGTGGCGGCATTGATTCGGCGGTTACCGCCTGCATCGCGGCGGAGGCGCTTGGCAGCGAGAACGTGGTGGGCGTATCGATGCCGTCGCAATTCTCGTCGAAAGGCAGCATCGATGACGCGCGCGAGCTGGCGAAGAATCTCGGTATCCGCTGGGAAGTCGTTCCGATTCAGGAAGCTTTTCAGACGTTGAAGGCGAGTTTTAAGGAACTGTTCAAAGGCTTGCCGGAGGACACGACCGAGGAAAACATGCAGGCGCGCATTCGCGGCAACATCCTGATGGCCATCTCCAACAAGTTCGGTCACATGCTGCTGACGACCGGCAACAAATCGGAATTGGCGGTCGGCTACTGCACACTCTATGGCGACATGAACGGCGGACTCGGCGTCATCGCCGACGTGCCGAAGACGATGGTGTACGAGTTGGCGCGTTGCATTAACCGCAAGAAACCGGTCATACCGGAAGCGTCGTTGACGAAGCCGCCGTCCGCCGAGCTTCGTCCGAATCAAACCGATCAGGACACGCTGCCGCCTTATGAAGTGCTGGATGCGATTCTCAAGAAGTACATCGAAGAGTCGAAGTCCGCCACGGAGATTATCGCGGAGTTGAAACTGGACGAGAAACTGGTCCGGGACGTCGTTCGCAAGATTGACCTCAACGAGTACAAGCGCAAACAAGCTCCCCCGTGCCTCCGCGTCACCACCAAAGCCTTCGGCATCGGTCGTCGCATCCCCATCGCGCAACGCTACGTCGAGCGCTGATCACTGCGTGCCGAGTTTCGCGAGCAGACCCTTCTTGCGTGCGACACTGAACATGTAGTTGAAGAAAGCGGCGGCACCAATCAGGTACAGAATGTTAAGGCCGAACGCCCACCCAAGATAGTACGCCGAAATACCTTCGCCGCGCAGGACTTGTCGCATCCCCTCAAACACGTAGGTGGCCGGAATGCCGCGCGCGATGACTTGCACCCAACCCGGTAACACACTGAGCGGATAGAAGACAGCGGCGACAGGTTGGATAAGAAACGGAATGCCCCAAGCGAGTGCTTCGGCGGATTGTCCCCAACGCATGATAAGCGCGGTGGTGATCATGCCAACCGCCCAGCCCATGAGCAGCAGGTTCGCAAACAGGGGAATGAGCGGAAGGCCCATCTGAAACAAGTTCCAGTGGTAAAACCACAACGCCAAACTCGTCAGCACGCCGACCGTTACAAGTATCTTCACGAATCCGACGACGTACGTTGCGCAGATGAACTCGCTGACACGAATCGGCGAAACGAAAATGTTGAGGAGGTTGCGCGCCCAGATGTCTTCGAGGAACGAGATCGTCACTGCCTGTTGCGCCCGGTAGAGGATGTCCCAAAAGATCATCGATCCGAGCAAGAATGTGATCGCGGCTGGCGCTTGAGGCTGAAGCTTTTGGAGATACACCGTGATGAAGCCCCACACCAATAGATCCATTACCGGCCAGAAGAACATCTCCGCCACGCGCGGCACACTTCGCGTGTAGAGAAATGTGTACCGCAGCACCAGTGCGCGGATGTGACCCCAGTTCATCGCGCCTCCGCCGGTTCGGCCGTCGACATTACGTCGCCTCCGCGTGCCACGCTGATGAACACGTCCTCTAGCGATGTCTGGTTGAACTTGTCCATGACTTGCTGCGGCGTGCCTTCCGCGATGATGCGGCCTTTGTGCAGGAATAACACCCGGTCGCACACCTCCTGCACGTCGCGCATGTTGTGCGAGGTGTAGACCATTGTAATCTGACGCTCGCGTTGGATGCGGCGCAGAAGCTTGCGCACTTTGTCGGCAATGTCGGGATCGAGGCTTGCGGTTGGTTCGTCTAACATCAGCAACTCGGGATCGTTCAGGAGCGCCTTGCACAGATTCACGCGAGTGGATTCACCTGACGACAAGTGCCCGGTGATCTTGTCCTTTAAGTGCGCAATCTCAAACAGCGCGAGCAGTTCCTCGATCTTCTGCCGGTGACCTTTGACTCCATAAATCTTCGCGAACACCAGCAGGTTCTCGCGGACCTTCAGATTTGACGGCAATCCTGTGTACGCCGAGGAAAAGTTGCTGCGCTGCAGGATGTCGATCCGATGCTTTTCCAAATCCTGTCCAAACACGCGGACCGTCCCGGCTGTCGGTGTCGTCAGGCCGAGCAGGATCTGGATCGTGGTCGTCTTACCGGCGCCGTTCGCGCCGAGGACGCCGACAATCTCGCCGCGTTGCACGGTGAAGGACAGATCCGCGACGGCAACGGTGCCGTCAAATTCCTTTCGCAAATGACTAACTTCGACGATGATTTCCGACATGAGTGCGGCCACGATACCACAAAAGTCTTTGTAGCCGCGAATCTCATTCGCGGCTTTGTGTAAACAACGCCACGGGAAACAGTCGATCAAGGCCGCGAAAAAGTTTTGCGCCTACAAGGTCTGAGGGCAAATCTCTCCCTGGAACGACCAGTCTTCCGCGCGCGCGACCAGTCCGTGACGGATGGGATTTTCCAGCACGTACTGCCACTTTTGTTCGTAGCTTTCGTCGGCGCGAAGCAGATGGTCGAAGAACTCACGTTGCCAGAGTGGATAGGGAAACCCCATGGGCCGGAGCTGGCGCGTCACGAGCGAACGAAACGCTTGAAGATACTTTGAGAGACTTGCTTCCCGCTCGGACGGCATGACGAAAAAGTGCAGATGGTCAGGCATCACGACGTAGCGTCCGACTCTCCAGTCCTCAATTCTGCGCCAAGCTGTCAAGATGGCTCGGTGAGCTTGCGGGCAAGCGAGACAGCGTTGTCGGCTGGCAGTGCAGCAGGTCACGAAATAGATGACAGTCTTGTCAGGAGGTGTCCAAATTGGAACTCGAGCAAGATGCTTGTGCACGAGCCGATTGTAACCGCGAATCATATTCGCGGCAATGGATACAACGGACGTTCCGCGAAGGTGAAGGCCGCGAAAAAGTTTCGCGGCTACAATGAAAAATGGTAAAAGTATCGACATTGTGAGGAAGAACGATTACTCCGAGAAACTTTGGCAAGAGGCGGTGCGACTCCTACCGGGCGGCGTGAACTCGCCGGTGCGCGCGTTTCGTGGGGTCGGGGGCACGCCGTTCTTTGCGCAACGCGCCAAGGGTTCGCACTTGTGGGACGTTGATGGCAACGAGTACGTGGACTACGTCTGCTCTTGGGGACCGATGATTCTCGGCCACGCGCATCCGAAGGTCGTGCGTGCCGTACAGGAGGCAGCGCGCGACGGTACGAGCTTCGGCACCCCGAATTTGCGCGAATTGAAGCTGGCACAACTCGTCTGCGAGAGTTTTCCGTCCATCCAGAAGATTCGCTTCGTCAATTCCGGTACCGAAGCCACGATGTCGGCGATCCGGCTCGCGCGGGGTTTCACCAAACGCGACAAGATCGTGAAGTTCGAAGGGTGCTACCACGGTCACTCCGATTCTTTGCTCGTGAAGGCGGGTAGTGGCGGCGCAACGTTCGACGTGCCGGACAGTGCAGGCGTGCCTGCCGATTTCGCGCGCAACACACTCACGTTGCCGCTCAACAACGTCGCCGCACTCGAAAGCATCAACTGGCGCGAGATCGCGTGCGCCATTATCGAACCGATCCCAGCAAACATGGGATTGATTCCGCTGAAGCGCGGCTTTCTCGAAAGACTCCGCAAGCTGACGCAAGAGAACGACGCGTTGCTGATTCTCGATGAAGTCATCAGCGGATTCCGTGTGGCGCGCGGCGGCGCGCAGGAACTGTACGGAATATCGGCGGACTTAACGACTCTGGGGAAGATCATCGGCGGTGGTTTGCCGGTCGGTGCGTTCGGTGGCCGGGCCGACATCATGGACCTGCTTGCGCCCAACGGCACCGTTTACCAAGCGGGCACGCTCTCCGGTAATCCATTGGCCATGGCTGCCGGTATCGCTACATTGGAGGAATTGTTCCAGCCCGGCACTTACGAGAAGCTGGAGAAACTCGGTGCGGCACTTTGCGACGAGTTAAAGAAGACCGTGAAAGCGCAGCATGTACGGATCGGTTCGTTATTCTGCGCATTCTTCAGCGACCGTGAAGTGGTGGATTACGCATCAGCGAAGGCCAGCGACACGAAGCGCTACGCCAAATTCTTCCATGAAATGCTCTCGCGTGGGGTTTATCTTGCACCGTCGCAGTTCGAAGTTGGTTTTATGTCGTTGGCGCACACGCCGGAAGATATTGAACAAACGTTGCGCGCTGCAAAGGAGGCGTGCCGGGAGCTGTGATTGGTGACTGGAGGCTGGTGATTGGTATGGAAAAGGCACACCGAGGTTTTGAGGAACTGGAAGTTTGGAAAGAAGCGAGGAAGCTTCGGCAGGAAGTCTATAGGCTGACGAAGCAGTTGCCGGCGGATGAGAAGTTCGTCTTGGTGCCCCAGATGCGGCGGGCGGTGCTATCGGTTACGAACAACATCGCCGAAGGGCATGGCCGGTTTCACTATCAAGAGAATGCTCAGTTCTTGCGGCTAGCGCGAGGTTCACTGGAAGAGGTGCTGGATGATCTGACTGTCTGCGAAGATGAGGGGTATGCATCGGCTGAACTGCTGACACGATTGCGCGCGCAAGCAACATCAGTTGAGAAGCTTATCAACGGTTATATCCGTTATCTGCTGAACGAGAAGGCCGCTGCAGGCGTGCGTGAAACGCCAGTCGAGTACGGTGTTGAGACCCCGTCACCGAACACCAATCACCAGTCACCGATCACCGATTACCAATCACCATGAAGTTAGTCATTGCCATGACCGGCGCGAGTGGGGCGATGTACACGCAGCGATTGCTCGACGGTCTCGATCCGAAGCAGCACGAGATTCATTTCATCTCGACAAAGCACGCCCGGGAGGTCGCGCAGATCGAATTGCCGAAGGGCGAGTTGAAGATTGCACCCGAAGTCATCCAGTACGACGAGAACGACTCGATGTTCGTGCCCTTTGTGAGCGGGTCGGCGAAATTCGATGCGATGGTGATCGTGCCGGCTTCGATGGGGACGATTGGACGCATTGCGCACGGGTTTTCCGACAGCACCGTGGCCCGTGCCGGTGATGTTTTCTTGAAGGAACGACGCAAACTCATCCTCGTGCCGCGCGAAGCACCGTACAATCTCATTCATCTCCGCAATATGGCCACGCTGACCGAAGCCGGTGCGATCGTCATCCCGGCCAGCCCGTCGTTCTACAGCAAACCGAAGACGATTACCGAACTCGTGGATACGATCGTCGCCCGCGTCCTCGACCATCTCGGCATCGAGCACAAACTGGTCAAACGCTGGCAGAGCGCCGGCTAGCCGTGATTCGCGAGTATCTTGGATTTGTTCGTTTCTCGCCGGTGACAAACAGATTTGTAAATCTCGCCTTGTCCCGCCATAGCTTGGCGAAGGCGGATGTCTAAACGTACCGACAACGTAGTTATCGCGCTCTGAAAACTCACGATTGAATTCTCGGCGGCGTGCCGGTATCCTGTGCGCATGGTCAAGCTCAACGAGAAATATGTTACCGACCGCACGGGACAACGCACCGATGTTGTTCTGAGCCGGAAGGACTACCTTCGACTCATGGAGTACCTCGAAGACCTCGAAGACCGGCTCGAAATTCGCAAGCGCAAGCGCAACGCGAAGTTCGCCCCGTGGGAGCACGCGAAGGCCGTTCTCAAGACCAAGTGAGACCTTGAGCTATCAAGTTCTCATCGAACGTCGCGCCCTGAAAGAACTCTCCAAGCTGTCGCCGAGCATTACCGGCCGCATCAGTGCCTCCATCGACGGACTCCGGTCACAGCCCCGTCCTCACAACGCCAAGAAACTTGCCGGCAGCCGCGACCAATGGCGTGTCCGCGTCGGTGACTACCGGGTTCTCTACGAGATCAATGACCATGCGCGCGAGGTGCGCGTGTACGCCATCGGCCACCGCCGGGAAATCTACCGGTAGGCTGTTTCCGTCTTTGTCATCCTGCGGGAACCGATACATGTTTCTCACTCGCGAAGATATGCTTGGCCCCGGCGAGCCAGGATGGCTTCCTTTCCGGTACGGCTGTTCTGGCCTTGGACCGCTTGATGGATTGCCTCCGCGTCTGGGTCACGCGTTCAACCGCCTTCCGGCTTGCCATTAAATGCAGTTCGAAATCGGGAATATGCTGCCGGACTTCCGGATGCTCTTCCAGCAACGCTTCCAGACGCCGCAACGCGCGGGGATTCGCGGCATTCGTCTGCACGGCGCGGATGAAACACATGGCCGCGCATACGAAGTTCTGTTGTTGCTCCATCAGTTGTCCCGTGGCTAGATGGTACGCTGCTTTCTTCTCGAACGTCTCGGCCGTCTCCACGAGATGCTGAACGTGGACAAACGCTTGATTCTGGCGTGCGGTCGAGCTGTACAGTCGAACCAAGTCCCACCGCACAAACTCTTCCGGACGCTCTCTGGTTTGGAGTTGGTGGAGCAAACGTGGCTCGGATTGTTCGGCAGCCATCAGTGTACCTCCTTGCAACACTGATGACTTGGTAAAGTGGAACGGCCAATTCATAGCGATCTCCTTCCCTATACCAATCGGTTGTTCCTCCTGCGTTCCGTCATGGGAACGCACACCCTCGCACCTGCCAGAAACGGCTTTGCTTATGGCATGCCAACGATTGCTCAGCTAACGAAATGACGGATTTCCTAGAGAATGTGCAGAGTGACAAGGACGGTTTCCCTACCGGCTGGAAAATGATTTGCCGATAGCGGCAAGTCTCTTAGCGGCCCTACCGTTAACGACGGTCTCTCACGCAAGGTCGCAGAGTGCGCAAAGAAGCCGTTACGCTGTCATCCTGAGCGCGTCGAAAGATCTCTCATCCGATCCGAATTTTTCGGCGACGGTCAAACGTTTCACCGCCACCCGTGCAAAATCTCTCGCCGGTGAAAAACAGATTTGTGCACGAGGCGGACAAAGGCGTACCGGCCTAGACCGGCACGATACAGGAGGGAGTGTCGTTGGCGAGGGAGTTGATTGCTTTAGTATCGCCGTCTCAATGGCTTGCCCTATGTGTGTCCAGACATTACCATGCAGATCAAACGCCGTCTTGGATCAATGGCCAAACATTCTAAGATCGGACGCAATGATGAGTGCTTGTGCGGATCAGGCAGGAAGTACAAGCATTGTTGTTTGGGCAAAGTCGCTTGGGAAGCTTTGCAGGATGCGCCAGCCAGCGTGGCGGTACGCCATTTGTCCATACGTGGCAGGAACTTAACTTTTTTCGGGAAGTTATGTGAAGCCCTACAACTCGACTCGCTCGCCCCGCCATTCGACTACGCGAAATTCAAACGCGCCTTTACACCACGAGCCGTAAAATCCATCTATGAAGCGATATCGTTTCTTTGGCCTGACTATGAAGACTATCGCCAGTGCTTGGAGCGCGAAAGGGCCGAGGTCACTAGCCTGTACACAGGGAACTATGAGCCTAAAGCGGTGTTCAGCGCGGTAACTAGACACTCGATATACTCGCAGAAGATTTATCTGCCCGATCCGTTTGAATATCCATCGAGTATGCGAGATGAATTCAACCCGATACTCCATCCCGCCGAATATCGTGCTAACGCCATCAAATGGGCGGCTCTGTGGTTTACTCTGTCTGACTGGATTGGGGCCGGCATTGTCAACTTTATCCGGATACCGGGAGATTTCCTGCCCGAAGTTCGTCTTGAAACCTTGCAGATTCAGAAGGAGAAATTTGAACAAGAAGAGGAGTTGCGGGAACTGGTGGAACAGCAGGCTGAAGAATTTGTAAAATCGGACTCGCCCATGAGCGGAGGAATGACTGAGCACTTCCTCCTCTCACATTCCGATGATGCGCTACGGGGCATTTATAGATCATTTTCCGACCAAAACCCATGGAAGTCAGAAGACAAGTTTCTTGAATTCATTCGCTACAGGCGGGACACACACCCGTATTACGTTGAGAACGTAGAGGGTCAGAATTCGCAGTTTCTACATGGGACCACCGGGACTAATTATGAGATGGCTAAGCGCATCTGTGAAATCAGCGGCTCACACATCATCACCGATTTAAGATCCAGATGGAAAGAGGTTGAACTCGACCATAAGCACGCGGGTGAAGCAATGCAGGTCTGGAGTCCCTTCGCCAAGGCCCTTCAGAGTGCTGAGTTGAAGGTGCTCCAGCATGTGCCGCTCCCGGCGGCTTTGCAGCTTCGGAAGGAGGAGCGTCTCCGTAACATGCGCTATTTCCTTCAGAAGGTGTGGCGCAGTTGCAAGGATCCAAACGAATTCTCGACTGCCAACGCCACGAATCTTGCCGCCGAGTTGGAAGACCAAATTCGGGAGGCGAAGGCTGAATGGGATAAAATTGACCAAGAACTCGCGAAGTGGCTAGGCGGACTAGGCGGAATCGCCGCTACCCTAGTTACGACGGGAGCCGTCGATTTCGTGCCTGCTGGGGCGGCCACTGTAGTCGCTGGAACAACGGGGCTGGGCTTGGCCCAGTGGCAGCGCAAATCTTTTAAATGCCGATTTCCTGCTGGATTTTTCCTTGGACTGAAATCTTAGTTGGTTGAAAGGAAGTTATGTCCCGACGCCGGCGAACCAATGACGCAGAAGAATTAGTGGAGATGTTGTCGTGGGTCTTTAGCCGCGTTCCGCCGTGGGTCTGTATTCCGGTCGCGCTCATCGGGTTGTTTTTGATTCCTGCGTGGATGACGCCACAGCTAAAGACGCCGGGAGTGCAGCCAGTCATGGAGATGTTCGGGTGGTTCTTCGGTGCGCTGTGGGCGATGGTGTGGCTGGCGGGGGGATTTGGCGGCTGGCGATTGCGAAGGCAGCGAGCTGCGTTTCTGCGGCAGAACATTGATATCGCGTGGCTGAACAGTTTGAGTTGGCAAGAGTTTGAACGAATGGTTGCGGAGGTTTACCGGCAGAAAGGATTTCAGGTCGAGGAAAGAGGCGGAGGAGGTAGCGACGGCGGGATTGATCTGATTCTTACCGGCAACGGTCAACGGACGCTTGTGCAATGCAAGAGATGGCGCAGGTTCAAGGTCGGCGTCAAGCCTGTGCGTGAACTCAACGGAGTGAGGGATGGCGAAGGTGCGCAACGCGGCATTTTGATTACGAGCGGAATCTTTACGAACGAAGCGCTGCGATGGGCGGAAGGGAAACCGTTGGAACTCATCGATGGTGCGCAATGCGCCGGTATGCTCCGGCAGTTTCAGCAGGCGGTGGGCGGCGGAACCACAGAGATGCCTCGACACGCTCGGCATGACATCGCCACTCCATCACGGCCGGTGTGCCCGGTCTGCGGCAGTGCGATGGTGCTGAAACGGGCCAAGCGAGGGGCAAATGCCGGTAAGGAGTTCTGGGGTTGTTCGCAGTGGCCAAGTACGAAGTGTCCCGGCATCATAAATCTTTGATCGTACCTGAGCAGCCGCATCGCAACTTCATGACAACTTATGCCCGCATCTGTCTCGAAGTGAGACCGGCCGGCTTCTTATGACATGCTGCTGGCGCTCATCTCGCGGCTAATTCCGCTTCAGATTGCTCGCGGACTGTTACGTCAATGACGCCGAGTTCAGGCGGCGCCAACTCGGTGAAGGCGGCTCGACTCAGGTCGATCGTTCGACCCCGGTGGACTAAGCGTCGCGCCGGGCCGCGGTCGGTGATTTCCACGACCACGCTCCGGTCGTCATAAGTAACCACCACTTTCGTGCCGAGAGGGAAGAACCACGAGGCGGCGGTCAGCTTGTCGGGGTTGAAGCGGTGACCGTTGGCCATCGGCTGGCCGCGATGCTGTTCCCCATACCACGCGGCCCGGTCAGCGGCCTGACAGGTGAGCACCACTGACGCGATGATGCTGCAGATCGTTAGCAATTCGTTTCGGATCTTCATCGGCGACCTCCTTTCAACGAATGCAGTACGACCGAACGCTGTAAACATGGCACTGGTTGGGGCCGGTAGCAAATCGGCACGCAGAGATTGAACTGCTGCAAGCGGCGTTGTTAAAGTGGCCCGAGATGCGATGCGGTATTCCATGAGATACATCCGTCCTGATCTGGTCGGGATTCGTGGTTGGTTCGTTTCAACGCATCTGCTTCTTGGCGACGACGAACTTGTTCTAGTGGACACTGGGTTGTTTGGTGATTTCAAACGCATTCAACGCGCCGTGGCAGCGCTGGGCCGCCATCCTTCGGACTTGAAGGCGATCCTGTTGACGCACGGCCATCTGGATCACACCGCCAACGCCGCGCGACTCCGGGAATGGAGCGGAGCCAAACTATACGCGCCAGCCGGGGATGAACTCCACGTGCAAGGCCGGTATCGCTACAGTGGCGTTGCACGAGTCTGCGGTTGGTTGGAAGGCGTGGGCCGCGGTCTGGTTGGGTATCGCGCGCCGGAAGTGGATGTTTGGGTACGGGGAGGCGACGAATTGCCATTTTGGGGCGGTCTGCGTGTGATCGCCTTGCCGGGCCACACGCCCGGTCACGTCGGGTTTCTCTCGAAGACGAAGCGGCTGGCGTTTGTGGGCGATGCTTTTGCGATGTCGTGGCGCGTCGCGTTGCCGCCGCCGATCTTCAATACGGACACGCTTCAAGTCCGGCAATCATTTCTGGATGTGGCTGGCGCAGATGTGGATTTTCTTGTGCCGGCGCATTACTTCCGGTTGGATGAGACCGTAGTTGATCGGGTTCGAAATAAAGCGCTCCGCCTTTCTCGATGATGGCTACCATCCGAAAATACTTTGAGTTAGTGCGGTTCTCGCACACGGTGTTCGCTCTTCCTTTTGCGTTGGCGGCGATGGCGGTGGCGGCACGAGCGGACAGAGGTTGGCCGGGGTGGCGAACGTTCTTGCTGATTCTCGCGGCGATGGTGTGCGCCCGGACGGCGGCGATGGGGTTCAACCGGATCGTGGATCGGAAGATTGACGCGTTGAATCCGCGGACGGCGGGAAGACATTTGCCGGCAGGGCAAATGTCGGTGGCCGGTGCATGGTGTTTGGTGATTGGAGCGGCGGCAGGACTTATCGTCACGGCTTGGTTCATCAATCGGATTTGTTTTTACTTGTCGCCGGTAGCGTTGGTGGTGGTGTTCTTCTATTCGTTTACGAAACGGTTCACGAGTTTCTCGCATTTCTTCCTCGGGTTGTCGCTGGCGCTCGCGCCGGTCGGGGCGTGGTTGGCGGTGCGCGGGGATTTTTCTGATCTGTGGCCGCCGGTGGTGTTGGCGTTGGCGGTGGTGTTCTGGTTGGTGGGGTTCGATATCATCTATGCGACGCAGGACTATGAAGCAGATAAGAGGATGGGGCTGCACTCGTTGCCGGCGCGGTTGGGTATCCCGGGAAGCTTGCGGCTGGCGCGGCTGGCGCATGCGGTGATGTGGCTGACTTTGCTGGGTTTCGGGTTGATTTCGGGGATGCGGCTGCCATACTACATAGGATTGGCGGTGGTGGCGGTCTGCTTAGCGTACGAGCATCGGTTGGCGAGCAAAGGCGATCCCGTCAGCGTGAATGCGGCCTCGTTGCGCGTTAACGGGGTGATCAGCGTGGTGTTTCTGACGGCGGTAATTGTGGATGTGGTGGTGAGATAATTTGAACCCTCACCCTGACCCTCTCCCTTTGGAAAGGGAGAGGGGAATCTCCTCTCCCCATCGGGGGAGAGGATTAAGGTGAGGGGGTGGGTTACGAGGATGAATAAACTGATTCAGCGCAGCGAGTTGCGCGACATCTACGAGAAGGTTGAGGCGGGGCAACGCATCCAGGAGGATGATTGTCTGCGATTGTTCCGGTCGCATGACTTGGCGGTCATCGGCGCGCTAGCGAACGCCGTGCGCGAACGCAAGAACGGCAACGTCGCGTACTACATCCTGAATCGGCACATCAATTATTCGAACATCTGTATTCTTGATTGCGATTTCTGTTCGTTTTACCGGCGGCGACGCGACGCGGGCGCTTACGAATACAATTTGCCGCAGATGATCGAGAAGGCGCAGGAAGCGTTGAAGATGGGGATCACGGAGATTCATATCGTCGGCGGTTTACATCCTTCGTTCAAGTGGGACTACTACACGGAGATGTTGCGGTCATTGAAGGCGCTCGACCCGAATTTGCATTTGAAGGCTTTCACAGCCATCGAGATTCTGCACCTGTCCTGGGTGGGCAAACGCAGCGTGCCGGAGACGTTGGCGGCGCTGCGTGAGGCGGGGCTGGGATCGTTGACGGGCGGAGGCGCGGAGATTTTTGACCCGGAAGTGCGCAACGTGATTTGTCATGCGAAGGAAACCGCCGAGGAATGGGCGGACGTGCATCGGACGTGGCACAAGATGGGCGGGCGGTCGACGTGTACGATGTTGATTGGCCACATGGAGAAGGAGCATCACCGGGTGGACCACTTGCGGCGGTTGCGCGAGTTGCAGGATGAGACCGGCGGATTTACGGCGTTTGTGACGCTGGCGTTTCATCCCGAGAACAACAAGCTGTCACACCTACCGGGGCCGAGCGGCTACGACTTGCTCAAGACGCTGGCGATTGCGCGCATCTACCTCGACAACATTGAGCACATCAAGGCGTACTGGATTCTGATGGGCATGAAACTCGCGCAAGTGTCGTTGAGCTACGGCGTGGACGACCTCGACGGCACGATCATCGAAGAGAAGATTTATCACATGGCCGGGGCGAAAACGCCGCAGCAAATGGCGCGGGAGGAATTGATCCGCGCGATTCGCGAGGCGGGGCGCGAGCCGGTGCAACGCGACAGTTTGTATAGGCCGGTAGGGCGCGGTGTCCCTACCGCGCCGACCGATGACAAAGACGGCGGGCTGGAGACAGCCCGCCCTACCGGGGCCGCGTACGCCGGGGCGAGCAATGAAGGAGGCGTGGCGTGAGCTGGCGGATCGGTTCCGTGCCGCACTTGAATGCGCGGCCACTGATTTACGGAATCGAAAAGCAAGTCACGTTGTGCGCGCCGGCACAGTTGGCGGACCGGTTGCACCGGAAGGAATTTGATGTTGGCCTCGTACCGGTCGCGGAGATGCTGTTGCACGACCAGTACGATGTCGTGGATGGGATTGCCATTGCCGGGCACGGGCCGGTGCGGAGCGTGTTTCTCGCGCATCGCGAGCCGGTCGAGAAAATCAAGCGGGTGGCGGTTGATCCCGGCTCGCGTTCGTCAGCGTGGTTGGTGCGCATCATCCTCCGGTACGGTTACCACATTCAACCGGAGTTTTATACGTTGACGGGCGCGCCGAAGTTGAGCGACCACGAGGCGATGATGCTGTTTGGTGATGGCGCGATTTGGTATCGGTTCCGGCACGGCGACGATGGGATGTTGGATTTAGGCGAAGCGTGGACGGAGATGACCGGGCTGCCATTCGTGTTCGCGGCGTGGGCGGCGCAGCGTGGAGTTGAGGCGAAGGCGTTGGCGAAGTTGCTGCGCGACGCGAAGGCGGCGGGGCTTGAGCACATCGAGCAAATCGTGCAGAATGCAACGGAAGCGACGCCGGAGTTTCGACGCGAGTATTTGACGAAGAATGTCCGGTACGAGTTGGGTGAGAAAGAGAAGCAGGGGATTCGGCGATTTCAGAAGTATCTGAGCGAGATGGGACTGGTCGGTGGCTGTCATGATCTACGATACGTCGGCTGATACGATTCAAGATAAGGTGATTGGGGGCGAGAGGATTTCGTCCGAGGAAGCCTTGCGGCTTTATCGTGCGCTGACGTTGCCGGAGTTGGGTGCGTTGGCCGATACGGTGCGGCAACGTAAGCATCCTGATCGTGTCGCGACGTACATCATTGACCGCAACATCAATTACACGAATGTCTGCGATGTGTACTGCACGTTCTGCGCGTTCATGCGCGAGGAGCGGGACGACGACTCGTACGTGCTCACGCCCGAGCAGATCGGTGAGAAGCTCAAGGAGTTGGTGGCGATCGGCGGCGTGCAAGTGTTGATGCAAGGCGGGCATCATCCGAAGCTGGGGATTGATTACTATATTGATCTGCTGCAGTACCTGCGGCGCAACTTCCCGCAGGTGAACATTCACGGTTTTTCGCCGCCGGAGTTCAACCATTTCGCCAACGTGTTCAAGATGCCGCTCGAAGAAGTAATTCGTCGGTTCAAAGATGCCGGGCTGGGTTCGATACCGGGCGGCGGCGGAGAGATTCTCGTGGATCGCGTGCGCAAGCGGATCGCGCCGCTGAAGTGCAATAGCGACCAGTGGTTGCGGGTGATGGAGATTGCGCATGGGATGGGATTGAATTCGTCGGCGACAATGATGTTTGGACACGTCGAGACGATTGAAGATCGCATTGAGCACTTGCAGCGGTTACGCGACTTGCAGGATCGGACGCATGGATTCACAGCATTTATCTGTTGGACGTTCCAAAATGAACACACGCGACTGCGGGTGCCGTCGGTCGGCGCGCACGAGTACCTGCGGATGCAAGCGTTGGCACGAATCTTCCTTGATAATTTCAACAATGTGCAATCGAGTTGGGTGACGCAAGGACCGCAGATTGGACAAATTGCGTTGCAATACGGTGCGAACGATTTTGGCAGCGTGATGATGGAAGAAAACGTGGTGTCGCAGGCAGGCGCGACGTTCCGCATCAACGAAGAAACGATGAAACGGTTGATCACAGAGATTGGGTACGAGCCGCACCGGCGCAACAACTGGTATCAACTGTTGAATTAAGGAGACGAACAAACCGTGGCACAGAAACTCAAAGCTGTCTTGTTGTTCGGACCGCCCGGCAGCGGGAAGGGCACGCAGGGAAAAATGCTGGGCACGCTGCCCGGCTTTGTGCACATCGCTTGCGGCGCGGTGTTTCGTTCCATCGACCTCAACAGTGATGTCGGCAAGGTCTTCCTGAAGTTCTCAAGCAAAGGCGAACTCGTGCCGGACGATTTCACGATGAGGCTTTGGAAGGAGCACATCGACGACTTGGTGCACACCGGGGCGTTCAAGCCGGAGAGCGACGTGTTGGTGCTCGACGGCATCCCGCGCAATGTCCGGCAGGCTGAGATGCTGGACGAATACATTGAGGTGCTCAAGCTCGTCGTGCTTCGAGCCGTGCGCAACCGGCAGGAAGTAGTGCGCCGGCTCAAGTCGCGCGCGTTGAAGGAGAACCGCCTCGATGACGCCAACGAAGAGACGATCCGTCATCGGCTGGAGATCTACGACAAAGAATCCAAACCGGTTATCGCGTATTACCCGGCAGATGTGCGCGTTGACATCGATGCGTTACAGGCGCCGATCGAAGTCGCGCACGACATCATGAGCGCGATCCTCGGGCGCACCCAGGAATTGCGCGCCATTGAAGTACCCGGTACCGCGCCGGCGAAACAGTGAGTGTGTCCGGAAGCTTGAATTTCCAAGTTTGCTCTGTTAGGGCTGGCGTGTCATGCACATTGTGTTTATGGGCACTGCGGAGCTGGCCTGTCCGTGTTTGGAGGCGTTGGCGAACCGTACCGGGCACGAGATTGTTGCGGTATTCACGCAGCCTGACCGGCCGAAGGGACGGGACCTCAAGCCCGCGCCGCCACCGGTCAAGGTCACGGCTGAGCACCTGAAACTGCCGGTTCATCAGCCGGCCAGGATCAAGGAAGCTGAGGCAGTCGCACTTGTTCGAGCGGCACAGCCCGATGTCATCATCATCGTCGCCTACGGACAGATCCTGCCCAAAGTGGTGTTGGACATTCCGCGACTTGGCTGCATCAACGCGCACGCCTCGCTGTTGCCCCGGTGGCGCGGTGCGGCGCCGATTCAGTACGCCATCCTGCACGGAGATACCGAAACCGGTGTGACGACGATGTTCATCAACGAGCGCATGGATGCCGGTGACATCATCTTACAGCGAGCGGAGCCGGTACGCGCGAACGACACTTCCGGGATGCTGCACGACCGGCTGGCCGCACTGGGAGCAAAGCTTCTCGTGGAGACGGTCGGGTTGATCGATGCCAGCAAGGCCCCGCGCACACCGCAGGACGAAAGCCGGGCGACCTACGCGAAGAAGATCAGCAAGGAAGATGGTCGGATTGACTGGACGAAACCGGCAGAAGAAATCGAACGACAGATTCGCGCATTCAATCCGTGGCCGGGCTCGTACACGTTCTCTGGCGACGTGATGCTGAAGATTTGGAAGGCGGAAGTGATCGGGGACGCGACGGGAAAGCCGGGCGAGGTATTGCCGGGGTTCATCGTGGCGACGGGTCGGGGCGGGTTGAAGATTCTCGAACTTCAGCCATCGGGCGGAAGACGCATGGGTGCCGAGGAGTTTCAGCGCGGTCACCGGGTGGAGCAGGGCGCGCGGCTGCAGTCGCTTGCTGCGGAGGCTTGAATAGACGGGGCGCGAAAACGTCCAATTGACGGAAAGGAATAATTTCTATGAAAATGCGCTGGATAACTCTTCTACTTGCACTCGCAGTTGCTCCGTTCGTTACGGTTTCCGACGCCGCGGCTCACTCCGAGTTCGCGGTCGGCATTTCCATTAATGCAGTCAGCGATTTCGATGCACCGCTCGGCGCGTACGGCTATTGGGTGGATCGCGCTCCGTACGGTCGGTGCTGGTATCCGGCGTACGTCGGCAGTAATTGGCGTCCGTATTCCGACGGCCACTGGGAGTGGACCGACTCCGGTTGGTACTGGGTCAGCAGCGAACCGTGGGCGTGGGCGTGTTACCACTACGGCCGGTGGGTGAACGATCCGTACTACGGCTGGATTTGGGTGCCCCGCACGGAGTGGGGTCCTTCCTGGGTCAGTTGGCGCGAAGGTGGCGGCTACGTTGGTTGGGCGCCGCTTCCGCCCGAGTGTGATTTTGGACCGAACGGCGCGATCGCCGTCAACATCGTGATTGCGCCACGAGCCTTCATATTCTGCGAGCAACGGAATTTCTGCGGACCGATTCGTCCGTCCACCGTGATCGTGAACCAGACGATCATCAACAAGACAAAATTCATCACGAACATCCGGCGCGTGAACGATCGGGTTTTCGTCAACGGTCCGGACAGGGGCGCGATCGAACGTGTGAGCGGTCAGAAGGTGCGCACGGATTCTGTGGCCGACCTGTGGCGGAAGCGATCGGATCGGGTGATGCAGCGGGCAACGGTGGAACGCGTCTCGCCGCCGCCGGTCACAACCGGATTCCGGCCGGCGCCGCCGAACACGCCTCGCGAGACCGCAACGCGCGAGGTGACGCAACAACGCAACCGCGAGGTTCGCGAGTACAAGACTGTTCCAAGACCCACGGTGGCAGAGCAGCCGGCACGCGTGACGTCGCCGGCTCCGGCGCCTGTCGTAGAAGAATCGCGTCCGCGAAGCCAGCAGATTCAACAAGGCCGGCAACAACAACCGGCTGCGAAGCTGACTCAGCCTCCGTTGTCGAACCGCGGCAACCTGTTTGAGGGGCGTACGACCGACGCTTACCGGCAGCCTTCAACGCCCAAGCCGAGCGAGGGCGAGAAACAGAGTCCGCGTGCAAACGCGCCGGGATTGAGTCGGCAGCCTGCGGACAACGCTCGTTCAGCCGAACGGCGCGATACTCAAGGCGACGATAACAGGGGCAAGGGCCGCGGCCGGGACTCGAAGGACTGAACCTCCGGTCCGGCGCGATCTACTACTTCAGAATCGTTTGTGGTAGTCGTCTTGCTGTTTTTGTTTCTGTCGCTACAATCCGTTCCCGATGGCTAATCAGGCGGGAGCGCGAACTGGATTCAAAGTCTCTTCTCAGTGGGGCGCCATTCTGGCGATCGGTTGGGTCGTCGGACTCACGTTGATTTATCTTGTTCGGTACGACGGATCGCTCTTGCTCTTGCAGTTGGGCCGACTCGCGGCGGCCAGCCTGCCGACGTTGAGGATCGGTCCATACTTTGGCGTGTTTCTGTTGGGCCGACTCGCGGATGTAGTTTGTCTTGTCGGCATCTTTGCCGGTGCGTTTGCGGTGGGCGCCGCGATGGTGAATCGTCTCCTTCCGGAAAGAACACTGTTCGGTGCGCTGCTCGCGCTTGGTACCGGACTGTGGATCATGGCGGTAGGCGTCCTTGTCATGGGGCGGTTCTCTGTCGCAAGGGTGCCGCTAGTTTTGGTCGGCGTCGCGGCTTGGGCGTTGCCGGCGCCGCGGAAGTTTCTGCGCTTGTCACCATTGTCGAACGAGAGTCTGGACGCTTGGGGCAAAGTGATGCTCGCGTGCCTCGTCGTCGCCGCTTTGCTCAACCTGCCGGGCACGTTGGCGCCGCCGTTCGAGTATGACGAGCTGGAATATCATTTGGGCGCGCCGGCGGAGTACATTCGCGCCGGGCAGATCATCTTCTTGCCGCACAACTTTTACTCGAACATGCCTCAGCTCACGGAGATGCTCTATCTGCTGGGGATAGTGACGAGCTCGGACGGCGCCGCCAAGCTGTTGCACTGGGCTTTCGGCGTGTTGGCGGCGGTTGCCGTGTACGCGGTGGCGACGCAGGTGTGGACGCGGAGGATCGGGATCACGGCGGCGGCAGTGTTCTATTGCACGCCGTTTGTTCAGGATCTCAGCCAGACGGCCCGCGTGGATTTAGCGACGACCTTTTTCGCCACGCTCGCGTTCGGCGCGTTGCTGATTTGGTGGCGGGATGGCCGGGACCAGTATCTTTGGCTGTCCGCACTGTCGGCCGGTGGGGCGCTGGGTACGAAATGGACTGCAGCGGCGGTTGTTCTTCTGCCTCCGGTAGTGATGTTGCTGGCGCGCAAGAGATTATGGCTCGCCATTGGTTACATTTCACTGGCCGGAGCCGTTGTTTTGCCGTGGTTGATCAAGAACTGGCTGTTGGCCGGTAACCCGGTCTATCCATCATTATATGATGTGTTCCCCAGTCGCTTCTGGAGCGCGGAGCAGTCGGCGTTGTTTGCCGGGAAGCATTACCCTGCGTTTGGGGGGCCGGCGGCGGCGCAATTTCTTGGATTGATCTGGCGGTATTCGTTTTCTGAACCGCGCGCGGTGCCGCTGTTGTTGATCGTCGCGCCGTTGATTCTGCTGGTGCGCCGCGCGGACGCGTCGGCTCGCCGGGCTGGCTGGTTGTTTGTGGTCGCGTATGCCGGCTGGTTCGTGCTGACGTTCCGGCCGTGGCGTTTTTTGTTCCCGGCGTTTCCGCTGGCCGCGATGATGGGGGCGTATGCGTTCGAACAGGTGAGCGGCGAACGACTTGTGCGGTTTGTCATGCGCGGTGCGGTCTTGCTGGTGATGGTTGTGAGTTTGACGGCGCTGGGACTGAACGACGTGATGGACGTGGAAGAGCCCAGCCGCACGCCCCCACAGCTCAACCTTCTCAGCTCCGCGCTCGGCCAGTGCTCGCGCGACGAGTTCGTGGCGCGAATGGGGCGGGGAACGTTTGAGCCGATCATCTGGATGAACCGGAACCTCCCGGCGACCGCGCGCATCTTGTATGTCGGCGAAGCTCGGGCCTATTATGCCCGGCAACACGTGATCTGGAGCACGGCGTTTGACCGCCATCCGTTGTCGAGCGCGCCGAGCTTGGAGGGATTCACGCACGTGTACATCAACGGCTCGGAATTGGAGCGGCTGGCCCGGAACTACGGATATTTGCGCGACGCCGACTGGCCGGCGTTTCAAGCGGAGATTGAGCGCCGCGGCAAGGTTGTTCATGAATCAGGGCCGCGCGTGGTGTACGAACTGGAGCCAGTCCGTTGAGAATCTGTCATATCATCACGCGGTTGATTGTCGGCGGCGCGCAAGAGAACACGGTGGCCTCCTGCATCGGGTTGCGCCGGCAAGGCTACGACGTGGATTTGGTGATCGGACCGCAGACGGGACCGGAAGGTTCGTTGCACGAGCAAGCCCGAGTGGCCGGCGTGCCGATGATTGTGGTGGACGAACTGCGGCGCGAACCGAATCCGTGGCAAGACGTGAGCGCTTACGCCGCGCTGCGCCGATTGTTCAGTCGCCAGCGCTACCAGATCGTCCACACGCACAGCGGCAAGGCCGGTATACTCGGTCGGCTTGCCGCGAAGCGCGCCGGTGTGCCCATCATCGTGCACACGATCCACGGACCGTCGTTTCACCGGTATCAGAATCCGATCGGCAATTGGTTGTTCACTTGGGCGGAGCAGGTGGCCGGAGAATGCACAACGCAGTATGTCTCGGTAGCCGACGCGATGACCCAGCAATATCTCGCAGCCGGCATCGGCACGCCGTCGAAGTACGTGACGATTCACAGCGGAATGAACGTTGAGGCGTTTCTGCAGGCGCAGCCCGACCGGCAGTTGCGCGCGTCGCTGGGAATTTCCGAAGACGATTTAGTGATCGGCAAGGTGGCGCGATTGTTCCGGTTGAAGGGGCACGAGTTTTTGTTCGAGGCTGCGCCACGCATTGTTGCGGCGGTGCCGAATGTGAAGTTTCTGCTGGTGGGCGACGGCATTTACCGGGAGAAGTTTGAGCGGCTCGTGGCGCGAATGGGATTGAGGGACCGGTTCGTGTTTGTGGGGCTTGTTGCGCCGGAAGAGATTCCGCGTTATCTGGCGCTGATGGATGTGTTGGTGCATTTGTCGCTGCGCGAAGGCTTGCCCCGGTCGGTGGTGCAGGCGCTGGCGTGCGGCAAGCCGGTGGTCGCATTTGACGTGGACGGGACGCGGGAGATTTGCGTGGACGGGCGGACCGGATTTCTTGTGCGTGCGGAAGAGGCGGACGGCGTGGCTGAGGCGGTGATTCGGTTGTTGCAGGACAAGGGGTTGACCTCTAGAATGGGGGCTCGAGGCAGGCAACTGGTGGAGGAGCGTTTTTCGGAGGCGCGGATGGTCCGGCAACTGGATGAATTGTACCGGCAGCTGACGGCGACGCGACACTGACCGTGCACTGGATACTCGTTTACTTCTTCGTGTTCGATGTGAGCTTCGCGCTGGCGCTGGTGCTCACGCCGGCGTTTCGGCGGTTGTCCTTCCAATGGGGTTACGTTGACCAACCGGGCTTGGAGCGCAAGATTCACACGCAACCGATCGCGTTGCTGGGCGGGCTGGTGATCTTTATCGCGTTCGCGGCGAACGTGTTGGTGAATTATCTGATCGTTCTGCCGCTGGCCGCGAAGGTCAACTTGCCGGTCGTCGAGCTTCCCGATTTGCGCGTGCACATCGAGGGAGCATTTTCCGTGTGGCGAAAGTTGGTGGTGCTGCTGGTCGGCGGCGCGTTGATGGCGGCGCTGGGGATGTACGACGACAAGCGGGATCTGCCGGCGCGGTGGAAGCTTTTGTGGCAGGTGGTCATCGCTTCGATCGTCGCCCTGTCCGGAATGCGGGTGACGCTTTTCATTCACAACGCGTTCATCAGCTATCTGCTGACGGTGTTGTGGATTGTGATGATCACCAACGCGATGAATTTTCTCGATAACATGGACGGGCTGTGCGCGGGCGTGGGACTGGTGTGCTCGTTGTTGTTCGGATTCATTGCCGGGCTGCAGCATCAATACTTCGTTTGTCTGCTGTCGCTGGCGCTGGCCGGTGCGTTGCTGGGGTTCTTGCCGTACAACTTCAAGCCCGCGTCGATTTTTCTCGGCGATGCCGGCAGTCATTTCATCGGGTTCATGCTGGCGGTCATCCCGATTATGTGCACGTTCTACCACACCGGCACGCCGACGTTGCTGCCGGTGCTGATCCCGGTGCTGGTACTGGCGGTGCCGCTGTTTGACTTGGTGATGGTGACGTGGATTCGGATTCGGGAAGGGCGACCGGTGTACAAGGGCGACATCAATCATATTTCACACCGGCTGGTGCGGTTGGGATTGCCGCAAAGCTGGGCGGTGACGCTGATCTATCTGATCACGCTCACGCTGGGGCTTGGCGCAACGATCTTGCTGTGGTCTTCGATGACGGCCGCGTTAATCTTGATCGTGCAGGCGATCGGCATTCTTGCCATCGTCACGTTGCTGGAACAGCTGGGCGGCAAGTGAGGCGGTTGACTCGGTCGCGTTCACCTGCGAATATTCCCCGCCCATGAAATATTTCGTCACCACGCCGATCTATTACGTCAACGATCGTCCGCACATCGGGCACGTGTACACCACGACGATTGCCGATATTGTGGCGCGTTATCATCGTTTGTGCGGAGACGACGTCTTTTTTCTTACCGGCACAGACGAGCACGCGGCGAAAGTCGTGGACTCCGCCGCGGAGCGAGGTCTCACGCCCCAGCAATGGGCCGACCAGAATGCGCAGGCATTTCAGGACACATTCCGGAAGCTGGGTATCAGCAATGACGATTTCATCCGCACGACGCAACAACGCCACAAAGAGAAGGTGCAGCAGTACGTCGGAGAATTGCTCAAGAGCGGAGACGTTTATCTCGGCGAGTACGAAGGCTGGTATGACGCGGGACAAGAAGAGTACGTACCGGAGAGCAAGGCGAAGGAATGCGATTACAAATCGCCCATCAACGCCAAGCCGCTCGTCCGCAAGAAGGAAAAGAATTACTTCTTCCGTCTGAGCAAGTACAGCGATGCCTTGCTGAAGTTGCTCGACAAACAACCGACTTTCGTGCAGCCCGACGTGCGCCGCAACGAAGTCACCAACCGCATCCGCGAAGGCCTCAACGATGTGCCGATCTCGCGTACCGGCTCAGGAGATTGGGGCATCAAAGTTCCCGGCGACGAGGCGCACGTCATTTACGTGTGGATCGACGCTCTGTTTAACTATCTTTCCACTGTGGACACACCGGAGCGTCGGCATTACTGGCCGGCAGAGATTCATCTCATCGCCAAGGATATCCTTTGGTTTCACGCGGTCATCTGGCCGGCGATGCTCATGGCGCTCGGACGCGAATTGCCGCGCCAAGTGTACGCACACAGCTTTTGGATCAGCGAAGGCCAGAAGATGAGCAAGAGCCTCGGCAATTTCATCGATCTGGAGAAGATTGACCGGTACGTCAACGCGTTCGGTCTCGACGCGTTTCGCTACTTTCTCGCGAGCAACGGACCGCTCGGCATCAACGACAGCGATTTCTCAGAAGCACGGTTCACGGAAGTCTACACGGATGCGCTCGCAGACAAGATGGGTAACCTCGTCAATCGCTCCCTGACGATGATTCAGCGTTACCGGGGTGGCACGGTGCCGGCGGCGCGTGAAAGCGGGTTGCAACGCGAGGCGGAAAAGACGGTCGCCGCCTACCGGCGGGGCATGGAACAACTGGACCTTGGCGGCGCACTGGCAGCGTTGTGGGCATACGTTGTGCGGGCCAATCAATACGTCGAGGAAAGCGCGCCGTGGAAACTAGCGAAGGATTCCGCACAAGCTCGCCGGCTCGACACGGTATTGTACGATCTCGCCGAGTCAGTGCGGTTGATTTCGGTGTTGATTACGCCGGTCATGCCTGCGATCAGCACGCAAATCCGAGTGCAACTTGGCGCGAATGAAAAACTCGGCGTCCTCGCCGAGGAAGCGGTTTGGGGTCGGTTACCGGCCGGGACGAAGGTGGGAACGGTCACGCCGTTGTTTCCGAAGAAGACATGATCCGGTTTCCCGAGTCCGCCCGGTTTCACATCATCGAAGCGAGCAAGGTGATGCCGCGTTTCGGCAAGCTTGAGTCGCGTCCCATCTATGTCTATCTACCGGAAGTTGCGGAGCACGATCATCGGCGCCGATTTCCGGTGTTGTACTGTCACGACGGCCAGAACATCTGGGACGATCCGCATTCTTGTTACGGTCACGGCGGTTGGTTTCTGAATCAAACCGCTGACCACTTGACGCGCGAGGGAAAGATGGAGCCGGTAATTCTCGTGGGGATTCCGAACGGTCACGCGCGGTATCGCGAATACCGACCGGGAAAATCCTACGACGATATTCTCGATCACCCGTACGCAAACTACGTGTGCGATGTGGTGAAGCGATACGTGGATAGAAAATTTCCGACGAAGAAGGACCGCAGGCATACCGGACTCATGGGCTCATCGCTTGGAGGATTGATCACGTTGTGGATGGCGCACAAGCTACCGGAGACTTTTAGCAAAGCCGCGTGTTTGTCGGGTGCGTTTGAGTTCAAGGATCGGAATGGGAAATCGTTTCGGGATTTTCTCCGGGAATGTGGTGAACGAGACCTCAAGATTTATCTGGATACCGGTACGGTCAGAGACGGCGCGCCGCTGACGCGGAAGGTTCGGGACACTTATCTCGCGTGCGGCTGGAAGCAGGGTAAGAACCTCATGTATTTTGAAGACAAGGGCGCCGAGCACAACGAGCGATGCTGGCGGGAGCGTGCCTGGCGGGCCTTGGTTTTCCTATTCGGCACGTCAGTCGAGCTCTGACGGACCCACCAGAAAAATAATCGGAGATTTCCAGAAAAGGTGTTGACACGTTTGGTCTGTTGTGGCTGAATGTGGGGAGTTGTGGGGAATGGTGGTTTTCAAGGAGGAACCACGACTCCCATGGTAAAGGCACTAAAAAGGACTGTGTTTGTGGGCACGTTTCGCCATGCAGTTGATGAGAAAAACCGGGTGGCAATCCCGGCCAAGTGGCGAGCGGCGGCGAAGGGGTCTCAGGAGTTTTACGTGTTACCCCTGCCCAACAACCATCTCTTCGCTCTGCCGGAGTCGTCGATGGACAAGATGATGGAGCGCGCGGACGACATTTCCATTGGCGAATACGAGCGGCGATCGGTGTTGCGGCTCATCACCAGCGATGCGCACGGGACACCGTGCGACAAGCAGGGGCGCATCATGTTGACCGAGGCATTGCTGAAGCACGCCGGGATCAAGGACGAAGCGGTGCTCGTTGGTGTGCTGAAAGGATTTGAAATCTGGTCGCCCGCACGGCTGGCAGCGGAAAAGACAAATGCAGCCGCGAACTTTGCGGAGGCCGCCAAGCAATTGGGATTGTGAGGTCGCAGATGAGTCGAGACAGCGTGATGAATTTTCTGAGCTTGAACAAGACCCTGATGAACCAGGGCGGCGAGATCCGGCAGTTCCGCCTGCCCACCATGAATCCATTTCCAAAATTGAACAGCACTAACGTCCGAACCACCTATGGCGGCGAACGACGGATGATGGCACGCCCAGTTGCGCGCGGTACGGTGATCATCGAAGGCGACAGCGGGTTATTACCCGAAATGGCGACTGACATTATCGACCCCTCCGTCAACTACGCCGTCGAGAACGTGAAACGCGAGCGTTCCGGAGCCAGTCTCTTGTCGCGTGTCGGATTGCGGCATTGGGTCGGACGAGTGTTGGGCGGTCATCGTGCTGCGCATCCGTGAGGAGGGAACTCGCGGTGGGGAGCGCAGTCCTGTGGGGCGATGACAGCGAGAGTAATAACTCTCGCGTGCGGGGCGGCTAGTGAAGGTTAGGAGGTGCGGATCGGTTTGGTTGTAACCGATTTCTTTCCGATCCGAGCTTCCGAATGACCTACCACCAGCCTGTCCTACTCAGGGAAGCAGTACAGCAGTTGCAGCCACGAAGCGGCGGCCTGTACGTCGATGGCACCATCGGCGGCGGCGGACACGCGGAGGAGATTTTGCGTGCCTGCGCCCCGGATGGGCGGTTGATCGGGCTGGACTGTGACGATGAAGCGATCACCGCAAGCCGCGAGCGGTTGCGTGAATTTGGAACGCGCGTGCAATTGGTGCGCGCAAACTTTGTGGAGTTGGAACGAGTACTGATGGACGTGGGAGTGACAACGGTGGACGCGGTTCTGTTCGACTTGGGCGTAAGCTCACGCCAGTTCGACGAGCCGTCGCGTGGATTCAGCTTCCAGCGCGAAGGCCCGCTCGACATGCGCATGGATCGCCAGCTTGTGGCAAGCGCTCGGGACGTCCTTCGCACGGCCAGCCTGGAGGAACTGGCGCAAATATTTCACACGTACGGCGAAGAACGACGTGCCCGAGCGATTGCCCGTAGAATCGTGGCCGAGCGCGAGCGCAACCCGATCGAAACCACCACGCAATTGACGCAACTCGTCGAACGCGTCCTCGGCCCGAAGCGCGGTCGCATCCATCCGGCCACCCGCGTCTTCCAAGCGTTGCGCATCGCGGTGAACAACGAACTGGAGAATTTGAAGCGCGGGCTTGCCGGGGCGGTGAACGTCCTCAAACCCGGTGGTCGCGTCGCGGTGATCTCATTCCATTCGCTCGAAGACCGCATCGTGAAGTGGTTCTTCATCGAGCAGAGCCGAAGTGAAACGCCGGCATTGCGGCCGGTAACGAAAAAACCAATCACAGCAACGGAGGATGAAGTGAACGCCAACCCCCGCGCGCGCAGCGCGAAACTGCGGGTCGCCGAGAAACTTTTTGTGGGGAGTGGGGAAGTACGGGGGTCGGGCGCGGCGGCCTGACCCCCGGAAGATTTGAAGGAAAGATGAAGCGAAATCGTAAACGTGAGCCTCTGCGGTTTGGAACGGTCGGTCGGTCGTTCCTGGCGTGCCTGTGCGTCGCGGTCGTCGGGATCGGTTACGTCTGGCAGAAGAACCAGATTTACCGGCTTGGCGACGACATCAAGAAGCGCGAGACCGCGCTGCAGGCGGCGCAGAAGCGCAACACAATGTTGGCCGCGCAACTGGCGCATCTGAAGTCGCCGGCGGAATTGGAGGCGCGTTGTCAGCAATACAATCTCGGCCTCGTCGCGCCGCGCGAGAACCAGGTCGTGCGCGTGTACGAGCCCGGCCCCGAGTGGGACGTGCAGTTTGCCAGCACGTCGCCGTCACGGCCGCCGCGATCCGGTTCGCAAACGAAGGTGGTGGCGCAACGATGAGCCGGTTGTCACAAAAGACGAGAGCGTTGATTGTGGTCGGCGGATTGGCCGTCATGTTCCTCACGCTGGGGTTCCGCCTTTTCCAATTACATGTGCTGCGTCATGACGAACTGCTCACGCAAGCGGTCGCCAATCGCGAGCTAGTCGTTCATCGGCAGGGCCGGCGCGGCGCGATTCTCGACACCAACGGCAACCTGCTCGCCAACAGTCTCTCCGTGCGCATCGTGATCGCTGATCCGGGCGTTACCGGGCCGCAAGCGACGCCCATTGCGGCGCGGCTCGCGCCCTTGCTGCAAATGGACGCGGCAACGCTCGCCGCAAAACTCAGCGGCCAGAGCCGGTACGTCCGGCTCAAGCAGCGCGTGAGCGAGGACACCTGCCAGCAGATTCGACAGTTAAAACTCAAAGGCATCAGCTTCGAAGATCAATTGGAGCGTTCCTACCCGAACGGAGTTCTGGCCAGCCACATAATCGGCTTCGTCAATTCGGAGCACAAGGGCGTGCAAGGCATCGAAGCGTCCATGGAAAACTATCTGCAGGGTCAGGCCGGCTACGAAGTCATCGAGCGCGACCGCCGGGGCCGTGAGATTCGCGCGTTGCGCGAGGAAACCATCGGCCCGCGCGACGGCTACAACGTGGTGCTCACGATCGACCAAGTCATTCAACACATCGCTGAAACGGAACTGGAAAAGGCGATGATGGAAAACAAGCCGCAAGCCGGTGTGATCATCGTCTCGCGTCCCAAGACCGGCGAAATCTTGGCGATGAGTTGCCGACCGACGTTTGACCCGAATCGTCCCGGCGAAGCGTCCGCCGATGCGCGGCGCAATCGCACGATCAGCGACGTGGCCGAGCCGGGCTCGACGTTCAAGGTCGTGGTCATCTCCGGTGCGCTGAACGAGGGCACCGTCAACTTGAGCGACCGGTTCGACTGCGAGAACGGTGCGTTCATCTATGCCGGTCGGGCGCTGCACGACTCGCATCCGTACGGCGTGCTCAGCGTCGAAGAGATTCTCTATCACTCCAGCAACATCGGCGCGGCGAAGGTCGCGCTGCAAATGAGGGAGGCCCGCCTGTATCAGTACGTCAGCCGGTACGGGTTCGGACACAAGACCGGCATCGCGTTGCCGGGCGAAGTGTCCGGCATTGCGCATCCGCTTTCGCGCTGGTCCAAGCTCTCCATCACGCGGATTCCGATGGGACACGAAATTGCCGTGACGCCGCTGCAGATGATCATGGCGATGAACGCCGTGGCCAACGGCGGGCGCTTGATGAAGCCGCTGATCGTCAAGAGCCTGCTCGATGCGGACGGCACACCGATCATCCAGTACCAGCCGCAACAAGTGACCATGTGCGTCTCGCCGCGCACGTCCATGTTGATGACGACAGCGTTGCGCAAGGTCGTCGGGCCGGAAGGCACCGCGCCGAAGGCAGCGGTTCAGAATTTCGACGTCGCCGGCAAGACCGGCACGGCGCAGAAGATCGAGAACGGTCAGTACGTGAACCGGTATTACTCCTCGTTCATCGGTTACTTACCGGCGGCTGATCCCGAAATTTCAATTCTCGTTTCTTTGGATGACCCGGCCGGGGGCGCGTACTACGGCGGGTCGGTCGCGGGACCGGTGTTCCGCGCGGTCGCGGAGAAAGTCGCCCAATACCTCGGACTGTCTCCGCAAACAATGGATTCAACGAAAGTAGCGAGCTTGTCATGAAACTTGCCGAAATTATCGAAACCGTCCGGCCGCTGGCTGTGGTCGGGCCACAGGATCAGGAAATCACCGGCATCACCTACGATTCGCGGCGCGTGATGCCCGGCAACCTATTCGTCGCCGTGCGCGGCGAACGCACCGACGGGCACCGGTACGTCGAGGCGGCCATCGAGCGCGGCGCTTCGGCGGTGATGCTGGAGCGCGACAGCGGATTGACGCCGCGCGCGACACGCATCAAGGTGGCCGATTCGCGGCACACGATGGCGTTGGCGTCGGCGCGGTTCTATAACCATCCATCGCAGCAACTCACAGTGGTCGGCGTGACCGGCACCAACGGCAAGACCACGACCGCGTTCATGGTCAAAGCGTTGATGGAAGCGGCCGGAGTTCCGACCGGTTTGATGGGCACGGTGCAGTACGAGATCGGTCAACGGGTGATACCGGCGGCGCGTACAACACCGGAGTCGGTGGAGATTCAAGAGATGATGAGCCAGATGCTGCGGGCTGGTTGCGGCGGCGTCTCGATGGAGGTCAGTTCGCACGCGCTGGATCAGCATCGCGTCGCGGGCGTGGATTTTGACGTGGCGGTGTTCACGAATCTTTCACAGGACCATCTCGATTATCACGGCACGATGGAGGACTACTTCGAAGCAAAAGTTTCGCTGTTCGGCGTGTTGGGGACGATGCACAAGACCGGCCGGTCAGTGGTGAATGTGGATGACGCGTACGGACGCAAGTTGATCGCGCGCTTGGGTGGGGACCGCGCCGTACTTAGTTACGGCGTTTCAAGCGACGCGTTGATTCGCGCCCAGGACGTTTGCGTTTCGGCGGAAGGCAGCTACTTCGTAGCGGTCACTCCGCAGGGAAGCATCCCGATTTCACTGCCGCTGATCGGCCGTCACAACGTCTCCAACGCGCTGGCAGCGATCGGCGCCGGCCACGCGCTGGGCATTGACCTCGCGACGACCGAGTGCGCATTGTCGCAATTGCGCCCCGTGCCCGGTCGGCTGGAATTGGCCAACGTGGATGAACCATTCCGTGTGTATGTTGATTACGCGCACACAGCGGACGCGCTCCGCAACGTGCTCGTCACGCTCGGCGAACTTACCAAAGGCCGACTCATCGTCGTGTTCGGTTGCGGCGGCGACCGGGACAAAGGCAAGCGCACGCCGATGGGTGAAGTCGCGTGCCAGTTCGCGGACTTTTCGATTTTGACGACCGACAACCCGCGCACCGAAGACCCGCGCGAGATTTTGCGGCAAGTCGAGCAAGCGTACCCGGCAAACACGCGCGGGCATTATCAGGTCATCGAAGATCGCCGGGAGGCGATTGAGCGCGCGTTGGACATCGCGCGGCCCGACGACACGGTGCTCGTGGCCGGCAAGGGACACGAAACGTATCAGGAATTTGCCGACACGGTTGTCCCGTTCAGTGACCGGCAAATCGTGGAAGAGCACTGCAGTCAATTTGGTTCACGGTGGACACGATGCGCGTAGAACAGTTAGCGGAACTTTGCGAGGGCAGGCTGATTCACGGCGACCCGAACCGGTCGGTTGGCCGCATCAGCATTGACTCGCGCACGCTGCACCGCGGCGATTGCTTCGTCGCGCTGCGCGGCCCGCACTTCGATGGACACCAATTCATTTCCGATGCGGCTCGTTTGGGGGCATCGGCGGCGGTAGTCTCGGATCCTACCCGTGCAACGAACTCGCCTAGTGCCTTGGCGCTTCTCCAAGTGCAAGACACCCTCACCGCGTTGCACAAACTCGCAACGAACTACCGCCGACTCATGCCCCCAACCACCCGCGTCATCGCCATCAGTGGCGCGTGCGGCAAGACAACAACCAAAGAGATGATCGCTGCCGTTCTCGCTGAGCGATTCAATGTAGTAAAAACCGAGGCGAATCACAATAACCACATTGGTGTGCCGCTGAGCGTGTTACGCATCGACCCGAGCTACGACTTCGGTGTGTTCGAGCTGGGCTCGAATCATCCCGGCGAGATGCGCGTGCTGGCGGAACTGGTCCGGCCGGAGATCGGCGTCGTCACCAACATCGGACTGGCGCACGCAGAATTTCTCGGCGATGAAGCCGGTGTGGCGCAAGAGGAAGGCACGCCGCTGGAGTATCTGCCGCGCAACGGCGACGGGCTGGCGGTGCTTAACGCTGACGACCGGTGGTGTGCCGAGTTGCGCGGGCGGACGCGAGCGACCGTCATCACAGTCGGCATTGAAAACTTCGCCGACATTCGCGCCAGCGAGATCAAGATCAACGGTGACGTGAAGTTCCGTCTCAACATCGCCAAGAAGCGCGAAGACGTGATCGTGCGCCTGAAAACTCTTGGCCGGCACCAGATTTGCAACGCGCTGCAAGCGGCGGCGGTTGGTTACTTCGCCGGTATGGATTTGGACGAGATTCGCATCGGGTTGGAGAACGTCGAGTTTCCGCCGATGCGGATGGAGCAAGTAACGTTGAACGGCGTGCGGTTCGTCAACGATTGCTACAACGCGACGTTGCCTTCGATGAAGGCCGCGTTGCAGATGCTGTGTGAGACGCCGTGCACCGGTCGCAAGATTGCCGTGCTCGGTGACATGCTCGAGCTCGGCGAATGGACGCAGCAAGCGCATCTCGACATCGGCGCGATGGCGGCCAATGCCGGGTTGGGGATGCTGATCACGGTGGGCCAGGCGGCACGCTGGATTGCGCAGGCGGCGGTGGAAGCCGGCCTGGAGACGCATCGCGTGTTGCCGGTGTTGGGCGGGACGGAAGCAACGGAATCGCTGCGCGCGTTGCTTCACGAAGGCGACCTCGTGCTGCTCAAAGGCTCGCGGCGGTTGCGCTTGGAAACAATTTTGGAGTCGTTCTCATGATCTGGCGCCTAATCGCGATCATCTTCATATACATCTGCGTCAGCATTGCTTGGATGATCTTGGGATCCACGGTTTTGGTTCGCACGCATTCCCAAGATGACAAGTTGCGAGGCGCGGTTGGCCAGCTCTGGGGAACCGTTCAACGACAGAAGGCACCAACGGTCAGCTATGAAACCAAGAGAGAGATCGAGAGTAGGCGGATCGAGGGTGGCAAAACAGTCACCGAGATTCAAACCCAGACGCAAATCGAGTACTTGCTGCTCGAGAAGAGTCAGATCAATGTTGACCTCTCCCTCGAGCACCGTCGCAAGGGACTTCTGTGGTACGCGACGTACAAAGTACACTTCGCCTCGCGGTACGCAATTGCCAACAACACCGGCATGACGCACGAAATGCTCATTAGTTTTCCGTTCCCGACGGAAGGAGCTATCTACGACAACTTCCATCTAGTGCTAGGTGGGAAGGTGATGGAGAACGTGCCTGTCGAAGACGGCAAGGCGAAGGGCACGATCAAGTTGGAGCACGGGCAAAGCGCGGTCGTGGAAGTCTCATACGATTCGCAAGGGCTGGATCAG